>NZ_JAWNEU010000041.1:0-542 GCF_034107645.1 Enterobacter sp. 118C5 | reverse complement strand
TGAGGTGAAAGTGACCACCAGCTGCGTGAGCCCCGGCCGGCCTGGCTACCCAATCAACGAGCCGCTGCAGATGCCGGAGCCAAAAGTATGTCCGAAATAATCACCGATCTGGCGTGGTTCCCGCCGGTATTTCCGGCTCAGGGGCGTTTACCCACTCAGGCTGCGCTGGTTGGCGCAAACTGCTCGCAGCAGGACAGCCACGAGCTGGCCTAGCCTGGCCGCCGGGCGACGCGTGGAGCCTCCCTGCTGCAGGACGCTGCATCTCAGCCTGTTTTTTGACGGCACTGGTAATAACCTTAGTCATTGACTGGTCTTTAGGCCCCTTCAGTAATGCTTAGCCATGCCATTGCACAGGGCATGACTAAGCAGGATGCAGTAACGTGTCAATTCATAAAAGGAATGCAAAATGAAAATACGACATTACCTCGTGATACTGGGTGCCCTGCTGCTGGCGGGCTGCAGTCAGCCTGCGGCGAAGGCTGAAATCCGGAGTGGCGGTGGTGGAACCATTGTTGCCATCAACCATACCAAATGGGCAATCA
>NZ_JAWNEU010000040.1:0-647 GCF_034107645.1 Enterobacter sp. 118C5 | reverse complement strand
CCGCCTGCGTGCGCTTTACGCCCAGTAATTCCGATTAACGCTTGCACCCTCCGTATTACCGCGGCTGCTGGCACGGAGTTAGCCGGTGCTTCTTCTGCGGGTAACGTCAATCGACAAGGTTATTAACCTTATCGCCTTCCTCCCCGCTGAAAGTACTTTACAACCCGAAGGCCTTCTTCATACACGCGGCATGGCTGCATCAGGCTTGCGCCCATTGTGCAATATTCCCCACTGCTGCCTCCCGTAGGAGTCTGGACCGTGTCTCAGTTCCAGTGTGGCTGGTCATCCTCTCAGACCAGCTAGGGATCGTCGCCTAGGTGAGCCGTTACCCCACCTACTAGCTAATCCCATCTGGGCACATCTGATGGCAAGAGGCCCGAAGGTCCCCCTCTTTGGTCTTGCGACGTTATGCGGTATTAGCTACCGTTTCCAGTAGTTATCCCCCTCCATCAGGCAGTTTCCCAGACATTACTCACCCGTCCGCCACTCGTCACCCGAGAGCAAGCTCTCTGTGCTACCGTTCGACTTGCATGTGTTAGGCCTGCCGCCAGCGTTCAATCTGAGCCATGATCAAACTCTTCAATTTAAGTTTGATGCTCGTGAATTAAACTTCGTAATGAATTACGTATGTTCACTCAGAGACTTGG
>NZ_JAWNEU010000038.1:0-734 GCF_034107645.1 Enterobacter sp. 118C5 | reverse complement strand
GTAATGATCTGTATTCTCTAATTTAATAGATTCAATCCCGTTTTCACTAAAATGCAATATTTTCGAATCTGGATATGACATTAGTATAGGAGAATGGGTTGCTATTATAAATTGTGAATTGCTCTGAGCCAAGCGATGGATATGAGCGAGCGCAGCCATTTGTCTGGTAGGTGATAAAGCTGCCTCAGGTTCATCTAAAATATACAGGCCATTCGGTGCAAAGCGGTTCAATAATAATGACATAAAAGATTCCCCGTGCGATTGTTCGTGAAGGGAACGTCCACCATAGGCTCCTTGCACACCTAAACTATCAATCTCTGTTGCAACATTATAAAAACTTTCAGCTCTGAAAAAGAATCCATCTTTTGGTCGCCTTACTCCTCTTACTAGTCGAATTGCATGATGAAGTGAAGAATGACTTTCATTTGAATGAAAGTTAAAATTACGTGACCCTCCTTCTGCATTATATCCTGCGGCTATTGCAATAGCTTCAACCAAAGTTGATTTTCCACTACCATTTTCTCCCATGAGAAAAGTTACCCGCGGATGCAGATCCATACAATGAAAATTTTTCAAAGCTGGAATGTTATAGGGGTATTGTTCCCTTTCATAATCTGTGATTCTATCTTCCTGCAATAACACTGTTCGGAGATATTGTTCTAGAATATGCATTATGTAATACCAAACCTTTAGTTTATAATTAGCGTATAAAAAAATAAAGCATAGCTTAAGTT
>NZ_JAWNEU010000037.1:0-1024 GCF_034107645.1 Enterobacter sp. 118C5 | reverse complement strand
CACTATCGTTAACTGAATACATAGGTTAACGAGGCGAACCGGGGGAACTGAAACATCTAAGTACCCCGAGGAAAAGAAATCAACCGAGATTCCCCCAGTAGCGGCGAGCGAACGGGGAGCAGCCCGGAGTCTGAATCAGCTTGTGTGTTAGTGGAAGCGTCTGGAAAGTCGCAGGGTACAGGGTGATACTCCCGTACACGAAAACACACTTGCTGTGAACTCGAAGAGTAGGGCGGGACACGTGGTATCCTGTCTGAATATGGGGGGACCATCCTCCAAGGCTAAATACTCCTGACTGACCGATAGTGAACCAGTACCGTGAGGGAAAGGCGAAAAGAACCCCGGCGAGGGGAGTGAAAAAGAACCTGAAACCGTGTACGTACAAGCAGTGGGAGCACCTTCGGGTGTGACTGCGTACCTTTTGTATAATGGGTCAGCGACTTATATTCTGTAGCAAGGTTAACCGTATAGGGGAGCCGAAGGGAAACCGAGTCTTAACTGGGCGTTAAGTTGCAGGGTATAGACCCGAAACCCGGTGATCTAGCCATGGGCAGGTTGAAGGTTGGGTAACACTAACTGGAGGACCGAACCGACTAATGTTGAAAAATTAGCGGATGACCTGTGGCTGGGGGTGAAAGGCCAATCAAACCGGGAGATAGCTGGTTCTCCCCGAAAGCTATTTAGGTAGCGCCTCGTGAACTCATCTTCGGGGGTAGAGCACTGTTTCGGCTAGGGGGCCATCCCGGCTTACCAACCCGATGCAAACTACGAATACCGAAGAATGTTATCACGGGAGACACACGGCGGGTGCTAACGTCCGTCGTGAAGAGGGAAACAACCCAGACCGCCAGCTAAGGTCCCAAAGTCATGGTTAAGTGGGAAACGATGTGGGAAGGCACAGACAGCCAGGATGTTGGCTTAGAAGCAGCCATCATTTAAAGAAAGCGTAATAGCTCACTGGTCGAGTCGGCCTGCGCGGAAGATGTAACGGGGCTAAACCATGCACCGAAGCTGCGGCAGCGAC
>NZ_JAWNEU010000036.1:0-1207 GCF_034107645.1 Enterobacter sp. 118C5 | reverse complement strand
GTGCCTTCGGGAACTCTGAGACAGGTGCTGCATGGCTGTCGTCAGCTCGTGTTGTGAAATGTTGGGTTAAGTCCCGCAACGAGCGCAACCCTTATCCTTTGTTGCCAGCGGCTAGGCCGGGAACTCAAAGGAGACTGCCAGTGATAAACTGGAGGAAGGTGGGGATGACGTCAAGTCATCATGGCCCTTACGAGTAGGGCTACACACGTGCTACAATGGCGCATACAAAGAGAAGCGACCTCGCGAGAGCAAGCGGACCTCATAAAGTGCGTCGTAGTCCGGATTGGAGTCTGCAACTCGACTCCATGAAGTCGGAATCGCTAGTAATCGTGGATCAGAATGCCACGGTGAATACGTTCCCGGGCCTTGTACACACCGCCCGTCACACCATGGGAGTGGGTTGCAAAAGAAGTAGGTAGCTTAACCTTCGGGAGGGCGCTTACCACTTTGTGATTCATGACTGGGGTGAAGTCGTAACAAGGTAACCGTAGGGGAACCTGCGGTTGGATCACCTCCTTACCTTAAAGAACCTGCCTTTGCAGTGCTCACACAGATTGTCTGATGAAAAACAGCAGTAAAAATCTCTGCAGGCTTGTAGCTCAGGTGGTTAGAGCGCACCCCTGATAAGGGTGAGGTCGGTGGTTCAAGTCCACTCAGGCCTACCAAACTCCTTTTAAAGGATGAGCGGTACAGAGATTACAAACGATGGGGCTATAGCTCAGCTGGGAGAGCGCCTGCTTTGCACGCAGGAGGTCTGCGGTTCGATCCCGCATAGCTCCACCATCTTTTACTGCGAACACAAGAAAACTTCAGAGTGAACCTGAAAAGGTGCACTGCGAAGTTTTGCTCTTTAAAAATCTGGATCAAGCTGAAAATTGAAACGACACACAGTTAATGTGTGTTCGAGTCTCTCAAATTTTCGCAATCAGAAGTGAAACATCTTCGGGTTGTGAGGTTAAGCGACTAAGCGTACACGGTGGATGCCCTGGCAGTCAGAGGCGATGAAGGACGTGCTAATCTGCGAAAAGCGCCGGCGAGGTGATATGAACCTTTGACCCGGCGATGTCCGAATGGGGAAACCCAGTGTGTTCCGACACACTATCGTTAACTGAATACATAGGTTAACGAGGCGAACCGGGGGAACTGAAACATCTAAGTACCCCGAGGAAAAGAAATCAACCGAGATTCCCCCAGTAGCGGCGAGCGA
>NZ_JAWNEU010000035.1:0-1711 GCF_034107645.1 Enterobacter sp. 118C5 | reverse complement strand
GTGTCTCTCACCGCCAAAACACCTTCGGCGTTGTAAGGTTAAGCCTCACGGTTCATTAGTATCGGTTAGCTCAACGCATCGCTGCGCTTACACACCCGACCTATCAACGTCATCGTCTTTAACGTTCCTTCAGGAGACTTAAAGTCTCAGGGAGAACTCATCTCGGGGCAAGTTTCGTGCTTAGATGCTTTCAGCACTTATCTCTTCCGCATTTAGCTACCGGGCAGTGCCATTGGCATGACAACCCGAACACCAGTGATGCGTCCACTCCGGTCCTCTCGTACTAGGAGCAGCCCCCCTCAATTCTCCAGCGCCCACGGCAGATAGGGACCGAACTGTCTCACGACGTTCTAAACCCAGCTCGCGTACCACTTTAAATGGCGAACAGCCATACCCTTGGGACCTACTTCAGCCCCAGGATGTGATGAGCCGACATCGAGGTGCCAAACACCGCCGTCGATATGAACTCTTGGGCGGTATCAGCCTGTTATCCCCGGAGTACCTTTTATCCGTTGAGCGATGGCCCTTCCATTCAGAACCACCGGATCACTATGACCTGCTTTCGCACCTGCTCGAGCCGTCACTCTCGCAGTCAAGCTAGCTTATGCCATTGCACTAACCTCCTGATGTCCGACCAGGATTAGCTAACCTTCGTGCTCCTCCGTTACTCTTTGGGAGGAGACCGCCCCAGTCAAACTACCCACCAGACACTGTCCGCAACCCGGATTACGGGTCCACGTTAGAACACCAGCCATTAAAGGGTGGTATTTCAAGGACGGCTCCACGCAGACTGGCGTCCACGCTTCAAAGCCTCCCACCTATCCTACACATCAAGGACCAGTGTTCAGTGTCAAGCTATAGTAAAGGTTCACGGGGTCTTTCCGTCTTGCCGCGGGTACACTGCATCTTCACAGCGAGTTCAATTTCACTGAGTCTCGGGTGGAGACAGCCTGGCCATCATTACGCCATTCGTGCAGGTCGGAACTTACCCGACAAGGAATTTCGCTACCTTAGGACCGTTATAGTTACGGCCGCCGTTTACCGGGGCTTCGATCAAGAGCTTCGCGTTGCCGCTAACCCCATCAATTAACCTTCCGGCACCGGGCAGGCGTCACACCGTATACGTCCACTTTCGTGTTTGCACAGTGCTGTGTTTTTAATAAACAGTTGCAGCCAGCTGGTATCTTCGACTGATTTCAGCTCCGCCCGCAGGGGCTTCACCTACATATCAGCGTGCCTTCTCCCGAAGTTACGGCACCATTTTGCCTAGTTCCTTCACCCGAGTTCTCTCAAGCGCCTTGGTATTCTCTACCTGACCACCTGTGTCGGTTTGGGGTACGATTTCGTGTTACCTGATGCTTAGAGGCTTTTCCTGGAAGCAGGGCATTTATCACTTCAGCACCGTAGTGCCTCGTCATCACGCCTCAGTGTTAGAGTGAACCGGATTTGCCTGGAACACACACCTACACGCTTAAACCGGGACAACCGTCGCCCGGCTGACATAGCCTTCTCCGTCCCCCCTTCGCAGTAACACCAAGTACAGGAATATTAACCTGTTTCCCATCGACTACGCCTTTCGGCCTCGCCTTAGGGGTCGACTCACCCTGCCCCGATTAACGTTGGACAGGAACCCTTGGTCTTCCGGCGAGCGGGCTTTTCACCCGCTTTATCGTTACTTATGTCAGCATTCGCACTTCTGATACCTCCAGCA
>NZ_JAWNEU010000034.1:0-1784 GCF_034107645.1 Enterobacter sp. 118C5 | reverse complement strand
CCTCATACTCTGCCATTATCAAACTATGCTGCGTAGTTAGTTTAGATATGTTATCCATTTCATTGGCAAGCATGGATTTGTTTGCATTGGTGGATAGATCCAAAGCAATAAATTTCCGCATCAATGGCATTAGTTGATTAGGGTCTATGTTTTTTGTATTTTCCTTGGCTTTTTTTTGTCTTTCTAAATAGATGGTGTTAATCGTATTTGTATAATTTTTCGCTAAGCTCTTAAACTCTGGATATGAACCAGTAACTAATGCAAGCTCTTCGTACTTGAGGAATAAATCGGTCTTGCATTTTTTTACTATCATTTCAAGCTCTTCAACTCCTTTTTTTAACTCTGTATTTGCTTTAATAATAGACATTGGGAGAGCTTCATAATATTGGCCTAATTTTGAATCAGGGGTCATTGTCATATGTACTATTTCATTAGACATGAGCTGATAAGAACCAGATAACTCTCCATACTTTAGGAATAGTTCATTATGTGAAGTTGAACAAGAACTTTGTAATTCCATCATTGGCCTGAAGTAATCCTTTATAAGCTCCTCCTGAAGACCTTGATCTTTTTTGTAACTTTCTAGAATCCCAGCAAAAAGAAATGACCCTAAAGATATAGAGATTATGGCAATTATTAATTGACTAAGAAGGGATGGTGCTCCATTACTCATGAATTATCCTTAAAAACATAATACGGGAAAAAGTGGCTCTTGATACGGGAAAGCGACGGATCGCAAACAAACTTAACTGATGGATTAGCCATAGTCCAGAACCTTGTTTAAACACTTAGTATGACTGTATGCATCTTAGAAATTTGTACCAGTAACATTTGAAGCCTTGTAATTCATTTAAATCGAAGTCAGTTACTCGCTCATTTCAGACGTGACATGTTTCTTTTGACCTTACGATTGTGATGCCTCGATTAGCTCCGGACCCTGGTTCTTCACATTGCCCACGGCGCGTGACACAGCGTGCCAGATAAACTTGTCAGCTGGCACAGCACAATCGGCGGCTATCTCCTCAGCTTCTTTCCCGCCTATATCTTGGCGCATCCACTCCCGGGCCGCTTCAGGCGACAGAACCAGTGGCCGGCGGTCATGAATATCGACCAGACCATTATCAGCTGCGGACGTCACGATGAGAAAACCTTCTGCTTCATCTCCACGCTCGAACGGCGTGCTGCCGATCGCCGCCATAAAAATGGGCTGACCGTCTTCCCGGTGAATGAAATATGGCTGCTTCTTGTCGCCTTCCTTCTTCCACTCGAACCATCCATCAGCAAAGCAGATTGCCCGACCATGCTGCCAGAGATGTTTGAACATCCTGCTGGTGGCCGCTGTCTCGACGCGCGCATTTATCAGTGGTGCTTTATCCCACCACTCAGGCGCATAAGACCACAGGACCGGATCGAGATGCAGGTGCTCATTAAGTTCGCTCAACAGCAGGACTTTTGTGCCTGGTGCTACGTTGTATCGGCCAATAGGTTCCGGGTCGTACGGAATGTCGCGATCGGCTTCGTCAGCCAAATAGGCAAGATATTCTTCACGGGTTTGGGCTTGTGCAAAACGTCCACACATAGAAACCTCCAGTCGGATGTCAGACTGAAAGTATAGGGCAGGGAGAAAAATCAGCGCGCTGGTTAAGTCTTACAAACGGATTCGTGGCGATTATGATGATCGGGTAGAGAGGTGTAAAGCGGTGTGTTACGAAACTGGAAGGAGCTACGCAAAAGCGTGAATTTTGGGGGAAAATTTGGGGGCAAAATCGTGATGGGGGCATTAT
>NZ_JAWNEU010000033.1:0-2046 GCF_034107645.1 Enterobacter sp. 118C5 | reverse complement strand
GCTGGCGGGCTGCAGTCAGCCTGCGGCGAAGGCTGAAATCCGGAGTGGCGGTGGTGGAACCATTGTTGCCATCAACCATACCAAATGGGCAATCAACCATTTCAGCGTCGATGGTCAGTCGGGGATTGATGCTATTGGTCCCTGGCAGGGCGGCGGCGGCGGCTGCTGCTATGGCGTGCCGGCGAAATGGCGGCACGGAATGACGGTTAAGGTTGACTGGGAGAGCGGAGAAGCCTCAATGAAAGGTTTTCCTGGGTTTGCGGATACAGCTAAGTATCGGGCCTGGGAAAAAAAAATGAGTGCTAATAATCGGCAGCACAGCGCGGTGGTACCGGTTCCGGACTATACGGGACAAAAGACCTGCGGGATCACGGTCCACTTTATGCCCTGCGATGAGGTGAAAGTGACCACCAGCTGTGTGAGCCCCGGCCGGCCGGGCTACCCAATCAACGAGCCGCTGCAGATGCCGGAGCCAAAAGTATGTCCGAAATAATTACCGATCTGGCATGGTTCCCGCCGGCGTTTCCGGCTCAGGGGCGTTTACCCACCCAGTCTGCGCTGGTTGGCACAAGCTGCGCGCAGCAGGACAACCACGAGCTGGCCTACCGGCAGGAACTGTGCCTGGCTGCCGGGCGACGCGTGGAGCCCCCCTGCTGTAAAACTTTGCATATCAGCCTGTTTTTTGACGGCACCGGCAATAACCTCAATCACGACTTATATATTGCTGACCCGAAGCACCCCACTAATATTGCCCGTCTGTTCCGTGCAACCATCGGCCAGGGCTATGCCGGGGGGCTGGCGAGTAAAACAGCGGAGCTGCTGGATGCCAGCGGCAGCGGTGATGACAAATACTACAAATATTATATTCCCGGCGTCGGGACACCTTTCCCCGAGGTGAACGATCTGGATTTCAGCATGATGGGGCTGGCGGCGGCGACCCACGGGGAAGACCGTATCAACTGGGGCCTGCTGCGGATTATCGATGCCCTGAAGCTGACGATGGGCCTGGATGCGCTGTCAGACGACGAAAGCTGGACGGCGGTGGACAAAATGGCAACCTCTATGGCGTCTTTTGGGCTGACCGGCAGCGCTAACCGTTTTGAGACCTTCCAGAGCCTGCTAAAGGATATGGCACCAGACCTGCAAAAGGCCCTGGTACCTGTCGAGCCCGGAAAGCCGAAGCTGTTAAGTGTCAAGCTGTACGTGTACGGCTTTTCGCGCGGGGCAGCGGCGGCGCGGGCCTTTGTCAACTGGCTTAGTGAGCTGCTGCCAAAGCCTGAAGAGGGAAAAGACAAGCCCGAGCAGTGCCTGGCGGTGGGCGGGCTGAAAATTCCGCTCAGCGTCGAGTTTCTTGGCCTGCTGGATACGGTGGCCTCGGTGGGCGTGGCGCATATCGCCCCGGTGGCGGAAGGGCATATGGGCTGGGCGGACGGGACCCAGGAGCTGCCGGCAGAGAAGATCTACGGCGGGTTGATTAAAAAGTGTGTCCATCTGGTCTCTTCCCACGAGCAGCGGCTCTGCTTCCCGCTGGATTCTATCCGCCGCCCGGATGGTCACTATCCGGCGAACAGCCAGGAAGTCGTCTATCCGGGAATGCACTCGGATTTAGGCGGGGGGTATCCACCGGGGGATCAGGGAAAGGCGAATGCTGAGGATGACGGTTTGTTATTATCACAAATTGCTTTACACGATATGTATTCATCGGCGTTCCAAGCTGGAGCACCATTAAAAGTGCCTGAGGATTCTTTACCAAGTGAATTAAAAAGTGACGATTGGAGGAAAATGCCTTTGAGCGTAGGTAAAGAGTTTTTTATCGATGAGGTTCTTTCCGGTCGTTTCAACGCCTGGCGCAGTTTAACCCTCGGTCTGAGTTCGCCCACTGACCCGATTTCACCCGAACAGGCCGCAAAATACGATCCGCCGCGCGCGCCGGTTAGCCTGGAGAAAGCCCTTGAAGATCAGATGGGCTGGATCACCGCGTGGCGTATCAATCGCTATGCCGGGGGAACCTACAAGACCCAGCGCTTCTATGTTGATTCGGCGGCG
>NZ_JAWNEU010000032.1:0-2389 GCF_034107645.1 Enterobacter sp. 118C5 | reverse complement strand
TATACCCCTTCAGAAATGCTTAGCCATGCCATTGCACCAGGGCATGGCTAAGCAGGATGCAGTAACGTGTTAATTCATAAAAGGAATGCAAAATGAAAATACGACATTACCCCGTGGTACTGGGTGCCCTGCTGCTGGCGGGCTGCAGTCAGCCTGCGGCGAAGGCTGAAATCCGGAGTGGCGGTGGTGGAACCATTGTTGCCATCAACCATACCAAATGGGCAATCAACCATTTCAGCGTCGACGGTCAGTCGGGGATAGACATCATCGGGCCGTATCAGGGGGGCGGCGGCGGCTGCTGCTATGGCGTGCCGGCGAAATGGCGGCCGGGTATGACGGTGAAAGTCGACTGGGAAACAGGGGTGGGATACTCAATGGATTTTCCGGGTTATGCCGATGAACAAAAATTTTTATCCTGGGCCAAAAAAATAAAAGCCCAGAATAAGCAGCACAGCGCGGTGGTACCGGTACCGGACTATACGGGGCAAAAGACCTGCGGGATCACGGTGCACTTTATGCCCTGTGATGAGGTGAAAGTGACCACCAGCTGCGTGAGCCCCGGCCGGCCGGGCTACCCAATCAACGAGCCGCTGCAGATGCCGGAGCCAAAAGTATGTCCGAAATAATCACCGATCTGACGTGGTTCCCGCCGGCGTTTCCGGCCCAGGGGCGTCTACCTGCTCAGGCTGCGCTGGTAGGCACAAACTGCGCGCAGCAGGATAACCACGAGCTGGCCTACCGGCAGGAACTGTGCCTGGCTGCCGGGCGACGCGTGGAGCCCCCCTGCTGTAAAACTTTGCATATCAGCCTGTTTTTTGACGGCACCGGCAATAACCTCAATCACGACTTATATATTGCTGACCCGAAGCACCCCACTAATATTGCCCGTCTGTTCCGTGCAACCATCGGCCAGGGCTATGCCGGGGGGCTGGCGAGTAAAACAGCGGAGCTGCTGGATGCCAGCGGCAGCGGTGATGACAAATACTACAAATATTATATTCCCGGCGTCGGGACACCTTTCCCCGAGGTGAACGATCTGGATTTCAGCATGATGGGGCTGGCGGCAGCGACCCACGGGGAGGACCGTATCAACTGGGGCCTGCTGCGGATTATCGATGCGCTGAAGCGGACGATGGGCCTGGATGCGCTATCGGACGACGAAAGCTGGAAGGCGGTGGATAAAATGGCGACCTCTATGGCGTCTTTTGGGCTGACCGGCAGCGCTAACCGTTATGAGACCTTCCAGAGCCTGCTGAAAGATATGGCACCAGCCCTGCAAAAGGCCCTGGTACCGGTCGAACCCGGAAAGCCGAAGCTGTTGGGTATCAAACTGTACGTGTACGGCTTTTCGCGCGGTGCGGCGGCGGCGCGGGCCTTTGTCAACTGGCTCAGCGAACTGCTGCCAAAGCCTGAAGAGGGAAAAGACAAGCCCGAGCAGTGTCTGGCGGTGGGCGGGCTGAAAATTCCGCTCAGCGTGGAATTCCTTGGCCTGCTGGATACAGTGGCCTCGGTGGGCGTGGCGCATATCGCCCCGGTGGCGGAAGGGCATATGGGCTGGGCGGACGGAACCCAGGAGCTGCCGGCAGAGAAGGTCTATGGCGGGTTAATTAAAAAGTGCGTCCACCTGGTCTCTTCCCACGAGCAGCGGCTCTGCTTCCCGCTGGATTCTATCCGCCGTCCGGATGGTAAGTATCCGGCGAACAGCCTGGAGGTGGTCTATCCGGGCATGCACTCGGATTTAGGGGGAGGCTATCCACCAGGGGATCAGGGAAAAGCAAAGGATGAATTTGATAGATTGCTTTTATCTCAATTGGCGTTGCATGACCTTTATGCAAGCGCGTTTAATTCAGGTGCTCCTTTAAAAGTATCCCCGTTGTCGCTTCCCACAGACTTACAAAAGGATATATGGCGACAGATGTCTCCTGAGCTGCAGCTAGAATTTGCAGTCGCACCTGAATTAATCAACCGTTTCAACGCCTGGCGCAAGCTTACCCTCGGTCTGAGTTCGCCCACTGACCCGATTTCACCCGAACAGGCCGCAAAATACGATCCGCCGCGCGCGCCGGTCAGCCTGGAAAAAGCCCTTGAAGATCAGATGGGCTGGATCACCGCGTGGCGCATCAATCGCTATGCCGGGGGAACCTACAAGACCCAGCGTTTCTATGTCGATTCGGCGGCGAACGGGCTGGATAAAGACAGCGACCCTCTGGTTAGAGAGGAGTCTGAGAAAAAAAGAGCGGGTTTGGAGAAGGACATTGAGAAAGAGCGCAAGGAAAAAATTGCCAAACATAAACCTGAAGAGGGCTTCCTGATGCTCCCGCCGGGGCCGAAGGATTTTGACGCCGCGCTGGGGCAAACTCAGCTGCGCCAGGCCGCCGAAGAGTTCAGG
>NZ_JAWNEU010000031.1:0-2673 GCF_034107645.1 Enterobacter sp. 118C5 | reverse complement strand
TGGCGGCCGGGTATGACGGTCAAAATCGACTGGGAAACTGGAGTGGGCGATATGGACGGATTTCCGGGGTTTGCAAATAGGGAAAAATACAATGCGTGGCGAAACAAAATGCAGGCCCAGAATAAGCAGCACAGTGCGGTGGTACCACTCCCGGACTATACGGGCCAAAAAACCTGTGGGATCACTTTGCACTTTCTGCCCTGTGATGAGGTGAAAGTGACCACCAGCTGCGTGAGCCCCGGCCGGCCTGGCTACCCAATCAACGAGCCGCTGCAGATGCCGGAGCCAAAAGTATGTCCGAAATAATCACCGATCTGACGTGGTTCCCGCCGGCATTTCCGGCCCAAGGGCGTTTACCTACCAAGACCGCTATGGCTGGGACAAACTGCGCGCAGCAGGACAGCCACGAGCTGGCCTAGCCTGGCCGCCGGGCGGCGCGTGGAGCCCCCCTGCTGCAGGACTCTGCATATCAGCCTGTTTTTCGACGGCACCGGCAATAACCTTAATAACTGGCTGGTCTTTATACCCCTTCAGAAATGCTTAGCCATGCCATTGCACCAGGGCATGGCTAAGCAGGATGCAGTAACGTGTTAATTCATAAAAGGAATGCAAAATGAAAATACGACATTACCTCGTGGTACTGGGTGCCCTGTTGCTGACCGGATGCAGTCAGCCTGCGGCGAAAGCTAAAACCCGGAGCGGCGGTGGTGGAACCATTGTTGCCATTAATCACACCAAATGGGCAATCAACCATTTCAGCGTCGACGGTCAGTCGGGGATAGACGCTATTGGGCCGTATCAGGGGGGCGGCGGCGGCTGCTGCTATGGCGTGCCGGCGAAATGGCGACCGGGTATGACTGTGAGGGTGGACTGGGAAAGCGGGGAGGCGTCCACAGATGATTTCCCTGGGTACCAAGATAGGGCTAAGTATCTGGCCTGGGAAAAGAAAATTGATAAAAGTAATCGAAATCATAGCAAAATTGTACCGGTTCCAGACTATACGGGACAAAAGACCTGCGGGATCACGGTCCACTTTATGCCCTGCGATGAGGTGAAAGTGACCACCAGCTGTGTGAGCCCCGGCCGGCCTGGCTACCCAATCAACGAGCCGCTGCAGATGCCGGAGCCAAAAGTATGTCCGAAATAATCACCGATCTGGCGTGGTTCCCGCCGGCGTTTCCGGCTCAGGGGCGTCTACCTGCTCAGGCTGCGCTGGTAGGCACAAACTGCGCGCAGCAGGATAACCACGAGCTGGCCTACCGGCAGGAGCTGTGCCTGGCTGCCGGGCGACGCGTGGAGCCCCCCTGCTGTAAAACTTTGCATATCAGCCTGTTTTTTGACGGCACCGGCAATAACCTCAATCACGACTTATATATTGCTGACCCGAAGCACCCCACTAATATTGCCCGTCTGTTCCGTGCAACCATCGGCCAGGGCTATGCCGGGGGGCTGGCGAGTAAAACAGCGGAGCTGCTGGATGCCAGCGGCAGCGGTGATGACAAATACTACAAATATTATATTCCCGGCGTCGGGACACCTTTCCCCGAGGTGAACGATCTGGATTTCAGCATGATGGGGCTGGCGGCGGCGACCCACGGGGAGGACCGTATCAACTGGGGCCTGCTGCGGATTATCGATGCCCTGAAGCGGACGATGGGCCTGGATGCGCTGTCAGACGACGAAAGCTGGACGGCGGTGGACAAAATGGCAACCTCTATGGCGTCTTTTGGGCTGACCGGCAGCGCTAACCGTTATGAGACCTTCCAGAGCCTGCTAAAGGATAAGGATATGGCACCAGCCCTGCAAAAGGCCCTGGTACCGGTCGAACCCGGAAAGCCGAAGCTGTTGGGTATCAAACTGTACGTGTACGGCTTTTCGCGCGGTGCGGCGGCGGCGCGGGCCTTTGTCAACTGGCTCAGCGAATTGCTGCCAAAGCCTGAAGAGGGAAAAGACAAGCCCGAGCAGTGTCTGGCGGTGGGCGGGCTGAAAATTCCGCTCAGCGTGGAGTTCCTTGGCCTGCTGGATACAGTGGCCTCGGTGGGCGTGGCGCATATCGCCCCGGTGGCGGAAGGGCATATGGGCTGGGCGGACGGAACCCAGGAGCTGCCGGCAGAGAAGATCTACGGGGGCTTGATTAAAAAGTGTATCCACCTGGTCTCTTCCCACGAGCAGCGGCTGTGTTTCCCGCTGGATTCGATCCGCCGCCCGGATGGTCATTATCCGGCGAACAGCCAGGAAGTCGTCTATCCGGGAATGCACTCGGATTTAGGTGGTGGATATCCGCCGGGGGATCAGGGGAAAGCAAATGGTCACGGTGACAGTCTGTTACTTTCACAAATCGCTTTACATGATATGTATTCTATAGCGTTTTCTGTAGGTGCTCCATTTAAGGTAATTAAGTCCTCATTACCAAAGGATCTGCAACAAGATAGGTGGCGTATTTTAGATGCACGCCAAATGAAAGAATTCGATATTGATACTGCTTTAGTCAATCGTTTTAATGCATGGCGCGAAATCACCCTCGGCCTGACAGCTCCCGATAAACCCATTCCCCCCGAACAGGCCGCAAAATACGATCCGCCGCGCGCGCCGGTCAGCCTGGAGAAAGCCCTTGAAGATCAGATGGGCTGGATCACCGCGTGGCGTATCAATCGCTATGCCGGGGGAACCTAC
>NZ_JAWNEU010000030.1:0-5167 GCF_034107645.1 Enterobacter sp. 118C5 | reverse complement strand
GATATATAGTACGGAGCATTGGGTTTTTATTTTCTCAATAATTTTAGTTACTCTGGCAATATTTGTTAAATTAGGGCTGTATCGGGCTGTAATTCGTTATATTACGGCCAAGATATTATTAGTAGTAATGATGGGGATGGTCATATCGTCCATTTTGCTTATTATCGCAGCGTTCTATACCAACCTCTATTTGCCGAGAACGATTCCTTTTATCTATTTCTCATTCGGTCTGCTACTTATTGCCGGATCACGGCTTGGGATGAGGATGTTGGTGAATCGTGGGTTGAATCTGGGTACTCGGGTAGTTATTTATGGTGCAGGTGCATCGGGTCGTCAATTACTGCCTGCGCTGAGCCAGATGGACGAATATTACCCCGTTGCTTTTGTCGATGATAACCGTGCCCTGCAAGGTCAGGTGATTCATGGGGTAAGCGTCTTCGCACCAGAAAAACTGCCCTGGCTTGTTGAGAAATACGAAGCGAAGAAAATTCTGCTGGCCATGCCAAGCGCAAGTCGGGCCAGAAAAAACGAAGTCATTAAAACCCTTGAAGGTCTGCCGTGCGAAGTGCTCTCCATACCGGGAATGGTCGATCTGGTGGAGGGGAAGGCAAGTATTGATTCCTTGCGGAAAGTCGTTATTACAGACCTGCTGGGCCGCGATCCTGTCTCACCCATTCCGGAACTGATATCCCGTAATATCAACGGGAAAACAGTGATGGTTACCGGGGCAGGGGGGTCTATAGGGTCTGAACTATGCCGACAAATAATTAAAAATAAGCCAAATCAGCTTATTTTGTTCGAATTGTCCGAGTTCTCCCTCTATTCCATTGATTCCGAACTACGTAATTTGAATCTGGGTCAGGATTTTAAGGTTAAAATCTATCCAATCCTCGGAAACGTTCAGGATAAAGAGCATCTCGAAAGGTTAATCAGAGCATTCAACGTCGATACAATTTATCATGCTGCGGCGTACAAGCATGTACCGCTTGTCGAGTTCAACGTACTTGATGGCGTGCGCAATAATATCTTTGGTACGTTGAGTTGCGCTCAGGCCGCGGCAAGTTGCGGTGTTGAAAACTTTGTCTTGATTTCGACTGATAAAGCCGTTCGCCCTACCAATACCATGGGGGCGACCAAGCGCATGGCGGAGCTGGTGCTGCAAGCGCTGGCGAAGGAATCCGGTAAAACCTGCTTCAGTATGGTTCGTTTCGGCAACGTGTTAGGCTCATCAGGCTCAGTTGTGCCGTTATTTGAAAAACAGATTGCTGCAGGTGGACCGGTGACGCTGACTCACGAAGATATCACGCGTTACTTTATGACCATTCCTGAAGCGGCTCAATTGGTTATCCAGGCGGGAGCCATGGGTACGGGCGGCGATGTTTTTGTCCTGGATATGGGGGAGCCCGTCAAGATCATCGATCTTGCACATCGCATGATTACCTTACAAGGACTCACCGTTCGTGATGATAAAAATCCTTATGGTGATATTGCGATAAAAACGACGGGTCTGCGCCCGGGTGAAAAACTGTATGAAGAGCTGCTTATTGGCGACAATGTCTCTACAACACAGCACCCGCGTATCAGGACTGCTAACGAGGTGATGTTGCCGTGGAGTGAGATGAGCATTATTCTCCGCGACCTCGACAACGCCTGCTGTCAGTTCGACTACGAGCGCGTGCGAGAGATACTTTTACAGGCACCTGCAGCATTCAATCCAACCGACGGTATCTGCGATTTACTTTGGAATGAAAAGGTAAGTTAATATAGCAGATTGTCAGTTTCTCGCACCGGATGCTTTCCGATAGTTATCGGGGCGAAGGAATATAATTAATTGTTTCTGAAAACATTAAGAGTAAAATAAACGTGAAAATTCTGGTCACTGGTGGAGCAGGCTTTATTGGGTCTGCAGTGGTACGACACATTATTAATGATACGCAAGACTCTGTTATTAACGTCGATAAACTGACTTATGCAGGAAATCTTGAATCGCTGGCGGATGTCTCACTCAGCGAACGCTATCATTTTGAACATGCCGATATCTGCGACAGCAATGCCATGGCGCGTATTTTTGCAGAGCACCAGCCGGATGCGGTGATGCACTTGGCGGCCGAAAGCCACGTTGATCGCTCAATTACCGGCCCGGCAGCCTTTATCGAGACTAACATTGTTGGCACCTATGTACTGCTGGAAGCAAGCCGCCAATACTGGTCAGCGTTAGATGCTGATAAAAAAGCGTCTTTCCGTTTCCACCATATCTCAACAGATGAAGTCTATGGCGATCTTCCGCATCCGGATGAAGTGGCCAAGGGAGCTGAACTGCCGCTGTTTACTGAAAAAACGGCCTATGCCCCAAGCAGTCCCTATTCTGCTTCTAAAGCGTCCAGCGATCATTTGGTCCGTGCCTGGCTGCGTACCTATGGTTTCCCTACCATTGTGACTAACTGTTCTAACAATTACGGTCCATATCACTTCCCGGAAAAACTTATCCCGCTGGTCATTCTCAATGCGTTGGAGGGTAAAGCCCTGCCTGTTTACGGTAAAGGAGACCAAATCCGCGACTGGCTGTACGTAGAAGATCACGCCCGTGCGTTATACACCGTGGTAACCCTGGGCAAGATTGGCGAAACCTATAACATCGGCGGCCACAATGAGAAGCAGAACCTTGATGTGGTAAATACCATCTGCTCATTGCTGGATGAAATCGTGCCGAAGGAAGGTTCCTATCGTGAGCAGATAACGTATGTGGCTGACCGCCCGGGTCACGATCGCCGCTACGCGATTGATGCAGAGAAAATTGGTCAGGAGTTGGGCTGGAAGCCTCAGGAAACTTTCGAAAGTGGTATTCGTAAAACCGTAGAATGGTACCTTACGAACACAAAATGGGTAGAGAACGTGAAAAGCGGCAGCTATAAGTCTTGGATTGAAGAAAACTATGGAGATCGCGCTTGATGAATATTCTTCTGTTCGGTAAAACCGGTCAGGTGGGTTGGGAGCTACAGCGTGCTCTGGCACCGCTGGGCAATTTGATTGCGGTTGACGTCCATTCGCAGGAGTATTGCGGTGATTTCAGCAACCCTGAAGGCATTGCAGAAACGGTGCGCCGCATTAAGCCTGATGTCATCGTCAATGCGGCTGCGCATACGGCAGTCGATAAGGCCGAGTCAGAACCCGAATTTGCCCAGCTGCTGAATGCCACGAGTGTCGAGGCGATTGCCAAAGAGGCCCAAAAATTGGGAGCCTGGGTTGTTCACTACTCTACTGATTATGTATTCCCGGGTAATGGCGATACGCCGTGGCTTGAAACGGACGCCACAGCGCCGCTTAATGTGTATGGTGAGACCAAACTTGCTGGTGAAAAAGCGTTAAGTGAAAATTGCTCACGCCATTTGATCTTCCGGACTAGCTGGGTTTATGCCGGTAAAGGGAATAATTTTGCGCGTACCATGCTGCGACTGGCAAAAGAGCGTTCTGAGCTGTCTGTTATTAACGACCAATTTGGGGCCCCTACGGGTGCTGAATTATTAGCAGACTGTACGGCTCATGCTATTCGGATTGCCCTGAATAAACCTGAAGTGGCAGGGACTTATCATCTGGTTGCCAGTGGTACAACAACCTGGTACGACTATGCCTCTCTGGTATTTGATGAAGCGCGCAAAGCAGGAATTGAACTGGCATTAAAGCAGCTTCATGGGGTGCCGACCAGTGCGTACCCTACGCCTGCAAAACGTCCGGCAAACTCGCGCCTCAATACGTTAAAGTTCCAGCAGAATTTCAACCTCGTACTGCCTCAGTGGGACGCGGGGGTTAAGCGTATGCTGACTGAGTGGTTTACAGCGACAGCGATTTAATAATGATCGGGATGCCTGGGAGTGGGCATCTTATGACTATAGAGATGATGAAATGAAAACGCGTAAAGGTATTATTCTGGCGGGTGGCTCTGGTACTCGTCTGTATCCAGTGACAATGGCTGTTAGTAAACAATTATTGCCTATTTATGATAAGCCGATGATTTACTATCCGCTTTCAACGCTGATGCTGGCTGGTATTCGAGATATCTTAATTATTAGTACTCCGCAGGATACACCGCGTTTTGAACAACTTCTGGGTGATGGAAGCCAGTGGGGGCTGAATCTGCAATATAAAGTCCAGCCAAGCCCAGATGGTCTGGCGCAGGCTTTCGTTATTGGCGAAGAATTCATTGGTAATGATGATTGTGCCCTGGTGTTGGGGGATAACATTTTCTATGGTCACGACCTTCCTAAATTGATGGATGCCGCGGTTAATAAAGAAAATGGTGCAACGGTCTTTGCCTATCACGTGAACGATCCTGAGCGTTACGGTGTTGTCGAGTTTGATAAAAATGGTACCGCCATCAGCCTCGAAGAAAAACCTCTGAAACCGAAGAGTAATTATGCGGTGACGGGACTCTATTTCTACGATAACAGTGTCGTTGAGATGGCGAAGAATTTAAAACCTTCAGCACGTGGTGAACTGGAAATCACGGATATTAACCGTATTTATATGGAGCAAGGAAAGCTTTCCGTGGCTATGATGGGCCGTGGCTTTGCCTGGCTTGATACAGGGACTCACCAGAGCCTGATTGAAGCGAGTAACTTCATTGCAACCATTGAAGAGCGCCAGGGGCTGAAAGTGGCTTGTCCTGAAGAAATTGCTTACCGCAAAGGATTTATTGATGATGAGCAGGTTAAAAACCTCGCTGCTCCGTTGTCAAAAAACCAATATGGACAATATTTACTGAAAATGATTAAAGGTTATTAATTAATGAATATCATTAAAACAGAAATACCCGATGTGATAATTTTTGAGCCGAAAGTTTTTGGTGATGATCGTGGTTTCTTTATGGAAAGTTTCAATCAGCGAATTTTCAACGAAGCTGTTGGTAAAGAAGTTAATTTTATCCAGGATAATCACTCTAAATCCAGCAAAAATGTACTTCGTGGTTTGCACTACCAACTAAAGCCCTATGCTCAAGGTAAATTAGTCCGTTGTGTCGTCGGCGAAGTTTTCGATGTCGCTGTCGATATTCGTAAAGACTCACCCGATTATGGGAAATGGGTTGGCGTACATTTGTCTGCAGAAAATAAAAAGCAATTATGGATCCCAGAGGGATTTGCTCATGGATTTTATGTTCTGAGCGATACAGCAG
>NZ_JAWNEU010000029.1:0-6352 GCF_034107645.1 Enterobacter sp. 118C5 | reverse complement strand
CATCTGCTGCACCCGCTCTAACGAATTAGAAGACGCCCTGCTGGACCTGCTCGACAGCCGCGATCGTGAGGACATACACTTCGACCGCCTGGTGATCGAGTGCACCGGCATGGCCGACCCCGGCCCGATTATTCAGACCTTTTTCTCTCATGAGATCCTCTGCCAGCGCTACCTGCTGGACGGGGTGATTGCCCTCGTGGACGCGGTCCACGCCGACGAGCAGATGAACCAGTTCACCATCGCCCAGTCTCAGGTAGGCTACGCCGACCGCATTCTGCTGACCAAAACCGACGTGGCGGGCGAAAGCGAAAAACTGCGCGAGCGCCTGACGCGCATCAACTCACGCGCGCCGATTTATACGGTGACGCATGGCGATATCGACCTGGCCCAGCTGTTTAACACCAACGGCTTTATGCTGGAGGAGAACGTCACCGCGAAACCGCGCTTCCACTTTATATCCGACAAGCAAAACGACGTGGCGTCGATTGTGGTGGAGCTGGACTATCCGGTGGACATCGGCGAGGTCTCCCGCGTGATGGAAAACCTGCTGCTGTCGTTTGCCGACAAGCTGCTGCGCTACAAAGGAATGCTGTGGATCGACGGCGAGCCAAACCGCCTGCTGTTCCAGGGCGTGCAGCGCCTGTACAGCGCCGACTGGGATCGCCCGTGGGGGGATGAAGCGCCGCACAGCGTGATGGTGTTTATCGGTATCCAGCTGCCGGAAGAAGAAATCCGGGCGGCGTTTGCGGGTCTACAGAAATAACCGCCTTGCTTCCCCTCTCCCCTTTGGGGAGAGGGTGAGGGGTAAGCCCTGGTATTATTTCAACGCCTCCGGCAGCGTCACAATCCACAGCTCGCTGTCCGATTCCGGCTTCTTCAGCGGCTTCACGCTGAGCGTGGTTTCCACCGGTTTATCATCCAGCGTCAGCTTGCCTTCCGCGTTCACCCGATAATCCTTGAGCTTTTTGCCCTCGACCGGGTGCTGCATCGCCACCTTCACGCCAAAGTCGTTATCGTTCGCCACCGCAAGCGTTTTGCCGTCGATCAGCGCCAGCCCTTCGGCCTTCTCCTGCTTCCAGCCCAGCGCGCGCAGATCGACAACCTGCGTTTTTGCAGCAAGGGTAATGCCGCGCTGCGCCAGGGTTTTCTCATCATCAAACTCCGGGTACTCGCCCGGCTTGTCGAAGGCGGTCAGGTCGCTCGCCTTGCTGAGATCCACCTTGTAGATAAGGTTACGCATCGCGTCATTTTTATCCTCACCCTGCTCAATCAGCAGGATGTGCTGGTCATCCAGCGCCACGATGTCGCCGATTTTAGCGTCGCTGTTTTTGCTGTAGGCCGCGCTGTCGATGGGATAGCCGTACATCGCGGTTTTCCCGGTCGCCGGGTCGAAGCTGACCAGACGCGTAAACAGCGCCTGCTTTTTGCTCTTGCCGTCGATATCCAGCGTGCTTTGCACGGCGGCGATAATACGCCCGTCCGGCATCCGGGTCAGGCCTTCAAAGCCCCGGTTCGGCTGGCGCCACTTGATAACGTTTGGCAGACCGCCCGCGATGGATTTTTCCCCTTCTGCCGCCTGCGGCCCGTGGATCGCCAGAATTTTCCCTTTGCTGTCGACGTTAATCAGGAACGGGCCATACTCGTCGCACAGCCAGAAGCCGCCCTTGCCGTCCGGGGTGATGCCTTCCGTGTCCAGCCCGCGGTTGTCACCCTTCAGAATTTTAAGGGTATCGCTGAACGCTACCTCATTGGTGGATCCAATCACGCCGCTTTGCAGCGGCAGGCCGTTAATCTCGCCTTTATCATCATGCAGCGGACGGGCGTCGACAGCCTCAGCTTTGCCGTTCTGGACGCGGATGGTCATCAGCAGCGGCGCGAAATCCGGCGTGACAAAAATTTTGGCTTCGTTTTTGCCCATTTTGGGCGCATCGGCGTTGGGACCGCGATCGGTCACGGTCGCGAAGGTCAGGGCATCGCCCTGCTTGCCCGTAAACAGCAGGCCGGAGCCAATCCCTACCGGGAGTCCATTTGGAAACGCGTCGGCAAACGCGCCGCTGTATTTCACGTGTGAGCCGTCAGGGAAGCTGACAACATAGCGCTCAGCCGTGGGCTGCGCCGCCAGGCCAGAGAAAGAGAGCGTACAGCCGATAAGCACAGGAATGATTTTTCTTTTCATATTGTTAGCATCCAGAAAGTGAAGCCCACAACGTAATGAACAAACGTGTCAGAAAAATGACATGGAAAGGAAGCGTGGCCGGGCATTTGAGCGAATAATGACCATAAAAATGTAAAAATTTGTTTTTTTATGTGATTTTAGAAATGGAATTGGAAATTATTAGAAGCCCAATTAATTCATCTCAAACCACTATCCCTGGCTCGTTCAGATTTCGTTTAGTCAAAAAATTAAACTGTTCCTCAACGCCTGAAATATGCGCGTTGACACACCGACAACCCAACCTCAGCGTTACAAATAAAGATAAAAAAATTAACAAACCCAGCATGAAAAGTCGATTTGCATCACATTTGCAGTCATAAACATCGCTTGTTAAGGTGCCCCCAGATTAATTTGATGATGAGGCACGAATCATGAAAAAACTGAACATTCTTCTTCTTTCTGCACTGACCGCCATCTCGGGTTCCGCACTGGCAATGGGCGGCAGCATTGAGCAGGGTAAAAACTTTACTAACCTCAACCTGGAAATGGGCAAATCCTCCTCCGGTGTTTATCTCGAAAGCAACTGGCTGAAAAACACCGACGACGGTACCCAGACCGGTGGCGTGGGCGCAGGTTACAATCTGGAAGTGGGCCCGGTGATGCTGAATGCGGGCGCAAAGGCCATCTACATCGGCCCGAAAAAAGGCGATAACGGCGTGGCCTTCCCGATTGGCGGCGGCGTAAACGTTGCGCTGACCGACAGCATCCACGTCTATGGCGAAGGCTATGTGGCACCTGAAGGCCTGAACAACAGCGTGAAAAACTACGTTGAAGCTAACGGCGGCGTAAGCTGGACCCCAATCAAACCGGTTACGCTGAAAGTGGGCTACCGCCACGTGAGCGTTGACGGCAAAGATGGTCGTCCAAACCACACCCTGATTGACGGCGCATATGTAGGCGGTGGAGTAACCTTCTAATGAAACGCCGCATTACCGCACTTTGCGTTCTGAGCCTCACGCTGATGCTCACCGGCTGCGTCCAGTACAAATGGGTAAAACCGGGCGTGACCGACGCTGAGATGAATAAAAAGCTCACGGAATGCGAAGCGCAAGCCCTGATCGATCTGCCTCCGGATAACGTAGTGACCGGTTCGAGCTCGGAAAAAACGGACAAAAAGAACAAGAAAAAGGATATTTCCACGAGCTACACGGTTGAAGACGCGAATGAATATCGCCGGGATACGTTAGTCGACAGCTGCATGTTCAAAAGCGGCTGGGACAAGATCGAAGTCCAGTAATCAACTGAAAAAAAACCTGCCAACCGGCAGGTTTTTTATGACCGCTTACTTACGCACCACCACCAGCTTCTGGTTCACAAACTCTTTGATCCCCAGATCCGACAGCTCGCGTCCGTAGCCGGAGCGCTTCACGCCGCCGAACGGCAGCTCTGCTGCGGTATCGGTGAGCCAGTTGATGTACACCATCCCGGTCTCGATCCGCGACGCCATTTTCTTCGCGCGCTCGATGTCCTGGCTGAACACCGCCCCGCCCAGGCCGTAGTGGGAGTCGTTCGCCAGCGCGACCGCCTCGTCGTCGTTTTTCACCACGTACATCTGCGCCACCGGGCCGAAGAACTCTTCGAAGTACGCCGGGTTGTCGCGGGAGATATTCGTCAGGATCGTCGGTTCGAAGAAGCTACCGTCGCGCTGCACCGGCTTGCCGCCATAGTGCAGCGTGGCGCCGTTTTTCACCGCCTCGTTAACCTGTTTGGTCAGCGTTTCCAGCGCATCTTTGGAAGAGAGCGGCCCCAGCGTGGTGCTTTCGTCCAGCGGATCGCCAATCTTCACCTGCTTAAACGCCTCGGTAAATTTGGTCAGGAAGGCATCGGCAATCTTTTCATGCAGGATAAAGCGCTTCGCCGCGGTACAGACCTGCCCGGCGTTGTTGAGTCGCGCATTCACGCCAATCTTAACGGCCTTCTCAAGGTCCGCGTCATCCAGCACCACGAAGACGTCATTACCGCCCAGCTCCAGGGTCGATTTCTTGATGTGCTTCGCCGCCTGCGCGGCCACCACGCTGCCTGCCTTTTCGGAGCCGGTTAGCGCTGCGCCCTGCACGCGATCGTCTGCGATGATATTCGCTACCTGTTCAGACGAGATAAACAGGTTCGTCCACGCCCCTTCCGGCGCGCCCGCCTCGCGCACCAGATGCGCAAAGGTCTCGGCGCAGTGCGGCACGATGCTGGCATGCTTGGCGATAACGGGGTTACCCGCCGCCAGGTTTGGCGCCAGGACGCGCATCAGCTGGTAGTACGGGAAGTTCCACGGCTCAACGGCCATCAGCACGCCGATGGGGTGATGCTCCACCCAGGCTTCACCGAGCTCAGAGTCGTACTTCACCGGGGCCAGAAACTGCTTCGCGTTGTCGGCGTAGTAGCGGGCGATCTGCGCGCACAGCTTCACCTCGCCGCGGCTCTGTTCGATGAGCTTACCCATCTCCTGGCTGGCGATTTTCGCCAGGTCCTCCACGCGCTCGTCGATCAGGTCGGCGAGCTTATGCAGCACCGGCAGGCGCTGGCTGATGTCGCCTTTCGCCCATTGCGAATGGTAAAGCGCATCGGCCGCCTTGAGCGCCGCTTCGATATCCGCGTCGGTATGTGAGGGGTATTCTTTGATGAGCTGGTTAGTGGCAGGATTTACTGTCTGATAAGCCATATCGAATCTCCATGTTTTACCGCTTAGGGTATTAAGGGTAGTCAACATGACTGGCTGTGGACGTAAAGTTGGGTATATCCGGAAGGTTCTGAGTTAAGCAGTGCCGGAGAGTTCGCTGACGTGGTATAAAAAACCTCCAGAAGGAGTTTCCATGACCGATACCCGACACGTTCGTCAGACCTTTCACCGCGCCTCAGGCCTTGAGCTGCGCAGCACCTGGCAGAGCACGCGGGCGTACAAACGCCACTGTCATCCCCAGCTCTCCATCGGCGCAATTGTGGAGGGCCAAACCTGCTGCGTCTGTCATGACAGAGAGTACATCCTTAACCCCGGTGACCTCATCGTGATCCCCGCTATTGCGCCGCACAGCTGCAACCCCGTCGACGGGCAACCGCGCAGCTACCATATGCTCTATATCGACACCGATCTTCCTCTGGCGCTACAGGTAATTCGTAACCCTGGCCTGTTTGCCCATTACCTGGACGTTGTCCAGACCATGTCTCCGGCATCCGTGGAGACGCTGCTTTCTGCCCTTCCCCGCTGCGCGGATAACGCCGATGCGCTTCGCTCAACCAGCCAGCAGGTTCAGGAGGCATTTCTTTCCGATCTCACCAGCCCGCCTTCCCTCGACGAACTTGCCCAACGGTTCTCGCTGCGCAAGGAGACGCTAATTCGCACCTTCAGGCAGGACACCGGCCTGACGCCGGGCAGCTTCCTCAACGTCTCCCGCGTGGAGTACGCCAAAGCGCGGCTGCGCGCCGGGGATGCTATCGCCGACGTCGGCTACCAGAGCGGCTTTGCCGACCAGAGCCATTTTCATAAGACCTTCGTCAGCTATACCGCCGCCACGCCGCGCCAGTACGCCACGGGCCGATCAATATCAGACAATAAATAGGTTCTGCAACGCCGTACTCTGACCTCAGATTGTTAACTGAGGTCGCTATGGAACTGTTCTTCCCTTCCGCTTTTCTCGCCCTGGCGCTGGCGCATTTTGTTGCCCTGCTCAGCCCGGGCCCGGATTTTTTCCTGCTTGTGGGCTACGCGGCGCGCTATCGGCTGCGCGGCAGCGCCGGGCTGTGCGTCGGCATCGCCGCGGGTAACGCGCTCTATATTGTTCTGGTGATTATCGGATGGAGCGCGCTGCGCCAGTTTACGTGGCTGTTTACGCTGATCGAACTTTGCGGGGCGCTGTACCTGCTGTGGATCGGCTCGCATCTGGTGCGCAGCCGGCCTCAGGCGCTGGCGCTTGCAGAAACCCGACAGCGGTGCCCTTCTCTGATGAAGCAGATCCTGCTGGGGCTCGGTTCGGCGCTGCTTAATCCGAAGAACGCTCTGTTCTATCTGGCGCTGATGACGGCGCTGCTGGGGCCGGACGTCACGCTGCTCCAGCAGGCGACCTGCGGCGTCTGGATGGTGATGGTAGTGCTGGCGTGGGATCTGGCGCTGGTAACGCTGATGGGGCTATCGGCGGTTCAACAGAAGCT
>NZ_JAWNEU010000028.1:0-11899 GCF_034107645.1 Enterobacter sp. 118C5 | reverse complement strand
ATGCAATAATGACAATTAACTATTTTTGACTTAAGGAAAATCCATAAATAATTATGAGTTTATAACGTAAATTATCAAAGTCATAAAATGTGATACGGCAGCGGGTTTTGTGATTAAGCGCTTTATTTCAACGGGTTATGTTAGCGCCCTAGCGCGCGCGAAATGAGGTTATGCATAACCCCTGCATAATTGCCCGGGCAGGATTAACAGCGGGTTAACACCTTTCCCGATAAACATGCGCTGGCGCAAACCTCATCGAAAAAGGGCTGGTATGGCAGGCTTAACTCTCGTATAAAAGACAAAAATGAAACGTTGTTTTACATCGAGGGGTTTCTCATGATTATCGGCAACATCCACCATCTGCAGTCCTGGCTGCCTGACGCGCTGCGCCAGGCCATTGAGCACGTTAAAGCCCACGTCACCGACGCCACGCCGCTCGGCAAGCACGACATCAACGGCAACAGCCTGTTCTATCTGGTCTCGGAAGACACGACCCAGCCGTTCGCCGAGCGCCGCGCCGAGTACCACGCGCGCTATCTGGACATCCAGATCGTGATGAAGGGTCAGGAGGGGATGACCTTCAGCACCCTGCCGCACGGCACGCCGGACACCGACTGGCTGGCGGACAAAGACATCGCGTTCCTGCCGGAAGGCGAGCAGGAGAAAACCGTGGTGCTGAGCGAAGGGGATTTTGTAGTGTTTTACCCGGGCGAAGTGCACAAGCCGCTGTGCGCGGTGGGAGCGCCTGCTAAGGTCAGGAAAGTGGTCGTTAAAATGCTGGTGGAGTAATTTGCCCTCACCCTAACCCTCTCCCACAGGGAGAGGGAACTTTTACACCCTCTCCCCGTGGGAGAGGGCCGGGGTGAGGGCATCAGGCCGCACCCTCTAATATGTGATCCAGCTTAAATTTCCCGCACTCCTTCTTCCCTTCCCATTTACCTCTCCTTTTTCTGCGTCATAGTATGATCGTTAAATTAATGAACGCCGTTCTATAATGTAGAACAAAATGATTCAGCAAGGAGATCACATGCCGCAGTCCGCGTTGTTCACGGGAATCATTCCCCCTGTCTCCACCATTTTTACCGCCGATGGCCAGCTTGATAAGCCGGGCACCGCCGCGCTGATCGACGGTCTGATCGCGGCAGGCGTTGACGGCCTGTTCTTCCTGGGCAGCGGCGGCGAGTTCTCCCAGCTCGGCGCCGAAGAGCGTAAAACCATTGCCCGCTTTGCTATCGATCGCGTCGATCGTCGCGTGCCGGTGCTGATCGGCACCGGCGGCACCAACGCGCGGGAAACCATTGAACTGAGCCAGCACGCGCAGCAGGCGGGTGCGGACGGCATCGTGGTGATTAACCCCTACTACTGGAAGGTGTCGGAAGCGAACCTGATCCGCTATTTCGAGCAGGTGGCGGACAGCGTCACGCTGCCGGTGATGCTCTATAACTTCCCGGCGCTGACCGGGCAGGATCTGACCCCGGCGCTGGTGAAAGCCCTCGCCGACTCGCGCAGCAACATCGTCGGCATCAAAGACACCATCGACTCCGTCGCCCATCTGCGCAGCATGATCCATACCGTCAAAGGCGCCCATCCGCACTTCACCGTGCTGTGCGGTTACGACGATCACCTCTTTAATACCCTGCTGCTCGGCGGCGACGGGGCGATCTCGGCCAGCGGCAACTTTGCCCCGCAGGTCTCGGTAAATCTTCTGAAAGCCTGGCGCGACGGGGACGTGGCGAAGGCGGCCGGGTATCATCAGACCCTGCTGCAAATTCCGCAGATGTATCAGCTGGATACGCCGTTTGTGAACGTGATTAAGGAGGCGATCGTGCTCTGCGGTCGCCCGATTTCTACGCACGTGCTGCCGCCCGCCTCGCCGCTGGACGAGCCGCGTAAGGCGCAGCTGAAAACCCTGCTGCAACAGCTCAAGCTCTGCTGAGCCGGACGATAACGATGACCATTGAGAAAATTTTCACCCCACAGGACGACGCGTTTTATGCGGTGATGACCCACGCGGCGGGGCCGCAGGGCGCGCTGCCGCTGACCCCGCAGATGCTGATGGAATCCCCCAGCGGCAACCTGTTCGGCATGACGCAGAACGCCGGGATGGGCTGGGACGCCAACAGGCTGACCGGCAAAGAGGTGCTGATCATCGGCACCCAGGGCGGCATCCGCGCCGGCGACGGACGTCCGGTTGCGCTGGGCTACCACACCGGACACTGGGAGATCGGCATGCAGATGCAGGCGGCGGCGAAGGAGATCGCCCGCAGCGGCGGGATTCCGTTCGCCGCCTTCGTCAGCGATCCGTGCGACGGGCGCTCGCAGGGCACGTACGGCATGTTCGACTCCCTGCCGTACCGCAACGACGCGGCGATCGTGTTTCGCCGTCTGATCCGCTCCCTGCCGACGCGCCGGGCGGTGATCGGCGTCGCAACCTGCGATAAAGGGCTGCCCGCCACCATGATTGCCCTGGCCGCGATGCACGACCTGCCAACCATTCTGGTGCCGGGCGGGGCGACGCTGCCGCCGACCGTGGGGGAAGACGCGGGCAAGGTGCAGACCATCGGCGCGCGCTTTGCCAACCACGAGCTGTCATTACAGGAGGCCGCCGAGCTGGGCTGTCGCGCCTGCGCGTCGCCGGGCGGCGGTTGCCAGTTCCTCGGCACGGCGGGCACCTCGCAGGTGGTGGCGGAGGCGCTGGGGCTGGCGCTGCCGCACTCCGCGCTGGCGCCGTCCGGTCAGGCGGTGTGGCTGGAGATCGCCCGCCAGTCGGCGCGGGCGGTGAGCGAGCTGGACAACCGCGGCATCACCACGCGCGATATCCTCACCGATAAAGCCATCGAAAACGCCATGGTGATCCACGCGGCGTTCGGCGGCTCGACGAATTTACTGCTGCACATTCCGGCCATCGCCCACGCGGCGGGCTGCACGATTCCGGACGTTGAACACTGGACGCGCGTCAACCGCAGGGTGCCGCGCCTGGTCAGCGTGCTGCCCAACGGCCCGGACTATCACCCGACCGTGCGCGCGTTCCTCGCGGGCGGCGTGCCGGAGGTGATGCTCCACCTGCGCGATCTCGGCCTGCTGCATCTGGACGCGATGACCGTGACCGGCCAGACGGTGGGCGAGAACCTCGACTGGTGGCAGAGCTCGGAGCGCCGGGCGCGCTTCCGCCAGTGCCTGCGCGAGCAGGACGGCGTGGAGCCGGACGACGTGATCCTCCCGCCGGAGAAGGCAAAAGCGAAAGGGCTGACCTCGACGGTCTGCTTCCCGACGGGCAACATCGCGCCGGAAGGATCGGTGATCAAGGCCACGGCGATCGACCCGTCGGTGGTGGGTGACGATGGCGTTTACCGCCACACCGGCCGGGTGCGGGTGTTTGTCTCGGAAGCTCAGGCCATTAAGGCCATCAAGCGGGAAGAGATTGCGCAGGGCGATATTATGGTGGTGATCGGCGGCGGGCCGTCCGGCACCGGCATGGAAGAGACCTACCAGCTCACCTCCGCGCTGAAGCATATCTCATGGGGCAAGACGGTGTCGTTAATCACCGATGCGCGCTTCTCGGGGGTATCGACGGGCGCCTGCTTCGGCCACGTGTCGCCGGAGGCGTTGGCGGGCGGGCCGATTGGCAAGCTGCGCGACAACGATATCATCGAGATTGCCGTGGACCGCCTGACCCTTACGGGCAGCGTGAACTTTATCGGCACCGCGGACAACCCGATGACGCCGGAGGAGGGTGCGCGAGAGCTGGCAGGGCGGCAGACGCACCCGGACCTGCACGCTCACGACTTTTTGCCGGACGATACCCGGCTGTGGGCGGCACTGCAGTCGGTGAGCGGCGGCACCTGGAAAGGCTGTATTTATGACACCGATAAAATCATTGAGGTAATTAACGCCGGTAAAAAAGCGCTCGGCATCTAATTATTTTCTGAGATAAAACCGTCTGCGGGAAATATTCCGCGGACGGCTTTTTCTTTTCTGTTATTTAATAATATAAACAATAAGTTGAGATATATCGGCGGCGTCACAAAAGCAAAATAACGTAATTCGGAAATAAGATATGACCATTGCTGGTTAATTGAACAGCTCATTACACTCCATTAACACGATGTTGTAATTCAGCACACTACATAAGGGTGTAATTCTGATGACGCAATTAACCATGAAAGACAAAATTGGCTACGGGCTGGGTGACACCGCCTGCGGCTTCGTCTGGCAGGCCACGATGTTCCTGCTGGCCTATTTCTACACCGACGTGTTTGGACTCTCCGCGGGCATTATGGGCACGCTGTTTTTAGTCTCCCGCGTGCTCGACGCCGTGACCGACCCGCTGATGGGGCTGCTGGTGGACCGCACCCGCACGCGGCACGGCCAGTTCCGCCCGTTCCTGCTGTGGGGCGCCATCCCGTTCGGCATCGTCTGCGTGCTGACCTTCTACACGCCGGATTTCTCCGCGCAGGGCAAAATCATCTACGCCTGCGTGACCTACATTCTCCTGACCCTGGTCTACACCTTCGTTAACGTGCCGTACTGCGCCATGCCGGGCGTCATCACCGCCGACCCGAAAGAGCGCCACGCCCTGCAGTCCTGGCGCTTCTTCCTCGCGGCGGCGGGCTCGCTCGCCATCAGCGGCATCGCGCTGCCGCTGGTGAGCATCATCGGCAAAGGGGACGAGCAGGTGGGCTATTTCGGCGTCATGTGCGTGCTGGGGCTGGTTGGCGTGGTGCTGCTCTACGTCTGCTTCTTCACCACCAAAGAGCGCTACACCTTTGAGGTACAGCCGGGCTCGTCGGTGGCGAAAGACCTTAAGCTGCTGCTGGGCAATAGCCAGTGGCGGATCATGTGCGCGTTCAAGATGATGGCGACCTGCTCCAACGTGGTGCGCGGCGGGGCGACGCTCTACTTCGTGAAATACGTGATGGATCACCCGGAGATGGCGACGCAGTTTTTACTCTACGGCAGCCTCGCCACCATGTTCGGCTCGCTCTGCTCCTCCCGCCTGCTGGGCCGCTTCGACCGCGTCACCGCCTTCAAGTGGATCATCGTCGCCTACTCGCTCATCAGCCTGCTGATTTTCTTCACCCCGGCGGAGCACATCGCGCTGATTTTCGCCCTCAACATCCTGTTCCTGTTCGTCTTTAACACCACCACGCCGCTGCAGTGGCTGATGGCCTCCGACGTGGTGGATTACGAGGAGAGCCGCAGCGGGCGCCGCCTCGACGGGCTGGTGTTCTCTACCTACCTGTTCAGCCTGAAGATTGGCCTGGCGATTGGCGGGGCGGTGGTGGGCTGGATCCTGGCGTACGTGAACTACTCCGCCAGCAGCAGCGTGCAGCCGGTCGAGGTGCTCACCACCATCAAAATTCTGTTCTGCGTGGTGCCGGTGGTGCTCTACGCGGGCATGTTCATCATGCTGTCGTTCTACAAGCTCACCGACGCGCGCGTGGAGGCCATCAGCCAGCAGCTGATCAAGCACCGCGCGGCGCAGGGCGAGGCCGTTCCCGACGCCGCGACAGCCGCATCCCATTAACCGGAGGCAATATGGAAATCACTAACCCAATTCTGACCGGCTTCAACCCGGACCCGTCCCTGTGCCGCCAGGGCGAGGACTACTACATCGCCACCTCGACCTTCGAGTGGTTCCCGGGCGTGCGCATCTACCACTCCCGCGACCTGAAAAACTGGTCGCTGGTCAGCACCCCGCTGGACCGCGTGTCGATGCTGGACATGAAGGGCAACCCGGACTCCGGCGGCATCTGGGCGCCGTGCCTGAGCTACGCCGACGGTAAATTCTGGCTGCTCTACACCGACGTGAAGATTGTCGACTCGCCGTGGAAAAACGGCCGCAACTTCCTCGTCACCGCGCCTTCCATCGAGGGTCCGTGGAGCGAGCCGATCCCGATGGGCAACGGCGGGTTCGACCCGTCCCTATTCCACGACGACGATGGCCGCAAGTACTACCTCTACCGCCCGTGGGGGCCGCGCCACCACAGCAACCCGCACAACACCATCGTGTTGCAGGCGTTTGACCCGCAGACCGGCACGCTCGCGCCCGAGCGCAAAACCCTGTTTACCGGCACGCCGCTTTGCTACACCGAAGGGGCGCACCTGTACCGCCACGCGGGATGGTACTACCTGATGGTCGCCGAGGGCGGGACCAGCTACGAGCACGCCGTCGTGGTGCTGCGTTCAAAAAATATCGACGGGCCGTACGAGCTGCACCCGGACGTGACGATGATGACCAGCTGGCACCTGCCGGAGAACCCGCTGCAGAAGAGCGGCCACGGCTCGCTGCTGCAAACCCACACCGGGGAATGGTACATGGCCTACCTCACCAGCCGCCCGCTGCGCCTGCCCGGCGTCCCGCTGCTGGCCTCCGGCGGGCGCGGCTACTGCCCGCTGGGCCGCGAGACCGGCATCGCCCGCATTGAATGGCGCGACGGCTGGCCATATGTGGAAGGCGGCAAGCACGCGCAGCTGACCGTGAAAGGCCCGCAGGTGGCGGAACAGCCCGCAGCCGTTCAGGCGACCTGGCGGGACGATTTCGACGCCAGTTCGCTTGATCCGGAATTGCAGACCCTGCGCATACCGTTCGACGACAACCTCGGCTCGCTCAGCGCGCGCCCGGGCTACTTACGGCTCTACGGCAACGACTCGCTCAACTCGACCTTCACCCAGTCGACCGTGGCGCGCCGATGGCAGCACTTCGCCTTCCGGGCCGAGACGCGGATGCAGTTCTCGCCGGTCCACTTCCAGCAGAGCGCGGGGCTGACCTGCTACTACAACAGCAAAAACTGGAGCTACTGCTTTGTGGACTACGAGGAGGGGCAGGGGAGAACCATCAAGGTGATCCAACTCGACCACAACGTGCCGTCATGGCCGCTGCACGAGCGGCCCATTCCGGTGCCGGAGAGCGCGGAGAGCGTCTGGCTGCGGGTGGACGTGGATACGCTGGTCTACCGCTACAGCTACTCGTTCGACGGCGAGACGTGGCACACCGTGCCGGTAACCTATGAGGCGTGGAAGCTGTCGGACGACTACATCGGCGGGCGCGGCTTCTTCACCGGCGCGTTTGTGGGGCTGCACTGCGAGGACATCAGCGGCGACGGCTGCCACGCGGACTTCGACTACTTCACCTACGAGCCGGTATAGCCCAGCGCGCGTGAGAGCTCAAGCCCGGCCTGCTGAAGCTGCTCGCGGAAGCGGGCCAGCTCGGCATCGTCCACGCGGGAGGTCAGCGTCGACAGGCTCAGGGCGGCGATAATGCGGGATTCATGGTTCCACACCGGCACCGCCACGCAGCGCACGCCCTGCTCGTTCTCTTCGCGGTCCAGGGCAAAACCCTGCTCGCGGGTCTGCGCCAGGGCTGCCATTAACGCTTCACGAGTGGCGAGGGTCGCGGGCGTAAAGGTGGTGTACTGATAGCCCTCCAGCAGGGCGTTCAGCTCGGCCTCGCCCAGCCACGCAATCAACACCTTGCCGATGGCGGTGGCGTGAACCGGCAGACGGCGGCCGATGCGCGAATAGGCGATGGCGGCCAGCTTGCCTTCAATCTTCTCGATATAGACCCCTTCACGCCCGTCCAGGATCCCCAGATGGGTGGTCTGCCCGGTCCGCCGGGACAGCTCCGTCAGCCAGCCTTTCGCCTTCTGCCGAATATCGATGGAGCCCACGACAAAATGGCCGCGCTCGACCAGCTTCATGCCGAGGCGATACTTACCGTTCTCCGGGTTCTGATCGATATAGCCGTGAAGCTGCAGGGTTTTCAGCAGCGAGTGGAGGGTACTCTTGCTCAGCCCCATCAGTTTGCTGATGTCGGTGATCTTAAGCTCGGTGGCCTGCTCGTTGAACAGGTCGAGGATCTGCAACGCACGTTCAACAGACTGAATAATCGGCATAATGCTGGCATGTCCACGCTGGAATTAAGGCGAAAACGTACCTTTTTCGGGGTGAAAAATCAATGAAATGGCGTCGATGTTCTCCCTCTCCCTGTGGGAGAGGGCCGGGGTGAGGGCACCAGCGCGCAGAGGACCCAATCACTCCCCAAGCGTCGCCACCATCACCGCCTTAATCGTATGCATCCGGTTTTCCGCCTGGTCGAACACGATGCTCGCCGCCGACTCAAACACCTCGTCCGTCACCTCCATCCCGCCGTGCAGATCGAACTCTTTCGCCATCTGCTTGCCGAGCGTGGTCTGGTCGTCATGGAACGCCGGCAGACAGTGCAGGAACTTCACGTCCGGGTTGCCGGTCAGCGCCATCATCTGCGCGTTCACCTGATACCCGCGCAGCAGCGCAATCCGCTCCGCCCACTTCTCTTTGGCTTCGCCCATCGACACCCAGACGTCGGTATAGATAAAGTCCGCGCCCTTCACGCCCGCCGCCACGTCTTCCGTCAGGGTGATTTTCCCGCCGTGCTTCTCCGCCAGCGCGCTGCACTCCGCCACCAGGCTCTCTTCCGGCCAGCAGGCCTTCGGGGCCACCAGGCGCAGATCCAGCCCGGTCAGCGCCGCCGCTTCCAGCATCGAGTTGCCCATGTTGTTGCGCGCGTCGCCCGCGTAGACCAGCGTCATCTCGTTAAATGCCTTGCCCGGCAGGTGTTCCTGCATGGTCAGCAGGTCCGCCAGCAGCTGGGTCGGGTGGAACTCGTTAGTGAGTCCGTTCCACACCGGCACGCCCGCATACTGCGCCAGCGTTTCGACCACTTCCTGGCCGTGGCCGCGATACTGAATGCCGTCGTACATCCGCCCGAGCACGCGCGCGGTGTCCTTAATTGACTCTTTATGCCCGATCTGGCTGCCGCTCGGCCCTAAATAGGTGACGCGCGCGCCCTGGTCAAATGCGGCAACTTCGAAAGAGCAACGTGTACGGGTCGAGTCTTTTTCGAAGATGAGCGCGATGTTTTTACCGGTAAGCTTCTGTACTTCCTTGCCATTTTTTTTATCGACTTTGAGCTGTGCGGCAAGGGTCAGCAGAGAAGTGAACTGTGCAGGGGTAAAGTCGAGCAGTTTCAGAAAGTGTTTCTTATATAAATCGGACATTTTATCCTCGCAGGGCGAACGCCACTTATTGAATTAAAATTCACTTTATATGTGTAATTATTCATTTGCAACCCCGTTTCACAAATCTTTCCAACAAAGGTGGAGGCAAACCCGTCCGTGTGTGAAAATAGAAGTATCTGCCGCACTTTAAAGAGGATTGAGCCATGGCAAACCCGGAATTACTGGAAGAGCAACGCGAAGAGACGCGTCTGATTATTGAAGAGCTGCTGGAAGACGGTAGCGATCCGGACGCGCTGTATACCATCGAGCACCATTTCTCTGCGGATGATTTCGACGCGCTGGAAAAAATGGCCGTGGAAGCCTTTAAGCTGGGTTACGAAGTGACCGAGCCGGAAGAGCTGGAAGTGGAAGAGGGCGACACCGTCATCTGCTGCGACATCCTGAGCGAAGGCGCGCTGAAGGCGGAGCTGATCGACGCGCAGGTAGAACAGCTGATGAACCTGGCCGAGAAGTTTGACGTGGAATACGACGGCTGGGGAACCTACTTCGAAGATCCGAACGGTGAAGACGGCGAAGAAGGCGACGACGAAGATTACGTCGACGAAGACGACGACGGCGTGCGTCACTAAGCGTTTCAGGCGGTGGCGCGCGCCACCGCTTTTTCAAGGCAGAACCATGGATTACCCGCAGATACTCGCCCCCGTACTCAACTTCCTCCAGTGCCCGACCCCGCAAGCATGGATTGATAAAGCCCGCGACCCGGCGAACCTGCCGCTGCTGCTCACCGACCACATGGTGTGCGAGCTCAAGGCCGCCCAGACCGCGCTGCTGCTGGTGCGTAAATACGTCGCCGACGAAAGCGGTGCTGACGCGCTGCTCGACTGGCTCAAACCCTACGAACTGTTCACCTTCCGCGACGGCCCGGAGCCGGACTTCATCGCCCTGCACAGGCAGATTGGCAAAAGCGTGATGCCCAAAACCGACGACCCGTGGGGCCAGGCGCTCATCGACAGCATGGTGCTGCTGATTAAAGAGGAGCTGCACCACTTCTGGCAGGTGCGCGAGGCGATGCTGGCCCGCGACATTCCGTACGTCAAAATCATCGCCAGCCGCTACGCCAAAGGGATGCTAAAGGAAGTGCGCACCCACGAACCGCTGACGCTGATCGACAAGCTCATCTGCGGCGCCTACATCGAAGCCCGCTCCTGCGAACGCTTCGCCGCGCTGGCCCCGTTCCTCGACGACGACCTGCAGAAGTTCTATCTCTCGCTGCTGCGCTCGGAAGCGCGCCACTATCAGGACTACCTGACGCTGGCCCAGCAGGTGAGCGACGACGATATCTCACCGCGCATACAGCTTTTTGGCGAAATTGAAGCCACACTTATCTCGACACCGGACAACGAGTTTCGCTTCCACAGCGGCGTGCCGGTGTAAACCGGCATAACGCAAGGATAAGGATGCGAGATGAAAAAAACGTGGATCAGTACGGTCATTGTTGTTGTCGCGGCCGCCGCCGTGGCGTTCTGGGTGTTCTTCGACAGGCAGCGCGCTCCTGAACAGCAGATGGATAACGCCCTTAACGCGATGCCCGCCTGGCAGGTGATTAAGGAGCAGGAGCCTGTGCTGCACCAGCGCATCCTCGACCAGATGGCCGCCCTGCAAAAAGCGGGCGAGCCGGAGCAGCACATCATCGACACCATCCAGCCGCAGATCCTGCATTTGCAGATGACGCGCCTGCAAAACGCCCCGGACGCCAACGTGGTGAACTACATGACCATCAACATGGAGCAGACCGCCGCCATCCAGAAGGTGAGCGACGACGCCTGCTTCCGCTTCCTCTACCCGACGGTGAAGGGCGGCGTGAACCCGATGCGCATGCTGGATAAAGACCTGATGGCGCGGCGCATGCAGGCCGACGCCGACATGATGCGCGCGGCCTACGGCAAAAACCGCCACACCGTGACACCGGCAGAGCGTGAAGCGGCTGTCGAGGATGTGCGGCCGATTATGAAGGAACTTGCCGAGAAGTACGGCGAGGACATCCAACTGCTGCAGATGCCGGAGAAGGCGGCGGGCAAAGAGAAGCTCTCCTGCGATATGGTGCAGGAGATGTGGGCGAAGGTGCTGGCGCTGCCTGAGCAGAAGGCGGCGGGGGTGATTCGTCTGGCGGTGTCTGAGCTGGAGTGACGAAGTGCGCTGGTTTTTTGGGCACTTAGCGCGGGTTTAGCGCGTCGTCGCTTGCATGGCGGCGCGCGACAGGTATAATCCACAACGTTTCCGCATCCCCTTCAGTGCCGAAGTGGCGAAATCGGTAGACGCAGTTGATTCAAAATCAACCGTAGAAATACGTGCCGGTTCGAGTCCGGCCTTCGGCACCATCGGAACATCAATAGACGTCAACGGACGTCTTTTTTGTGCCTGAAATCCTGTAGCCGTAAGGCTGTCCTCGCTTTTCTGCTCAACCTTAATTAACCTGATTCAGTCTACATAAGCTTATTGATGTGGTTACAACTGTAGATAATGACGTCGATCTCAGTGAGAGTAACAAAGCCTTAAGGTAGATCAGGAGCGATAACGTGTAAGGTTGTCTACATTGCATAGTGCTCGTGCATTGGAAATGCCCATAGAGAATCTCTTTACCGCAATTGGTAAGCAAAACACTGAGGAACCGGAAATGCGGAATTTACTTGTCCCATAAAGATGGGGATCAACTGGGTAACTCGAAGGCGCCGCCCGGTTACAGCAACGCACTGCAGCGATTATGCACTATGCTGTACAATCGTCTACACCCCCGGCCAAGAATTGCCGATACTGTTGCTAAAGCGATAAAACAGCATCTTACAGCATTAGGAACTTAATTGAATGATGACTAATATCCTACATGTATAGTATTATAATAC
>NZ_JAWNEU010000027.1:0-12223 GCF_034107645.1 Enterobacter sp. 118C5 | reverse complement strand
CTTCATGCATATAAAGCAGTAAGGTTTTTTATAATTCGTTATGGCTATTTCAATCTGTTTATATTTGCGCTTAGAGTTTTATATCCCTTTGTAATCCAGGACCCAAACAGTTCTTTTACCTCTTCCCCTCTGCTATCCCCCAGTCCTCAAGAAGCCAAATTTTCGTGACCGTATACACGTTATCAACAATAACTCATTGAGTTAATGTGCAAAAATGGGCATTTTTGTACCTATAATCACGTAGTGACAAGGGGGTAGTGGTGGTTTCATTTTATGATGAAAGGAATCTCATTTTATTTTTGTACTTTAAATTAAAGAAATTCGAGGTTGATATTCCTCCTGAGTCGTCCGAAGCAAATCTTGCAAACTATGAAAAGAGAGTGCGCAATTTATTATTGAGTGGGAATAAAGGTTCCGAAAGAGAAGTAGATACTTTTATCAATAACACCCGGGTTGAGGCTAAAAAAGAGATTCCATGTGAAGATGAGCTTGAATGGTTCACCACAGACTCCAGGGCTAGTTATTGGTTACTTTGTAAAACAGATCAAGATCACGTTACCGCGGGTTATGCACCCTATACAAACACTTTCCCTGTTCAGGCAGGAAATTCTCTGTTAAATGAACCATTCACTTTAGGATTCGATATTCCGCCGGTCCATAATCTTCGGGTGCGGCTTATCAAAGATAAAGTTGTAAGAAGCATTTCTGAAGGAAATACCAGACAATACATCCTAAAATTACATAATGAGTGGAATGAATTAATCACAAAGAGAAATTTATTTTCTGATGTTAATGGGAAGGCAGGGGTGACCATTGACTGGTTGCTGAACTATTTGCAGGAAAACAATATTACCTTGCAAAAGTATCGGCATGCTGAAGGAACAGAAGAAAAAATCGCATACTGTTATGCGTCATATTTTATCTGGCGTGAGGATGTTTTTAGAACTGAAGCAGAAAGAGAACTATTCATAAGGAAATTTAAAAGTGCATTGAGCACACAGAAAAGCCGAGAGAAGAAGCGTGCAGATAAAAATAAAGCCCTTAACGTGATCATTTCTCAGGAGACTCATGATAAGCTTCGTGATATATCTGTGAGAGAAGGGATCTCAAATGCCAGAGTTATTGAATATGCTATTCATCTGGCATGGAGGCAAAAATTGAATCCACGCTGAATATTTTTTTGGATATATATCATCCCCATGAAGGATTCAAAAAGGCAGCCATGTAAGCTGCCTTTTTATTATCAATAAGATGGTGGTGTTATGAAAAATAAATATGGTTATTCTTCTTTGCTAAAGCCGGTATCTGGATTACCAGAATGGGTTACTGAGCATTTATTGCAACAAATAAGACAGATAACTGAGTATGAACCGGTTATAGGTATTATGGGTAAAACGGGAGCAGGCAAAAGTAGCCTTTGCAATGCCCTGTTTGCTGGTGAGGTATCGCCTGTCAGCGATGTGGTAGCCTGTACCCGGGAACCTCTGCGCTTTCGCCTTCAGGTTGGCGAGCGCGTTATGACGTTGGTAGACCTGCCCGGCGTAGGGGAAAGTAGTGCACGCGATAGCGAGTATGCCGGGCTGTACCGTGATCAGCTTCCCCGGCTCGACCTGGTGCTGTGGCTGATCAAGGCCGATGATCGGGCGCTGGCGGTGGATGAGCATTTTTATCATCAGATAATTGGTGAGTCGTACCGGCATAAGGTGCTGTTTGTTATTAGTCAGTCGGACAAGACCGAACCCACTAGCGGTGGCGGTTACTTATCCACAGAGCAGAAGCAAAACATTAGCCATAAAATTTGCCTGCTGCATGAATTGTTCCAGCCTGTTCATCCTGTATGTGCCGTATCGGTCCGGGCTAAGTGGGGATTACGAACAATGGCGGAGAGAATGATTCGTTGCCTGCCGCGCGAGGCCAGCAGCCCGGTGGTCGCGCAATTGCAGTCTCCCTTTCGCACAACAGTAGTCCAGGAAAAAGCGCGCGTTGATTTTGGTGAAACTATCGGTGCGGTGCTGGATACGGTGAGTACTTTCCCGCTGATACCGACTCCGGTGCGGACCATCATTCAGGCCATGCGCACCACCGTGGTATCAGTGGCCCGTGCTGTCTGGGATTTCTTCTTCTGAGCGTTTAATTCCAACCTGTTATTCCATGAGCCCTGTCGCCTGTGCGGCAGGGCTTTCTATTATTGTTTTCCATTATGAGGAGTCTGCTTATGACCCGTCTGGCTTCGCGCTTTGGCGCAGCAAATCTTATCCGTCGTGACCGTCCGTTAACCCGCGAAGAACTGTTTCGTGTGGTGCCCAGCGTTTTCAGCCAAGATAAACACGAATCCCGCAGCGAACGTTATACCTATATTCCAACCATCTCCCTGCTGGACAGCCTGCAGCGCGAAGGCTTTCAGCCATTCTTTGCCTGTCAGACCCGCGTGCGTGACCCGGGGCGTCGGGAACACACCAGGCACATGCTTTGCCTGCGGCGGGAGGGGCAAATTACAGGTAAACAGGTGCCGGAAATCATTCTGCTTAACTCTCATGATGGCACCAGTTCGTATCAAATGCTGCCGGGATTATTTCGTGCGGTGTGTCAGAACGGGCTTGTCTGCGGTGAGTCGTTTGGTGAGGTGCGGGTACCACATAAAGGTGATGTGGTGAGTCAGGTGATTGAAGGGGCTTATGAAGTGCTTGGGATTTTTGACCGGGTGGAAGAGAAACGCGATGCCATGCAGTCTCTGATGCTACCGCCACCTGCGCAGCAGGCACTTGCGAAAGCAGCGCTTACGTATCGCTTTGGTGAGGACCACCAGCCTGTTACTGAATCGCAGATACTCTCCCCACGCCGCTGGCAGGATGAGAGCAATGATCTGTGGACCACTTATCAGCGTGTACAGGAAAACCTGATTAAGGGCGGGCTTAGTGGACGCAATGCTAAAGGCGGACGAACGCATACCCGTGCGGTGCGTGGCATTGACGGAGACGTAAAACTCAACCGTGCGCTGTGGGTGATGGCGGAAACGATGTTGTCACAGTTTCATTCTGTTTAAATTCAGATTCTGCATCTGAAAAGTTAATGCCTCGTTAAAGAATGACATGCCCTGTCAATTCACCTCTTCTTGTGTTGCTGATTAATTGAACAAAAACCCCGGCTTACCCAGTGATCAGTGGCTTCCTGTCCATCGAAAAATAGTTATTGCCCCGGACATACCCTGTCAGACCCCTTATTTAGAATCATAACCCTTTCAGTCAGTTAACTCGTATGGAGAAATGATAATGACACAGACAGAGCGCCGCCACGACAGGCTGGCGATCAGGCTGTCGCTGATTATCAGTCGCCTCGTCGCAGGTGAAACGCTGGATATGCGCAGGCTGACCGCAGAGTTTGGTGTATCTGCGCGTACTCTGTACCGCGATTTTCGTGAACGGCTGATGTATCTGGATCTTGAATGCAGCAACGGTTGTTACCGCCTGCGGACGGGGGTGAGTGGTGCGCAGGCCGAGCTGGATGTGCTGACCTTTGCTCATCGTACAGGTGTGGCCGATCTGTTTCCGGGGCTGGACCGTCGACTGGTCAGCCTGCTGCTGAACTGCAACGACGCGCCCTGTCTGGTGGGTGAAGCTGTGGGTATAACCAGCCCGTCAGCGTCACTGTCATTCTATCGTCTGGTCAAAGCCATTACCGCCTGCTATCGCGTCACGCTGCTCGCTGACGGACAGCGTTGCGAACGGCTGGCACCGTATCGGCTGATGATGCAGGAAGGTCACTGGTATCTGATCGCTGAATATCAGGATCGTCCGGCTGTTTTCACCCTGAATGAAATCCATGTGGTACAGCCCACAACGGAGATATTCAGACGTAACGAGAGGCTCTGGCGGATGGCAGAGAATACCGGTTTTGCCCGGGCTCTGCCGCATTTCCGCTGCATCCAGCAGTCGCTGAATGCATTTACCTCACCCTGAAGTTTTTCACCAGCCAGCATCCACGGAGAGTGGATGCTGGCTTTTTTATTTACACACAACAAGGTTAATACGATGAAGCGAAATCTGAATACCAGTTATCGGCTGGTCTGGAACGAAGTTCTTGGCGCATTTGTGGTTGTTTCAGAACTGGCAAAAGCAAAAGGAAAGCGTACTGGCGCAGTACTCGCACTGGCCGTTGCCGGACTGACCTCTGGTACAGCACTGGCGGCAGAGACCTCCGTACCTGTCGGAGAGATGGCTGACGGGGGGGTTATCAGCAACAACGACACGCAGCTGGTTTACGGGCAGGCGAATAACACCACCATTAACACGGGCCTGGAGTACGGCAGCGATGATGAAGATAACAATCAGGGCGGCCAGTTCGTACAGGATGGTGGCGTAGCAAACCACACCACCATAAACAGTAACGGTCTTCAGGCGGTGCTTGCAGGCGGCAGTGCCAGCGATACAACGATAAATGCCGGTGGTGGTCAAAGCGTACACGGTCAGTCTTCCGGTACGGTACTGAACGGTGGCGAGCAATGGGTACATTCCGGCGGGGTTGCCACCGGAACCGTCATTAATGAAGGCGGCTACATGGTAGTGAAAGGGGGGGCTCAGGCAATTGGCACCGTTGTGAATACCGGCGCACAGGGTGGCCCGGATTCGGAAAACAGCGACGGGATGTTTGTTTCTGGTACCGCAACAAATACAACCATCAATGAAAATGGCCGCCAGGTCGTTTTTGAGCAAGGGACCGTCGTCGCCACGACGGTGAATGCTGGCGGTGATCAGAGCGTTCATGGCAGTGCAGAAAATACCACGCTAAATGGCGGCTATCAGTACGTTCATTCCGGTGCGGCAGCAACGGATACCGTCATCAACAGCGGTGGCTGGCAGGTAGTTAAGGACGGCGCTCAGGTCAGCGATACCACGGTCAATAACAGCGGCAGACTCAGCGTAGCTGCGGGTGGCAAGGCCTCAGATGTCATTATCAATGCAGGTGGCGCGCTGGTGACAAATACGGCTGCGGATGTGTCCGGCACCAATCGGCTAGGCAGCTTCAGTGTTGATTCGGTTTCCGGTAACGCAAGCAATGTGGTGCTGGAAAACGGCGGGCGACTGGATGTCCTCACTGGCAATGCTGCAGACACAACAATGGTCGATAAGGGCGGTGTGCTGGCGGTTAACAACGGCGGAACGGTGACAAACGTGACCATGAATGAAGGCGCTGCCCTGATTGCCGACAGCGGTTCAACGGTCAGTGGTACAAACGCGCGTGGTGAATTCAGTATTGATGCTGCATCTGGCAAAGCCCGTGGACTCTGGCTGGAAAACGGCGGCCGCTTTAGCGTTAAATCCGGTGCGATAGCGGAAAATACCACCGTTGGCAGCGGCGGCGAGCTGAGCGTAGAAAATGGTGGCGGATTGAGCGGTACCACCAGCCTGGCTGAGCATGCAAACCTGACGGTTACGGGGGATGTCATCAGTACCGGCACCATTGAAAATGCCGGTACGATAACCTTCGCGCCTGAGCAAAGCGATGCCGCCAGAACTCGCCTGTTTGCTGCTTCCTCTGATAATACCTTTACTCCCCGCAAGCTCACCACGACAAACCTTGTCGGCCAGGGCGGTACCATTAACATGAATATCAACCTGGCGAATCCTGACTTCCCGGCTGATATGCTGATTATCGACGGCGGGCAGGCAACGGGGAAAACCTGGCTGAACTTCACCAATGCCGGTGATGCCGGGCTGGGCCTTGCTACCTCGGGGGACGGTATCAAAGTAGTGGATGCGATTAACGGTGCCACGACGGAGGCCGGGGCCTTTGCGCTTGGTAGCAAGCTGCAGGCAGGTGCGTATAACTACATCCTGAACCACGGCGCTGCTGATGAAAACTGGTATCTGACCAGCGAAGCTGGCTATCGTGCAGAAGTTGCGCTTTATGCTTCGCTGTTTGCGCAGAGCATGGACTATGACCGCGCACTGGCAGGCAGTTACAACCAGCGCAGCGCGGTCAAAGGTGACAGCGGAGTCTGGGGACGCATCCAGGGCGGTCACATGGGACATGATAATAACGGCGGAATTGCACAGGGTGCCACATCGGAAAGCAGCGGCAGCTACGGCTTCGTACAACTGGGTGGCGACTTGCTGAGCACCTCTTCGCTGAAAGCCGGTGTGTATGGTGCAGCAGGACATTCTTCCGTTGATGTAAAAGACGATGACCGCTCCCGCGCCGGGACTGCCCGTGATGATGCGTACAGCCTGGGCGGTTATCTGACCGCCGTGCATGCCACCAGTGGCCTGTGGGCGGATGTGGTGGCTCAGGGCTCTCGTCATAACCTGAAAGCGACGTCTGATGCAGACAGCTTCGCTACCCACGGCTGGGGCTGGCTGGGCTCGCTGGAAACGGGCCTGCCGTTCAATGTGACCAGTGGCCTGGTACTGGAGCCGCAGCTTCAGTATATCTGGCAGGGGCTGTTCCTGAATAACGGCCATGACAATGGAGGCTACGTGAACTTCGGTGACGGTAGCGCACAGCATATTCGCGCCGGTGTTCGCTTCGGCAGCCAGTCGGAGCTGGCCTTCGGTAACGGCACTTCCACGCGGGCAGGTTTTGGCGACAGCGTGAAACACAGCGTAAGCGAACTGCCGGTGAACTGGTGGGTGCGTCCGTCTGTTATTCGTACCTTCAGCTCAGACGGCGATCTGGACATGGGAACGGCTACGGCGGGAAGCAATGTTACCTTTACCCCGTCTCAGGATGGTACATCCGTTGATTTCCAGGCGGGTATTGATGCGCTCATCCGCCAGAACGTAACGCTGGGTATTCAGGGCGGCTATACCCGTAGTGTCAGCGGTAACAGCGCTGACGGTTACAACGGGCAGGCCACACTAAAAGTTGCCTTCTGATAGCTCTGCCCCACTAAAACAGAGATAACCACTCTCATCCGGCCCCTGTTGCTTATGCAGCAGGGGCTTTTTGTTTTTAACGTTATGTAATCGACTTCACGCCAGCGCACAGTCGCTGGCTTTTTATTTCGGAGAAACATCATGAACACATTCAATAGCAATAGCGTTACACCCTTTCAGGAACAATCGCCAGCGACAGGTATTACCGCCTCTGTTGTACCCGATCGTCAGCGGTTCTCATTCTGGCCGACACACTTTGGCTCCATTGCGCAGTGGATAATCCTGAAACCCCGCATTTTCGCCTGGATGGACCGCTTCTGTGATGAGTACAGCGGTGGTATCTGGTCATTTTACATGCTCAGCAATGGCGGAGCGTTTATGGCCCCTGATGCTGACAGTGACGATAAATGGCATCTGTTCAACGGCATGAACGGCAATGGTGCGGAAATGAGCGCGGAAGCCGCAGGTATCGCTGTCTGCCTGATTGAATACAGCCATCATGCCTGTCGCACCGAATGCGATGCCATGACTGAGCACTATTACCGCCTGCGGGATTACGCTCTGCAGCACCCTGAATCCAGCGCCATTTTGCGCATTATTGATTGAGGGTACTCATGATGGAACAGTCACTTACCCCACTGGCTTCGGTACTTCCACTGAACGCTCAACGCACTGTACAACATGCTCTGGCCCTGCTTGACCGCCACCTGCGCGAAACTGGCGTGGCGCTCACCTCCACACAGGCCGCCCGTGACTGGCTGCGGTTGAAAATGGCCGGGCTTGAGCGAGAGGAGTTTATGGTGCTTTATCTCAATCAGCAGAACCAGTTGATTGCCAATGAGACCCTGTTCACCGGCACCATTAACAGTACCGAGGTACATCCTCGCGAGGTGGTCAAGCGGGCACTGTATTTCAATGCAGCAGCGGTGATACTTGCGCATAACCACCCTTCCGGAGACACCACACCCAGTCAGGCTGATAAAGTTGTCACGCAGCGTCTGGTGCAGGCGCTCCAGCTCGTTGATATCCGTGTGCCTGACCATCTCATCGTCGGTGGCACGCAGATATTGTCGTTCGCTGAACACGGCCTGCTTTGAGGAATTACATGAAAGTTATCAGTAAGCGCCGGGCGATGACTATTTACCGTCAGCATCCGGCCTCCCGCATTTTTCGATACTGCACCGGCAGATACCAGTGGCACGGCAGTGTCTGTCATTACACCGGTCAGGTAGTTCCTGACATTCCCGGCGTGCTGGCGGTATACGCCGAACGCCGCCAGGACCGCAACGGGCCCTATGCCTGTCTGATGAGTATCACCCTGAACTGACAATAAAGGAGAAGCCCGATGAGCAGTAATGTCACATGGGGACTGCAGCGGAATATCTCACCACTCCTGGAAGCACGTCTGGTGCAGGGGGGAAACCGGCTGCACTATCTGGCTGACCGGGCCAGTATCACCGGTAAGTTTAGTGACGACGAATGTCTTAAGCTGGATGTGGCATTTCCGCATTTTATCAGTCAGATGGAATCGATGCTGACCACTGGTGAAATGAATCCTCGCCATGCCCACTGCGTCACCATTTACCACAACGGTTTTACCTGCGAAGCCGACACCCTTGGCAGTTGCGGCTACGTATACATCGCAGTTTATCCCACTCAACGCTAACTAATTTCACGAGAGCAAGCATGAAAACTTTACCTGCTACAATTTCTCAGGCAGCGAAGCCCTGTCTGTCGCCCGTGGCTGTCTGGCAAATGTTACTGATACGTCTGCTGGAACAGCACTATGGCCTGACACTGAACGACACGCCGTTCAGTGATGAAACTGTTATTAAGGAACATATTGATGCCGGTATCAGTCTGGCTAATGCTGTTAACTTTCTGGTGGAGAAGTACGAACTGGTTCGTATCGATCGCAGAGGATTTAACCGCCAGGAGCAGTCACCTTACCTTCTGGCGGTAGATATTTTACGGGCAAGACAGGCAATCGGCCTGCTGCGGCAAAACCATCCTCCTTCGATCCCCTGAATCTTGCTAGCAGTGTTTCCGATTTACTGTCCCTATTTTACTAATTGCAAATGCACCAGCTAGTTACGGTGGGCGCATTTGCGTTTATGGGTGTTTAAACACAATTAGTGGTATCCGGCCATGAACAAAAATCGTACCACTGTATAGATAAGAAAAATTGCTTGCTGCTTCTTTTTTAACCTGCAATTCTGATGTACTTCATTCACATCAACAATATTTAATAAAATACATTATGGATAAAGCAGAAATTCTGGAGAAAGGTTGTTGGGTTGAAATTTATATTGAAGAATTTGCACAAAAGGTAAAAGGAATTTCACGAGATAGGTACCCTTCATTACGCTGTATCGCTTGTGGCGAGCAAGTTCATGATAGTGGTTTAGTCACTCCCAATCCCGAGTATATCCCCAGATTCTCTCATTCAGCACCACCAGAAAACGGAGAGTTTTGCCCTCTGGGGTCTAGATCTCAACGTTTCACAGGTCTTTCCGGAAATGACAAGATAGTATCAACAGAGATCGCTGCATCTCGCCGAAATCGATTCATGCAATTTGATAGCCTCTGTCGAGCATGGATAGTTTGTAGGTCTCTACGTGGAGGAGAAGGAAAACTTGATCAAAAATCCTTCATCCGTTTGGTCAGGGTCGCTGATAGTTTTGGGATCTGGCGTTATAGCTATCTCCCGGAATGGGGCATCCCTCTTCTTTTAATGCTAATGGACAATCATCCAACACCTAATGGTAAGTCTGCATTTTTTTATTCGCTTAAGAAAGACAGAGCCCGCCGGGGTGTTGAGTGGCAAAACCTGAATGTCCGGCTAGAAGCACATTGGGCTAGCAGTGGTAAACTTATTGTACCAAATCTTGGGAAGCCAGCTTCGTTCCTGCTAGAGATCCCTTTTAAAGAATATGTTGTTAACAACATTTTGGGGAAAGAGGATCTATCGTGGTGTACAGGGGATGTGCTGAGAAGCTTGAATGCCTTTAGCATCAGTGAATTACGGTAAAATATCCCTTAAAACGTAATGAGAGAGCAGAATGGCATTTGAATTGAAAGACTTATTAACCCCGGCAGCCTCCCTCTTGGCCGTTTGGCTTACTGCCAGGTTTACCCTTAATCGGGAAATTCGTAAGAAAGAGCTGGAGCTCCGTGTTGATCGGCTGGAGAAGCTCTCTGCTGATTGTGATGAGGTCTTATCACAGCTTATTAATTATGCTGGTTTTATTAGTGGGCTTGTTCAGTCCCGGCTTTTATTACTCACTCCGACTCAGTCAAAGGCCCGTATCCCTATTCAAGAATTTTCTGAAGACAAAGACCTATTAGATAACAGTAAATTAGCTCCAGATAGAGAGAAAGGGCGAAGATGCGAACACGGCTTACGTTTCCATCATTATCAGGAATGGCAAAAATGGGATGCTATTGTCCCGAAGCTGCAAAACGATATTTATGATTTTTTCATGATTACACGTGCAGGCGAGATTGTTAAAGATTTGAAGAATCAGAGTCGAACACAAGAGGATTGTGAGGCATTCATTCGACAACTAAGTAAATGGCAAAAAGATGCTGATACACTGCGAAAACAGTTGCTTGACGCTATGTCCAGCGATTTTCACGAGTTAACAAAATCGAAACCTCCTTCATGGCTTCGATGATTGTATATACGTTCATGGTTCAACAAGTCTGGATGTTAAAGTCGTAAATAGGGCTGTGTACGTTATGAGCAAACAAAGTGACGTATCGTACAACAAGCAATATTATTCTTAATCAATCACGGCCCTAAGATACTTGGGTGAGTAGAGGTACCTCTATCGAGATTAATGATATTGACGACTCGATGAAAGGCTCATCGAGTCGCATGAAAAACAAGGTGGGGGCACAAAAGGGGGCATTTATAAAGATGAAACAAGAAAATATGTATGTTTATCAATGGTTATGTTGGGTGTGTTATGTTCCTATTATCGCACCATCTCAATAAAATCCATTAAAAATATGGCATTGTCTGCCCTAGGTTTGGATGCACTAGCCATCAGGCTAATCTGCTAAATTCTCCGTATCGAATGTTTAGGGTATGGCATGCACCTTTCGTGACTTAGGTAAACAGAAAAATGCTGTTTCGTAAGTACAGATACTTTCCGCCATGCGGTTGTCATTACTCTTTAATGAATGAATTTTCGCCTGTTCACTTAAAATATCCTTGATTCAATTGTTGATCTACCAGACTGCAGCAACGCTCTATTGGTTTTCAAAGAAAGCGAAGAAAAATTAATGTAGTAATAAAACCCAAAAATCGCTTTTATGTACGTTACGCAATTATCACAATAAGGGGACTTGCTGTCCCGAAAATTGTGTTCAGTAGAGTAAGCGAAACGGATGTTTTCAGCAGCTATTAGCGATATGTTAGGTTAAACAACATGTAATCAGAATAGAAAGAATCATAAGGGCAGTCGCATTGCTGTCATACACTGATGCTCACCATTTTTTTGTCTGGTGCACCTAAATATGAGCATCTCTTCGTGGTTCATATTCCTTGCGAGATAAAGATATTCTCCGGGTTTACATTCTATTCCGCTTTCCCGTATAAATTCCACAAGGGAAACTATATTTTTATTGCGGTTCTCCTTGTTAACATAAACAGGGCAATGATTAATATTAGCAATTATGACATGTGCGACTGAGAAGGTCGATTTGTCTGATCTGAAATTAAGCAACGCTAACGCACTAATCATAAGTACAATTATAAAAGCATAAATCGATCCAGGTATAATTTTGCTCCAGAAAGAGGGATGTTTTTTGGGTTGAGCGTCCTGTTCGCTAAGAAAGGGAGTTTCCTCTTTAACTTCGTACGCTGTGCTTACGGGCGGAGAGGGAAATTCCATAGAAAAAGAGGCGTGATCGGATATATTGTCTCGCTCATGAGCATGAATAATTTCATTTCCCGATTCAACCAGCCCTCGAAATGAAATGCCGGCCTTTGGGTGAGTGCGTATAACTGGCATTACAACACCTGCTTTTTTTAAACCTTTCCTCAACAGTGATACATTCTGATACAGCGTATTGACAGTGACAATTTGTCCCTTACTTTGCCAAACCGAATGCATCAATTCATCATAACTCACTATTTTTCCGCTCTGTTTTAGCAGGCATTCAAGAAGCCGGCTTGCCGGAGCATGAAGAACTACCTCTTTTCCGCGGGCTCCAAGGGGGCGAAGACAATTTTCATCAGGGATAAAGAGGACCACATCATTAATGATAAAAGCTGATGGCATGGTAAAAGGCCTGTATATATTCATGAATAATATTGAAAGTATAGAGTACAGGTTTGGACG
>NZ_JAWNEU010000026.1:0-12659 GCF_034107645.1 Enterobacter sp. 118C5 | reverse complement strand
AGTTAAAGCATCGCGAAGCTGAAATGAAATTACGCCCATGCCCCCAATCGGACTGCATGTTTATATCATAAATATCATTATATAACCCACATGTTAACTTCGGAGTAAAAATAAATGATCACCAGCTAATAAAATCACACCTTGCATGACACGCATTAAAATTAACACCCCGGATTGGTAATATATACAAAAATATACTACACATCCAACCATCAACACACTCATCCATTGCAAGTATATAAACAACAATAGTCAATACACTCTGCACATATACACGCTCCCACAAATCAAACTAACAAACATTCAAATCAAAACCATAAATCACCATTTAATTACCTCATCAACCCAAGGTAAGAAACAACCCTAGATACTATACAGACAACAGGAATTTATGATGCTTAATGATATTTATCTTGATCAACGTCATGCCCCATTCAATACAATGTATCTGCAACGGATGCTTCGCGTGATTAATAACGCTACAGCACAATACCCACGAACAATGGTTGTCCGTGTAGACCTACGACTTCCTGATAACCACGATGAATGTAAGGCTGGTCTTATCTCTCGATTTATAGAATCGCTTAATGCAAAGATTGAAGCACGATATCGAAGCAAACTAAAGCAGGATATTCGATGCTACCCATGTCATTTACGTTACGCCTGGGTCCGGGAGGTTGGAGAAGTAAACAAGAAGTCTCATTACCACATGGTACTCTTTGTGAATAAAGATACTTTCAACGGGTTAGGGGTGTACGGTGAAGATGGAACTGGGTTAGCCAGCCTGATACAGGCAGCCTGGCTGAGTGCCTTACAGTTGAGCTCTCCCCCCGGATATCGAACGCTGGTACATATCCCGGACAACCCATTGTATTACCTGGACGTCAATAATTTAGACTACAAAACGGTTTACGATAAACTCACTTTCAGGCTGAGTTATTTTGCGAAGGAGCGCACCAAGTCATACAGCCGGAATGAACGCTCATTTGGCTGCAGCCAGTCCTGAGGCAAAACAAACTAAGTCTATAAAGATTTTTTCAGCCTGGCTCTAATCGACTGAATCTCAGCATACTCCGCTTTTGAAGCCTTGACACGTCAGTTGTTCTTTCACCTCTGAGTGGCTACTCGCGACTGCCTGCAGGAGACTGATTATGTTATTGACCGCAAAAGCCATTAACTGACTTTTCGACTTAATCTCCTTAAGTTATGTGAGAAATTTGCCGATATGAAAACATGATCCCCCAGTCGCTACTGACATGCCCTGTCAGTAGCGACTGGTAATCTCAAGGAAAAATCACAAGGAGAACGCGCATGAGCGGGCATGAGGTAATGGTACAAAGAATAACCGCTATTATTGCAGAACTTTACCAGTACGGTTTTGTATCACGTAAGAAGATGATGGACGAATTCAACATCAGTGAGCGTACTTTGTATCGTGATCTTAATCGTCTGGGCGACAGAATCGTCCCCGATGGTGATGGTATTTACAGGCTGGCTCCCGCTTACGCTAAACCTCAGGCTCTAAAAGAACAACAAAATCTCATCAATGCCCTGGGGATGGCAGAGTTATTCCCTGTAAAAAAAATCTTCTCCCAGCCTGACATGACTTCACTGATCATCAGATCGCTGCCCGGAGATCCAGAAGCGAAACGCGTACTTGAGAATAACTATAGTGTGTTCGATAAAGCGATTCGTGAAAATAGCCTTTGTGAATTTCATTATAAAGGGAAACATCGGACCGTCGCGCCTTATAAGCTTATTAACATAAAGAGCGTCTGGTATCTCGGTGCGGTAGAGAATGAAAAGGTTAAAGGATTCCAGCTCACCAAAATTCATTGGCTGAAATTTAAATCAGAGCACTTCACACCACAACCCCATATCACACAATACTTTGCTGAAGAAGATGATGTCTGGTTTTCTTTGGATAAGCAGATTGTACTCCTTAAAATTTCAGCCGACGTAAGCCATTTTTTTAAACGTCGAAATGTTCTGCCTGCCCAAAAGTTAATTCGTCAGGAACCTAATGGCGACTTGATCGTGCAAACCAAAATGGCACACGAAAACCAGCTATTTCCATTATTACGTTATTGGTTACCAAATCTCACTATTATTTCCCCGGTTAGCCTACAACAACTTTTTTATCAGAAGCTCAACCAGCAGATAATAGAAATGAAAAACCCATTGCAGTGAAATTATTTTTGACAACATACAGCAGGAGTAAAAAATGTTACGTGGTTCAGAAAGAAAAGAAGCATTAGCCAGTCTCAAAAGTGCAACTAACCGTTATGAAGTACAGGCTAAAGACACCCAGGATGAGATCACTGCCCTCTTTCTGTTACGCCAGAAATGCAGTAAGGACCTGATTGCCCGTGGTGAAAATTTTGTTAATCGACTGGCGAATACACCGAAAGAGTTTGATAAATCCTGGAGCGAATTGAAAGCGGAAATCGCTGAATTTGATAACGTGGTGGAAAAACTGGAAGAAGAATACCGCGCATCACATATTGGTAAAGGAACGGCTGCTGCGGGGGTTGCCGTTGGGGCGGGGGTCGCCGCATTTGCCCCTACGGCTGCGCTGGCGGTCGCAACAACTTTTGGTACAGCATCCACGGGTACCGCTATTGCTACGTTAAGCGGAGCTGCCGCAACAAATGCAGCCCTGGCATGGCTCGGCGGCGGCGCACTGGCTGCGGGTGGCGGTGGCATGTCAGCAGGAAGCGCACTACTGGCTCTGGCGGGTCCAATAGGCTGGGGGATTGGTGCTGTAGGCATCGCTGGCGGAACCCTACTAGCCCGTCGCAAAAACGGTAAAATCATTGATGAGGCACAACAGGAAGAGCGCCAGGTTCGCGCAAAAACCAGCGAACTTCGCGTGATGGAACGTGGTGCGCAAGAACTCAAGATGCTCACATCCGAGCACTATCATGGTACTGAAAGCATTATTGATGTGCTGGAAAAGGCTGCGCCTCAAGACTATTGCCAGTTTAATACCCATCAGAAAGATCAATTAGGGGCATTGATTAACCATATCAATGCATTATCAAAACTGATCAACAAGAAAATCCAGTAATGAGCATTAACCATAATACAGTTGGCGACCAGCTTATCGGCAGCGCGGTTAACGCCATTAATCAGACCCGCATTGATAGTGAACTGTTAAAACTATCGCAGCAGGATCGTGCATTTGAGTTGGCTGGCGAACAAATGCAAAAGGTGCGTGATTTCATCGCGTCACCGGGTAACATCCTGGGCTCAATGAGCACCAAACACGGTGAAATTGCTGAGCAGGTAGAAGTTGGCGTGCGCAATGCTCGCCAGGCAATAGAAGAAAGGGTTCAGGATGCCTCTGATCTTAGCGCCACGTTTGACGGAGTGGGTCGAACCGCTCCGGCGGATTATATGATAGATGGCGTTGACGTGCAGTCAAAGTTTATCAACGGAGTTAATAATAACCTGAACCATGTCCTTCAGCACATGGAAACCTATCCCAATTTTACCCAGGGAGAATCCTTTTACCATATCCCCAAAGACTCCTGGCAAACGATTCAGAATGTTATTGATGGGAAACCGGTGGAGGGCTTGAGCGAAAAAACAATACAGGCTATCAGGGATAAAGTTGCAGAAATTGAAAGTACAACGGGAAGATCCTTTAATGATGTCGTGCGTCCTGGAGTTTCTGATTACAAAGATGTTCAGTGGGGAAAAATTGACGAAACGCTTGATAAACATGATCAGGAATTAGCGGAACAGAACGAGGCAAAAAAAGCAGAAATTATTGACAATCACCAACCCTCCCTAAGTGAAGGCATGCGTGCAACCGCAATGGGAGCCGCTTTCGGTGGAACCTTTGCTCTTGTAACAGGTATATATAGCAAATACCGTGATGGTAAAAATATATTTCGTGGAGATTTCAACAGACAGGACTGGCAGGATGTCGGCTTAGATACATTGAAAGGTGCCGCTATTGGCGGTGTATCCGCCGGAACAATTTATACCCTGACCAATTATGCCTCTCTGGGAGCACCGTTCGCCAGCGCGCTGGTCACTGCCGCTAAAGGTGTAAGCAATCTTGCTCTCTCCTATCAGCGCGGTGAGATTAATGCTGATGAATTTACCGATCTTGGCCTTATCATCTGCGCGGAATCGGCCATCGTTGGCGCAATGTCTGTCGCAGGTCAGGCAATCATCCCTGTGCCTGTTTTGGGGGCATTGGTTGGTTCTATCTCAGGGAAGTTTATGGTTACCGTAGCTAAAAATCTGGACAGTAAAGCACGCCAATTGCTGGCGAAAAAAATGGAGCAATTTACATGTCGCTTAAGTGAGATTGAGCAGAAAGCACTCAACCGAATTTTGAACGAGTTCGCGGCGCTGGGTGAGCTTACCGCAGCTGCATTTAGCGTGGAAAACAATCGCCGGTTGCTGGAAGCAAGCATCACGCTTGCCCAAGCCCACGGTGTTGAAGAGGCGAAGATAATCAAAAATGCGGATGATCTTGACACATTTATGATGGCGTAGCACTCGAATAAAAATTACAGCAAGGATAAAACCACAATGCTACAGATAATTGGTGCGTTAATTTTACTGGTAATCGGTTTTGTTATTATAAAAGCGTTGTTTAAGGCATCTCTCAATATTCTAGGTGTGATATTAGGATTGGGTGCATTGATTGTTGCAGGCCCACCTTTATTGGCGGGCTATATTGTAGAGCGCGTAACCTATGCGCTTCACTCACGTTGGCTGCTGGGTGTACCTCTTGCCATAGCAGGAATGGTGATTAGCTTTATGTGGGGACTTGATGGTAAACATATTGCCTACGAAGCTTATTCATTTGATTCAATGAAGTTTATTTTAACCGCTGCATTTGCCAGTGGCCTGCTTGCAGTACCTGTACAAACCAAGGCTATTCTACAAAACGGGCTTATACCAGCCGATATCAATGCCAAACTTAAAGAGTATTATTGCTGTTTTTATACGTCTTACTTTTTGATGGCCTGCTCTGCGGCTACACCGTTTATAGCCTGGCAATATAATATCTCATCTTCACTGATGTGGTGGACAGGATTGCTATACTGGATAGCAGCCTTACTGACACAGTTCTATGCGGCAAACCAAATTCAGGAACTCAAGAAGTTAACTAATGCCATCAATACAGGGTTAAATGAGCAAAAAGCGATCAATAACAAACTTTGGCTGACGGAACTAAAAGAAGGAAGTAACCTCTCAGCAGAATTCGTAGAGACTATCTATCTCAAGTTGGTCTCACAGCATATTTTTCAGGGCGATACTCGAGAGCAGGATCTGGCTGGTGAAAACTGGCTTTTAAATGATGCCTGGTATGAAAGAAAGATGGCTGAATTTAATGAGCAGTTAAACAGTAAAATAGTACACTCATCAGATGAGCTAAGAAGCCTTTTTGGTAATAGGCTGAATTTACCCTCTGCTGCGAATGATGATCTCCTGAACCGTTATCTTGATGGTGGGAACTATTATTCTTTTTCGGATGGTCGAAAATTTGTCTCGTTTCACTATGTCGACGAGCTTTGTACCTGCACTTCATGCGGTTTGAGCGAGATTAAAAACGCAAAACACCAGGGCGGTGGTGGGAGCCAGGAATGGTATTGCTCTGATATTTGCCGGGAAACGGAAAAACTCTGCATTGAAATTCACAAGCGACCACAGGCTGAATTTATTTCCAGTGCAGCAACAAACGGTCTGATTCTCATGACACTCCCGGAGGCCTGGAATACTAACGAAAAAATGTTTGCAGTGGGAGGACAAGGACATGGTTTTGCAGCCGAACGGGGAAATCATCTTACTGACAAAATCCAACTAAAAGATGCACATATTCTCGGTGATGATAATGCGAAAAATGGTGCAGACAGGCTGGTTAACGGTTCAGAGATTCAGACCAAATACTGTGCAACCGCTGCACGTAGCGTCGGTGCTGGTTTTGACGGACAAAACGGTAATTATCGCTATTATGACAGTAACGGAACCCCAATGCAGTTAGAGGTTCCGAAAGACCAGTATTCGAAAGCGCTTGAAACGATGGAGAACAAAATTCGCGATGGCAAAGTCCCCGGCGTTACCGATCCTGCAGAAGCCACAAAACTTGTACGTCAGGGACACCTGACTTATAGCCAGGCACAAAACATTACTAAGTTTGGCACGTTCGAATCTATCACTTACGACATTGCGGAAGGATCTATCATCAGCCTCGCAGCTGGAGGTATCAGCTTCGGTCTGACAGCTTCTATTTTCTACCTTAATACCGGCGATCGTAAGGCTGCGTTGCAAACGGCAGCAATACAGGCAGGTAAAACATTTACCCGCACACTGACAGTTTATGTGACGGTACAGCAATTACACCGTATCAGTGCCGTTCAGGGGTTACTTAAAAATATTGATTTTGCCGCTGCCAGCCCGACAGTTCGTAATGCGCTTCAACAGGGAGTCGGAGCTAACAATCTCAACTCCCTTAACAAGATGATGCGTGGCACACTGGTTACCTCTTTCGCACTGGTCGCCGTGACCACTGGTCCGGATATGATCAAAATGGTGCGAGGTCGTATTTCTGGGGCACAGTTTATAAAAAATCTGGCAGTTACTTCATCTGGTGTGGCTGGGGGTGCAATTGGTTCTATTGCTGGCGGAATGATGCTTAGTCCATTAGGTCCTTTCGGTGCTTTAGCAGGACGCGCAGCTGGTGGCTTGTTAGGCGGTATGATTGCCACAGCGATTTCCAAAAAAATAGCGGGTGCACTGGTTGAAGACGACCGAGTAAAAGTGCTGGCTCTCATCCAGGAACAGGTTACATGGCTTGCAACAAGTTTCATGCTTACAGAACACGAACTTGAAAACCTGAACGCGAATCTGGCAAAAGTAATTGACCAAAAAACCCTGGAGGTTATCTTCGCCGCAAAAGAGCAAGACCGAGCAACGGCCAATATGCTGATTAAACCACTTGTAGTAAGTGTGGTTAAGCAACGACCGGTCCTGAGCTATGAACAATCGCAAATCTGCGAAATGGTCGATCAGCTTGATACATCGGTTTCATTATCTGCTGTTGCATAATGAAAGGTATAAATTCATTACCATCGTGATATGGTGCTTCAGACGAAGCAAACTTAAATACCATTAACCCCATGATACTATTGTAAAATCCAAAAAAAACAATGGTAATCATCATAATGAACTGGTTCGAACAGACTGCGGAAGAGTATGGAGAATTAACAAATAAGGGGGCATTTGCCCCCTTCATCTTTATTTCAGTCGTTTACCTGCATCATCAACGACTTTCTCGCCGTCTTCCTTAGCAAATGCGCCTTTTTGCGTATCCGGAAGAATATCCAGTACCACTTCGGAAGGACGGCACAGACGCGTTCCCAATGGTGTCGCCACAATCGGGCGATTAATCAGGATCGGATACTGAAGCATAAAATCGATTAACTGATCGTCAGTAAACTTATCTTCCGCAAGCCCCAGTTCTTCATAAGGCTCAACATTTTTACGCAATAGTGCCCGTACCGTTATCCCCATATCTGCGATGAGTTTGAGCACCTCATCGCGTGAAGGTGGATTTTCAAGGTAAAGAATAACGTTCGGTTCAGTACCTCTGTTGCGGATCATCTCCAGCGTATTACGCGACGTGCCGCAGGCCGGGTTGTGATAAATAGTGATGTTGCTCATATCAATATCTCATTACAAAGTGAAAGAGAGACGTAGCGCCAGCGCGGCCAGCGTTACAAACAGCACAGGCAGAGTCATGATGATCCCGGTGCGGAAATAGTATCCCCAGGTGATGGTCATGTTCTTCTGTGAAAGGACATGCAGCTAGAGTAGCGTTGCCAGGCTACCAATAGGTGTAATTTTCGGCCCCAGATCGCAGCCAATCACGTTGGCATAAATCATCGCCTCTTTGATAACGCATCATACTGCCAGCGGAATAACTCTCTTCGTCAATACGGCTCTCGCTGTACGCTTACCCATCTAGAGAGGTTTCAGGTGATTATCGATGTCAGAAGACTGAATGATTCAGTCTTTTACTTTGAGATAGATCAGAGGTTTTTCACTACCTGTGTTCATCACATGGCTACGAATAGTAGAATCCAAGCATAAATTAACGCTTAGAAAAGTTGAGCTCATGAGATTCCACCCTGAAGGGCCTTCCATACCCGATATCCTCTTAGAACGCTGTGATACAGGTCGAGTTGTATTTCTCTGTGGCGCTGGGGTTTCATTACCTTCAGGGATGCCAAGCTTTGTAGAGCTTACCCAGCATGTAATTGAATACTTTGACCCACCACACGATTCAGAAATCATGGCAGCATTTCGCCCATGGCTTCACGACCAATCTTCGGCTAATGTCCCTCTCGACCAAATTTTCAACCTCCTACATCTGGAATATGGCAAGGATGAGGTGAATGCTTTGGTATCAAAGCGTCTGGGGACTGCAAGAACTGATATAGAGATTGGACGTGAGCATGCCCTGATTAAAAGAATTTCCTCAAATCAGAGTGGTGTCCCACAGATTGTCACAACGAACTTTGACCGACTGTTCGAGGATAACCAAGCGCAAGATAATCTAACTCGATATGTGCCGCCAGCTTTCCCAAATCTGAATTTCGGTTCGACAATTGAGGGAATAACATATCTTCACGGCCGCCTGGTCGACGAAAATGCTGTAAACCATCCTTATGTGCTGAGCAGTGCAGACTTTGGACGAGCATATCTTTCAGAAGGATGGGCGACCAATTTTATTAAGCTTCTTCTGGAACGATACATCGTTGTTTTGGTCGGTTATCAGGCAGAAGACCCACCAGTTAAATACCTCCTTCAGGGTCTCAATCATGATGGCCAGTATGATCGTTCCAGACTTTATGCATTTGATCGCGGCCTTGCCGAGGATATCGAAGCCAAATGGCGTGACAGAGGAGTTACAGCCATAGCCTATTCCGATCATCCAGCTCTTTGGAAGACTTTGGAAGCATGGGCTGAGCGAGCAGATGATCCACGTCGATGGCGAGCTTCTATTATCGCTAAAAGCCAGCAAGATCCGAAAGTTCTAGCACCGTATGAACGTGGTCAACTTGCCCATATACTTCGCACTACACAAGGTGCGAAATTGTTCTCTGAAGCTGTTCCTCTTCCCCATCCAGAGTGGCTTTGTGTGATGGATGCAAATATTCGGTCAGCCAAACAGAAGAAAAGATACTACGAACTTGATGACAATGATGCAGAGACCTTCGATCCACAAGAAGCTTATGGGCTTGATGACGATCTGCAAGATATCTCTGAAGATGAACATAAACGTGGAGTGAGTAACGATAATCTCCTTGAATGGCGCGGCGAAGATGATAATCCGTCAGATTACCATCGCTTGGCTGGATGTTTGGAGACAATGCCGAAACGATTGAGCCATCTCATGGCCTGGTTCTGCAAATCTCTTGATAGCCCCGTGATGGCTTGGTGGGCTATCCGAAAAATCAGCATTCATCCTCTACTACTACAAAATATTGAACGCAATATTGAGCATTCAACATCAATCCACAAACGCTCCCGTCAACTATGGAGCTTAATTCTTGAGCATCATAAAGATCCCCGCAATCGTCGTTATGACGTCGATTGGTACGACTTAAAAGATCGAATTACAAACCAAGGCTGGACTACTGGTGTTTTACGAGAGTTTCGTAGGGTAATGACACCCCGATTGGAAATGAAATTGCCGTTTGGATTGGGTGAAATCAGACCGCCAAGCGGCTCCTGGGAGGAAATTCAGTTCAGCGAATTAGGCCAATTTGAAGTTGTGTTCACCGAAAGACATGATGACGATTTAGACGTACCTGACAATGTATTACTACAAGTATTTAGTGCTTTAGAAGCGCAAATAATAATTGCCTCCGGGATGTTAGAGGATATTGATACGTACTACTTTCCAAGCCCAAGTTGTTATCCAGAACGTGCGGTTGAAGGAGAAGAACATTTCGCGAAAGGTGCGGAGGTATTGACATGGTTTGTCCACCTTTTAGACCGAGTTGTTATGAAGTGGCCAGAATTGGCTAAGGCACACGTAACAACCTGGCCAGTAAAGGAGCCATTTTTCTTCCGAAAGCTTAAACTTTATGCATTCAGTAAAACAGACGTCTTTGAGGCTGACCGTGTTGCCGAAGAGCTTTTGTCTTTGGATCAAAGTGGATTTTGGGACACAAATGTTACCCGCGAACTTCTTTTTCTGCTCACTGATCGTTGGGAAGAATTCTCGCAAGAAAATCAGAATCGAATTATAGAGCATATTTTAACCGGCCCGAACCATTTACTTTATTTGCCTGAGGAAGACATTCCAAAACAAAGGGAGATACTGGCAGCTAGATACGCTCGCTATCTCGAACTAAACGGCTGTAAAATGAAAACTATTCATCGTGACCAACTAACTGCGATGATTAAAAGAATTCCTGACTGGAATGATGGCTGGGCTACATCTGTTGTCATCAATTGGGGTTCACGGACAGGTTGGGTTCGTACAGACGAAAAGCCAGATATAATCTTAGATCTTCCAGCAAACGAAATAATCCCAAAAGTAAAAGAGATACTTAAACGAGAGGATGACAGCTTTACTAGTAGGCAACCCTTTGTCGGATTGATAAAAGAAAACCCGCGTAAAGCTTTGTCTGCACTCGCTATTGCAGGGAGAGCCGGTGATTACCCTAAGGAATTTTGGTCGCCAATGATAAGTGAGTTACCTACAGAACTTAAACCAAGGGTGAGACGAGTATTCCTGAACCGAATTGTGCGGTTGCCAGTTACAGCTTTGGTCGAGTTACGACATACATTAAGTAACTGGCTTGAACAAAATTTAGCTGCGACTCTTAAATTTGATGAGGATCTCGGGTGGGCAGTTTACGATCATGTCATAGAGGGCATACTGAGCGGTGGGGCTGATGCAACACGGAGTGGTTTCGGAGAAGTTATCCGAAATGGTGAGGTTGTAATACAGTCTCGGCGTACATTCAGCCATGCAATCAATGGCCCTGTCGGTAAATGTACTCAAGCGCTTTTTCAAGTAATGCCAAGTGAAGAAAAAAAAGCTGGTTCGCTTATTCCGTATTCTATTAAGTCTCGTATTGAACGTCTTTTTACTGCACCAGGAGAAGGTGCGGACCACGCTATAGCTATAACGTCTCGCAATCTAAATTGGCTAATGTTTGTTGATCCTGCATGGGTAAAGGAATGGCTTATACCCCTTTTGGATTTAAAACATCCTGCAGCAGAACCAGCATGGAATGGTTATCTTCAGTGCAATGCTATGCCTTCAATTGCAGTAGCTGAACTTATTAAACCAGCTTTTCTTAACCTTATCCCTTGGATCGAATCTCTTTCTTGGGAAAAAGATTATTCAGTTCGAGCTTCGCAATGGCTTGGCTTAATGAGAATGTTTCACCCTGATGAGCCCTCCAGTCCTTCCAGGAATGAAATGCGCTCCATATTACGAGCATTATCTGACGAGGCTCGAAATCGTTTTATTTCCTGGTTAGGATTGGTCGGGCAGAAAAACGAGAGTGGCTGGGTTAAGTATGTGATCCCATTAATCAGAGAGGACTGGCCCAAAGAACGCCAATATAGAACCACGAGCTCTGTAAAAGCATGGATTGGTTTACTTGACGATACTGGCGATAAGTTTCCGGAGGTTTACGATTCAGTAAAAACATACTTAGTACCAATCGAGACAATTGATCATTTGTTCTACAGATTCACTCGGGAGCTCGGTGGTAAAGGAGCAATTGCAGCTATTTTTCCAGAAACCACGCTTGATTTAATGGACAAAATAACACCACTGATATTCACGCGTACATCAGGAGAGCTGCAGAAGATTCTTGAGCTAATTGAAGATACAGATACAAGTCTGATCAAGGATTCTCGGTACTTACGGCTTATTGCACTGGTTGAGAAAAATTAGCATTTATGGTTTTTTACCGTTGTTGATTACTCAGCAACACTTTTCGACATGCCGTAGCGCTTATCGCCTGTTCTTGACTAAGATGAGAAGCAGGCGTTAAAGTTTGGTTAAAGGAGAACCTCTAACCATTCCTTCTGGAAGAAATAATCTTTGGAGTATTATTGAAATTGCTCAAATATACCATGCAACCCAATAAATTTTATTTTTAGTGCAGGATCATGCCTTAGAACAGTCTCAAGTGAGTTCCGCTCATAAATTATTGATTGTGCTTGTATTGAGCCGTTCCATGAAGGCAAAAGCAGTAAAGCAGATGTTTCCAAATCAATACCCCACCAATCGTTAACATAGCAATTTAAAAAATCAACAAGAGCCTTAATCGCAATAAAAGCATCTTTTTCGGTATATATTTCAGGATCGAGGGATATACCTGATATATTACTTTTAGCTTGCTCGGAATTAATATTAGACTGGTGTTGATAAGCAATTATTCCTTCACCCGGTTTAGTTTCTATTGTATCAGTGAAAATTTTAATCTTAGGATGCACCAATGCATTTCGTTGTGCTATTAATTCTTTTATTATTTGTGTTTGAGTGGTTCCACGAGGTAAAGACATGTCTTTATGCCATTGAAGAGTATAGTCAAATTTATCAAGTGAAGAGAACCTGTCAATTTGATCTTTTAACTTTTGCGTTATTTCTATAGAAG
>NZ_JAWNEU010000025.1:0-24258 GCF_034107645.1 Enterobacter sp. 118C5 | reverse complement strand
TTATTGACCTATCTTGGTTTTCCTTTCCTGAGGAATTTTCAAAGATAGTAATTACATTGATCACCTTGTTTTCCACTGCTAAATTTATTGATATGATTTTAGCAAAAATAAAAACTTTCATAAAGTGACGCCCTTGTAATGAATGAGCGTACGAGCCAGTTTATATATAGTAAACAAAGCGCTATCGTTTTACTTGTAGTGGTTATTATATCAACCATTGTAACTCTATCCCCAGCCTTTACGCTGCGTTATGTCGGGCTGGACACAGCTTTTTCCATTGTTTTCATTGCAGAGATTCTAATTTCTACTTTAGTTTATTTGTTTTGCCTGAAAAATATCTCTGGGTGTCGAATAAAAGTAAGTGCAAGCCCAGTCGCAGTTAAATTTTCAGCTGTATTATTTCTTTTGATTATTTTTATACAACTTGCTGTATACTGCTATAGAGACTATTTATACCATTACGAACCATCACAGATAAACTGGATCACTGTTTTGGTAATGACACTAGTAGTACCCTATTATGAGGAGATTATCTACAGAGGATGTGCCTTCGAAGTTGCATGCTCAATTTACAGGAAGAATCTGGTTATTCCGTGTGTAATAACATCTTTGTTTTTTTGTCTAATGCATGGGCAGTATTATGATTTGCTGGATCAGAGCATTCTTTTTATTGTGTCGATGTTGTTATTCGCTGTTAAAATAAAAAGCAAATCTCTTTTCTATCCTATGTTGATACACTCAGGTATGAATGGGTTCGTTATATTGTTAAATATTCAGAACGTTTTATAACTATGAGTATATTCAGGGAAGAAGCATTAAATCATCATAGTGATACCGGGTACGGAGAAATTGTCTTACCCGCTTCATTCGGCATGTCAGTATGCGCCGTTACTACAATATTCTTGGTTCTGAGCGTCGCACTATTCGTTTATTTTGGTAGCTATACCCGCAAGGCACATCTTACAGGTATTGTTATGCCTTCATCCGGACTGGTGAAGATAACACCTCAATATGCAGGGTACGTCACCCGACAGACTGTTTCAGAAGGTCAGCACGTCATTGCAGGTGAGTCCGTTTACCATATCAGCGGCGAGCATTATAACGAACAGGGCACAGGTACACTGGCTGCCATGAGCATGTCCCTGAGAACTCAATATGCCATGCTGTCTTCTCAACAGGCTCTGGAATTGCGTGACAACAGTCAGCAGCAGCACGCCATACAACAGCGAATTGTCTCCCTGAAACCTCAGATTAATAGTGCAGAGCAGCGCTTGTCGCTTGCCGAGCATCAGGTTGCGCTGGCTGTGTCCGTCATGGAGCGCTATAAAAAACTTGCCGGCACGCATTACGTTTCTGATATCGAATACCAGCAGAAACAGATTGACGTCTCCACGGCACAACAAAACGTTGAGGATCAACGTCAGGGGCTTCTGCAATTACACACAGCAATGGAGTCTGCTGAAGATGATCTTACCCATCTCATCGTACAGGGCGAAAGCCGGAAAGCTGAGCTGGACAGGCAGTTGCAGGGTATTAGGCAACAGCAGGATGAACTGGCCGGACAGGAGCATTTTACGCTGACCGCTCCAGTATCCGGCACCGTTGCCGCCGTTCTGGTCAGACAGGGACAGTCGGTCAGGGCATCTGAACCTGTCATGACGCTTGTTCCCGACAATGCTCGTCTGCAGATAGAACTCTATGCCACCAGTCAGAACGCTGGCTTCGTCCAGCCGGGGCAACGTGTTGCCCTCCGATTCGCCGCTTTCCCCTATCAGAAGTTTGGTGTTCAGTACGGGACTATTCGAGAGATAAGCCGTACAACGCTGACGCCGTCAGATTTAATCTCCGTATCCCCTGTCACCTGGAAGGAGAATGAAGGGCACTACCGTGTCATTGTCGAACCTGAGAATACTTTTATTCTGGCTTATGGAAAAAAAGAACCTCTTCGACCCGGTATGACCCTTGAGGGGGACGTCAGCCTGGATACGCGTCATTTGTGGGAGTGGCTTACAGAACCGCTCTGGAGCCTGAAAGGAAAACTGTAATGGGAGCGCTGAACTGGACAGGGAAAAGACGGCTTCCCCTCATCCGCCAGACAGAGTCAGCGGAGTGTGGCCTGGCGTGTCTGGCAATGATGGCCAGCTGGCACGGTTTGCAGACGGATCTACCCACGCTCCGTGAACGTTTCAGTATCAGTACTCAGGGAATGACCCTGCAGAGGCTGATTGAATGTGCTGCCGGTATCCATTTGTCTTCCCGCGCCGTCAGGCTGGAGCCGGAAGACCTGAAGTCTCTTTCTCTACCCTGTATTCTCCACTGGAACATGAATCATTTCGTTGTACTTCATAAGGTTCGCGGTAGCAGGCTGGTTATACATGATCCCGATAAGGGGAAGGTGACAATTCCCCTGACGGACGCCGGGAAGCACTTCACCGGCGTCGCGCTGGAGCTGATTCCAGCCAGCGATTTCACCGCCAGGGATGAAAGAAAGAAAATTCGTCTGCGCCAGTTGACAGGAAAAACACCCGGCCTGCTGGCAGCAATGTCACGCATCATCGTTTTTGCCCTGGCACTGGAGATACTGACATTAGGAAGTCCTCTTCTCAACCAATTGGTGATTGATGAGGTCCTGGTTGCCGCCGATCGAAGCCTGTTGACCGTTATTATCATCGCCCTGTTGCTGCTGTCACTTACCCAGATGCTGCTGTCGCTGGCCCGTCAGTGGGCCAGTCTCACCCTGGCTGTTAATTTTAATATGCAGTGGACTGCCCGGGTGTTCCATCATCTGGTCCGTCTCCCTCTCTCCTGGTACGATGCACGCAGTAAGGGGAGTATTAACGCGCGTTTTGATGCGGTAGATACCATCCAGCAGGCGCTGACCACGCAGGTACTTGAAGGCATTCTGGATGTGCTGCTTGTGGTAACAGCACTCTGTATGATGTTGTTATACAGTCCTGAAATGACGCTGATAGCGGTACTTGTAGCCGTCATCTACGGCGTTCTGAGAGTGCTCTGGTATCCGTCTCTTCGACAGTCTGCAGAAGACGCTTGGGATGCTGGTGCCAGGGAATCAGGATATTTTCTTGAAACCCTTAACGGGATCCTAAGCCTGAGAATAAACGGTGTGACTGCATTTCGGGAAGCCGCCTGGCTGAATCTCAACGTCACCCGGAGAAATACGCAGTTGCGCCAGAGTCGTCTGCTGATGTGCTATGACATTGCGCACACCTTGACCGGCAGTGTGGTATCGGCGGTTATTTTGTGGAAAGGTGCTGGCGAGGTGCTGAACGGCACTTTTACTGTCGGTATGTTGGTTGCCTATTTGTCTTATCAGATGCGTTTTTCTTCGAGTATTAGCAGCCTTACTGACAAGTTTTTTTCCTGGCGTATGCTTGATGTTTATAATGAGCGTCTGGCTGACATTGTGCTAACCCAAACAGAAGGGCATCAGCAACGGTCCGTTCATGAAGATGTCAGTACTTCTGTCATTACCTCCGTAGTTAGTGGGACTCCGAAAGCTCATCCCCCGTTATCTATCGAGCGCATCGTATTCAGCCACAAGGGCGGGAACAAACCGATACTTCGCGGAATTTCACTGGTGCTTCAGCCAGGTGAAGTGGTGGCCATTACGGGTAAATCTGGGTGCGGAAAATCGACGCTGGTAAAACTTATCTTGGGAATTCATATTCCTGATGAAGGGACAATCAGAACATTTGGCATACCGCAAACGCACCCCGATTATTTTCAGGTACGACGGCGGATTGGTACCGTATTGCAGGATGATCACCTTTTCAGGGGATCCATTGCAGATAACATCATTTTCTTCAGCGAAGACCGCAATCAGGAAAGAATGATCCAGTGCGCCCGTCTGGCGCTGATTGACACTGATATCATGGCAATGCCGATGGGATATCAGACATTAATCGGTGAAACCGGTGGTGTACTCTCCGGAGGGCAAAAGCAACGTATTTTGCTGGCAAGAGCGTTGTACAAACAACCGGGATTTTTATTACTGGACGAAGCGACCAGCCACCTTGATGTTGAGAGTGAAATACAGATAAGCCAGACACTACGCCAGTTGGGGCTACCTGTCCTGCTGGTTGCCCATCGCCCGGAAACCATTGCCTCTGCCGACCGGGTTCTGTATCTCGCAGATGGATATTTGGAGGAACAGAAATGCCAGTACACAGGTGATAACGATTATATAGTTTATGAAGCCATTGATGATAATGTGGTTAAGGAAACCTGACTATGGAATATGCTATATTCAGCGGGATATTTACACTCGCATGACCAAAAGAAAGTATGCAATATCTGCACCTTGCTCATGGTGGGCGGTCATATCCGAGAGCATTCTTCCGATCTAACTCAAATATAATTAGCTTACTAACTCCTTCTTGATGCGGTAGAACGTTGCACGGCTGATATCTGCCGCTTTCATGATGTGGGCTGGTTTAACATTCTGCGCCAGCATTTCACGAACTGTTTCACGGGCTTCCATATCTTTTTCTTTTCCCGTATACAAGCCAGCCTGTTTTGCTCTTTCGATCCCCTGTGCCTGGCGTTTACGGCGGGATTCATAATCTTGTGATGCCATTGTCGCAAGGATATCGATCATCATAGCATTGACTGCCCGAAGAATGCCGCTGGTAACGTCGTTACCGGACATTTCAATCATCTGCGGATGACGTTGAGCGTTTCGGCACAAAATCAAATCGCTTAGGCACATTACGGCATTGCAGCAGGCATTACAGTGGGGCTTCCGGTACAGCAAAGGAAGCACCCATGAAAAAGCGCAGTGTGATAGCAATAGCCGCTCTGGCGGCAATCAGTTTTCAGGTTTCAGCGGCAACGCCTTTCAGCATCACCAGTGAGGATATTTCCGGCGAGCGCCATTTAGCGCAGCCGCAGATATTCGAGGGATTCGGCTGCCACGGCGGTAACCAGTCTCCGCAGCTGGCGTGGAAAAATCCGCCAGCCGGTACGAAAAGTTTTGCCGTCACGGTATATGACCCGGATGCGCCCACCGGCAGCGGCTGGTGGCACTGGACCGTAGTCAATATTCCCGCGAAGGTAACGACGCTGCACGCTGATGCCGGAAACCCAAACGGCGAAAAATTACCTGCCGGCGCGGTGCAGGGGCGTAATGATTTCGGTTATTCTGGCTTCGGCGGCGCATGTCCACCTGCGGGAGACAAACCCCACCGCTATCAGATGACCGTCTGGGCGCTGGACGTGGATAAACTGCCCGTCGACAAAAATGCCAGCGGTGCGCTGGTCGGTTTTATGCTCCACAGCCACGTTCTGGAAAAAGCCCAGTTAACCGCAACCTACAGCAGATAAGGATAAACCGGTGCAGGAGTTCCATTTTCGATATAAACACCTCACGGCGGGTGAAGTGAACGCCAGCAAAATGCATCGTCTGCACCAGGTTAAGCTCTTTTTCCCGGCCATTTGCCATATCACGCATGGCAGTAAGGTAATTGTTCAGGACGATAACCGCCTGGTGGCCACCCGGGACGAGCTCATCATTATCCCGGCCAATACGACGATGGAGATTATCAATCAGCCCGCGAACGGTTTTTTTCATTCTGATTTACTGATGTTGTCCCCGGAGATCCTCGCCGAGTTTAAAGCGCATTACCTGAAGTCCTGGCCGCGAACGACATCACATTCACTCTGTGCCCCGCTGAGCGAGGGGCTGGCGTTTATGTGGGATAACCTGCTGCACGCCGTGCGTCAGGATTTACCGGAGGCGCTGCAAAAACATCAGGCCTTCGGCCTTCTGCTGGCATTGCTGAATGATGGCGTGGCGGGTCCGCTGCTTATTGAGCGAAACAGTAACCTGACCGAGCAGGTGCGGCAGTTCATTATGCTGTCGCCCGCCAGAGCCTGGACCGCGCAGGACGTCGCCAGCCGTCTGGCCCTAAGCGTGCCGACGCTGCGCAGACGCTTACGCGAAGAGTCGCAGAGTTTTCGCCAGATCGTGGAGGAGGTGAGGATGGCCGTGGCGCTGTCTCAGCTTCAGTCGACCCGACTACCGATTGGTGAAATCGCATTACAATGTGGGTATCTTTCCAGCTCTCGTTTCACCGCCCGTTTCCGGCAGCACTACGGTTGTTTGCCGAAAACGCTACGCTAAGGAGAAGAAAAATGTCAAAAGTCTGCACCATTGCCTGGGTCCACGGCGTCGTTCAGGGCGTCGGTTTCCGCTACAGCACCCAGCGCGAAGCGATGACGCTTGGGCTAACGGGATACGCACGCAATATGGACGACGGCAGCGTTGAGGTCGTCGCCTGCGGCGACGCGGAGCAGGTTGAAAAACTGATGGCGTGGCTGAAGGCGGGTGGGCCGCGCAGCGCCCGGGTTGATAAGGTTTTAACGGAACCGCATCAACCCGGCAGGGAATATGTGAACTTCGGTATTCGGTATTAAATACACTTCACCGGTTTTGGCAGGCCGGCAATTTTGGTGGCCTGTTTTGCCGGGCCCTTCGGGAACAGGCGATACAGATAGCGGCTGTTGCCTTTTTCTTCGCCGAATTTGTTGGCCATGGCTTTAACCAGCATGCGGATCGCCGGAGAGGTGTTGAATTCGAGATAGAATTCGCGCACGAAACGCACCACTTCCCAGTGTTCGGGGGAGAGGGCGATGCCTTCGTTTTCGGCGATTTTCTCCGCCAGCGGCTCGCTCCATAGCGTCGTGTCTTTCAGATAGCCTTCGCTATCGGTCTCAATTTCCTGGCCTGCAAAAATGAACATAGTGCTCTGTCGATAAAGTAAAAACCGCCCCTAGTCTAGCAAATAAGGGGCGGCGTGAGAAACCTCGACCTACAGAAGAAGCTGGAGCAGATTGTTGGCATTAAGCTTTTTTAGCGCGTTGCATTTATACGTCGAGACCTGTTTTTCACTCATCTGCGTCATATGCGCGACGTGCCTTACCGATTGTCCGTTCACCAGCCTGTCGAGAACGTTGAACTCCATGCCCGTCAGGCAACAGTTCAGGGTGCGCACCCGGCGGGGCTCTCTGGCAAGCAGATATGCCGCATCCGCGACGGCAATCCGGTCGTCAATGATATATAAGGTCAGCGCGGCAAACCGCTTTCGCAGATGGGTAGCCAGCGCCCAGCCTTTTTCATTGCACACCAGATACACCGTTCCTTCCCAGCGCCTGGCCTCCAGCTGCAGCAGAATGTCGACCAGCGCCAGGTGCGCCCCCGAGACGGAAAAGCGGCAGCGAACAACGAGGGTGTTACAGGCCAGCAGCGAACGGCACCACTTTACCGTACCGCTCTCAACCTGCGTCTGAGCGTTACGGCGCAGAAGGGCGTAGCGCAACCCTTCGGCATAAAAACGATTGTTATCGAGGATGGCGTAACTCACGATGGCCTCTCTATAAGGTACTGGGCGTATAGATAACGCGCAGCGTGCCGGTGTAATCCCCGGCATTTTTACTGCTGGCAGCAAACGCGGGCGTTTTCAGAACGATGGGGGCTGGGACACAAAGTACGCTCTCCCGTCCACCCGGCAGCACAACCTGACGCAGATATTGCGGGTCATTAGTGCCCTGCCAGACCAGCGTTTTGCCATTCGCCGCGGTTTCTGCTGCGCCCGTTACCGGGTTGATCACCGTCACCTGATAATCGAGCCGATCCCGCGCTTCGGTCTGGCTTCCACCGCGTCGTCTGACGGAAAACGCCCCCTCAGTACGGCCCGTTGCCGCTAAACCGTCATCCTCAAAGCGCAGATAAACGCGCGTGCTGGCGCTGTTTTTGCCGTCATACAGGCACATATCCAGCGCGCTCTCGCCCTGGATTTCGCTGCCGCCGGGCCGCCCCGGAAAATTGGTCAGGTTGAGGTTAACCATCGGGGTTGAGTGGGGGAACGCCGGCAGATAAATCTGCTGATTACCCGGATCGACCACCTCAATGCGTATCGTCGCCTGCCAGCGGGCTATGGTGAGGTAGCCCGGACATCCGACGTTGACGTCGTTAAAGTTGCCCCCGCAGTCGGCGCTTCCCCATTCGCGCAGGTCCTGCTTCAGCGTTGCGGTCCAGATGCCCGGCTGGGCGAGCTTGTCCAGTTCGCCTTTAACGATGTAAAAATCAAAATAGGGCTCCCGGTTCCAGGCCGAGAGATCGCCGGTACCGCCGGTGACAAAGCTGGCAAAAGTGAAAACTTTGTTGTTGATAAACATACGTTTTTCGCCATAGACCTTCACATCTGCGGTTTTATTTGTCGACGCGTGGGTAAAGCGCAGCGTAATGGCGTAGGGGGCGGCCGGGTTCGCGGAAAACCAGACCGGGGCTGTCATACACGCCCCGTACGTCGGGTCGGTGCGGGACTGGCAGGTCAGGGTGTTGCGTCCCCACTTTTGTGGGTCAACAGTGTCGTAACCGCTCGGTTCATGGACCCAGATATCAAAGCGCGCAGGCGGCACCGCGCGATCGTAGCTAATCCCTACGCTGGAATTTCTTCCGGCAGGGACGCCCGCCAGCGTCTGGCAGCTCCACAAGGTCAAAAAAAGCAAAATAAAGAGGTAGTTGTTCACATCATTTCCCTTTGGTGAGGTGCTCTGCATTCATGGCCGTTGGCCCCGTCGGCACGTTACGTCCGGCGAGCATCAGCTGCGCCTGGTGCTGGACCGAATCCGGCAGGGCGGAGAAGGTGAGTTCCCGACACGGGATCGACCCGACGTAACGCACCACGTCGCGCATGCTTTTTACGCTCAGCTCACACTGATAAAACTGCTGCTGGCGCACCAGATAAAGGTTGCGGAGCAGGGCGTCGCTCTGGGCGCTGAAACCGCCATTGCCGAGATCGTTCCAGCCGTTCACGTTCAGCGGCACGCCGCCCACGAACGGCGAATGGTGTTCGTCAGTAAGCTGGCCGAGCCAGGTGTAGCGGGTGGTGGTTTGCACGTCCCGGCGAAGCATTTTGCCCGGCACCATAAAGAGCGTCCGGCTGCCGGAACCCTGCGTGATTTCACTGCTGGCGCCTGATGAGACGTTCAGCGACTCATTAACCGTCAGCGTTGTTGCCTGATAACCCGGCACCGCAAAAAGGGCGCGGCTGTTGGCCGGGATATCCGCGCTGCCGCCGTTATCCAGCGAGACGGCGACGCGTGAATCCCGGGAGTCCTCCGGCGTAGCCACGTTTACCGCAACGGCAGAAGCCGGGCGTCCGTCGCCCCAGCGGCCAAGCCACAGGCCGGCGCGCGACAGAGCGAGAGTGGAGCTGTAGTTGCCGCTGCTGCTTAACGTATGGCGCCGATCCTGGCGATCCCACGCGTCGCTCACCGTCAGGCTGGCGTTACCAAAACGTCCGCCCTGGCGCGTATACGCCGAGGCGTTGAGCGAATCGCTGTTGATCCCCGACGCGCTCAGGCCGTATTCATTCTCGCCGCGCGCGTCGGCATACCAGTTATGCGCCACGTTGTAGCTCAGCTGGTTTTTTTGATTCTGCTGGTGCTGCCAGGTTGCCCCTAGCGAGGTATAGCCTGACGCATCGCCCTGGCGGTTATGCGCCATCGAGAGGCTGACGCTCAGATAGCCGCCTTTGTCTTTCCCGTCTCGAGAGTGGTCGTTGCGCATAAACAGGTTAATGCTGCTGTTGATGTTCAGACCGCGCGCGCTAATGGTATTACTCAGCCCGGCCTGCCAGGCCTGCGTGCGGGAGCGGGTCATATACACCGGCTCCCACGGCAGGCCGGCGTCGTGACGATCGTCATGGTCAGGCAGTTCCCGGCGCGTAACGTAGCGCCCTTCGTTGCGGTTATCCGCATACCCCAGGCTGGCGTACCACGAGCCGACAGGCACGGAGAACATGACCGAGAGGCTACGATAACAGCCGTTGACGGCGTCAAAACCTGCGCTGCGGGTATCACAATTTTCTGCGGATAACGCGTTGCGGTAGAAGCTCAGCGAAAACCCGTCGTTATAGCTGATTTGTTGAATATTGCCGCGCTGGCCCTTGCTGCCGTAGAGGTAGCTAAAGCGCGTGCTTAACACCCCGTCGATCGGGCCCGCGTTAAAGCCGCGGCTCCAGTCGAGGGCATTTTCCAGGAAGTGCTGCCTTTTCATGACGGTTGCACCGCTGGTCAGCGCCAGCGTCGGGGTGACGGGCAGGCGTATGCCCGCCTGCGCGACCGGGCTGCGTTCGTCATTGGGATCGTTATTGGCCGTTTCCCCTGCCTGCATAAACCACTCGACGCGGTCGAACGGCGTAATGCCCGTACGGGTAAACGGAACCTGCTCGGTACGCGTCAGTCGGTTGTTTTCATAAACAGACAGCGTCACGGTATAGCTTCCATCCGGAAACGCGCGGGTATCCAGGGTTTGCGCCCCGGCATTGAGGTAAAAGCTGGCCAGCAGCTCCTTGCCGCGGCGCGCGTCGATGCGCGCATCGTGCGAAAGCAGTACCGTAATGGGCGTGCCCTTCGATTGCTGAACCGGGTTGACCCAGGCTCGCGTAGAGCCCGCGCGCAGGCCGCGAATTTTGCCCAGCGGCAGCTGGCTGAGGTTAATATTTCCCCCGGCGTTGCTGAACAGGTCGCGGGTATCCATCTCGCCCATCTGTAGATAATATTCGCGCCATAAATCCTGGCGGAACCAGGCATTGTTAACGGTCATTTCCTGCTGTTGCTGGTGACGCGAGCGTTGTCCCAGCCAGGTCCAGTCGAGGTTAAGATAGCCGTCCTGGGTCAGCGCCAGCGCCCCGTTGCCCTGAACGGTGGCGGACTGATAATCCCTGTCGGCAACAAAATTGATATTTTGCTGATGAATCAACGCATTTTCGGTCTCCTGCGTAGGCTGATACCACTGGTTTTCCACCGAGGGCTTTGGCAAAAAGCGCTTATCAAAAAACAGGTTTATGCGGGCATTGTTTTCGTCATAGATGATGGCCGCACGGCGGGTTTCGAGATAATCACACCCCGTCGCGGAGCCGTTGCTGCTGCAGGCCAGGTTGCCGTTACGGGCAAGCGGAACGGCCAGCGCGGCGGAAACGGAGCCGATAAGGGCAGGATCGTCGTTAAACTGACGTTTGATGGCCGCGACCACGGTTTCAGGCGCGACAAAACTGACCGTTTCAAGATTGATATCGGTTTCAAAAAGGCCAAGCGACTCGCCGTATAAGCTCACCTCTGTCCACATGCGCTGCGTTTTTGCCAGGTCCTCGAATCCGGCCGGGACGGCCATCTCGGCGCAGGCGAGGTGGACAGATGCGGGTAATAAAGCAACAAAAAGGAGAGTATTTCTGTGAAACGCCATGAACGAGCCTCGACATCATCCTGACGTCAGAGGGCGGGCGCCCTCTGACGTTATTCCTTAGGTGCTGTGGTGTTACGCACCGCCTTCCGTGGTGGTTGCCTGAGTCAGCATCAGGCTCACAACGCCGCTGTACTGGCCAGTTTTCAGAATGCCTTTGGTGGTCTGGGAAATGGTCAGAGGCAGAACCGCAGAACCGTTTTCAATGCTGCCCGGGAACAGTTCGGTTCCGGTAAATTCGGCATCGGTGGTGGAGAGGGTTTTATCACCCAGAAGAACCGTCATCGGTACAATCTGATCCCCATCCGTGTTGGTGAGCTTAGCTGCGCTAACGAGGCGTACTTTGACGTTGCTGGTAGCGGAGTTGGACCATACCTTGGTGTTCAGGCGGTAGCTTTCCAGGCCACGACCCGGCAGATACTGCATGTCGATGCTCGCTGGCAGCGGCGTGTTATCGGCCTGAGTCATATCCAGCTGTGAATCAACGCTGGCGTTGACGGTAATATCTTTCTGGATCGCCAGCGCGCTGGCAGATGTGGTCATCGCGGCAACGATCATCAGAGGTTTAATAAATTTACGCATTGATATCTCCATATTTTACAAATGAGCACCCTGGCTCTTTAAACAAACCACAAGGGTTTTTACAGTGACGTCGTGTTATTGCACGACGGGTAAGTCAGCTTCTTCAGCGGTTTTTTTCACCCAGTTGAAGTAGCGGAATTTGTATTTCTTGCCGTTTACCTGATTAAGCGTTTTTAATTTCCGCTCGGTATCCGGGTAAATCGTGGCGTCTTCTTTAATCCATTTACAGACGTCGTCTGACTGACAAATACCGATCTCCCTGAGGGGCACGCGCAGGGTGCCGGCGTTGGTGACGGTCCCCCGTGCGGGATCGATATGCAGCGAAACGCGCTCCGTTGCGGGGGCCAGATGTACCAGCGCCCCCCAGATAACATTGACCCCTAGCTTTGCCGTCGCTGCCGTGCTTTCGGGCTGGCCGGGAATAATGCTGTCCGGCTGTTTCACCCCTTCAAAATAGACTCGCCAGGTGGTCTCTTTTTCCGGCGGCGTCAGTGAAACAAGGCGCACCACGCGCATTGCGCCTGCCGCCAGGGCAAATTTATCGGGCGTCACCACGACGCCGCCTTCCTTCCATGAAGCAACGTCAATCTCTTTTTCCTGGGCCGTTCCGGGGTTAAGAATTTTCTTTTGCCTCACCCGGATGAACTGAATATCATCCGTTTTCGATGCCACTTTTATTTGCGCTGCACCGGCGCTATCCACGTTAAGCTCCATTGGATAGACGCTCATATTGGCCATTGTCATTTCTGAGAAAAATGACAGCGACAGCGCGGCGACATAAAACGCGGTTGTCATATTCACTTTTTGTTTCTGTTTCACATTCAGCCTGCCTGCTCTGAGTTCTTGTACGGTTTTTAACACCAGGACACCGTCTGCTTTCGTATCGCTTCAGGGCAGGGAAACTTTAACCAGAACAGCAGGTTGTGAAAATTTGTATTAGTTAACCGCTGATATACAGTGATTTATCCTGCTTTGATGGGCTTAAAGTTGTATAGTTAAAAGAAAATGCCGCTACCCAGGATGGGGAGAAAATTCCTGTTGATGAAAAAACAACCTGCTCAGGAAGCGATTTTCTTGCCGATGTCACAGGGATAAAAAAGCCTGCGGTAATAGCTGAGAGTGAAATATGTTTTTTATATGCAATAATTCGTTGTTATTTGATCCTGAAGCACATGCAATTAGTCTTGTTGGTCAACCAGAGTCTGTATTAACGCTCTCGGCGCCAGCCGTTCGCCTTTTACAGGAGTTTATTCGTCATAAAGGGCACGATCTGAGTCGGGAAGAATTAATTACGCGCGTCTGGGAGGAGTATGGCTTTACGCCGTCTGGAAATAACCTCAACAAAGCGGTCAGTGAATTACGCAAAGGCTTCCAGTCCCTCGGTGAACATCACAATTTTATTGTGACGATACCCCGGTATGGATTCCGTTTTGTTGCCGACGTTATTTGCCAGCCTGCGCAGACCGTTCATCCCGCTGAACCGCAGCCGCACCCTGCTGTGGCTCCGTCAGAGGCAAAACGTCAGCGTATTTCCCTGAAATGGGGCGTCGCGGCGGCGGTATTGTTAGCATCAGCACTGGGATTAGGCCTGCTGTTTAACCAGCAGCAGAAGATCGCTATACCGATGACGCCAAAGCCCGTCGCGCAAAAAATAGCGGGCTGCAGCATTTGGCTTATTAACGATCATGGCCGGCCGCTGGTGCTCTCGAAACTGGCGGCTCTGCTGGAGGCGAATAACGTGGCGTGCGCGCGCGAAGCGTACAATATCTACTATTTCAGCGCCCGCTTTAACCTTGCAGCTGCGGATGAAGTGTTCATTGGCGCATGCCCGGTCAATAAAACCAGCCTGTGCAAAACCATTCGCTATAAAAGCGGGGCAGAAAAATGAAAATGAGACTTCTGTTTGCCGCGGGCGGTGCGCTTGCCGGCGGCGCGCTGGCGCTGTTTATCTATTCGGGCGGCCTGTATAAACGCGATGCGCTGGCCTGCAGTACGGAATTTAATTTTACGCGCAATGAGGGAAAAGCGAATGAGGTCCGGGTCAATACCGTTGCCCAGTTCTATTTTCATCGGGACGGTACCGGCTTAACAACGTACAAAGGTGCTGCTATGGCGGAAGGCCGGGGCATGATCGTTGACAGGGATGTGGATTTTACCTGGTCGCGACGGGATGATGATAACGTTATCGTGTTGAGCTACGCCAAAACCTGGCGTCGGCATAATGACAATACCCCGGACGAAAAGTGGGGAAGCTTTGCGAGGCCGACAGCCCGCTATTACCTCACGATCTCCGAGCTCGAACCCGCCGTGTGGTTGATACAGGACCGGCTCTATCCCACCTATATTTGCCGCGGTGACTAGGGCATAAAAAAAGGAGAATGCCTGAGGCATTCTCCTTTTTGTTTCAGCAGATCTGCTTAATCGCGGCTGGCGAAGCCCAGGATGCTGAGCAGGCTGACGAAGATATTGTACAGCGACACATAGAGGCTCACGGTCGCGCGGATGTAGTTGGTCTCACCGCCGTGAATGATGTTGCTGGTTTCATACAGGATTGCGCCGGATGACAGCAGGATAAACACCGCGCTAATCGCCAGGTGCAGGGCAGGCAGCTGCAGGAAGATGTTTGCCACCATACCAATCAGCACCACAACGATACCCGCCATCAGCATACCGCCGAGGAAGGACATGTCCTTGCGCGTGGTCAGCACGTAGGCCGAGCAGCAGAAGAACACCAGCGCGGTACCGCCCAGCGCCATGCCAATCACGTCACCCATGCCGGCAGACAGGTACGCGTTCAGGATCGGCCCCAGGATATACCCCAGGAAGCCGGTGAAGGCGAACGCGGAAAGAATACCGACCGGTTTATCAGCGGTTTTGTAGGTCAGGAACATCAGACCGTACATCCCCACCAGCGTCAGGATCAGGCCCGGAGACGGCAGCATCAGCACGGTGCTGGCGGTAGCGGTGATCGCCGAAAACGCCAGCGTCAGGCTGAGCATAAAATAGGTATTGCGCAGCACCTTGTGGGTGCTGAGTAGCGATGTGCGGTCGCGTGAGGAAGTAATTATACGATCCATGAGTCACTCTCTTATGACAGATGTAATTAACGGAAAGAATAGGAAACGGCGCGCCAGTCTCAAAGTGGTTTTACCCATCTTTACTCAGCACGTTAGCGCTGAAGGTGGTTGTTTCTTCTGCAAAAGCATATGTAACCAGTATGAACGGCGGTTTAAAAGTATTTACCAGATCAACCTCTTATAGGTTACTGAAAAATATTGCGTTATTTCCCTTCGGGCGCTAAGAGTTATCTCCGGATCGTCATAAAACAGACAATAAGGCGAAGGAAATGAAACCACAAACACGCACGCGCTTTACGCTCTCTTTACTTACCGCCGGGATCCTGTGCGCCAGCACGGCAGCCTGGGCGGCTAACGTGCCGGCAGGAACAGCGCTGGCCGAAAAACAGGAACTGGTCAGAAACAACGGCAGCGAACCGGCCTCGCTCGACCCGCATAAAGTCGAAAGCGATGTCGAATTCAATATTATCAGCGATTTATTCGAAGGGCTGGTGAGCGTCTCCCCGTCAGGGGAAATTCAACCCCGGCTGGCGGAAAAATGGGAGAACAAGGACAACACCGTCTGGACGTTCCACTTACGTCCGGGCATCACCTGGAGCGACGGGACGGCCATTACCGCAGAGGATGTGGTCTGGAGCTGGCAGCGCCTGGTTGATCCAAAAACCGTTTCACCATACGCCAGCTATCCTGGCAACATGCATATCGTCAACGCGGCCGATATCGCCCAGGGGAAAAAATCCCCCGACACGCTGGGCGTAAAAGCAATTAACGACACCACGCTGGAAGTGACGCTCACCCAGCCCAACGCGGCGTTTCTGGCGATGCTGGCGCATCCGTCGCTGGTGCCGGTGGATAAAGTGCTGATTGGCCGTTTCGGTGAAAAGTGGACCAAACCGGAGCATTTCGTCAGCAGCGGGGCGTATAAGCTGTCCCAGTGGGTGGTCAACGAACGCATTGTGGCGGAGCGTAACCCGCGCTACTGGGATAACGCGCATACCGTTATTAACAAAGTCACCTATCTTCCCATCACCTCCGAGGCCTCGGATGTGAACCGCTATAAAGCGGGCGAAATTGACATTGTGTATACGGTACCCATTAACCAGTTTGCTCAGCTGAAGAAAACGCTGGGCAGCCAGCTGGACGTCTCCCCGCAGCTGGCGACCTATTACTACGAATTCAACACCACCCGACCGCCGTTCAACGACGCGCGCGTGCGCAAGGCGCTGAACATGGCGCTGGATAAAGACATTATTGCTGAGAAGGTAATGGGGCAGGGGCAGCGCCCGGCGTGGCTGATTAGCCAGCCGGACATCGGCGGGATCAAGCTGCAGAACCCGGATTACGCCAGCTGGCCGCTGGACAAACGCATCGCTGAGGCGAAAAAACTGCTCAACGAGGCCGGGTATAACGAAAGCCATCCTCTGAGCTTCAACCTGCTCTATAACACCTCTGAATCGCACCAGCGCATCGCGATTGCGGCCAGCTCGATGTGGAAGAAAAACCTCGGCGTAGACGCGAAGCTGCAAAATCAGGAGTGGAAAACCATGCTGGATACCATGCACACCCATAACTTTGACGCGGTGCGCTACGCCTGGATTGCCGACTACGACGACGCGGCGACCTTCCTGAACAACTTCCGTACCGGCGACAGCGAAAACACCAGCCAGTACAGCAACCCGGACTACGATCAAGCCTTGATCAACGCCGCAAAGGCCAAAACGGCGGCAGAACGGGGTAAGTTCTACCAGCAGGCGGAAGATCTGCTTGGGCGTGATGTGCCGGCCATTCCGGTTTATCACTACGTCCGTACGCACCTGGTGAAACCGTGGGTAGGTGGCTTTACGCCGGATAAGCTGGGGTACTACTTCACAAAAGATATGTACATCAAAAAGCACTAAGCGAGAGGGCTGGATTTTATGCTGATAAAATCGCCGATGTGTTGTCAGTTCAACCGATTAAGCACGTTTTGACTATTTTTACAGCGAACGAGAGCAGCCACTCTTTACAGCACGCGGTGAGGTGTTTATAGTTCGCCTCACTCAGGAAGTGTGGCCGAGCGGTTGAAGGCACCGGTCTTGAAAACCGGCGACCCGAAAGGGTTCCAGAGTTCGAATCTCTGCGCTTCCGCCAAATTAGAGCCCCTGCGATAGTTCTATCGCAGGGGCTTTTTTTATGTCCATATCTCAACATCGATCCCAGAGATAAGTCGGTAGGCACGTTTTCCTGTCTCACAATCACTCTGATTCTGAAGCTATCATGATTGTGTTTAATGCCCGGCACATCAACAGGTGATTTGATGAACGTAAGTTCAATTTATTTTTCACTCTGATGCGATACGCACTGGTGGTTTTTTCTGAAATGTTCATTAGACTGGCGATACGATGATTGCTTAAATGAGCGAGTTTAAAAAAATCATATTCTCTGTTCGTTAAATACGTTTGTTTGACTTTTTCTCTGTTATTGGCCAGGTTGCTTATATACTTGATCGAAGATCGTAATGACGAGTAAATACCACTGTCGATCTTGACCGCTGTGTCTTTTTTTATTTCATCTAGCATAACAATATGTGGTGTGCTCAAATCTCGTAGTAGACTTGTCGTTCTGACTCGTAACACTTCATTTTCAATAGCAACGATAACGGAGTTTGGGTTGTTCAAATAACATAACTTTTTGATCTCTAAAATATTGCTCACATTGCTTACAAAGAATACAGTAGAGGGGATTCCTTTGCACAAAAAATAATTATCGCTCACAAATGATATCATAGATCAACCCCTTTTTTATCTTCCATGGCGAAATGATACTAAAGTGATAATTATAATTGGAAGTGTTTAATGTTTAGATTATTTAAATTTTAAATTTAAATATCGAAAATAGTGTGAGCACTATGTTTCAGACCTGCTATCTATGGGGTGTTGAAGCATCAATGTATCCGAAATACGATCAAGGGCCAGCATGGCGATATTTTTCTCCATCGCCTGATGATAATGGATAAAACAGTCGAATGACATGTTAAAGCGTTCTGGCAATTGACATCCCTGAAGAGGAAAACGCTTTTGCAATGGTGCTAAAAACACCTTTGGTACCACCATAAGGTATTTTGATATAGCGCAATGCCATGCAAGTGACAGGAGATTTGGGCTCGTCCACACCACTTTGCGTTGCATAAAAAGGTCATAATCTATTTGCTCGACCAACCCTCTGATGCTGTCTAAACCGCGTTGCCAGTTGATAAATTCATACTCGTTCCAGTCATCCAATAGTATGCCATCCTTTATCCGAGGGTGATCCCGGTTAGCCAACGTACATATATCCGAGATAACCAGTCGCTTGCAGATAATGGCGCGGTCATCCGGCAATCTGCCTCCAATATCGATATCCACCTCCCGGTGTTTTAGCTTTTTAAGGCGCTCTTCCTCTGTGCTTCCCATCACCGTAAAATGCATTAAGGAATCTGTTTTAGGGTGCAAATGATCGGCTAACAGCATCTCTATCAAGGAGTAGGTGGCGATAACAAACTCACTCTTTCCGGCATTAATTTCAGCAATTTCAGCGTATTTTTCCTGTAACTTGACTGCATATTCGGTAGGGCGTAATCCCTGACGCGTGCGTAAAAATAATGCCTGTCCAGTTTGCTTTTTCAGTTGGTTAAGAGCATAGCTGATTGAAGACGGTGAAATATTCAGTTCTTTAGCTGCGCTGACAGCACTCTTTTGTTCAATAAGCGTATTGATGATTTTTAATTGCCGCATATTTATCTGGCACATTCAATAAATCCTTTAAGGAGGGGTTACAAAATCGTCTTGATTGCCCTGATTTATATTTTTAAAATGAGAAACGATCTCATTAGCGGTGAGTTTCATCTCTTCATAATCAAAAAGTGTATTGCTAAAATGGAAATAGCAATCGTATTTAAGAGACAGTTCCGGTGGCATAGACAACTTTTTTACTGGAAACGTCGACGTAAAAACATGGGCAAAATAATCAGGGATCATCATAATGCATTTACTGTTGGCACAAAAAGCAACCATGTTAATGATACTGGCGGAAATCATGGCTATTTTTCTCTCCTCCATATGTTTGACAACATTTTGTGAGGATAAAAGATTATCGCAATAGTAATCACTGAAAACTGACCAAACCGCATGTTTTCTCTCCTGCCAGTCGATGAGCGTGATCGTATCTTCTAACCCTGAATGTTGATTCGCCAGGAGAGAAACGGGAGTCGAAAACAGCTTGATCTTATTAACGAGTTTGTCGGCTGGCAGTTTGGAACCAATATCAATATCGATCAGACCATTTTTTATTCTTTCGAGACGATCGTTGCTATTGGAGTCATAGGGAAAAAAGTTGAAGCGTAGATCGCTGTTCCAGACGCGACTCTCTTTAACGATTTTCGCTAACATCATTTCAACAGGTGTGAACGTCATGATATTCAAGGTATTTTTGCCTGTCGCACTTTCGCTAAAAGTGGGGGGAATACTGTTACCCGTAAATTTTTGATACCGTTGACTCAGTTCTTTAGCTGTCGTATCAGGTTTCATACCATTCCGTGTACGAATGAAAAGATGAGCGCCTGTGATGCTGCGCGCTTTTTTCAACGCATAACTGATGGAGCCCGGACTCACTTTTAATTGTTGAGCCGTTTTAGTGACACTTTGCGTCACGACCAGGGTATTGATGATGTTAAGTAGTTTTATATCTATTTCTTTTTTCATGCCACTCTCACGAATATTTAGATGCGCAGCGTTTGAATCTAACCGCCAGATGCTGGAAGATTAAGTGATAATTAGATTGTGATGTTTTTAATAATTCTAACCTCGATTTTTTAGAAAAAACAACAATAAAAATATTTTTTTAAAAATTACGTATGGCTATTTGTAACTTTCCGGGAGTAACGCTATGTATCTCAAGGTTATTTTTTAATTTAAATTCTTTTAAAAATACATTTCAACGTACTGCTAATTTAATTTTGAACTAAGAATGTATGAACACTTCCTTTTTGTATGGTATAGGCAGAGGAAATGCCCTTCGTCTCTCCATGAAATTTATTTAAAATTAAATTACCAGTATTGCTTTTTTCAGTGTTGAATTTAGCTTAACCCTTTAATTTTAAAAGTTTAATTGATATTCGATTGGTTTTTTTAAAAATCCGAGTCGGGTTGTTTGATTTTTTAAAATAGTTATATTTAAAGGGCTGAAGGATGTTGATAAGTAGCGTTGTCAATACTCAGCAGACAAAGGTTATTTATATTTAATAAGTGCGTGGATAATCCGTATCCACCACAAAAACACAGGTAATGATATGAAAAAATACTTGCTCACTATTGCTGCATCTATTGCGGCAGTAACCACTATTAATGCCTATTCTGCGGATGGGACAATTCACTTTACAGGCAGCATTTCAGATGAGGCTTGTACTGTTGATGCGGCCTCTCAGAATATGACCGTCGATTTAGGGAAAATATCTCAGTCCACACTAAATGGTTCTGCAGGTTTGCGTGCTGCACCCACTAGCTTTGTTTTGAGCCTGAGCAATTGTCCTGCAACGCTGACCGCGGCGAACGTCAAATTTGATGGGACAAGCGACAGTACGGATAGCTCACTTCTGGCGCTTGATTCAGATGCGGGGGTGGCATCCGGTGTCGCTGTCGAATTGTCTGACGCTTCTGGTAATCCGCTTGATCTGAAGACTTCATCAATGGACTACCCCATTACCACAGGGGTCACAAATAATCTGCAATTCACGGCGCGTTATATCTCTACGGGCTCGACTGTTGTGGCAGGTACGGCTAATGCTACCACGGAGTTCACGATGAGTTATAAATAATGCGCAGACATTAAAAAGGAATCACTACAGGGACGTATCTTATTTAAGCTATTCCGAGAGGATATTATGTACGTATTTCATAAAAAGGCAGCCGTAACGGCTTCGTTGCTTGCGGCTACTTTGTTGATGGCTATCTCCATCCCGGCAGAGGCGGGTATATCAATCGGCGGTACGCGAGTGATTTATCAGGCTAAAAACAAAGAAGCTACGCTTTCTATTAAAAACCCTGCGAACTCCTCAGTCTATTTAGTCCAGAGTTGGGTAGAGGGAAACAATAGCTCCCGCAAAGCCCCGTTTATTGTTACACCCCCGTTGTATCGTTCAGAACCGGGTAAGGAAAATATTCTACGTATAGTGCATACCGGTGCGCAAACGGTGGGGAATAAAGAGACTCTGTACTGGTTAAATGTCAAGTCAATCCCCGCGACGGACAGTGAGGCAGCAAATAACAATACGCTGCAGATGGTGGTGAAGTCACGTATAAAACTATTTTACCGCCCTGCTGATATTAAAGGAAATCCGCAGGATAGCTATAAATCGCTACAGTTCAGCCGCAATGGTTCGCATTTGCATGTGAGTAATCCTACGGGTTACTACGTTACCTTTTACTCTCTGAAGGTTAACGGCAAAGACGTTAAGGAAGCTGATATGGTCCCACCATTTGGCCAATCCGATTATGTCGTACCTATGAATGGCCGTGTCAGCGTGACCTGGCAGGCTATTAATGATTTTGGTGGTATCACTGAGGCCGCCAATACAAGCGTATAACGCTACGCAGGTTATTTATCATGTTTATTAATACCAGATTAAAAATTCTGGCGGTCGCCATTATGGCGATTTCAGGTAATACTTCTGCGAAAGAAATATTTAACCTGCATGCGCTGGAAATAGGTAATCCATCAGGGCAGCCGGTAGACATTTCCCGGCTCATTATGCCTGGTGGACAGCTGCCTGGTGTTTATCATGTGCGTATAGCCGTCAATGGCACACCGTTAGCTGATGCTGAAAATATAAGCTTCATTGAAGGCGATAAGGGAAACCTTACGCCACAAATTACACCGGCCATGCTTTCTCGCTGGGGCGTTAAAGTTGAGGCCTTTCCTGAACTGAATCGTGCGCCACAGGAAAAACCTTTGCGGGATATTGGGGAATATATTCCCGATGCAACAGCCGTAATCAATTTTGAGGCGATGAAACTTAATGTCACGATTCCACAGGCGGCGATGGATAAGCAGGCTCAGGGGTGGGTCGACCCTTCGTTATGGGATGAAGGTATTCCTGCGGTACTGCTGAATTATAACCTGAGCGGCTCAGATACCTGGCGGCGCGATCAACCGGGCAAAGCTGAAAAATCGTATTACGCTAACCTTCAGGGTGGGATCAATATCGGTCCGTGGCGTTTGCGTAACAGCTCAACCTGGGACTACAACGAAACGGATGGGGGCCACTGGAATACCATTAGTACCTCTTTGTCCCGTGATATTCAGTCATTGCGCTCGCAGTTTACGGTAGGGGATACCTACACAGATGCCGAAATCTTCGACAGCGTTAAAATGCGCGGGCTTCAGCTGGCGTCAGATGACAGCATGTTGCCGGACAGCCAGCGCGGATTTGCCCCGGTTATTCGTGGGATCGCCAAATCAAATGCGCAAGTGACCATCAAACAGCATGGTAACGTCATCTATCAAACCTACGTTGCACCAGGAGCCTTCGTTATCGACGATCTGTATTCCACCTCTAACAGCGGGGATTTAGACGTTACGATCAAAGAGGCAGATGGCAGTGAACGTCATTTCACCCAGGCATTTTCCTCGGTCCCTGTGATGCAGCGCGAGGGGCAATATAGCTATGCTCTTGTCGCGGGGAAATACAGCTCTTCCTCATCGGGAGCGAATGAACCTGACTTTATTCAGGGAACATTAATTTATGGCTTGCCCCATGGTCTGTCCCTGTATGGCGGCGTGCTTTATTCCCGTGATTATGCCTCTGCGGCAGTCGGGGCGGGGATGAGTCTTGGTGAGTTGGGGTCGGTTTCCGCCGATCTGACTCAGGCTAAAACAACCTTTAACACGGGTGATAGTGCTCAGGGGCGTTCAGTACGTGTTCAGTATGCGAAGAGCATTGATTCTACGGACACGAATCTGACGCTGGCGGCCTCGCGTTTTTCAACGGCAGATTACTACTCCTTCGAAGATGCGAATGAAAATTTTTATGGTCCGGACGCCCAGGACAATACAGACAGCCACAAACGTCAAAAGTTACAGCTTCAGATTAACCAGTCTGTCGGCGACTGGGGCTCCTTCTATTTAAGTGGCTATCGCCAGAGCTACTGGGATAACAGTGGTTCCGATCGCACGTTGAGTGCTGGCTGGAACGGAAGCGTGAAAGGCATCACCTACAGCCTGAGCTATACCCACACCCACTCGCTGGACGGCGATGAGGATGATGACCGTCAGGTTGCTTTCAGTCTGCAGGTACCGCTTTCCCGGTTCTTACCAAATGCCTGGGCCAGCTACAACATGAACAGCAGTACTCACGGAAGTACCCGTCATCAAATTGGACTCAGCGGTACGGCACTGGAAGATAACAACCTCAGTTACAGCATTCAGGAAAGCTTTAACGGTCGCGACGTGGGGACAAGCGGAAATGCCAGTGCCAGCTGGAAAGGGACTTACGGTGAGGTGCGTGGTGGCTATAACTATGATGCCGATAGCCATCAGATTAATTATGGCGCGCAGGGCGGGATCATTGCCCACCCCTGGGGGGTAACCTTCTCGCAAAGTCTGGGTGATTCGGTCGTACTGGTCAAAGCCCCTGGCGCGGCAGGCGCGAAGGTGCAAAACAACACTGGCGTGCGAACGGACTGGCGGGGTTATACGGTTGTCCCTTCTGCGCAGGCTTATCGCCTGAATCGCGTGGCGATCGATCCTGAATCACTACCCGATAATGTGGATCTGGATAACGCAGTAAAAACCGTGGTCCCCACAAAAGGGGCGGTTGTCGTTGCAGATTTCAACTCCCGTAAGGGATATCGCGTGCTGATGCACTTGACCCATCATGCCAAACCCGTGCCGTTTGGGGCTATCGCCACGATGGAAGGTGGTGCAAATGGCATTGTTGACGAAAAAGGTCAGGTCTATCTCAGCGGCGTACCGGCTAAAGGCCATGTCACCGTTTCGCTGGGCCAGAAGACCTGCTCTGCCAACGTTTCGATCCCAAAAAGCAAAATCAATCAGCCGGTCATTGAGATCGATGAGGTATGCAAGTGATGAATATTTTGAAAATAACCCTTTTGTTGGTTGGGGTTGCACTGTCCCGACTGGCCCTGGCTGGCTGCGATACGCTGGCACCAACACTGGCAATGCCGGAAAGCCACATCCAGTTTGGTAAAATTACCGTGGATTCGACTTTGCCTGTCGGCGGTGTCATCGCCAGTATCAGTCAGCCGCAGAATGGGGAGATCGGGTGCGTCTGGTCCGCTGAGAAGTGGCGCTCGCCGGGAG
>NZ_JAWNEU010000024.1:0-27919 GCF_034107645.1 Enterobacter sp. 118C5 | reverse complement strand
GACCCCATGCCGAACTCAGAAGTGAAACGCCGTAGCGCCGATGGTAGTGTGGGGTCTCCCCATGTGAGAGTAGGGAACTGCCAGGCATCAATTAAGAAGAACCCCGTACCGAAAGGTGCGGGGTTTTTTGCTTTTGTTTTCTCCCTCTCCCTGAAACTTTCTCACCTTCGACTTGCAGGCTCGACATTCATACCATTTCTGGGTATCGTTAGCTGTCTGGATGTCTAAACGTTTATACGTATACTGTGAGGAAGTAAGGTTATGCCGATTCGGGTGCAGGACGAGCTACCAGCCGTCAATTTCTTACGTGAAGAGAACGTCTTCGTGATGACGGCTTCACGCGCGACAGGTCAGGAAATTCGCCCGCTGAAGGTACTCATCCTCAACCTGATGCCGAAAAAGATCGAAACGGAGAATCAGTTCCTGCGTCTGCTGTCGAACTCACCGCTGCAGGTGGATATTCAGCTGCTGCGTATTGATGCCCGTGAGTCACGTAACACGCCCTCTGAGCATCTGAATAACTTCTACTGTAATTTCGAGGATATTCAGGGGGAAAACTTCGACGGACTGATTGTGACCGGCGCGCCGCTCGGTCTGGTTGAATTTAACGATGTCGCCTACTGGCCGCAGATCAAACAGGTGCTGGAGTGGGCAAAGGATCACGTGACGTCAACGCTGTTTGTCTGTTGGGCGGTACAGGCCGCACTCAACATTCTCTACGGTATTCCCAAGCAAACCCGCACTGAAAAGCTCTCCGGCGTATACGAACACCACATTCTTCATCCACACGCGCTGCTGACGCGTGGGTTTGACGACTCCTTCCTGGCCCCGCATTCTCGCTACGCCGATTTCCCGGCCCAGCTGATTCGTGATTACACCGATCTGGAGATCCTGGCTGAAACGGAAGACGGGGATGCCTACCTGTTTGCCAGCAAGGATAAACGCATTGCTTTTGTGACCGGGCATCCTGAGTACGATCCGCATACCCTCGCGTCAGAGTATTTCCGTGATGTCGAGGCGGGTCTTAATCCGGATGTACCGTACAACTATTTCCCGAAAGACGATCCGCAAAACAAACCGAGAGCGACCTGGCGCAGCCACGGCAATTTGCTTTTCACTAACTGGCTCAACTATTACGTCTACCAGATTACGCCGTACGATCTTCGCCACATGAATCCGACACTGGAGTAATCTTCTGCATTAAACGATCCTAAAGCGTTTCAGCTATTCAGATAAGGCACCTTCGGGTGCCTTTTTTATTTCCGAAATTCCATTCAACACCCAATAAAACTTTAATCTCATAATAATCAAAAAGTTAACTGAACATATTAAATAAAATGGAAATTGTTTTTGATTTTGGAAAAATTACAGATAGTCTTAATTCTGCTGAGCGAAAACTACACAACGATCTTTCGTTCGCATTGGGGGCGTGATTTTGGATCTTTGATGAGGAGCAGAAAGATGACTCAACAGGCAACAACGGTCGATGAGCTGACCTTTACCCAGCCGTATGGCGAGCAAGAGCAGCAAATTTTGACGGCGGAAGCGGTAGAATTTCTGACTGAACTGGTGACCCGCTTTACGCCGCAGCGTAATAAGCTGCTGGCGGCACGCATTCATCAGCAGCAGGAAATTGATGACGGCAAGTTGCCTGGATTTATTTCGGAAACCGCTTCCATTCGTCGTAGCGAGTGGAAAATCCGCGGCATCCCTGAAGATTTACAGGATCGTCGCGTTGAGATCACCGGTCCGGTCGAGCGCAAGATGGTGATCAACGCCATGAACGCCAACGTTAAAGTCTTTATGGCCGATTTTGAAGACTCGCTGGCCCCGGACTGGAACAAAGTTATCGACGGGCAGATCAACCTGCGCGATGCCGTGAACGGTACCATCAGCTATACCAACGAAGCCGGGAAAATCTACCAGCTCAAACCGAATCCGGCGGTTCTGATCTGTCGCGTACGCGGTCTGCACCTGCCTGAAAAACATGTCACATGGCGTGGGGAAGCCATTCCGGGCAGCCTGTTTGATTTCGCACTCTATTTCTTCCACAACTACAAGAACCTGCTGGCAAAAGGTAGCGGTCCCTATTTCTATCTGCCAAAAACGCAGGCCTGGCAGGAAGCTGCCTGGTGGAGTGAAGTATTCAGCTACGCGGAAGATCGCTTCAGCCTGCCGCGCGGCACCATCAAGGCCACGCTGCTGATTGAAACGCTGCCCGCCGTGTTCCAGATGAATGAAATTCTGCATGCCCTGCGCGACCACATTGTCGGGCTGAACTGCGGACGCTGGGACTATATCTTCAGCTACATCAAAACCCTGAAAAATTATCCCGACCGCGTGCTGCCGGATCGCCAGGTCGTGACCATGGATAAACCGTTCCTCAGCGCCTACTCGCGTCTGCTGATTAAAACCTGCCACAAGCGCGGTGCCTTTGCGATGGGCGGCATGGCGGCCTTTATCCCGAGCAAAGATGCGGAGCGCAACAATCAGGTGCTCAATAAGGTGAAAGCCGATAAAGAGCTTGAAGCCCGCAACGGTCACGACGGCACGTGGATTGCTCACCCGGGCCTGGCCGATACGGCGATGGAGGTTTTCAACCGCGTTCTCGGCGATAACAAAAACCAGCTGTTTGTCACGCGCGAAGAAGATGCCCCAACGGCTGAAGAACAGCTGCTGGCTCCTTGCGCTGGTGAGCGTACGGAAGAGGGCATGCGCGCCAATATCCGCGTCGCGGTCCAGTACATCGAAGCGTGGATCTCCGGCAACGGCTGCGTGCCTATCTACGGCCTGATGGAAGATGCCGCTACGGCGGAAATTTCGCGCACCTCTATCTGGCAGTGGATCCACCATCAAAAAACGCTCAGCAACGGCAAGCCGGTGACAAAAGCGCTGTTCCGCCAGATGCTGGCCGAAGAGATGCGGGTGATCCAGGACGAGCTGGGCGAACACCGCTTCAGCAGCGGACGTTTTGACGACGCAGCGCGCCTGATGGAGCAAATCACCACCTCAGATGACTTAATCGACTTCCTGACCCTGCCGGGCTACCGCTTCCTGGCGTAACTCACCACATAACAATATGGAGCATCTGCACATGAAAACCCGTACCCAACAAATCGAAGAATTAAAGAAAGAGTGGACTCAACCGCGCTGGGAAGGCATCCGCCGTCCTTACAGCGCGGAGGAAGTGGTGAAATTACGCGGCTCGGTCAATCCGGAATGTACGCTGGCACAGAACGGCGCGGCGAAAATGTGGAAGCTGCTGCACGGTGGCTCTAAAAAGGGCTATATCAACAGCCTCGGCGCGCTGACAGGCGGTCAGGCACTGCAGCAGGCGAAGGCGGGTATTGAGGCGATTTACCTCTCCGGCTGGCAGGTCGCGGCAGACGCCAACCTGGCCTCCAGCATGTACCCGGATCAGTCGCTCTATCCGGCTAACTCCGTGCCGTCGGTCGTGGATCGGATCAACAACACTTTCCGCCGCGCGGATCAGATCCAGTGGGCCGCCGGTATCGAACCTGACGATCCGCGCTTTATTGACTACTTCCTTCCTATCGTCGCGGATGCGGAAGCAGGCTTCGGCGGCGTGCTGAACGCCTTCGAGCTGATGAAATCGATGATAGAGGCCGGTGCAGCGGCCGTTCACTTCGAAGACCAGCTGGCGTCAGTGAAGAAGTGCGGACACATGGGCGGTAAAGTGCTTGTTCCAACGCAGGAAGCCGTGCAGAAGCTGGTTGCCGCGCGTCTGGCTGCTGACGTGCTCGGCGTGCCGACGCTGGTGATTGCCCGTACCGATGCGGACGCGGCGGACCTGATTACCTCTGACTGTGACCCGTACGACAGCGAATTCATTACCGGCGAGCGCACCAGTGAAGGCTTCTACCGCACACATGCCGGCATTGAACAGGCGATCAGCCGCGGCCTGGCGTACGCGCCTTACGCGGACCTGGTCTGGTGTGAAACCTCCACGCCGGACCTGGCGCTGGCAAAACGGTTTGCAGATGCCATCCACGCGAAATACCCGGGCAAGCTGCTGGCCTACAACTGCTCGCCGTCCTTCAACTGGCAGAAAAAGCTGGATGACAAAACCATCGCCAGCTTCCAGCAGCAGCTGTCCGACATGGGCTACAAATACCAGTTCATTACCCTGGCGGGCATCCACAGCATGTGGTTCAACATGTTCGACCTGGCGCACGCCTACGCGCAGGGTGAGGGCATGAAGCACTACGTTGAGAAGGTCCAGCAGCCGGAATTTGCGGCGGGCAAAGACGGCTACACCTTCGTGTCTCACCAGCAGGAAGTGGGAACCGGCTACTTCGACAATGTGACCACGATTATTCAGGGCGGCACCTCCTCCGTCACCGCCTTAACGGGTTCAACCGAAGAAGCACAGTTCTAATTTTTTTCCCCCTCACCCAGTCCCTCTCCCCGAAGGGGCGAGGGGGAAAACAGATTCTTACCAGACCGTTCCCCCTCCCCTTTGGGGTGAGGGGTAAGGGGAATATATGTCGCGTGGACTGGAATTACTGATTGCCCAAACTATTTTGCAGGGATTCGATGCCCAGTATGGTCGTTTTCTGGAAGTGACATCCGGCGCGCAGCAGCGCTTCGAGCATGCAGACTGGCATGCGGTTCAGCAGGCCATGAAGCAGCGTATTCATCTCTACGACCACCACGTGGGTCTGGTGGTGGAACAGCTGCGCTGTATTACCGACGGTAAAAGCCCGGACGCGGAATTTTTACTGCGCGTGAAAGAGCATTACACCCATCTGTTACCCGACTACCCGCGCTTCGAGATTGCGGAGAGCTTTTTCAACTCCGTCTATTGCCGGTTATTTGACCACCGCTCATTATCTCCTGAGCGGTTATTTATCTTCAGCTCCCAGCCCGAACGACGCTTTCGCACCATTCCGCGTCCGCTGGCGAAGGATTTCTTTCCCGATCGCGGATGGGACAAGCTCCTGCACCGCGTGCTAACGGATTTGCCGCTGCGCCTGCCCTGGGAGAATAAAGTCCGGGACATCGGCTATATCCACGCGCATCTCAATGAAACCTTCGGCGCTGAGGCGCTCAGCCAAAGCCATTTGCAGGTTGCCAACGAGCTTTTCTACCGCAATAAGGCCGCCTGGCTGGTGGGGAAACTGGTTACGCCGACGGCCATCGTGCCGTTTCTGTTACCGATCCATCGAACCGATGACGGGGAACTGTTTGTTGATACCTGCCTGACTACCAGCGCCGAGGCCAGCATCGTGTTTGGCTTCGCCCGCTCCTATTTCATGGTGTACGCCCCGCTGCCTGCCGCCCTGGTGGAGTGGCTGCGCGAGATCCTACCGGGCAAAACCACCGCCGAGCTGTATATGGCGATTGGCTGCCAGAAGCACGCCAAAACGGAAAGCTACCGGGAATACCTGCGCTATGTCACTACCGCCGACGAGCAGTTTATCGAGGCGCCCGGCATTCGCGGCATGGTGATGCTGGTCTTCACGCTGCCGGGCTTTGACCGGGTCTTTAAGGTGATAAAAGACAGATTCGCGCCGCAGAAAGAGATGACCGCCGCGCACGTCCGCGCCTGCTATCAGCTGGTTAAAGAGCACGACCGCGTCGGGCGCATGGCGGATACCCAGGAGTTCGAAAACTTTGTGCTGGATAAACAGCAGATCGATCCGGCGCTCATGGCGCTTTTAATGCAGGAAGCACCCGCCAAAATCACCGATCTTGGCGACAAAATCGCAATTAGCCATCTTTACATTGAACGCCGCATGGTGCCGCTGAATATCTGGCTGGAGCAGTCAGACGGTCAGGCTTTACGAGACGCCATTGAGGAGTACGGTAACGCAATTCGCCAGCTGGCCGCCGCCAATATTTTCCCGGGCGACATGCTGTTTAAAAACTTCGGCGTCACCCGTCACGGGCGGGTGGTGTTCTACGATTACGATGAAATTTGCTACATGACCGAAGTGAACTTCCGCGATATCCCGCCGCCCCGCTACCCGGAAGATGAGCTCTCCAGCGAGCCGTGGTACAGCGTTTCGCCGGGGGACGTGTTTCCGGAGGAGTTTCGCCACTGGCTGTGCGCCGACCCGCGCATCGGCCCGCTATTTGAAGAGATGCATGCCGATCTGTTCCGCGCCAGCTACTGGCGCGGGCTGCAAACGCGGATCAAAAACGGGCACGTGGAGGATGTGTACGCTTACCGCCGCAAGCAGCGGTTTTGTGTGCGGTTTAACGAATCCCACCATACGCCAGCGTCACCTCTTTCGCGGCCTTAATCACCAGCGCGCCCAGCTCGGTCACCCGGTCGTCGGTCATGCGTGAAATCGGCCCGGAGATGGAGATCGCGGCAAACGGCTCGCGGTGCTCGTCAAAAATGCAGGACGCCAGGCAGCGCAGGCCCAGCGCATGTTCTTCATCATCAAACGAATAGCCGCGCTTGCGGGTTAACGCCAGATCTTCTTTCAGATGCACCGGCGACACCAGCGTGGCGTGGGTGTAGGCGTGCAGCCCTTTTCGGTGCAGCAGCCCCGTCACCTGCTCTTCACTGAGCTGCGAGAGAAACGCTTTCCCCGCCCCGGAGGCGTGCATCGGCAGCTTGCCGCCAATCGGTGCCGACATGCGCATCAGCTGCGTGCACTGCACCTGGTCGATGATAATCGCCTGGTGGTCGCTCTGGTCCAGCACCGCCAGGTTCACCGTCTCGCCGGACTCTTCCATCAGTTTGCGCAGAATAGGGTGCACAATCGCCAGCAGGTTACGGCTCTGCAGGAAGCTGCTGCCCACGATAAACGCGTGCGCGCCCACCGCCCAGTGCCCCAGCTCGCCTACCTGGCGGACAAAGCCCAGCTGCTGCATGGTGGTAAGCAGGCGGTGCGTGGTGGAGTTCGGCAGGCCAGCCTGCTGGGCCAGCTCGGTCAGGGCCACGCTGCCGTGCGACTCGGCTATCCACTCCAGCAGCTTCAGACCGCGCGTCAGGGATTGGACCTGTCCGCCGGGTTGTGCGGCGGCGGTGGCGGCAGGTTTTCTGCCGCGTTTGGCGGGAACGGTCGCGACCATGACGATCTCCTTTTTCTGTATCGTGGAAATCATTTTCGTTTTATTTGGTGAATTTGCAACCGCTTTCCTGACTGATCGGAGGAGTGATGGTGAACATGTCTCATGTTACCGCGGTGTGACTTTTCCACCCTGCGAGATTGTGCCAGTATGGAACGCAGCCTTTTGGCCTTGTTGAGCGTTGTCGGGAGCAAGTGTGAGCAGCAAAGTAGAGCAACTGCGTGCGCAGTTAAATGAACGAATTCTGGTGCTGGACGGCGGCATGGGCACCATGATCCAGGGCTATCGCCTGAGTGAAGACGATTTCCGCGGCGAGCGCTTCGCCGACTGGCCCTGCGACCTGAAAGGCAACAACGACCTGCTGGTGCTCAGCAAGCCGTCCGTGATTAAGGATATCCACAACGCCTACTTCGAAGCGGGTGCGGATATCGTTGAAACCAACACCTTCAACTCGACAACCATCGCCATGGCGGATTACCAGATGGAATCCCTGTCGGCGGAAATCAACTTTGAAGCGGCCAAACTCGCCCGCGCCTGTGCCGACGAGTGGACGGCCCGCACGCCGGACAAGCCGCGCTACGTTGCCGGGGTGCTGGGCCCGACGAACCGCACCGCGTCGATTTCACCTGACGTCAACGACCCGGCGTTTCGCAATATCACCTTCGATCAGCTGGTCGCGGCCTACCGTGAATCGACCAAAGCGCTGGTGGAAGGCGGTTCCGACCTGATCCTGATTGAAACCGTATTCGACACCCTCAACGCCAAGGCCGCGATTTACGCGGTGAAAGAGGAGTTCGAGGCGCTGGGCGTTGAGCTGCCTGTCATGATTTCCGGCACCATCACCGACGCCTCCGGCCGCACCCTGTCCGGCCAGACCACCGAAGCGTTTTATAACTCCCTGCGCCACGCTGAAGCGCTCTCCTTCGGTCTTAACTGCGCGCTGGGGCCGGACGAACTGCGCCAGTACGTGCAGGAACTTTCGCGCATCGCCGAATGCTACGTTACCGCGCACCCGAACGCCGGTCTGCCGAACGCGTTTGGTGAATACGATCTGGATGCTGACACCATGGCGGCGCAAATCCGCGAGTGGGCCGAGTCAGGCTTCCTGAACATCGTCGGCGGCTGCTGCGGCACCACGCCGGAGCACATTGCCGCCATGAGCAACGCCGTGGCCGGGCTTCCGCCGCGCAAGCTGCCAGAGCTGCCTGTTGCCTGCCGCCTCTCTGGCCTTGAGCCGTTGACCATCGGCGACGACAGCCTGTTTGTGAACGTGGGTGAGCGTACAAACGTTACCGGCTCCGCAAAGTTCAAGCGCCTGATCAAAGAAGAGAAGTACAGCGAGGCGCTGGACGTTGCCCGCCAGCAGGTGGAAAGCGGCGCGCAGATTATCGATATCAACATGGACGAGGGGATGCTCGACGCCGAAGCGGCGATGGTGCGTTTCCTCAACCTGATTGCCGGTGAGCCGGACATCGCCCGCGTGCCGATCATGATTGACTCCTCCAAGTGGGAAGTCATCGAAAAAGGGCTGAAGTGCATTCAGGGCAAAGGCATCGTTAACTCCATCTCGATGAAAGAGGGCGTGGATATCTTTATCCACCACGCGAAGATGGTGCGCCGCTACGGTGCCGCCGTGGTGGTGATGGCCTTCGATGAAGTGGGCCAGGCCGACACCCGCGAGCGCAAAATTGAGATATGCCGCCGCGCGTACAAAATTCTCACCGAAGAGGTGGGCTTCCCGCCGGAAGACATCATCTTCGACCCGAACATCTTCGCCGTCGCGACCGGCATCGAAGAGCACAACAACTACGCCCAGGACTTTATCGGCGCGTGTGAAGACATCAAGCGCGAGCTGCCGCATGCGCTGATCTCCGGCGGCGTGTCGAACGTCTCGTTCTCGTTCCGCGGCAACGACCCGGTGCGTGAAGCGATCCACGCCGTGTTCCTCTACTACGCCATCCGCAACGGGATGGACATGGGGATCGTTAACGCCGGCCAGCTGGCAATTTATGACGATCTCCCTGCCGAGCTGCGCGATGCCGTAGAGGACGTGATCCTTAACCGCCGCGACGACGCCACCGAGCGCTTGCTGAACCGGGCGGAGAAATACCGCGGCAGCAAAGCGGATGAGTCGGCCAACGTTCAGCAGGCCGAGTGGCGTTCCTGGGACGTGAAAAAGCGTCTGGAATACTCGCTGGTGAAAGGCATTACCGAGTTTATCGAGCAGGATACAGAGGAAGCACGCCAGCAGGCAGCCCGCCCGATTGAGGTGATTGAAGGCCCGCTGATGGACGGCATGAACGTGGTCGGCGATCTGTTCGGCGAAGGTAAGATGTTCCTGCCGCAGGTAGTAAAATCCGCTCGCGTGATGAAGCAGGCCGTTGCGTATCTGGAGCCGTTTATCGAGGCCAGCAAAGAGAAAGGCTCCAGCAACGGTAAGATGGTCATCGCCACCGTGAAGGGCGACGTGCACGACATCGGCAAGAATATCGTCGGCGTGGTGCTGCAGTGCAATAACTACGAGATTATTGACCTCGGCGTGATGGTCCCGGCGGATAAAATCCTCAAGACCGCGCGCGAAGTGAACGCCGACCTGATCGGCCTCTCCGGGCTGATTACTCCGTCGCTGGACGAGATGGTCAACGTGGCTAAGGAGATGGAGCGTCAGGGCTTCACCATTCCGCTGCTGATTGGCGGGGCGACCACCTCGAAAGCGCACACGGCGGTGAAGATCGAGCAGAACTACAGCGGCCCGACGGTCTACGTGCAGAACGCCTCGCGCACGGTGGGCGTGGTATCCGCTCTGCTCTCCGAGACTCAGCGCGACGATTTTGTGGCGCGCACTCGCCAGGAGTACGAAACCGTCCGCGTGCAGCACGGCCGTAAGAAACCGCGCACCCCGCCGGTTTCACTTCAGGCTGCGCGCGATAACGACCTGGCCTTTGACTGGTCCAGCTATACGCCGCCGGTCGCGCACCGTCTGGGCGTGCAGGACGTGACGGCCAGCATCGAAACGCTGCGTAACTACATCGACTGGACGCCGTTCTTTATGACCTGGTCGCTGGCGGGCAAATACCCGCGCATCCTTGAGGATGAGGTAGTAGGCGAGGAGGCGAAGCGCCTGTTTAAAGACGCCAACGATATGCTGGACACGCTGAGCGCAGAGAAAACCCTCAACCCGCGCGGTGTAGTGGGGCTGTTCCCGGCGAACCGCGTGGGTGACGACGTGGAAATCTACCGCGATGAAACCCGCACCCACGTGCTGTCCGTGAGCCACCACCTGCGCCAGCAAACAGAAAAAGTGGGGTTTGCCAACTACTGCCTGGCGGATTTCGTTGCGCCGAAGCTGAGCGGTAAGGCCGACTATATAGGCGCCTTTGCGGTTACCGGCGGTCTTGAAGAAGACGCCCTGGCGGACGCGTTCGAAGCGCAGCACGATGATTACAATAAGATCATGGTGAAAGCGATTGCCGACCGCCTGGCGGAAGCCTTCGCCGAGTACCTCCACGAGCGCGTGCGTAAGGTGTACTGGGGCTACGCGGCGAATGAGAACCTCAGCAACGAGGAGCTGATCCGCGAAAATTACCAGGGCATTCGTCCGGCGCCGGGCTATCCGGCCTGTCCGGAACATACCGAAAAAGGCACCATCTGGAAACTGCTGGACGTGGAAGCGCATACCGGCATGAAGCTCACCGAGTCGTTCGCCATGTGGCCGGGCGCGTCAGTGTCGGGCTGGTACTTCAGTCATCCGGACAGCAAGTACTTCGCTGTGGCGCAGCTGCAGCGCGATCAGATCGAAGATTACGCCCTGCGCAAAGGCATGAGCGTGTCAGAGGTCGAGCGCTGGCTGGCGCCGAATTTAGGCTACGACGCGGACTAACGTCACTTTTCCTTACAACAAACAGGGCACCTCAACGGTGCCCTGTCTCTTTCTTACGTTTAAACCCTTATACTCAATCATAAAATCTATAACGATAAGGAGAACCCACTTCCGTGCTGACGTTGTTACATTTGCTTTCGGCAGTCGCACTGCTCGTATGGGGCACCCATATTGTCCGCACCGGCGTGATGCGCGTGTTTGGCGCGCGCTTACGAACCGTTCTCAGCAGCAGCGTTGAGAAGAAGCCGCTCGCCTTCTGTGCGGGCATCGGCGTGACGGCGCTGGTGCAAAGCAGCAATGCCACCACCATGCTCGTCACCTCGTTTGTGGCGCAGGATCTGGTCGCGCTCGCTCCGGCGCTGGTGATCGTGCTGGGTGCCGACGTCGGCACCGCGCTGATGGCGCGTATCCTGACGTTCGATCTCTCATGGCTGTCGCCGCTGCTGATTTTCATCGGCGTGATCTTTTTCCTTGGCCGCAAGCAGACCCGGGCCGGGCAGCTTGGCCGCGTGGGCATTGGCCTCGGACTGATTCTGCTGGCGCTGGAGCTGATTGTGCAGGCGGTGACGCCTATTACCGAGGCCAACGGCGTGCAGGTCATCTTCGCCTCGCTGACCGGTGACATCATGCTGGATGCGCTGATCGGGGCAGTATTTGCCATCATCAGCTACTCCAGCCTGGCCGCCGTGCTGCTGACGGCCACGCTCACCGCCGCGGGCGCGATCTCCTTCCCGGTGGCGCTGTGTCTGGTGATCGGCGCTAACCTCGGCTCTGGCCTGCTGGCGATGCTCAACAACAGCGCGGCCAATGCCGCTGCCCGCCGCGTGGCGCTGGGGAGCCTGCTGTTTAAGCTGGTGGGCAGCCTGATTATTCTGCCGTTTGTCCATCCGCTGGCGAACCTGATGGACAACCTCCCGCTGCCGAAAGCGGAGCTGGTGATCTACTTCCACGTCTTCTACAACCTGGTGCGCTGTCTGGCTATGGTGCCGTTTGCCGCGCCGATGGCCCGCTTCTGCGAGCGTCTAATCCGTGATGAACCGGAGCTGGACGCGCGCCTTAAGCCGAAGCATCTGGATACTTCCGTGCTGGACACACCGGCGCTGGCTATCGCTAACGCCGCCCGCGAAACGCTGCGCATGGGCGATGCGATGGAAACCATGCTTGAAGGCCTGCAGAAGGTGATGCACGGCGAGCCGCGCGAGGAAAAAGAGCTGCGCAGGCTGGCGGACGACATCAACGTGCTGTACACCGCCATCAAGCTCTATCTGGCGCGTATCCCGCAGGACGAACTGGCGGAGGAGGAATCCCGCCGCTGGGCGGAAATCATCGAGATGTCGCTTAACCTTGAGCAGGCCTCGGATATCGTCGAGCGTATGGGCAGCGAAATCGCCGATAAATCGCTGGCCGCGCGACGGGCGTTTTCTGTTGAAGGGTTAAAAGAGCTGGAAGCGCTGCACGAACAGCTGGTGAGCAACCTCAAGCTGGCGATGTCGGTCTTCTTCTCCAGCGACGTGCCGAGCGCCCGCCGCCTGCGCCGCAACAAGCATCGTTTCCGCATCCTCAACCGCCGCTACTCTCACGCCCACGTTGAGCGTCTGCACCAGCAGAACGTGCAGAGCATCGAGACCAGCTCCCTGCACCTGGGGCTGCTGGGGGATATGAAACGTCTTAACTCCTTGTTCTGCGCGGTGGCCTATAGCGTGATGGAACAGCCGGATGAAGACGACGAGCGGGACGAGTATTAATCCCCGGCGTGTTTGAGTGTTAGCCCAAAACCCAATGCTTTCATGACCGCCAGCGTGGTTTTGAGCGTTGGGTTTCCCTTATCACTGAATGACCGATAAAGCTGCTCTCGTGATAAGCCGGTTTGTTGTGAAATGTTCGACATTCCTTTGGCTCGCGCGACAACACCCAGGGCTTTAGCGATATACGTCGAGTCACCTGTTTCTAGTGCATCAGCGATAAACACGGCGATTTCCTCGTCATCCACCAGCGCGTTGGCTGGATCGTAGGGTGTTAATTTATGCATGCTCATTCACTCCTGCCATTGGGATACATTGCCCAGCATTTTTGCCATAAGTATGTCTCTGGCCTGGCTGCTTTTGTCACCACCGCATAACAGCACGATGATGCAATTGCCCTGGTCTTTAAAATAGATTCTGTAGCCTGGGCCAAAGTGGATCCTCAGCTCACTTATACCTTCTCCCACGGGTTTAATGTCGCCCGCTAAGCCATTTGCCAACCGAAAGAGGCGGGAAGCGATAATGGTCCTCGCTCGCCGATCTTTTAAGTTTTGCTCCCAGCGTCGTAAGGATTCCGTCTGAACAATCTCCTTCATCTTACTCCCTGTGATTTATAAACTACAAACGCTTCTACATGGAGAGTAAAACTAAAAGGCTTGAACAGACGGGTAAATGACTGGACGCTAAATCCTGAAAGCGTCTCGCAAACTAGAAAACCCGTCTCAGTTACCGTCGGCTAATCTTTTTTTTCGGTCCAAATCTAAGGTATATTTCGCCCTTCACAGGAGAAACTATGCTGCCAACTCAATCAACCCGATTAAACAAATACATTAGCGAGAGCGGGATCTGCTCACGTCGCGAGGCTGACCGTTACATTGAACAAGGTAACGTGTTCCTCAACGGCAAACGCGCCACCATCGGCGATCAGGTGGTCCCTGGCGATGTGGTTAAAGTAAATGGTCAGGTCATCGAACCGCGCGATGCAGAAGACCTGGTGTTTATCGCGTTGAACAAGCCGGTTGGGATTGTCAGCACCACGGAAGACGGCGAGCGGGACAACATCGTTGATTTCGTGAACCACAGCAGCCGCATCTTCCCGATTGGCCGTCTGGATAAAGACTCTCAGGGGCTGATTTTCCTCACTAACCACGGCGATCTGGTCAACAAAATCCTGCGTGCCGGTAATGACCACGAGAAAGAGTACATTGTGACGGTAAATAAGCCGGTCACGGACGAATTTATTCGCGGCATGGGTGCCGGTGTGCCGATCCTCGGCACCGTCACGAAGAAGTGTAAGGTCAAGAAAGAAGCGCCATTCGCGTTCCGCATTACGCTGGTGCAGGGCCTGAACCGCCAGATCCGCCGCATGTGCGAACACTTCGGCTATGAAGTGACGAAGCTGGAACGCACGCGCATCATGAACGTCAGCCTGTCCGGGATCCCGCTGGGCGAGTGGCGTGACTTAACGGATGACGAGCTGATCGAGCTGTTCAAGCTTATCGAGAACTCGTCGTCAGAAGCGAAGCCGAAGGCCAAAGCAAAACCGAAAACCCAGGCGATTAAGCGTCCGGTCGTGAAGGCGCCGCAGGCGGAAGAGAAAGGACGAGGCAAGCCGGGCAACGGAAAACGCTTTACCCAGCCGGGTCGCAAAAAGAAAGGGCGCTGATTAGCGCCTTCCACGGGTTGATGTATTGGCGGACCAGGAAAAGGTCGCCTCTGCATCCGGCTTATAAGCCTGTTCTTTTTTCAGCTTGCGGGCTTTTTTCGCCGCAGCCTCACGTTGCGCCATCAGCTTATCGATGTACTCTTTTTTAACCTGATTGGTTTCGGCGTTCGTCAGCGTGCGGCCATGCGCGATGCGGGCGCGGTCGAGTAGCGTTTTCAGTTCACGCTGCTCGGCTTCCGTCATGTCTTTCTGGGTCAAACGTGATGTAGCCATTGCTGAAGCCTCCTGATGGGGAGGCTTCAGTGTAAAGCAAGCCGCGTAAATTAACCCTGCTTCACCGCATCTTTTTTCGTTTGTTCATCAATCGGTTTACCGGACCAGTAGCCCGCCAGAAGCGAGCCGGACAGGTTGTGCCAGACGGAGAACAGCGCGCCCGGCAGGGCCGCTAGCGGCGAGAAGTAGATTTTACCCAGCGCCGCAGCCAGGCCGGAGTTCTGCATGCCTACCTCGATTGCCAGCGTGCGGCAGGTGGACTCATCAAAGCCAAACAGCTTCCCGCCCCAGTAGCCGCCCAGCAGGCCAATGGTGTTATGCAACACTATCGCGATGATCACTACAAATCCCACGGAGGCAATGTGCGACGCGGAACCAGCCACCACGGCGCTGATGATCGCCAGAATGCAGAGCATCGAAAACGCGGGCAGGTACGGCTCAACCGCTTTCACCACGCGCGGGAAAAGATGGTGAATGACCAACCCCAGCGCAATCGGGATCACCACGATTTGCAGAATGCTGAGCAGCATGCCCATCACGTCCACCTGAATATGCGCGTCCACGTACAGGCGGGTTAACAGCGGTGTGGCAATGACGCCAACCAGCGTGGAAACGGAAGAGATGGTCACGGAGAGCGCCACGTCGCCTTTCGCCAGATAGATCATCACGTTAGATGCCGTACCGCTGGCGACGCTGCCCACCAGCACCATCCCGGCGGAGAGATCGGGGGGCATCTTAAAGGCCATTGCCAGCAGCCAGGCCGCGAGCGGCATCACCAGGTAGTGCAGGAAGATCCCTGCGGCCACCGGCGCCGGGCGAGACAGCACGCGTTTAAAATCGTCGATTTTCAGGTGCACGCCCATGCCGAACATAATCAGCATCAGCAGCGTGGTGACCCACGGACCAATACCGGTGAACGTGGTGGGCGTGTAATACGCGAGTACGGAGAGCAGCAGCGCCCATAGCGGGAACAGCCGGGTGATAGCGGATAACATATTGAATTTCTTGCAGTATTGTCGTGTTGTTTAGTTATGAAAAAGCCGGGTCTGTGCCCGGCTTATAGGTATTGTTTATCGTGCTAACGAATTTTATTCAAACAAATTCTGATGAAGTTTCTGCACCACCTGCTCGGCCTGATCGGCAGGGACCAGGAAGCAGAGGTTATAGCTGGAGGCACCGTAGCAGATCATGCGGATGTTGAACGGGTCAAGCACGCCAAACACCTCTTTGCCCACGCCACAGGCGCGAGACAGCTTGTTACCGATGATGGCCACCAGCGCCAGGTCTTCTTCCACCTCCACGCGGCACAGCTCAGACAGCTCAATCAGCAGCGACTGCGTCAGCAGGGTGTCGCCGGTAGAGGTGGAGCCGGTGGTGTCCAGCGTCAGCGCAATGCTCACTTCGGAAGTGGTAATCAAATCTACAGAAATGTTATGGCGCGCGAGGATGCCAAACACTTCCGCCAGGAAGCCGCGGGAGTGGAGCATATTATGGCTGTGCAGCGTCACCAGCGTCTGGCGGCGGCGCAGGGCCAGCGCGCGGAACAGCGGCGGGTTCTCGGTTTTCTTGCAGACCAGCGTGCCGCCCGCTTTTGGATCTTTACTGGAGCCAACGAAGACCGGAATATCGCTGCGCACGGCAGGCAGCAGCGTTGCCGGATGCAGCACTTTCGCGCCGAAGGTGGCCATTTCCGCCGCTTCTTCAAACGCAATCACATCAATGCGTTTTGCCGCGGAAACGACGCGCGGATCGGTGGTGTAAATACCCGGCACGTCAGTCCAGATATCCACGCGCGTTGCGTGCAGGGCTTCGCCCAGCAGCGCGGCGGTGTAGTCGCTGCCGCCACGGCCAAGCGTTGTCGTGCGTCCTTTTGCTTCGCTGCCGATAAAGCCCTGGGTGATCACCATGCCTTCTGCCAGGCGCGGCGCCAGCTGCTGGTTGGTGAGCTCGGCCAGCATCTCAACGTCCGGTTCGGCGCGCCCAAAACGATCGCTGGTGCGCATCACTTTACGCACGTCAAACCACTGCGCCTGAACGTTACGCTCGCGCATAATTTCAACGAACAGCAGGGTAGACATCAATTCACCGTGGCTGACCAGTTCATCGGTCAGGGCGGTAGAGGTGGCCAGAGACGCCGCTTCTGCCAGGGTGGTAATATTTTCCAGCAGGCGCTCCACTTCTTCGCGGATCACGTTTGGATTTTGCAGACGTTCAAGAATGTCGAACTGAATTTTGCGCAGTGCATCCAGCTTCACGAAACGTTCTGTCGCTTCCAGTCCTTCAGACAGAGAAACCAGCAGGTTCGTCACGCCGGCGGATGCAGAGAGCACCACCAGGCGGGTATTCGGATCGGCCAGCACCACATCGGCGCTGCGGTTCATGGCATCGTAATCGGCCACACTGGTGCCGCCAAACTTGGCGACCACAAAACTCGTCATAACAACCTCGTGTCAGGGAATGAATAAGCGACCTTGGCACAAGAATGAAACGAAAACAGGTGCAGGCGCAAAATACGGCCCTATAAATAAAATGCGGGGGAGGTCCTGTCAATGCTGGGATTATGCGGATTTTTTATGGGGGGGTACCCCTGAGAAACAGGACTTATAACAGGGCCATATTTTATGCTCCATTTTACCCTGTTTTGACCGACATTTCGCCGCCCCGGGAGGGCTCTTCAGCAACTATACTTTTCGGGTCTTTTCACCTGTGTTTGATACAGGCCAGGGCAATGGCATAAAAACCATCACAATTTTTATTTGCAGGCGCTACAATCGACCGCAGTCACAATTCTCAAATCAGAAGAGTATTGCTAATGAAAAACATCAACCCAACGCAGACCGCTGCCTGGCAGGCACTACAGAAACATTTTGATGAAATGAAAGACGTCACCATCGCGGATCTGTTCGCGAAAGATGCCGATCGTTTCACTAAGTTCTCCGCGACCTTCGATGACCTGATGCTGGTGGATTTCTCCAAGAACCGCATTACCGAAGAGACGCTGGCAAAACTGCAGGACCTGGCGAAAGAGACCGAGCTGGCCGACGCCATCAAATCCATGTTCTCCGGCGAGAAGATCAACCGCACCGAAGACCGTGCCGTGCTGCATGTGGCCCTGCGTAACCGTAGCAATACGCCAATTATCGTTGACGGCAAAGATGTGATGCCGGAAGTGAACGCGGTGCTGGAAAAGATGAAAGCTTTCTCCGAAGCGATCATCTCAGGCCAGTGGAAAGGTTACACCGGCAAACCAATTACGGATGTTGTTAACATTGGTATCGGCGGCTCTGACCTCGGCCCGTTCATGGTGACCGAAGCGCTGCGTCCGTATAAAAACCACCTCAATATGCACTTTGTCTCTAACGTCGATGGTACCCACATCGCCGAAGTGCTGAAGAACGTAAACCCGGAAACCACCCTGTTCCTGGTGGCGTCCAAAACCTTCACCACCCAGGAAACCATGACCAACGCCCATAGCGCGCGCGACTGGTTCCTGAAAACCGCGGGCGACAACAAGCACGTGGCGAAACACTTTGCGGCGCTGTCCACCAACGGTAAAGCCGTCAGCGAGTTCGGTATCGACACCGCGAACATGTTCGAGTTCTGGGACTGGGTTGGCGGCCGCTACTCTCTGTGGTCTGCAATCGGTCTGTCCATCATCCTGTCCGTGGGCTTCGACAACTTCGTTGAGCTTCTCTCCGGCGCGCACGCGATGGATAAACACTTCTCCACCACCGCACCAGAGAAAAACCTGCCGGTGCTGCTGGCGCTGATTGGGATCTGGTACAACAACTTCTTCGGCGCTGAAACCGAAGCGATCCTGCCTTACGACCAGTACATGCACCGCTTTGCGGCCTACTTCCAGCAGGGCAACATGGAATCCAACGGTAAGTACGTTGACCGTAACGGCAACGCGGTGGATTACCAGACCGGCCCAATCATCTGGGGCGAGCCGGGCACCAACGGCCAGCACGCGTTCTACCAGTTGATTCACCAGGGCACTAAAATGGTACCGTGCGATTTCATCGCGCCGGCAATCACGCACAACCCGCTGTCCGACCACCATCCGAAGCTGCTGTCCAACTTCTTCGCGCAGACCGAAGCGCTGGCGTTCGGTAAATCCCGCGAGGTGGTAGAGCAGGAATACCGTGACCAGGGTAAAGATCCGGCCACGCTGGACCACGTTGTGCCGTTCAAAGTGTTCGAAGGCAACCGTCCAACCAACTCCATCCTGCTTCGCGAAATCACCCCGTTCAGCCTGGGCGCGCTGATTGCGCTGTACGAGCACAAGATCTTCACTCAGGGCGCTATCCTGAACATCTTCACCTTTGACCAGTGGGGCGTAGAGCTGGGCAAGCAGCTGGCAAACCGCATTCTGCCAGAGCTGGGTGACGATAAAGCGATCGACAGCCACGACAGCTCAACCAATGGTTTGATTAACCGTTATAAAGCATGGCGTGCGTAATTAATATGTCATGAAAAATGCCGGCGATATGCCGGCATTTTTTTATCGGATAATTCCTGATGTCTGTTAGTTAACTCAAATTCTGACTCTGAGTTTAATCTGAAAAAGGCGGTTAACCTGCTAATTGCTGCGGTTTATTTTAAGAAAATACGTAGAAGTAAGATAAAGAGATTATATTATAAATATTTGATTTTATTTGTTTATTTATTTTAATTTTTTATTTTTCATTTCCTTTTTATCCATTAGTCCGAAAACCATCACCCTATTTCGCCCCACGGTAAACCCTCTGCTGTAGTTGTGTATACTCGATTCCGCCTGAATTTCTTTTCGGGCAAATCTCCATTCATTCATTGAAGGGAAATTGTTATGAAGAAAGTACTGTATGGCATTTTTGCCATATCTGCACTTGCGGCGACGTCTGTCTATGCAGCTCCGGTCCAGGTCGGGGAAGCAGCAGGGTCGGCAGCGACGTCTGCGTCTGCGGGAAGTTCTACCGCAGCCAGCACCAGCACCGTAAGTTCAGCCGTGGGTGTCGCGCTGGCGGCAACCGGTGGCGGTGATGGCTCCAATACCGGAACCACGACCACTACGACAACCAGCACCCAGTAATACCGGGTGTTTTAATCATAACCACACTTCGGTGTGGTTATTTCGCCCCTTCGGAGAAGAGTCGTGAAGCGACCTGCAATCATTCTGATTTGCCTGCTGTTGCAGGCGTGCTCAGCCACCACCAAAGGGCTGGGACATTCACTGTGGGACAGCCTGTTCGGCACGCCGGGCGTACACCTGACCGATGACGAACTTCAGAACATGCCGTACGCCAGCCAGTACATGCAGCTTAATGATGGCCCGCAGCTGTTTGTGGTGCTCGCTTTCGATGAAAACGGGCAGCAGAAATGGGTGACGCAGGATCAGGCCACCATCGTGACGCAGCATGGACGAATAGTGAAAACGCTGCTCGGCGGCGATAACTTGCTCGAGGTGAATAATCTCGCCGAAGATCCGCTCATCAAGCCAAATCAGATCGTCGACGGCGCAAGCTGGACGCGCACGATGGGCTGGACCGAGCACAAGCAGGTGCGCTATGCCACGGCCCGCTCCACCTTCCGCTGGGACGGTACGGACAGCGTGAAGGTTGGCAGCGACGAAACCCAGGTGCGCGTGCTGGATGAGAAGGTGACAACCGACCAGGCCACCTGGCATAACCGCTTCTGGATCGACGAGGAAGGGCAGATCCGTCAGTCCTTACAGTATCTCGGTGCCGGTTTCTTCCCGGTGAAAACCACCCTGATCAAGGCGGCGAAATCATGAAAATGCTCATCCACGCTGCGCTTCTCGCCAGCCTTGCCGCACCGCTGGCATGGTCCGCAGGAACGGTAAAGGTCTACACGCCGGACAGTGAAAAACCCAAAACCTTAACTAACGCCGAGCATCTTCTCGATCTCGTCGGGCAGCCAAGGCTTGCCAACAGCTGGTGGCCGGGAGCGGTGATCGGCGAGCGTCAGGCGACGGTTAAGGCGGAGCAGGAACACCTTGCCCTGCTGGCCCGCCTGACGGGTCTGGCGGAGCAGGAAGACGGTGACGATGCCGCAGCCATTAACAGCGTTCGCCAGCAGCTTCAGGCGCTGAAGGTGACAGGCCGCCAGAAAGTCAATCTCGATCCAGATGAAGTGCGCGTCACGGAAAAGGGCAACCCCACGCTTGAAGGGGAGTACACCCTCTGGCTTCCGGCGAAGCCGACGACGGTGACCGTGATGGGGCTTATCAGTAGCCCCGGTAAAAAGCCCTTTACGCCCGGTCGTGACGTGGCGAGCTATCTCGACGAACAAAGCCTGCTGAGCGGCGCGGATAACAGCTACGCATGGATTATTTATCCAGACGGGCATACGCAAAAAGCGCCGGTGGCGTACTGGAATAAACGCCATGTCGAACCCATGCCGGGCAGCATCATTTTTGTCGGTTTTGCCGACCATTTCTGGACGAAGGCATATGACGGGCTTAACGCCGATATCCTTCACTCCCTGACACAGCGGATACCGGAAGAATGAAAAAAACCTATCTCTACAGCATGCTGGCGCTCTGCGTAAGCGCTGCCTGCCACGCAGAAACGTATCCGGCTCCTGTTGGCCCGTCTCAGTCAGACTTCGGCGGCGTCGGTTTACTGCAAACACCCACCGCGCGCATGGCGCGTGAAGGGGAAATTAGCCTGAACTACCGCGATAACGACCAGTATCGCTACTATTCCGCCTCCGTACAGCTTTTCCCGTGGCTCGAAACCACGCTGCGTTACACCGACGTGCGTACGAAACAGTACAGCAGCGTCGACGCCTTCTCCGGCGATCAGACCTACAAAGATAAAGCCTTCGACGTCAAACTGCGCCTGTGGGAAGAGAGCTACTGGATGCCGCAGGTCTCCGTGGGGGCAAAAGATATCGGCGGGACCGGCCTGTTCGACGCGGAATACATTGTGGCCAGCAAGGCCTGGGGACCGTTTGATTTTTCTCTCGGTCTTGGCTGGGGCTATCTCGGCACCAGCGGCAACGTCAAAAACCCGTTCTGTACCTACAGCGACAAATACTGCTACCGCGATAACAGCTACAAGAAAGCGGGCTCCATCAACGGCGACCAGATGTTCCACGGCCCGGCCTCGCTGTTCGGCGGCGTGGAATACCAGACGCCGTGGCAGCCGCTGCGCCTGAAGCTGGAGTACGAAGGAAACGACTACTCCCAGGATTTCGCCGGGAAGATTGAGCAGAAGAGCAAGTTTAACGTCGGCGCCATTTATCGCGTCACCGACTGGGCCGACGTTAACCTCAGCTACGAGCGCGGCAACACGGTGATGTTTGGCTTCACGCTGCGCACTAACTTTAACGACATGCGGCCGCACTACAACGACAACGCGCGGCCTGCCTACCGGCCGGAGCCGCAGGATGCGATTCTGCAGCACTCCGTGGTGGCAAACCAGCTGACGCTGTTGAAATACAATGCCGGCCTGGCCGATCCGAAAATTCAGGTGAAAGGCGATACGCTGTACGTCACCGGCGAGCAGGTGAAATACCGCGACTCGCGGGAAGGGATCGAACGCGCCAACCGGATCGTGATGAACGATCTCCCGGACGGGATCCGCACGATCCGCGTGACGGAGAACCGCCTGAATCTGCCCCAGGTCACAACCGAAACCGATGTCGCCAGCCTTAAGCGCCATCTTGAAGGCGAACCGCTCGGGCATGAAACCGAGCTGGTGCAAAAACGCGTAGAGCCGATCGTGCCGGAAACCACCGAGCAGGGCTGGTATATCGATAAATCGCGCTTTGATTTCCATATCGATCCGGTGCTGAACCAGTCCGTCGGCGGGCCGGAAAACTTCTACATGTATCAGCTGGGTGCGATGGCGACGGCGGATCTGTGGGTCACCGACCACCTGTTGACCACCGGTAGCCTGTTCGGCAACATCGCGAACAACTACGACAAGTTTAACTACACCAACCCGCCAAACGACTCGAAGCTGCCGCGCGTGCGTACCCGCGTGCGTGAATACGTGCAGAACGATGTCTACGTGAATAACCTGCAGGCCAACTACTTCCAGTACTTCGGCAACGGCTTCTACGGCCAGGTTTACGGGGGCTACCTGGAGACTATGTTCGGCGGCGCGGGGGCGGAGGTGCTGTATCGTCCCGTCGACAGCAACTGGGCGTTCGGGATTGATGCCAACTACGTTAAGCAGCGTGACTGGCGCAGCGCGCAGGACATGATGAAGTTCACCGACTATAGCGTCAAAACCGGCCACCTGACCGCCTACTGGACGCCGTCATTCGCGCAGGACGTGCTGGTGAAAGCCAGCGTCGGCCAGTATCTGGCGGGCGATAAGGGCGGCACGCTGGATATCTCCAAACACTTCGACAGCGGCGTCGTGGTGGGTGGCTACGCCACCATTACCAACGTCTCGCCGGACGAGTACGGGGAAGGGGACTTCACCAAAGGGGTTTACGTGTCGATTCCGCTGGATCTGTTCTCGTCAGGCCCAACCCGCAGCCGCGCGGCCGTGGGCTGGACGCCGCTGACGCGTGACGGCGGCCAGCAGCTTGGGCGTAAGTTCCAGCTGTATGACATGACCAGCGATAAGAACATTAACTTCCGTTAATGTTTGCCCCCTCACCCCGTCCCTCTCCCCAGAGGGGAGAGGGTGAAAACCGCACCGAGCAGTTCCCTCTCCCCTCTGGGGAGAGGGTTAGGGTGAGGGGCGATCCTCTCCGTTGTGCCAAACATAAACAAAAAATATAGATCCCCGTCACATTTTTGCGTTATACAGGAATCTCGCCCTGGAGAATGAGGTGCTGTATGACATCCCTGACTCGCCCGCGCGTTGAGTTTATCTCAACCATCCTCCAGACCGTGCTGAACCTCGGTCTGCTGAGCCTTGGCCTGATCCTGGTCGTCTTTCTCGGTAAAGAGACGGTGCATCTGGCGGATGTGCTGTTCGCCCCTGAGCAAACCAGCAAATATGCGCTGGTGGAAGGCCTGGTGGTCTACTTTCTCTACTTTGAATTTATCGCCCTGATTGTGAAGTACTTTCAGTCCGGCTTTCACTTCCCGCTGCGCTATTTCGTCTACATTGGCATCACCGCCATTGTGCGGCTGATCATCGTCGATCATAAGTCTCCGCTCGACGTGCTGATCTACTCGGCGGCGATCCTGCTGCTGGTGATCACCCTCTGGCTGTGCAACTCAAAGCGGCTGAAACGGGAATAAAAAAATGGCGCTCCGAAGAGCGCCTAATAACAGTCACAAGTTGGGTCAATACAATACGTCTAAAGTTGAGGGTTGCAGTGGCATAACAGATGAAACTTAACCTTTCACGCCGCCCGCCGTCAGGCCGTTAACCAGCCAGCGCTGGGCCAGCAGGAACACCACGGTAATCGGGATGGCGGAGAGTACGGCCGCCGCGGCAAAGTCGCCCCACAGGTAGTTTTGCGGGTTGAGGTATTGCTGCATGCCTACGGCCAGGGTGTAGCTGTTCACATCGCGCAGTAACAGTGAGGCGACCGGTACTTCGGTGATCGCCGCAATAAACGACAGGATAAACACCACCGCCAGAATCGGCACGGACAGCGGCAGCAGCACCAGGCGGAACGCCTGCCACGGGGTAGCGCCGTCCAGCGACGCCGCCTCTTCCAGCGAGCCGTCGATGGTTTCGAAATAGCCTTTGATGGTCCACACGTGCAGGGCAATACCGCCGAGATAGGCGAAGATCACGCCGCCGTGGGTGTTCAAGCCGATAAACGGCACGTACTGGCCGAGACGGTCAAACAGGGCATACAACGCGACCAGAGACAGCACGGCCGGGAACATCTGGAAAATCAGCATCCCTTTCAGCAGCGTTGCTTTGCCCGGGAAGCGCATACGGGCGAAGGCATAAGCACAGGTGGTGGAGAGCGTCACGATGCCGATCGCCGTGATGGTCGCCACTTTCACCGAGTTCCACAGCCACAGCAGCACCGGGAACGGCGGCGGGGTGACGCGGCCATCCGCGTGCTCCACGCTGAAGCCCAGCGCGAGCTTCCAGTGCTCCCAGGAGATTTCATCCGGGATCAGGCTCCCCGTCGCAAAGTTACCCGAACGCAGGGAGATGGCGATAACCATCAGCAGCGGGAACATGATCGCCGCGATGAAAATCAGCAGGCCTAAGTGCGTCGCCAGGAGGCGCAGCTTCTGAGATTTGGGTTGTACCATTGCCATGTTCAGTGCCCTCCTTAGTCAAATTTCATTCGTGTGGCTTTCAGGTTCACAATCGCCAGGGCGCCAACCAGCAGGAAGATCAGGGTGGCAATCGCTGCCGCCAGGCCGAAGTCCTGACCGCCGCCGCCCTCGAAGGCGATACGGTAGGTGTAGCTCACGAGCAGGTCGGTATAGCCTGCCGGCGTGGTGGTGCCGAGACGGTCCGGGCCACCGTTGGTCAACAGCTGAATCAGCACGAAGTTGTTAAAGTTAAAGGCGAAGCTGGCAATCATCAGCGGCGTCAGCGGCTTAATGAGCAGCGGCAGCGTAATTTTAAAGAAGTTCTGGAACGGACCCGCGCCGTCCATCGCCGAGGCTTCGTACAGATCGTCCGGGATAGCCTTCAGCAGGCCCATGCACAGGATCATCATGTACGGATAACCCAGCCAGGTGTTCACGATGATAATCATCGAACGGGCGGTGGTCGGGTCGCTGAACCAGGCCGGTTTGATACCGAACAGCGCGCTCAGCATCATGTTGATTTCACCGAAGCTCTGGTTAAACAGCCCTTTGAAAATCAGAATCGAGATAAACGACGGCACGGCGTACGGCAGAATCAGCAGCACGCGGTAAATCGCTTTGCCTTTCAGGGACTCCCACTGCACCAGACAGGCCAGCACCATGCCCACGGCCACGGTCAGGATCACCGTCAGCACCGAGAAGACCACCGTCCAGACGAAGATGGCAAAGAACGGTTTCTGGATGCCTTCGTCGGTAAACACGCGGGTAAAGTTGTCCCAGCCGATGGTGACGGTATAGCCCGGGCTGAGTTTGTCATCGCCCCATTTGCCGTCGGCGGTTATGGACTGATAGAAGCCAATGTCATTGTTCGGACGGTACTTCACGCCGCTCTGGTTGTTGGTCAGCGTGCCGTCATCCGCCAGAGTATAAAGCGGCTGCGTGCCGGAGAACTGGCGCAGCGAGCTCATGGTCACTTTGCTGTCATCGGGCAGTACGGCGGTGAGCTGGGTCAGCGCCTGGCGGTTCTGGGTGATGATACGCAGGTTGGCGCGTTCACCTTCCGGCAGGGCCGCAGCCTCTTTTAAGGCCAGCTTCTGCTCGCCGCCAAATTTGAACGCGTCGGAAATATAGTTTTTGCCGCTCTCACCGTCAGTAAGCGCTAACTTCCACTCGTCACCCGCAGGATACAGGCCGAAGTTAAAGGTTTTACCCGCCTGATAAGAGCGATCCAGAAGCACCTGAGTGGCGCGCTCCTGCGCAAGCTGGTTGGTGCTGCTGTAGTTGGTGAACGCAATGGCGATGGTGCAGATCAGCGGGAACAGGACAAACAGCCCCATCCCGGCGACGCCCGGGTAGACATAGCGCCAGGCATAGGCTTTACGGTTGGCGAAAATATACAGGCCAGCAGAGCTTAAGATCAGCGTCATGATGGCAAACAGATATTCCCCTTGTACGTACATTAAAACAACAAGGTAACCCACCAGCAGACACAGCAGACCGATCGCTGACCACTTCAGCGCGTCGCTTTGCCACCAGTGCTTCTTTTTAATGACATCCATGGGGTTCTTCCTCTACAACGTTTGATCTTTTCTCCCTCTCCTGGGGGAGAGGGCCGGGGTGAGGGCGTGCGGATAGCGACAACCCTTACCCTAACCCTCTCCCGGAGGGAGAGGGGACTACGGCATTACTTGGTAATACGACCCTGCGCATCCTTCAGCGCGGCATCGACAGTCTGACGACCGCTTGCAGCGTTGATGACCGCAGTACGGGTGGCGTACCAGAACGCAGCCATCTGTGGGATGTTCGGCATGATTTCGCCTTTCTGGGCGTTATCCATGGTCGCCGCGATGCGTGGGTCTTTCGCCAACTGATCCTGGAAGGATTTCAGCGCCACGGCGCCCAGCGGTTTGTCCTTGTTCACTTCACCCAGACCCTGATCGGTCAGCAGGTAGTTTTCCAGGAACTCTTTCGCCAGCTCTTTGTTCGGGCTGGCGGCGTTGATGCCCGCGCTCAGCACGCCCACGAACGGTTTAGACGGCTTGCCGTTGAAGGTTGGCAGCAGCGTCACGCCGTAGTTGATTTTGCTCTTGTCGATGTTGGTCCAGGCCCACGGACCGTTGATGGTCATCGCGGTTTCGCCTTTGTTGAACGCCGCTTCCGCGATGGAGTAGTCGGTATCCGCGTTCATGTGTTTGTTCTTAATCAGGTCAACCAGGAAGGTCAGGCCTTTTTTCGCGCCCGCGTTATCCACGCCCACGTCTTTCACGTCATATTTGCCGTTTTCAAACTTGAACGCGTAACCGCCGTCGGCAGCAATCAGCGGCCAGGTGAAGTACGGCTCTTGCAGGTTGAACATCAGGGCGGATTTACCCTTCGCCTTCAGTTCTTTATCCAGTTTCGGGATCTCTTCCCAGGTTTTCGGCGGGTTTGGCACCAGGTCTTTGTTGTAAATCAGAGACAGGGCTTCAACTGCGATTGGGTAAGCAATGAGCTTGCCGTTATAGCGAACGGCGTCCCAGGTGAACGGGAACAGCTTGTCCTGGAAAGCTTTGTCCGGGGTGACTTCAGCCAGCAGGCCAGACTGCGCGTAACCGCCGAAACGGTCGTGCGCCCAGAAGATGATGTCCGGACCGTCGCCGGTTGCTGCAACCTGCGGGAACTTCTCTTCCAGTTTGTCCGGGTGTTCTACGGTGACTTTGATACCGGTGTCTTTTTCGAATTTTTTGCCCACTTCGGCCAGGCCGTTATAGCCCTTGTCGCCGTTAATCCAGATAACCAGCTTGCCTTCTTCAATTTTGGCGAGCGCTGGGGCGGAAACCATCATTGCTGCAAGGGCGGACAATGCGAAAACGCGTGCGCCAGTCTTGATATTCATATCTGCCATCCTTTTTGGTGATGTGCTCGTGGATACATAAGGTGGTTCAACGTGACTCAGTCTCCTTATTTGACATCCTCTTTCCATCCTCCCAACCCCGACCCCCCCCCCCCCGGGGGGGGGGGGGCGGGGGGGCGGCCATCAGGCCGCAGAAATCTGCCCACCTACCCCTTACGAATCAAATACCGATACGGCAGCGCCTCGGTCTGCTGCGCCACCAGCTCATGCTCCATAAAGG
>NZ_JAWNEU010000023.1:0-28983 GCF_034107645.1 Enterobacter sp. 118C5 | reverse complement strand
GTGCCCACACAGATTGTCTGATAAATTGTTAAAGAGCAGTGCCGCTTCGTTTTCGCTGCGGCGCGGGGTGTGCATATTACGCTTTCCCGCTTCAGAGTCAAGCGTTTATTTAGCTTTTCTCTGCTGACCCGGCGGCGCGTGTGCCGTTGTTCCGTGTCAGTGGAGGCGCATTATAGGGAGTAATTCCGAAGCTGCAAGGATAAAGTGAAAATTATTTACTGGTTGCTCACTTTCCAGGCAAAGCGCATCCCAGACCTTAATTTTTGCCTGGTTTTTAAACAAAAACGAGCCGCAAGCGGCTCGTTTTTGCGTTTTGTGACTTACTGCACTGCCACAATGCGATCGTCGTTGGCTTCCAGACGAATAACTTTGCCAGGAATCAGCTCACCGGAGAGGATCTGCTGCGCCAGCGGGTTTTCGATCTGCTGCTGGATAGCACGTTTCAGTGGACGCGCACCATAAACCGGATCGTAACCATTCTCGCTCAGCAGCTTCAGCGCATCGTCGGAGATGTGAATTTCATATCCACGCTCTTCCAGACGTTTGTACAGACGCTGCAGCTGGATCTGCGCAATCGACGCAATGTGTTTCTCACCCAGAGGATGGAATACCACCACTTCGTCAATACGGTTAATGAACTCCGGACGGAAGTTATGGCTCACCACACCGAGCACCAGATCCTTCATATGGCTATAGTCCAGTTCACCGAAACGTTCCTGAATCAAATCGGAACCCAGGTTCGAGGTCATGATGACGACCGTATTACGGAAATCGACCGTTCTCCCCTGCCCGTCGGTCAGACGACCATCATCCAGCACCTGAAGCAGGATGTTGAACACATCCGGATGCGCTTTTTCCACCTCATCCAGCAGGATGACCGAATAAGGACGACGGCGCACCGCTTCGGTCAGGTAACCGCCCTCTTCATAACCAACATATCCCGGAGGCGCACCAACCAGACGCGAGACGGAGTGTTTCTCCATAAACTCGGACATGTCGATACGCACCATCGCATCGTCGCTGTCGAACATAAAGTTAGCCAGCGCTTTACACAGTTCGGTTTTACCGACACCGGTCGGCCCCAGGAACAGGAACGAACCGATCGGGCGATTCGGATCGGAAAGCCCAGCACGGCTACGGCGAATAGCGTTGGAGACCGCTTCAACCGCCTCGTCCTGACCAATCACGCGCTGATGCAGATCCTGCTCCATACGCAGCAGCTTATCGCGTTCGCTTTCCATCATCCGCGCTACCGGGATGCCGGTCCAGCGAGCAAGCACTTCGGCAATTTCTGCATCCGTCACCTTATTACGTAATAGACGCATGGTTTTGCCTTCAGACTGCGTGGCTATCTCAAGCTGTTTCTCCAGCTCAGGGATTTTGCCGTACTGCAGTTCAGACATACGTGCCAGGTCGCCCACACGGCGAGCCTGCTCAATGGCAATTTTGGCCTGTTCAAGTTCCGCTTTTATGGTCTGCGTGCCAGAGAGGGAGGCTTTCTCGGCTTTCCACTCTTCTTCCAGCTCGGAATACTGGCGCTCTTTATCGTCCAGCTCTTCATTGAGCATATCCAGGCGTTTCTTACTGGCCTCATCGGACTCTTTTTTCAGCGCCTGCTGTTCCAGCTTGAGCTGAATGATGCGGCGGTCGAGTCGATCCAGTTCTTCCGGCTTCGAGTCAATCTGCATACGAATGCTCGACGCAGCTTCATCGATCAGGTCAATTGCTTTATCCGGCAACTGACGATCGGCGATATACCGATGCGAAAGCGTCGCCGCCGCAACGATGGCCGGGTCAGTAATCTGCACGTGGTGGTGCAGCTCATAGCGCTCTTTCAGACCACGCAGGATCGCGATGGTATCTTCAACGCTTGGCTCAGCAACAAACACTTTCTGGAAGCGACGTTCCAGAGCGGCATCTTTCTCAATGTACTGACGATATTCATCAAGCGTAGTGGCACCGACACAGTGAAGTTCACCACGCGCCAGCGCAGGTTTCAGCATGTTCCCGGCATCCATCGCGCCGTCGGCCTTACCGGCACCCACCATGGTGTGCAGTTCGTCGATGAACAGAATGACGTTGCCTTCCTGTTTCGCCAGGTCGTTCAGCACGCCTTTCAAACGCTCTTCAAATTCACCGCGGTATTTCGCACCGGCCACCAGCGCGCCCATATCCAGCGCCAGCACGCGGCGGCCTTTCAACCCTTCCGGCACTTCACCGTTTACGATACGCTGCGCAAGCCCTTCAACGATGGCGGTTTTACCAACACCAGGCTCACCAATCAGTACCGGGTTGTTTTTGGTACGGCGTTGCAGTACCTGAATCGTACGGCGGATCTCTTCGTCACGGCCGATAACCGGGTCAAGTTTGCCCTGCTCAGCACGTTCGGTCAGATCGACCGTAAATTTCTTCAAAGCCTGACGCTGGTCTTCGGCTCCCTGATCGTTCACGCTTTCACCTCCGCGCATTTTCTCAATCGCCTGAGTCACATTGGCGGTGGTTGCACCGGCAGATTTCAGCAGGTCGGTCAAGGTACCGCGTGATTCAAGCGCCGCCAGAACAAACAGCTCCGACGAAATAAAGTTGTCCCCACGTTTTTGCGCCAGCTTGTCGCAAAGGTTCAGCACGCGCACCAGATCCTGAGACGGCTGCACGTCGCCGCCGGTACCTTCTACCTGCGGTAAACGGCTCAGCGCCTGATCGATAGCGGTGCGTAACTGGCCAGCATTAATGCCAGCGGACGTTAATAAAGGACGTACCGATCCCCCTTCCTGATTCAGCAAGGCGCTCATTAAATGAAGAGGTTCGATGAATTGGTTGTCGTGCCCCAGTGCAAGGGACTGGGCATCGGCGAGAGCAAGCTGGAATTTATTAGTAAGACGATCCAGACGCATAACTCCTCCCATAACAGGTCAAATTTGCTACTGGAGATTAAATGAGGTCATCCCTCAATTATTCAAGGTTAATGACCTGAATTATGTGAAAAGAAAACGGCACGTGCCGGATCGTCTTGATTCTTTAGGTTATATCAGCCAAATGAAACTTGCCATACGACCCGTCGTCTTGTCGCGGCGATAGGAGAAAAAATCACCCTTTTCGGTGAACGTACAGCGATCGCCGCCGAAGATCTGCGTTATGCCAATATTATTCAGGCGCTGGCGGGCGAGCTGGTAAATATCCGCCAGATATTTTTCCCCGGCAGGCTGGAAGGCCTCAATGGCTTGCGGATCTTTATCCATAAAGGCTTCGCGAACCTCTGGCCCCACTTCAAAAGCGCGAGGGCCAATCGCCGGACCAAGCCAGGCCATGATATTAGCGGGATCATCATTAAAGCAGGCGACGGTCTCTTCCAGCACGCCCTCGCACAGGCCACGCCAGCCCGCATGCGCGGCAGCAACTTCAGTGCCCGCGCGGTTACAGAACAGAACCGGAAGACAATCGGCAGTCATTACGGCACAAACCGTGCCCGGCGTATTACTGTAAGAGGCATCGGCGCGTTTAGAAGCGTAAGGTTCTCCCGTCAGCTTCAGTACCGCTTTACCGTGAACCTGCTCCAGCCAGACCGGTTTCGAGGGCAGATTTCCCGCAGCAAACAGGCGCGTGCGGTTCTCTTCAACATGTTCCAGGTTGTCGCCGCAGTGCGCGCCAAGGTTTAAAGACTCCCACGCGCCCTGGCTCACGCCGCCAATACGGGTCGAACTACAGGCGGCCACGCCTGCAGGCAGCGGCCACTCCGGGACAATCAGTTTGGTCATAACCAGTCCACTTGATCCTTATGTTCTTCGAAATCGGCACGCATGGCGTCAATAAGTTCCACCATATCCTGTGGGATAGGCGCATGCCATTCCATCTGGATACCGCTGATGGGGTGATAAAGACGCAGCATGGTCGCGTGCAGTGCCTGACGATCGAATTTACGCAATACGCTGATGAACTCATCCGATGCGCCTTTCGGCGGACGCGGACGACCGCCGTACACCTGATCCCCCACCAGCGGATGGGTAATGTGCGCCATATGTACGCGGATCTGGTGAGTACGGCCGGTTTCCAGGCGCAGGCGCAGGCGCGTATGAATACGGAAGTGCTCCATAATGCGATAGTGCGTCACCGCCGGTTTACCCATCGGATGCACCGACATATGGGTACGTTTCGTCGGGTGACGGCTGATCGGCTCTTCTACCGTGCCGCCAGCGGTCATGTGCCCAATGGCCACCGCTTCATATTCGCGGGTGATTTCACGCAGCTGCAGCGATTCCACCAGACGGGTTTGAGCGGGAACGGTCTTCGCCACCACCATCAACCCGGTGGTGTCTTTATCCAGACGGTGAACGATGCCCGCACGTGGAACATCCGCAATCGGCGGATAATAATGAAGAAGTGCGTTAAGTACCGTACCGTCAGGATTACCCGCGCCCGGATGAACAACCAGGTCGCGCGGCTTGTTGATCACCAGAATGTCATCATCTTCATAGACGATGTCCAGAGGGATATCCTGCGGCTCGAAGCGGATTTCCTCTTCGATTTCAGCATTGATGGCAACAGCTTCCCCACCAAACACTTTCTCTTTTGGTTTGTCCCAGATCTTGCCGTTTACCAGCACGCGCTGGTCAAGGATCCATTCTTTTATGCGTGAACGCGAATAATCAGGGAACAATTCGGCCAAAGCCTGATCTAAGCGTTGACCGAGCTGATTTTCGGAGACTGTTGCGGTGAGTTCTACTCGTTGTGCCATAAACTGCTTCTTTGTTTAACGTTGGGTTTTACGGCTTTGCCGTTTAATATAGTGTGCTATTGTAGCTGGTCTTAATCGGGAGCAGGAACAGAGTTTCTCCCGGACAAACATTTGAGGAAAGTCAAAACGTCATGACGCGCATGAAATATCTGGTGGCAGCGGCCACGTTGAGCCTGGCTTTGGTGGGCTGCTCCGGTTCGAATGAACAGGTCCCTGACAATCCGCCGAATGAAATCTATGCGACTGCACAACAAAAGTTGCAGGACGGTAACTGGAAACAGGCGATAACGCAACTGGAAGCGTTGGATAATCGCTATCCATTTGGTCCGTATTCGCAGCAGGTACAGTTAGATCTTATCTACGCCTACTACAAAAATGCCGATCTGCCGCTGGCTCAGGCAACTATCGATCGTTTCATGCGTCTGAACCCGACTCATCCTAACATCGATTACGTTATGTACATGCGCGGTCTGACCAACATGGCGCTGGACGACAGTGCTCTGCAGGGCTTCTTTGGCGTAGATCGCTCCGACCGTGATCCGCAGCATGCGCGCGATGCCTTCAATGACTTCTCCAAGCTGGTGCGCGGCTATCCGAACAGTCAGTACGTCACAGACGCGACTAAACGTCTGGTGTTCCTGAAAGATCGTCTGGCGAAATATGAGTACTCCGTTGCGGAATACTATACCCGCCGTGGCGCATGGGTTGCGGTGGTTAACCGCGTAGAAGGTATGCTGCGTGATTATCCGGATACTCAGGCTACGCGTGACGGCCTGAAGCTGATGGAAAATGCTTACCGTCAGATGCAGATGACCGCTCAGGCTGAAAAAGTGGCGAAAATCATCGCCGCGAACAGCAGCAACACCTGATATCGCTTCAATGCAAAACGGCAGCCCGAAGGCTGCCGTTTTTTATTCATTTCAGACATCCGCTGAAGCGCTTTAGCCCCAACACATCCCGTCAACTATGACCGCAATTCGTACCTTCCACAAGGTAAATCTCACCTCTTCCTGCCCTGCCTCACAAAAAAGATTCCCTGACAAAAACCAACAAAATAACGTGATCTAAATCACACATTTTGACATTAGGTCGGGTATGCTGGAATCACCAAGACGGAAAGACAAGAGGTAAAATTTATGACAATGAACATTACCAGTAAACAAATGGAAATTACTCCGGCAATTCGCCAGCACGTCGCAGACCGTCTCGCCAAACTGGATAAATGGCAAACACATTTGATTAATCCACATATCATCCTGTCCAAGGAGCCTCAGGGTTTCATCGCTGACGCAACTATCAATACTCCAAACGGCCATCTGGTCGCCAGCGCAAAACATGAGGATATGTACACCGCAATTAACGATTTGATCAACAAGCTGGAACGGCAGCTCAATAAAGTGCAACACAAAGGTGAAGCCCGTCGCGCCACAACATCGGTGAAAGACGCCAGCTTCGCGGAAGAAGTTGAAGAAGAGTAATCCTTTAAATTGAGTGTACCGCCAACGCGCCTTCGGGCGCGTTTTTTATTGACAGGGTGAAAACAGTACGGGTACTTTAACGGTATCAATCACAGGATGACTTTATGAAACTTACGCCGTTCTTCTTCGCATTCTTTTTTACCTTCCCCTGAACGGGAGGCGTTTCGTCGTGTGATAAAGAATGCGAAGACGAACAACAAGGCCTCCCACACCGGGGGGCCTTTTTTATTGATAACGATAAAATGAGACAGGCAACACTATGACACCGGAAAACCCGTTACTGGATCTGCGAGTAAAAATCAGCGCGCTGGATGAAAAATTACTGGCGCTGCTGGCCGAACGCCGCGCGCTCGCCATTGAAGTGGGCAAAGCCAAGCTGGACTCCCATCGCCCGGTGCGTGATATCGACCGCGAGCGCGATCTGCTGGAGCGTCTGATCCAGCTCGGTAAAGCGCATCACCTCGATGCCCATTACATCACCCGGCTGTTCCAGCTCATCATTGAAGACTCTGTACTCACCCAGCAAGCGTTACTCCAGCAGCATCTGAACAAAACCAACCCGCACTCGGCGCGCATCGCCTTCCTCGGGCCTAAAGGCTCCTACTCTCACCTGGCCGCACGTCAGTATGCCGCGCGCCATTTCGAAGAGTTTATTGAAAGCGGCTGCGCAAAATTCGCCGATATTTTTAACCAGGTTGAGACCGGCCAGGCGGATTACGCCGTCGTGCCGATTGAAAACACCAGCTCCGGTGCCATTAACGACGTCTACGATTTACTGCAGCACACCAGCCTGTCTCTGGTCGGCGAACTGACGATCCCTATCGATCACTGCGTGCTGGTCTCCGGCTCAACCGACCTGAGCACGATCGAAACCGTGTACAGCCATCCGCAGCCGTTCCAGCAGTGCAGCCAGTTCCTGAACCGCTATCCGAACTGGAAAATTGAGTACACCGAAAGCACCTCGGCGGCAATGGAAAAAGTGGCGCAGGCCAACTCCCCAACCGTTGCGGCGCTCGGCAGCGAAGCGGGCGGCGCGCTTTATGGCTTACAGGTTCTGGAACGCAATCTTGCTAACCAGACGCAAAACATCACCCGCTTCGTGGTGCTGGCCCGCAAGGCAATCAACGTATCAGACCAGGTGCCGGCGAAAACCACGCTGCTGATGGCGACCGGCCAGCAGGCGGGCGCACTGGTAGAAGCCCTGCTGGTGCTGCGCAACCATAATCTGATCATGACCAGGCTGGAATCACGCCCAATCCACGGTAATCCATGGGAAGAGATGTTTTACCTCGATATCCAGGCCAACCTGGAATCTGCCTCCATGCAGAAAGCCCTGCGAGAACTGGGTGAAATTACCCGTTCAATGAAAGTGCTGGGCTGCTATCCGAGCGAAAACGTCGTTCCGGTCGATCCAAGCTAGCATTCAATAAAACGGCTTTTCTTCATCCCTGCCACATTAACCGGCAGGGTGAAGATGGCACCGGAAAGCGGATACTTCGCCACCTCCTCCGCACCCATATTTTCCCGCGTGGTGGTAATAAACAGCGTTTTCATGTCATCGCCGCCAAAGCAGACCATCGTCGGGCAACGCGCCGGCATGCGGTATTCTTCCAGTTGCTCCCCCTGCGGTGAAAAACGCGCGATACGCCAGCCGTCAAACAGCGCGCTCCAGTAGCAGCCTTCCACATCCATCGCCGCGCCGTCGGGTATCCCTTCTCCCGCTTTAAACTGACGAAATACCTCACGCCTGCCGGGTTCACCCTGTTCATCAACTGGCGTGCGGTATATAACGCCGTTTGGCGTATCAGAGGTAAACATCCACCGCTTATCCGGGCTAAACGCTAAGCCGTTATGCCCGTGAATATCACACTGGATCACTTTCGGTGTCAGATTGTTGTCGATGCGCATCAGCAGCGCGCCGTTGTAATCTCCCGGTCCCCAGAACGTGCCCGCATAGAAGCGCCCCTGATGGTCGGTCCCCCCATCATTAAAACGCGCAAGCTGCGGGTTTGAGGGGTTATCGCACACCTTGCGCTGCAGGAGCCCATGCTTATCGGCAAGCCAGATGCCGTTGCGCATAGCGACGATAAAGCCGCCTCGCTCGCGCAGGGCAAAGCAGCCCACCTCTTCATGGAAGGAAAGCACGGTATGTTCCGCCGTCGGCAGGTGGTAGCGGTGGATCTCCCCTTCCAGAATATCCGCCCAGTAAAGCGCATTTTCTTCTGCGCTCCACGTTGGGCATTCGGGCAGATGCCCGGTGTAGTTCAACAGCAACTGCGGTTCAGCCATGACAGTTCCCCAAAATGAAAAAAGCCAGCATTGCTGGCTTTCAGTATATACATCATTGGATTACTGGCGACTGTCATTTGCCTGGCGCAACAGCGTGCGGCTTTCACTCTGGAAACGCGTAGCGTAATCGCCGAACCAGTGCTCCACTTTGCGGAAGCTGTCGATAAACGCCTGCTTGTCTCCGTGCTCCAGCAGCGTAATGGCTTCGCCAAAGCGCTGATAGTAGCGCTTGATCAGCGCCAGGTTATTTTCAGACGACATAATGATGTCGGCGTAAAGCTGGGGATCCTGCGCAAACAGACGCCCGACCATCGCCAGCTCAAGACGATAGATTGGTGAAGAGAGCGCCAGCAGCTGTTCAAGCTGCACGTTCTCTTCCGCCAGATGCAGACCGTAGGCAAAGGTCGCAAAGTGGCGCAGCGCCTGAATAAACGCCATGTTCTGATCGTGCTCGACCGCGCTGATGCGGTGCAGCCTCGCCCCCCAGACCTGAATCTGTTCCAGGAACCACTGGTAGGCTTCCGGCTGGCGGCCGTCGCAGTAAACCACCACCTGCTTCGCCAGGCTGCCGCTGTCCGGGCCAAACATCGGGTGCAGGCCCAGCACCGGGCCCGTATGCGCAGCCAGCATTGCCTGCAGCGGACCGTTTTTGACGGAAGCCAGATCCACCAGAATGCAGTCTTTCGGTAAAGGCGGGAGCTTCCCGATGATCTGCTCCGTCACGTGGATCGGCACGCTGACGATAACCATTCCGGCATCTTTCATCAGTTCCGGTGCTTGTGCCCAGTCCTCTTTTTCCAGAATGCGCACCTGATAGCCAGAAAGCGTCAGCATTTTCTCGAACAGACGCCCCATCTGTCCTGCTCCGCCAACAATCACCACCGGACGCAGGGACGGACAGAGGGTTTTAAAGCCCTTGTCGTTTTCGCTGGAGTAGGATTCCCGCATCACGCGGCGCAGAACATCTTCAATCAAATCCGGCGAAACGCCCAGCGCCTGGGCCTCTTTACGACGGGAGGCCAGCATTGAGGCTTCGCGCTCCGGGACGTAAATCGGCAGGCCGTATTTGCTTTTCACCTCACCGACTTCGGCAACCAGCGCCATGCGGCGCGCCAGCAGGTCCAGCAGCGCCTTATCCACTTCATCAATTTGATCGCGCAGTGCGGTCAATTCAGCAACCATAACTACCCTCTTAAGCCAGACGCGTCGCCAGCTGGCCGCTTAAATCTTTATGGATCTCACGCAGCAGCGCATCGGTGGTTTCCCAGCTGATGCAGGCATCCGTCACGGAGACGCCGTACTTCATCGCGCTGCGCGGCTGTTCTGATGACTGATTACCTTCATGAATGTTGCTCTCAATCATCAGGCCGATAATAGAACGGTTTCCGTCTTTGATCTGTGCGACCACGGATTCCGCAACCGCTGGCTGGCGACGGTAATCTTTATTCGAATTACCATGACTGCAATCTACCATCAGTGCCGGACGCAGTCCCGCCTGTTCCATCTCTTTTTCACACTGCGCCACGTCCGCCGGGCTGTAGTTTGGCGCTTTACCGCCGCGCAGGATCACATGGCCGTCCGGGTTGCCCTGCGTTTGCAGCAGACACACCTGGCCCGCCTGGTTGATACCGACAAAGCGGTGCGGCATGGCGGCAGCGCGCATGGCGTTGATCGCCGTCGCCAGGCTGCCATCGGTACCGTTTTTAAAGCCAACCGGCATCGACAGGCCAGACGCCATCTCGCGGTGGGTTTGCGATTCAGTCGTACGCGCACCAATCGCGGACCAGCTGAACAGATCGCCCAGGTATTGCGGGCTGTTCGGATCCAGCGCTTCGGTTGCCAGAGGCAGCCCCATGCTGACCAGCTCCACCAGCAGGCGACGCGCAATCTTCAGGCCTGCTTCCACATCAAACGAGCCATCCATGTGCGGATCGTTAATCAACCCTTTCCAGCCGACGGTCGTACGTGGCTTCTCAAAATAGACGCGCATTACCAGATAGAGGCTATCGCTGACCTCCTCCGCTAATGCTTTAAATCGACGAGCATACTCAATGGCGGTTTCAGGATCGTGAATAGAGCAAGGACCACATACCACCAGCAGGCGCGGATCGCGGCCGGCGATAATGTCAGAAATGGTCTGGCGAGAATGCTCGATCTGAGCCTCCTGCGCGGCGCTCAGCGGAAACTCCGCTTTCAGTTGATCCGGGGTAATCAAAACCTGTTCGTCAGTGATATGTACGTTGTTCAGCGCGTCTTTTTGCATGATAGCGATCCTGTAAAGCTCGTTTGCGATAGTTGTTTTCCTCAGTGAGGTGAAACCACGATACCATAAAAAGTAAACATTTCAATCCAAAATACGTACACATTAGTTTACATAGACGAATTAAATGCAAAAATCAGCCATCAAAACCGTAAAGTTTAAATTACACACTAATTTTCTCCCGCCAGGCTATGCTGAAGAAAGAGGAGAAGGATTATGCGATCGATTGCTTTCGTCCTGCTGTCGCTGTTTTTATCGGGCTGCCAGATTAATCCTTACACTTTCCAGCCCAACTGGACGAGCCCGGATTGGTTCACTGCGGGTAAAGAAGACGCCATGAATGGCCTGCCGGTTAAAGATAACCAGACCCTGGCCGATAGTCTTAACGACCCCAACATCGATCGGAGTGAATATCTCCGTGGCTATGCTGATGGTCAGAAGAAAGTATGCGAAGAAGGCTTTATTCATGCCTGGGGATTAGCGGGCAAATCTTATCCAGCCAGTTGTGATACCGTTGAAAATGCAGCGAAACTGCATGCGTCATGGCAAAAAGGAATGGATGAAAGTATGCGTTCCAGCAGGCTTAATTAAGTCTGCTTTTATTCTTTGAAAAATAAACAACTGTAGGATTTAGCTTAGGTCAGCCATGGGCTATTTCTGACATAATGACGGTTCTGATAAACAATGGTATTCTGCCCGCAACTCTTAAGGACATCTATTTCCGGAGCGGTGCGGCGGATTCTGGTGAGAAATTTATACTTGAACTCTTTGTTCCGACTCACTCTGGTGCTAATGCTGTTCCTTATGGTGGGCCCGGCGATGGCAGGCGCGCTCACGGAGACAGATAAATCGGTACGTTCTATTGTCTCAGGCATAGTGAGCTATACGCGATGGCCGTCGCTTTCCGGTCAGCCTAAACTCTGCATCTATGCCACTTCTCACTATACGCACGCGCTCAGCGGAGACCAGGGGCATAATGAGTTACCCTATACCCCCGTTATTGTACGTAACGATCGGGAAGCCCTGGCCGCGACATGCGATGCTGTTTATTTCGGGACTGAACCACCTGCGAAACAACTTGAATTAATAAGTCAATATCAGGGCAGAGCATTGCTATTAATCTCAGAGCAAAATCCGGAATGTGTTATTGGCAGTGCTTTTTGCCTGATAATCGATCGTGGCCAGGTGCGGTTTTCCGTCAATCTGGATGCGTTGACGCGCAGTGGCGTCAGGGTCAGCCCGGATGTATTAATGCTTGCACGGAATAAGCAGCATGGATAAAGATTTCACCTCGACGCCGCGTCCGACGTTTAAAAGAACGCTGAGGCGAAACAGCATGATAAGCGTCATCATCACGATGACGTTAATATGGCTGTTGCTCTGTTTTGCCTCGGTCGTAACATTAAAACAATACGCGCAAAAAAATCTCGAATTAACCGGCGCCACAATGAGCCACAGCCTTGAAGCCTCACTGGTTTTCAACGATTCACTGGCAGCCAACGAAACGCTTGCTGCGCTGGGTAAGCAGGGGCAGTTTGCCGTTGCAGAAGTCATCAACGGGCATAAAAAGCGCTTTGCCTACTGGTCCTGGAACCCAAAGGATAATAACGACACGCTGGGTGCGCTGGTGAGCCGCTGGCTTTTCCCCGTTCCGGTTGCGCAGCCAATCATGCATAACGGCGCGGCAATCGGCGAAATTCGCCTTACCGCGCGTGACAGTCTTATCAGTCATTTCATCTGGATGTCGTTTGCCGTCCTCACCGGCTGTATTCTTTTTGCAACCGTCGTCGCGCTCACCATTACCCACTCTCTGCACCGCGGCATGGTAACGGCGCTGCAAAATATCACCGACGTTGTGCATGACGTGCGCACAAACCGCAACTTCTCCCGCCGGGTGAAAGATGGCCGTATCGAAGAATTTCATCAGTTTGGTGAAGACTTCAACAGCCTGCTGGATGAGATGGAAGAGTGGCAGCTTAAGCTCCAGGCGAAAAACGCTCAGCTGCTGCGTACCGCCATGCACGACCCGCTTACCGGTCTTGCCAACCGCGCGGCGTTCCGTAACAGCATTGCGGCGTTAATGAATGACCCTTCCGCAAGAACAAACTCGGCCCTGCTCTTCCTCGACGGTGACAATTTTAAGTTTATCAACGACACCTGGGGACACGCGGCAGGAGACTGCGTATTGATTGAAGTCGCCAGCAGGATGATGGAGTTTGGCGATAAACGCCATCAGTCCTACCGCCTTGGCGGTGACGAATTTGCCATGGTGCTCTACGGCGTGCATTCTGAGACTGAGGTTCAACACATTTGTGCTGCGCTAGCGCAGCAGTTTATCCGTCCGTTTGATCTGCATAACGGACTAAAAGCATCGATGTCACTCAGCATTGGCTTTGCTCTGGCGTGGGAAAATGCGTCCGTTGAAGCATTACTGGAGAAAGCCGACCGCAATATGTACCAGGTTAAAAACCAGCGTACAAAAACAATAAGTTAGAAAGGAAATTCTATGTTAAAACGATACTTCGCGCCGTTAGTTATGGCCTCACTGGTTCTGGCTGGCTGCCAGTCGCCGCCCCAGGGCAAATTCACACCTGAGCAAATCGCGGCGATGAAGTCTTACGGTTTTAACGAACTGAACGGCGACTGGTCTCTGGGGCTGTCAGATACCATCCTCTTTGATAAGAATGACGCCAGACTGCGCCCGGAAAGTGAAACCCAGATCCAATCCATGGCCTCTCGTCTGGCGAAAACTGGCCTGAATCACGCGCGAATGGACGGTCATACGGATAACTACGGTGAAGAAAGTTACAACGAAGCCCTGTCGTTAAAACGCGCCGATGCCGTTGCCGACGCGTGGGCGAAGGGCGCGAGTATCCCGCGCACTAATCTCACCACCCGGGGATTAGGAAAAAAATACCCGATTGCAAGCAACAGCACTGCGCAAGGGCGCGCTGAAAACCGCCGGGTGTCAGTGGTTATCAGCACGCCATAGGATTATTTAGCGGATGATTCGGTGAGCGACACGCCTGTTGCCGCTCGCCAGCGCAGCCAGTCAATCAGGACAAACAGCGCCAGACTCACGCCCATCACCGGCAAAGCCAGCCCCAGCAGCGCGCTGATGATCACAGTAACTCCTCTTCCCCACCCTGACAGCGCCAGCCAGCTCTGAGAAAGCGTCTGCACCGGATTCATTGCCGACTGTGCCGGACGACGCATCCACCACATCCGGTATCCCCAGATGATAAGCACGCACAGGGCAAGGCCGAAGGCAACGAGCAGCAGCTGATTCACCAGCCCGAATAAGATCCCCATATGGAAATCCACGCCCCAGCGGGTCAGTTTTGCCATGAGCGGGAAATCCTCGAATCGGGTTCTGTCCAGGATCTGCATCGTACCGGGATCAACCGCAACGGCGTCCACCTGAGTGGGCCAGCTGCGGTCGATTTCCGTCACTGTCCATGCGCGATCCATCGTTTTTGCCGGGCGGATCTCCAGCCTGTTGGCATCAATCCCCGCCTTACGCGCCGCGCTTAACACGCCATCAAACTGCGTCAGATCCATCGCCATTTCCGGCATCACCATTCCGCCATGATGGCCACGGTGTTCGACGTGCTCATCCACGCTCTCCGCCACGCCGGAGAGCGTCGTGTTCACCTGCGGGGTGAGCCAGTTCATCTCAGCGCGCAGCTTATCAACGTTCCCCCCCGCCCACTGGGACCAGGTCAGGCCGGTTGCAGAGAAGAGCAGCATGCCCCCCAGTAATAACCAGCCGAGCGTCACATGCACCCGACGACGATTCTGGAAGCGATTGTTAATCCGGCGTTTTGGTCGGGTATAAAACCACAGGGCAATCCCTCCCAGCGCGGCCACCCACATCCAGGAAGCGGCCAGTTCGCTATAGAGCCGCCCGATATCGCCCAGCATCAGAGAGGTATGCAGATAATCAATGGTCTGACGCAGCGGTAAAATCCCGCTGGTGCCGTATACCGTCATATCCCCGAGCACCGCCAGGCTTACCGGATCGATAAAGATCGCCCGGTTTTCCGATGGGCCAAGCGCAGGGTCAGCAAACATCACGCGGGTGGTTTCACCCTCAACCAGCCCCGGACGAACGGCGTGTAAACGCAAATCTGAGCCAACGGCTTTTTCCGCCATGGCGATTTGTTCCGCCAGCGGCTTCGGCTCGCCCACGGAATTCGTATGGAGCGCGTGCCGGTAGAGCGCATTCTCGAGCTGCGGGGTCGCCACGTACAGCGTACCGGTCAGCGCGGCGAAGAAGATAAACGGGCCGACAAACAGCCCGACGTAGAAATGGAGGCGACGCAGCAGGTTTCCCCATGCCGCGCGCGGCGTGCAGGTAGTCATACTTTTCCTTTTTAAGGCAAAAAGTTATCGATTTAGTTTTTAAAGGGAAAAAGCAGGCTGCCGCGGCGGCGCGCGGGTATCGGGGTAAAGCCAGGGGAAAAAGTGCCAGTAGCTAACCGCCTGACGCGGCGGCTTAACGCGCAGCCTTTGCAGCACGATACTGAGCAACACAATCAGCGCGAGCATCACGCCCGGCACGTGGGCTAACAGCACGCAGTAGCCGCACGCTTCCGCATGGTCGACAGGCATGGAATGCGGCATATCGCTATGATGCTCGTCCATCGACATCATGCTCATGTCATGATGCATACCCGGCATGGCGCTCATAGGGTCTTTCTGCAGCGAGACGGAGATAAGCGGCGCAATCACGATCAGCAGGATCGCAAACAGCGCGGTCAATGCCGCTGCGCGTTTACGTTTAGGCTGATGCAGTACGTTTTCCACTTACCCTCCACCGAAGAGGCAAGCATTGTAAATGATTTATGACGAAAGGGTTAACGCGAGAGGTGCGATGGGATAAAAAAAGGGCCAGCCTTTCGGCCAGCCCTTTCTAACAGGATGTCGCTTAAGCGAATCTTAGTTCAGACGCTCTTTAATACGAGCAGACTTACCAGTACGCTCACGCAGGTAGTACAGTTTAGCTTTACGTACAGCACCACGACGTTTAACAGCAATGCTGTCAACTACCGGAGAGTGAGTCTGGAAGACACGCTCAACGCCTTCGCCGTTGGAAATTTTACGAACAGTGAATGCAGAGTGCAGACCGCGGTTACGAATAGCGATAACCACGCCCTCGAATGCCTGCAGACGTTTTTTGGAACCTTCAACGACCCATACTTTCACTTCCACGGTGTCACCTGGACGGAAGGAAGGTACGTCCTGCTTCATCTGCTCTTGTTCAAGTTGCTTAATAATGTTGCTCATAATTTAATCTCTTATCCTGGGTAAACTGATATTCGGGAGCGTATTACGCATTCCCATCATGTTCATGCTGCTGGTGCGCGTGTTCGGTTTTGAACTCGGCCAGCAACTTTGCTTGCTCTTCAGTCAGAGCCAGGTTTTCCAGAAGTTCAGGTCTTCTAAGCCAGGTTCGGCCCAGCGACTGCTTCAAACGCCAGCGACGTATCTCGGCATGGTTTCCTGACAGTAACACTGCCGGTACTTCCATCCCTTCTAACACTTCAGGACGAGTATAGTGTGGACAGTCCAGCACCCCATCGGCAAAGGAATCTTCCGTTGCCGAAGCTTCATGGCCCAGTACCCCCGGAATGAACCGGGCGACGGAGTCAATCAGCGTCATTGCCGGTAACTCACCACCGCTGAGAACGTAATCGCCGATAGACCATTCTTCGTCAATCTCGGTTTGAATCACGCGCTCATCTATCCCTTCGTAGCGTCCACAGACCAGAATCAGCTTTTGATTCGTCGCCAGTTCGCTCACGCCCGCTTGATCAAGCTTGCGTCCCTGAGGTGACAGATAAATCACCTTTGCGCCTTCACCTGCCGCGGCTTTTGCTGTGTGAATGGCGTCCCGTAAGGGTTGCACCATCATTAGCATCCCCGGTCCGCCGCCGTAAGGACGATCGTCCACGGTACGGTGCCGGTCATGAGTAAAGTCACGAGGACTCCAGCTCTGGATGCTCAGCAGGCCATTCTTTACTGCCCGGCCAGTTACCCCGTAATCGGTAATCGCGCGGAACATTTCAGGAAACAGGCTAATTATGCCAATCCACATAGCGCCGTCTTTTACCGTTTATCCGGAGAATTTAAAAACCAGGATCCCAATCTACTTCAATGGTTTGAGTAGTGAGATCGACTTTCTTGATAACCTGTCCATCGAGGAACGGAACCAGCCGCTCCTTGATGCCAAATGCATCTTTCAGGTTTGCCTTAATGACGAGAACGTCATTTGACCCGGTTTCCATCATATCGATGACTTTCCCCAGGCTGTAGCCTTCAGTAGTGACTACCTGGCAACCCATAAGGTCTTTCCAGTAGTAGTCGCCCTCTTCCAGCTGTGGCAACTGCGACGAATCCACGACAATTTCACAATTAGTCAGCGCATTCGCGGCATCACGATCGTCAATGCCTTTCAGCTTGATGATGATGTCCTGATTGTGGTGACGCCAGCTTTCCAGCTCGACCTCTTCCCACTTACCGGCTTTCTGGATGAACCAGGGCTGGTAATCAAAAATGCTATCAGCGTCTTCAGTGGAGGAAAACACTCTGAGCCAACCACGGATACCGTAGCAAGAACCCATTTTTCCCAATACGATCGGTTCAACAGGTGCTTTATTGCTCATCATGACCACCGTGACAGATTAAGCTGCTTTGTTTGCTGCTTTGATCAGCGTAGCAACGCGATCGGAAACAGTAGCGCCCTGGCCAACCCAGTGAGCGATACGATCCAGATCCAGACGGGTTTCTTCTTCTGCGCCAGAGGCCAGTGGGTTGAAGAAACCAACGCGCTCGATGAAGCGACCGTTGCGTGCATTACGGCTGTCAGTCACAACAACCTGGTAGAACGGACGCTTTTTAGCGCCGTGACGTGCTAAACGAATAGTTACCATAACATCCTCTTGTGTGAATAAAACAACCGGGCCCCATCGAGGAACGGAGCCCGGGTGTCATATTAAAAGCCCGAAAATTTTACTCATTTTCGGGCAAAAAGCAATCTCAAAAGCGATTAACGTCCTGGAAAACCAGGGGGCATCATCCCTTTCATGCCTCGCATCATCTTCGCCATGCCGCCTTTCTTCATTTTCTTCATCATGCGCTGCATGTCGTCGAACTGTTTCAGAAGGCGGTTAACGTCCTGCACCTGCATGCCGCAGCCGGCTGCGATACGGCGCTTACGGGAACCTTTGATGATCTCTGGCTTGGCGCGTTCTTTCAGCGTCATGGAGTTAATGATCGCCTCCATACGCACCAGCACTTTGTCATCCATCTGGGATTTGACGTTGTCAGGGATCTGGCCCATCCCCGGCAGTTTGCCCATCAGGCTTGCCATGCCGCCCATGTTTTTCATCTGACGCAGTTGCTCAAGGAAGTCGGTCAGATCGAAACCATCGCCTTTTTTCAGCTTGCTGGCCAGCTTCTCGGCCTGCGCGCGGTCAACCTTGCTCTCGATATCTTCGATCAGCGACAGCACGTCGCCCATGCCGAGGATACGGGAGGCGATACGGTCCGGGTGGAACGGCTCCAGCGCTTCGGTTTTCTCGCCCACGCCGAGGAATTTAATCGGCTTACCGGTGATATGACGAATCGAAAGGGCCGCACCGCCGCGGGCGTCACCGTCCACTTTGGTCAGCACCACGCCGGTTAACGGCAGCGCTTCGTTAAACGCTTTCGCGGTATTCGCCGCATCCTGACCGGTCATGGCGTCGACAACAAACAGGGTCTCTACCGGGTTGATAGAGGCATGCACCTGCTTGATCTCGTCCATCATCGCTTCGTCGACGTGCAGACGACCGGCGGTATCCACCAGCAGCACGTCGTAGAACTTCAGCTTCGCTTCTTTCAGCGCGGCGTTAACGATGTCGACAGGCTTCTGGGCAACGTCGGACGGGAAGAAATCCACGCCGACCTGCTCGGCCAGCGTTTCCAGCTGCTTGATCGCCGCCGGGCGATAGACGTCCGCAGAGACCACCAGCACTTTCTTCTTGTGCTTTTCGCGCAGGAATTTACCCAGCTTACCGACGCTGGTGGTTTTACCCGCACCCTGCAGGCCCGCCATCAGCACCACGGCCGGCGGCTGAGCCGCCAGGTTAAGCACCTGGTTCTCTTCGCCCATCGCCGAAACCAGTTCGTTACGAACGATTTTGACGAACTCCTGACCCGGGGTCAGGCTCTTGTTAACTTCATGACCAACCGCCTTCTCTTTTACGCGGTTGATAAAATCACGAACAACCGGCAACGCCACGTCTGCTTCCAGCAGCGCCATGCGCACTTCGCGCAGCGTTTCCTTGATGTTCTCTTCAGTAAGGCGTCCGCGGCCGCTGATGTTGCGCAGCGTGCGCGACAAACGATCGGTTAAATTATCAAACATTGTCTCTCGCCTGAGTAGAAACGTTGGGCCGCATTGAGCGACACATACACAGAATTTTGCCGGAGTATAACATGAAGGCGCCTTTGTTGTTATGCAACGGTTGGAGCAGGCGTCACGTAACGTTATACTGCTTCTCTTTCTTATTAAGACAACTGTCGATGCCCATATGCCTGTTTTCGCACTGATCGCCCTTGTTGCCTACTCTGTCAGCCTCGCGCTGATTATTCCCGGACTGCTGCAAAAAAACAGCGGCTGGCGGCGCATGGCTATTCTTTCGGCGGTCATCGCACTGATAAGCCACGCGTTTGCGCTGGAATCACGCATTATTCCCGGCGACGGCAGCGTACAAAATCTGAGCGCCCTCAACGTAGGCTCGCTGGTCAGCCTGATGATCTGTACGGTCATGACCATCGTCGCGTCTAAAAATCGCGGCTGGCTGCTGCTGCCGATTGTCTATACCTTCGCGCTGATCAATCTGGCTTTAGCCACCTTTATGCCTAATGAATTCATTACGCATCTGGAGGCAACGCCGGGAATGCTCGTGCACATCGGCCTGTCGCTGTTTGCCTACGCGACGCTGATTATCGCCGCGCTTTACGCCATGCAGCTCGCCTGGATTGACTACCAGTTGAAAAACAAAAAGCTGGCGTTCAACCATGAAATGCCGCCGCTGATGGTCATTGAGCGTAAGATGTTCCACATCACCCAGATAGGCGTGGTGCTGCTGACGCTCACGCTCTGCACGGGCCTGTTTTACATGAAGAACCTGTTCAGCGTGGAGAATATCGATAAAGCAGTGCTCTCCATCATCGCGTGGTTTGTCTATATTGTCCTGTTGTGGGGCCATTATCATGAAGGCTGGCGCGGTCGTCGCGTCGTCTGGTTCAACGTCGCGGGTGCGGGCATTCTCACCCTTGCCTATTTTGGCAGCCGCTTCATACAGCAATTTGCTGGCTAAGTTATAAAAGGAGTTCCCCCTGGAACACATCTCTACCACCACGCTGATCGTTATCCTGATCGTCATGGTGGTCATCTCCGCCTATTTCTCCGGCTCGGAAACCGGCATGATGACCTTAAACCGTTACCGGTTGCGTCATCGTGCTAAACAGGGTAACCGTGCCGCCCGTCGCGTTGAAAAACTGCTCCGCAAGCCGGATCGGCTGATAAGCCTGGTGCTTATCGGCAACAACCTTGTCAACATTCTGGCCTCTGCCCTCGGTACCATCGTCGGGATGCGCCTGTACGGCAACGCCGGGGTGGCGATTGCCACCGGCGTGCTGACGTTTGTGGTGCTGGTGTTTGCCGAAGTGCTGCCAAAAACCATCGCCGCGCTTTACCCGGAAAAGGTGGCCTACCCGAGCAGCTTCCTGCTGGCGCCGCTGCAGATCCTGATGATGCCGCTGGTCTGGCTGTTGAACATGGTCACGCGCGTTTTGATGCGGATGGTGGGGATTAAAGCCGACGTCACTATCAGCAGCGCGCTCAGCAAAGAAGAGCTGCGCACCATCGTGAACGAATCCCGCTCGCAGATCTCCCGTCGCAATCAGGACATGCTCCTGTCGGTGCTGGATCTGGAAAAGGTTAGCGTGAACGACATCATGGTGCCGCGTAACGAAATCGTCGGTATCGACATCAATGACGACTGGAAAGCTATTGTCCGCCAGCTGACGCACTCCCCGCACGGGCGCATCGTGCTCTATCGCGACTCGCTGGATGACGCGATCAGCATGCTGCGCGTGCGCGAAGCCTACCGTCTGATGACCGAGAAAAAAGAGTTCACCAAAGAGGTGATGCTGCGCGCCGCCGACGAGATTTACTACGTGCCGGAAGGAACGCCGCTCAGCACGCAGCTGGTTAAATTCCAGCGCAACAAGAAGAAAGTCGGCCTGGTGGTCAACGAGTACGGCGATATTCAGGGGCTGGTGACGGTCGAAGATATTCTGGAAGAGATTGTCGGGGACTTTACCACGTCGATGTCGCCTTCACTTGCAGAAGAGGTGACCCCGCAAAACGACGGTTCGGTGCTGATTGACGGCAGCGCGAACATTCGGGAACTCAACAAAGCCTTTAACTGGCATTTGCCGGAAGATGAAGCTCGTACCATGAACGGGATGATTCTGGAAGCGCTGGAAGAGATCCCGGCGGCGGGCACGCGGGTGCGCATTGAGCAGTACGATATTGATATCCTGGACGTGCAGGACAATATGATTAAGCAGGTGAAGGTGCTGCCCGTCACGCCACTTCGGGAAAGTATTGCCGAATAAAACGTAGGCCGGGTAAGGCGAATGCCGCCACCCGGCACTACAGGTAGCAAATTACGCTTTCGCTTTCGCCACGGTCACCATCGCAGCGCGAATGGTACGGCCGTTCAGGGTGTAACCTTTCTGCATCACGCCCAGCACTTTACCGGCTTCAATCTCTTCAGATTCCACCATCGCGATGGCCTGGTGAACGTTTGGATCCAGCGGGACATCGGTATCCGCAATCACTTCCACGCCAAACTTACGCACCACGTCGAGCATGGATTTCAGCGTCAGTTCGATACCTTCGATCATCGCCGCGTTGTCCGGATTCGCTTTATCAGCCACTTCCAGCGCGCGGTCGAGGCTATCGATCACCGGCAGAAGTTCGTTAACGAATTTCTCCAGCGCAAATTTATGCGCTTTCTCAACGTCCTGCTCGGTACGACGACGCAGGTTTTCCATTTCCGCCTTGATGCGCAGAACGGTGTCGCGTTCGCGATTCTGTGCTTCTACCAGTTGGGCTTCCAGATTCGCAATTTTTTCATCGCGCGGGTCCACCTGCTCAGCAGATGCGTCTGGCTCTACAGCCTCAACTTCATCGTGCTGTTCCGTGATAATTTCTTCAGGGGCTTGCCCCTCAGGCGTTTTCTGTTCTTTACTACTCATGAATTTCTCCGCGTTTTTCTGCATTCATCTCGCTAACTTCGCTTATTATGGGGATCAGTTTCCTGGATTCAAGGGAACAAGAGAGATTGTCATCATTCATCAGGCACAAGGACCTCCAGAAAATGAATAATCATTTCAGGTGTATTGGGATCGTCGGGCATCCGCGTCACCCTACCGCATTGACGACACATGAAATGTTGTATCGCTGGTTGTGTAGCAAAGGCTATGAAGTGATGGTCGAGCAGCAGATTGCGCAGGAGCTGCAGCTGAAGAGCGTCAAAACCGGCACGCTGGCGGAAATTGGCCAACAGGCCGATCTCGCCGTGGTGGTGGGCGGCGACGGCAACATGCTCGGCGCGGCACGCACGCTGGCGCGCTATGACATCAAGGTCATCGGTATCAACCGCGGCAATCTCGGCTTTTTAACCGACCTCGACCCGGACAACGCGCAACAGCAGCTGGCCGACGTGCTGGAAGGTCACTATATCAGCGAAAAACGCTTTTTACTGGAAGCACAGGTGTGCCAGCAGGACTGTCAGAAGCGCATCAGCACCGCGATTAACGAGGTGGTGCTTCACCCCGGTAAAGTGGCGCACATGATCGAGTTCGAAGTTTATATCGACGAGATTTTTGCCTTCTCCCAGCGTTCTGACGGGCTGATTATCTCCACCCCAACCGGCTCAACCGCCTACTCGCTTTCTGCGGGCGGCCCGATTCTGACGCCCTCTCTGGATGCTATTACCCTGGTGCCGATGTTCCCGCACACGCTCTCCGCCCGGCCGCTGGTGATTAACGGCGACAGCACGATACGTCTGCGCTTCTCGCACCGCCGTAACGACCTCGAGATCAGCTGCGACAGCCAGATCGCGCTGCCGATCCAGGAAGGTGAAGATGTTCTTATTCGCCGGTGTGATTACCACCTGAATTTGATTCACCCGAAAGATTACAGCTATTTCAATACATTAAGCTCGAAGCTTGGCTGGTCAAAAAAATTGTTCTGATTTTGCATCCAGTACTTTACTGTATAAAAAACCAGTTTATACTGTATGAAAACACAGTTATGGTTTTTCATACAGGAAAACAATTATGCTGGCACAACTGACCATCAGCAACTTTGCCATTGTTCGTGAGCTTGAGATCGATTTCCACAGCGGCATGACGGCGATCACCGGGGAAACCGGTGCGGGTAAATCCATTGCCATTGATGCCCTCGGCTTGTGCCTTGGCGGCCGTGCAGAGGGCGACATGGTGCGCATGGGCGCAAACCGTGCCGATCTTTGCGCACGTTTCTCCCTGAAAGACACCCCTGCTGCCCTGCGCTGGCTGGAACAGAACCAGCTTGAAGATGGACGTGAGTGTTTACTTCGCCGCGTGATCAGCAGCGACGGACGCTCGCGTGGCTTTATCAACGGCACGGCGGTCCCGCTCTCCCAGCTCCGCGAACTCGGCCAGTTGCTAATCCAAATCCACGGTCAGCATGCGCATCAGCAACTCGTTAAACCAGAGCAGCAGAAAGCGCTGCTTGATGGCTATGCGGGTGAGTACGCGCTTACTCAGCTTATGGCGGAGCACTATCGCCAATGGCATCAAAGCTGCCGCGAGCTCGCCCAGCACCAGCAGCAAAGCCAGGAGCGCGCCGCGCGCGCGGAGCTGCTGGCATACCAGCTAAAAGAGCTGAACGAATTCAACCCGCAGCCGGGTGAGTTTGAACAAATTGACGAAGAGTACAAGCGCCTCGCCAACAGCGGCCACCTGCTCTCAACCAGCCAGAATGCCCTCAACATGCTGGCAGATGGCGAAGATGTAAACCTGCAGAGCCAGCTTTATAATGTCCGTCAACTGGTCACCGAACTGGTCGGCATGGACAATAAACTTTCTGGCGTACTGGATATGCTGGAAGAGGCCGCGATTCAAATCTCAGAAGCCAGTGACGAACTGCGTCACTACTGTGAGCGGCTGGACCTCGACCCGAACCGTCTGTTTGAGCTGGAGCAGCGCCTTTCTCGTCAAATTTCACTGGCGCGCAAGCACCATGTTACGCCGGAAGAACTGCCTGGCTACTATCAGTCTCTGCTCGAAGAACAGCAGCAGCTTGACGATCAGGCGGATTCGCAGGAAACCCTCTCTCTGGCCGTGAACCTGCATCATCAGCAGGCGCTGACCACGGCGAAAAAACTGCATGAGATCCGTCAGCATTACGCTCAGGAACTCAGCCAGCACATCACCGACAGCATGCACACGCTGGCGATGCCGCACGGCGTGTTCACCATTGATGTCCGTTTTGAAGAGAACCACCTGACGGCAGAAGGGGCAGATCGTATCGAGTTCCGCGTCACCACCAACCCGGGCCAGCCGCTACAGGCTATCTCCAAAGTGGCATCCGGCGGTGAACTGTCGCGTATAGCGCTGGCGATTCAGGTGATTACCGCGCGTAAAATGGAAACCCCGGCGCTGATTTTCGATGAAGTGGATGTCGGCATCAGCGGCCCAACGGCGGCAGTGGTGGGCAAACTTCTGCGTCAGCTAGGTGAATCAACGCAGGTGATGTGTGTCACCCACCTGCCGCAGGTCGCGGGCTGTGGTCATCATCACTTCATCGTCAGTAAAGAAACCGACGGCGAAATGACCGAAACGCACATGAAGCCGCTGGATAAACGCGCACGTCTGCAGGAGCTGGCGCGCCTGCTCGGCGGCAGTGAAGTCACGCGTAATACCCTCGCGAACGCGAAAGAACTGCTGGCGGCATAAACTTTTTCGGGATCTCAGGGTCATACAGAACAACAAAAACGCCGCCAGACCGGTTTCAAAGTGGGGCAAGGTCTATTATCATCGGCATATTACATATGAGCCGCGTTCTGCTCGGGCCCGAAAAGGAATCAAATCACTATGCGTTGTAAAATGCTGACCGCTGCCGCAGCGGTTCTTCTGATGTTGACCGCAGGCTGTTCCACTCTGGAGAAAGTGGTTTACCGTCCTGACATCAACCAGGGGAACTATCTTACCCCTAACGATGTGTCCAAAATCCGCGTGGGGATGACACAACAGCAGGTCGCTTATGCACTGGGAACCCCGATGATGACCGATCCGTTCGGCACTAACACCTGGTTTTATGTATTCCGTCAGCAGCCAGGCCACGAAAGCGTGACCCAGCAGACCCTGACGCTGACCTTCAGTAGCGCCGGTGTGTTGACCAACATCGACAACAAACCAGCCCTGACCAAATAATCAGAAGCCAAAAATGCAAAAAGGTGCTCAATGAGCACCTTTTTTGTTTTTCTTTATCCCTTCGCCCCTTTGGGAAGAGGAATAGGGTAAGGGGGAAACACGCTACTTAGCCGCCTTCTCCGCGCGCTGGCGACGCAGCTCTTTCGGGTCAGCAATCAGCGGACGATAAATCTCCACCCGGTCGCCCTCTTTCAACACGTCGCCCAGCTTCACAGGACGGCTGTAAATCCCGACCTTATTCTTCGCCAGGTCGATATCGCTGCGAAGCTCAAGGATGCCGGACGCGAGGATAGCCGCCTCTACGGTTGCCCCCTCTTCCAGCATTACGCGCTGCAGGTACTGCTTTTCCGGCAGCGCGTACACCACTTCCACAGCGATCTTATGCGACACTGTAAACCTCTTTGGCGCGGGTGGTGAACGCCTGAACCATATTTGACGCCAGCTCTTTAAAGATGCGGCCAAACGCCAGCTCAATCAGCTTATTGGTGAACTCAAAGTCCAGATGGAACTCAATGCGGCAGGCGTCAGCGCTCAGGGGCGTAAACTTCCAGCCACCCATCAGGGTCTTAAATGGACCATCCACAAGATGCATCAAAATACTCTGATTGTTAGTCAGCGTATTGCGGGTGGTGAACGTCTTGCTGATCCCCGCTTTGGAGACATCCACCGCCGCAGTCATCTGCGTCGGGCCTGACTCCAGAACGCGGCTCCCGGTACATCCCGGGATAAATTCTGGATAAGACTGAACATCGTTCACTAACTGATACATTTGTTCCGCGCTGTAAGGAACGAGCGCAGTACGGCTAATCTGAGGCATAGCATTTTCCATGGTCACACAACGGACAAATAATAACATTTATCACCTGTTAAAAAAACGCTAAGCCTCATCTCGTGCTAAGATAGCGCGTTAGACCTCACAGGACGCAATGAGGTGACTTTTTGAAATCAGATTACCGACGGCTTTACGACACTTATGACGAAGAAAAAAGCACATAAACCAGGCTCGGCGACCATTGCGCTCAACAAGCGTGCTCGCCATGAGTATTTCATTGAAGAAGAATTCGAAGCTGGCCTTGCGTTGCAGGGCTGGGAAGTAAAATCGCTGCGCGCCGGGAAAGCCAACATCGGCGACAGCTACGTGATCCTGAAAGATGGCGAAGCCTTCCTGTTCGGCGCAAACTTTACGCCGCTGACCGTCGCCTCGTCACACTACGTGTGTGATCCAACGCGCACCCGTAAGCTGCTGCTGAACAAGCGTGAGCTGGAATCCCTCTACGGACGCATCAACCGTGAAGGTTTCACCGTGGTTGCCCTGTCGCTGTACTGGAAAAACGCCTGGTGCAAAGTGAAAGTTGGCGTCGCCAAAGGTAAAAAACAGCACGACAAGCGTACTGACCTGAAAGAGCGCGAGTGGCAGTTGGATAAAGCGCGCATCATGAAAAACGCAGGACGTTGATTCTGCACACTTATTGTACTATTCAATAAGTTAGCGTTCCGGGCTGGTATCCAGGAAGTGAAATCTGGTATACTGAGTTAAACACTATTGGGGCTGATTCTGGATTCGACGGGATTTGCGAAACCCAAGGTGCATGCCGAGGGGCGGTTTGCCTCGTTAAAAGCCGCAAAAAAATAGTCGCAAACGACGAAAACTACGCTTTAGCAGCTTAATAACCTGCTCTGAGCCCTCTCTCCCTAGCTTCCGCTCTTAAGACGGGGATCAAAGAGAGGTCAAACCCAAAAGAGATCGCGTGGAAGCCCTGCCTGGGGTTGAAACGTTAAAACTAATCAGGCTAGTTCGTTAGTGGCGTGTCTGTCCGCAGCTGGCGTGCGAATGTAAAGACAAACTAAGCATGTAGTACCGAGGATGTAGAAATTTCGGACGCGGGTTCAACTCCCGCCAGCTCCACCAAAATTCTCCATCGGCGATCACCAGAGTCGACTGATGAAGTCCTGAAAGCCCGCATGGCGCAAGCCCTGCGGGCTTTTTTGTGCCTGTCGTTGTCCGAGAACAATCCGGCTAAATCCGGTGAGTATTGGTATACGTTTAGCTATACCAATTCATGAAGGAGCGGCCATAGTGCCACGTACTACACACCCGTTGACCAAAGCCGAAGTTCTGCGCGCTAAGGCGTAAGAGAAGGTTCCAACGCTGCGTGTTGGCAATGGGCTTTTCTGATAGTGAAAACCATTGGCAAGAAACTCTGGCGCTTTCGCCAACAACGTCCGGCAGCGAAGCAGCGTACAATGATGGAACTCGGTACTTTCCCTTCACTATCGCTTGCTGAACCCCTAGGGTTGAGAGCTGATTGCCTTGCCTTATTAGGCAACGAGATCGCCCCACAAATTCAAGCTGAAGATGTAGAGGAACATCAGCAAATCGCGCTGGACTGTATTTTTCAACATTCGCCGCAAACTGGTTCAAGCTAAAGAGCAAAAGCGTTACCTCTGATTACGCAAACGACATTTAGCGCTCACTGGAGAAGGATGTATTCCCAGCCATCGGTAAGCTCTCTGTCCAGCAAATCAAAGCCCGAACACTGGTTGAAGCGCTTAAGCCAATCGAAGCACGTGGGACGCTAAGATTGTACGTCGACTGGTGCAGCGCATTAACGAGATAATGATTTATGCTAGAAACACTGGTCTGATTGATGCCAACCCTACATCTGGTATTGGTATGGCATTTGAGAAACCCAAGAAACAGAACATGCCAACCCTACGACCCGAAGAATTGCCAAAACGCATGCGTTCTCTAGTGATGTCAAATCTCTCTGTTTCGACTCGCTGACTGATTGAATGGCAATTTTTGACACTCGTGCGCCCTTCTGAGGCCTCCGGTGCACGTTGGGCTGAGATCGATCTCGATGCAAAGCTCTGGACTATTCCAGCCGAGCGGATGAATGCCAAGCGTGAGCATATTGTTCCCCTATCGCCGCAGGCATTAGATATTCTGGAAGTGATGAAGCCAATTAGCGCTCATCGTGAATATATTTTCCCAAGCAGAAATGATCCAAAGCAGTTCATGAATAGCCAAACTGCTAATGCCGCTTTAAAACGGATTGGCTATGGTGGAAAGTTGGTTGCTCATGGTCTACGTTCCATAGCAAGTACAGCACTCAATGAGCAGGGATTCAATGCAGATGTTATTGAAGCAGCACTGGTCCATTCTGATAAAAATGAAGTCCGAAGAGCATATAATCGCTCCATATATTTAACTCAACGTTTTGATTTGATGGATTGGTGGGGCTGTTTCTTCAAATCAAAAACAATTAGAATTATAAAGGAGGGTGGTAAAACCTCCTTTATAAATAATCTCAATCAATTAAAGCCCTTTTTACAAAGTAAGATTCGAGTTCAGAAAAATACGTTCCCTTGCGATAAAACACCTTTACCTTTTCGATCAAATCATCCAATTCCAATGCTTCCTTAATATCGAAACTTAGTCTTTCTAGTAATTGAACCGGAATGCCCATCTCTTCGAGCACTGCAAGACTCGGATTTAGATGATAGTTTTCTATTTGAGATGCTAAGAAGCCATAATCCGCACTAAAGTCATATTTATTCTCGTAATTTATTGTATTGACAATGTCCTGTGCAAGATTTAAAAATTTCGGTAAAGAATAACCGTAAATATTTTTAATAAACTTCAACTCGGAATTTAATGCTTTAGATATATCATC
>NZ_JAWNEU010000022.1:0-30711 GCF_034107645.1 Enterobacter sp. 118C5 | reverse complement strand
CGAAGCATAGTTTGATAATGTAATAGTATGAGTAGTTAATTTTTAAAGAAGATAATGATTTATTTCTAAGTCTTCATGATCTTTTTGCAATAAAAATTAGTGAAAAGTATTCGGGTGGATTTATTAGTTGGATATTTTAAAATATTATAACTCATCATATGCGACGCTTAATATGTAGAACGCGTAAATCTGAGAAGGTTACCAATGTGTTAGGTAACATCCGCTTCTGACACGAAGCGGATGAGCTGCTGAAGCCCGAAGGTCCGCAATGCACGAGGAGCGGACATCAAGAAAAGTACCCAACTGCGTATCGATTGCAAACTATGAAGATATGAAAGTATGGCCGCATGAAGGGCTGTGAGTGCAGCCCTCCAGAAAAGGTTTAATAATATTTACTGGCTTTCGCGCTCGTTTCGGTTAAGTTTATTTCATGGTAGTGATTATTTATAAAGTCACAAAAATTACTAATTTTAACTCGAAGATTCCTCATGCTATGCGTGATTTCGTCGTATAAATCGTTCTCCTCCTGATTTCGACAGAAGTCACCGGGATTTATAAAACTAAAAGTATCTTGCGATACTAAATAATTATATGGGGCTCTTTCAAATAAGGAAATCAGATCACGCCAGGCCGTTGCTAAATCATATGTGACGCTTTCTAAATCTGTATCACTCAGTTGAAAAACTGGTGAATTTATAGCCCTCTGAATATTATCGTACTCTGAAATAATTAATGAATGAATGTATTTTGCATCCCACTGCAAGTGGTCTATTGTTGATGGAAAATCAATAACATTCAACAATGTCAACAAATTTGAGATATCTCTCTTACGCAAAAGTTCTTCCCTAGTCGGCTGGAGTTGCTCGAACATTTGCGGGTAGTACATTCTGAGTACACTTGGGTCTTTACTTAAATCAAAGCTAACATCGTCCCAGAAAGCCACATCGACAGGAAATAGGCCCTGTAATAGTCTGGCATCGTTGAGTGTTCTTACATAGCTCTGAATGCTGACATCCCTGGGAGCCGTCGTAGCGATGTAAAGGGCCGTGATTTTTGGGGTGAATTTTTCAGCCTTAAGTAATTCATCATCGATTGTCGCCCTGCTAATTCCTGATACTGTATTTTTACACTGGATTCCAACGAAGCGCCCAAGAGAGTCAGTACCATACACATCAACTCCATCCTGCTTCTGCCCTGACCGTCCATATCTGTTCAGATTAGGATTGGACCACCGCAGTTGGAACGAACTTTTGCACATATCCTCAAACTCGTCCCATGATTTAGGGGGGGCTAGCCGCATTGAATTATATGTAACCACTTACTAATCCTTTATCTGAGATGCTTTATTTTTGGAAGCACCATTACCATAGTCATGCTCGATGTGCAAGACCTTGCTTTGCATGGTTATATGACATGGACATAATATATTCAGTAAGTGCGTGTAGATTTGTTAATGAGGTTCGCCCCTCAACATACCAGTTTAACACTCTAAGGCTCTTTTTGATAAATCAACAGATTATGAGCAGTGAAAATCGTATCAGAAATGGCGATTTTAAATCGTAAAACGGTACATAGTTCATCGATTTTTCAGACGTTTTTTTTTCACCTGACATGAGATTTCGTTCGACTGAGCATTAGACCCAATTACCACTATTTAATGAGTACAATTGCTTGGCTTTAGATCGAGTAATAATAACGCCCGCTCCTGGCACAAAGTGGACCACGACATTAGGAAAGTTTATCGGACTCTGAGCAGATCTGAATATCTCGTCGTATATCGAGGCGACAACATTTCTCGCTTCATTTGCCACTGTTGCTGAACGCCCTGCCCGGCAAAGTACAGTGTTCCTCTACCGTCTCTGGCATTGAGTTGATCCAGAACCTCCATCAGTTTATCACTACCGGCCCGCGGCGCGTTTTCATCGAACAAGTTGAGCTGGGCCACGCCTTGGCTGAAAAAATCTCCAAGCATGATCCCTGCCTTCTGATACCGGTGACCATCCTTCCAGATTTTGTCCAGACATTTTACCGCGGCGTTGATGATGTCTCGGGTATCCTGAGTGGGGGTAAGAAGCTTCATCGATGCGCTATTACCGTAATACGGCTCGTTAAGCGCAAAGGGAGAGGTTTTCACGAATGCAGAAATAAAGCGGCAATACTGATGCTCGCCGCGAAGCTTTTCAGCGCCGCGCGCCGCATAGCTGCAAATAGCCTGACGCATCTGTTCGTACTCGGTAACGCGTTCACCGAACGACCTGCTGCAGACGATTTCCTGCTTTGCCGGAGCAAACTCCTCCAGATCAAGACAAGGCTCGCCGCGCAATTCCCGGACCGTTCGCTCAAGTACCACGTTAAAATGTTTACGGATAATCCATGTGCTTTGTTCTGAGAGGTCCAGAGCCGTTTTGATGCCCATGGCGTTAAGCTTTTTGCTGATGCGCCTACCTACGCCCCACACGTCCTCTACTGGTACCAGAGCCAACAACCGACGCTGACGCTCAATATTGGACAAATCAACCACCCCGCCAGTCTGGCGCTGCCATTTCTTGGCGGCGTGATTTGCCAGTTTAGCGAGTGTTTTTGTCTGAGCAATGCCGACGCCAACGGTAATGTGCGTACGCTTCAGAACCGTAGCGCGGATCTCTTTTCCAAAGTCAGTCAGGTCCCGGCAGTTCCTAACGCCAGTCAGGTCGCAAAAGGCCTCATCAATGCTGTAAATTTCGACGCGAGGGCTCATTTCTTCAAGCGTCGTCATCACCCGGTTCGACATGTCAGCGTAGAGCTCGTAGTTGCTGCTGAAGCAAACAACCCCAGCGCGCCGAAATAAGTCCTTTTGCTTGAAGAAAGGCTCTCCCATTGTAATTCCAGCGGCCTTGGCCTCGGCGCTGCGTGCGATTACACAGCCATCGTTATTCGAGAGAACGACAACCGGGCGCCCTCTCAGGTCAGGCCTGAATACGGTCTCGCATGATGCGTAGAATGAATTCACATCACAGAGAGCAAACATATTCAGCTCGCGGATTTAACGATGAAAGTAACAACACCGAAAACGTCCAGCGTATCTTCGCTCCCGACGATGATCGGCGAGTATGCGCTATTCATCGGAATGAGCTGAACTGTAGGGCGCAGCTGCAGGCGTTTAACAGTGAACTCCCCTTCCACCGCAGCTATGACAATGTCACCATGCTCAGCAGTCCTAGAGCTGTCCACTACCAGCAGGTCACCGTCGCTGATCCCGGCTTCGATCATAGAATCGCCCGCGGCTTTGACGAAATACGTTGAGCTCGGGTGAGCAACAAGTAACTCATTGAGATCGATGCGCTGTTCAACGTAATCAGCCGCTGGGCTTGGGAAACCACATTGTACTAAGTCACTGAAAAGCGGAAGAGCGATAATTTCTCGCAGTTCTGTTGGCCTAATGAATTCCATTGCACACACCTCAAATACTGTTTTTATATACAGTAGTTTTATTTGTAAGTGTCCGCAAGATACAGGCTCTATCGTCACTGCTTAAAGCTTCGCCGTTTCGTTTCTAAGTTTCTATGTCGCTTCGGATTATGAGTTTTGTAAATTTTATTGCCGCAATTCTATGTGAACAGATTTAAGTCTGTTTTGAAGCAGCCATTCTAGCGTTGATGAGTAAAATCGAAGAACTAACGAGAAAAGTTGAGGCGTTGCAGATCGGCGGCTCAATAGCTTACTGCCCCAGTAACAGTTTATCTACCTGGGTTTTAAGTTCTTCAACCTTATCCATGAGAGCAAGGATCGCTTCATGGTGTAGAGCTGCAGCCACACCAGATGTATCTAGAGCCAGTGTTTTTTCTACCACTTCCCCATTTACCAGTTTTGTCTCCCCATACTCTTTTACGGCTTCAGGGAAAACTTTTTTTACCTCCTGAGCTATGAAGCCGTAGCCATGCAGATTGTTATCTTTACGATCCCACTCTAGCCCTCTGAATAATTTCATCTTATCCAGAGCATCCTCGATAGTTTTAATATTATCTTTGATTCTGGCATCAGATGTATTCACCCAATTGCCGACAGCACGACCATCGACATTAAAACTCCATACAGGGTTACCTCTTGGAGCATTAACCCCGATCAATATTTGCTCAGTCTCATAATCATTCGTGCTATAAGCGGCAACAATAAATCCCTGTGAATTCGGTCTTTTTAGTTTCATCCCTCCATAAACAGCCCCTTGGTCACCCGGCTTTACCGTTTCAAGCATCGTTGTATGGCCGTAGGAGTGATCAATATATAAAGCGTCACCATTGATAGAAGTACCGCCATTGATGGTACCTCCGCTCTTTCCGTTCACAGTTCCGAACCGTGAATCGTCGCCGGCGGCCACCGTTCCAGCAGCCGTTCCAACATTCCTGGTGGCGCTGTCTCCTAAACCGAGGTTTGTGCGAACGTCTGCTGCGTTCGTTGCCCCTGTCCCACCCTGTGCCATCGGGATGGCTCCGTTACTCCCTTTCTGCGCCAGTTTACCAATGCCAGGAATGGTTAAAGGGGTGCCGTTGATGGTAACGGTGATGGTCTGATTGGATGAGGTTGAGGCGAACATCTCCCACGCTCCAATATTCTCGTCGTACTCGTTGATGAGCTGCGACATAGCCTGGGCCAGGCCGTCGACCGAGATATTGTCCGATACAAGGATTCCATACTTCTGGCCGCTCAGCGCCGGGGAAGCAGCAGGCGTAACCGTCATTGACGTGGCGCTGTTCACGGCTGAAATCTGGAACATTTGAACCGGGCTCGACATGACGATAATCGTCTGGCCAGCTCGGACCTGACTGGCGGGCGCCGTCCAGTTCGTGCCGGTGCCAGTTGCGGTGTTTCCGTTAACGGCGATGTTGCCAGTGTTATAAAGCATATTTTCTCCAGGCAATAAAAAACCCCGCCGGGGCAGGGTTGATATTCAAAATAGTCGACTGATTTTGACGAGTGTATTTATCGCGAAAACAGATGTGAGGAAGGATTCAGGCTTAACTTAATGACGTACCCTGCGGCGTAACGATCGCAATTATAGGACTTGTCAATATTCTCCCGCTCCCCGAAGCGCTGAGAGTGATCGTTTTTGCCTCACCCGCTGCAAGGTCGTAAGAGTAACCAAACGATTTTCCCGCAGTACGGTCTGCTTGTTCCTCACCGTTAACAAAGAAACGACAGCCCGCTGTGTACTCATTTATATTAAAAAATATTGATAGCCTGACTGGCAGTCTTGAGTTTCCTCCATAATTAATATTAAAGCTTCGGTTTGCGCCTGCTTCTTTACCAAAGGCAGAATACATTTTGGACTCTGAGATATTACCGACAATTTTGTTTGCATAAACGGTACCCTGAAAATCTCCGTCTGTTGCATATACTGTCCCCCTGAATTCGCCGTTCGTGGCGTAAACCGCTCCTCGCACGGTTACGTTATTGAAAACGGCATAACCGGATTTGTTGATGTGCCAGCCAACATTCCCGGTGCCGTCCCAAGTTGTCGACTGGATGTAGTTGCCGAGTTTGAGGTTGCTGATTGTCCCGTCACCAATGACCGTGTCCCGGATTATGGTTTGCCCGTTCTGAATAACGAACGGTAAAGTTACGGTCCCTCCGGCCATAGTTGTCACGGCGAAGCGATCCGCCAGGAAGATAACCTGCGACTGCATGCCGGATGGCGTATTCTCCACGCCGATCCCCATCCCTGCGGCGTAATACTGCCCGTTGCTGGACATCCCGACTTTGATGCTATACATCGCCTTCAGGTCACCGTTGACGTTGGCAATGGCCTGAGCGTTAGTGGTGATCGCTGAAGTGTGACCATTGACGGTCGCCGTGATGCTATTTACCTGCGTGGCCATAGCCTGCTGGTAATCGGAGAATGTCTGGTTCAGGCTGTTGATGGATGCCTTGTTGCCGTTAACATCCGTCTGCAGGCTCAGCAGCGAGCGCGCCGTTGCCTCCCTGTCGTTGACAATCACTTCATCAATGCGATCCAGATTCGCGCTGTTGCCGGCGACCGATGCAGAAAGTGTTTTACGCGTGGCCACCTGAGCGAGGTTGGCCTGGATTATCGCAATTGCAGAGTTCTTCACCCCGCCCGTAATGCCCTCCATGGACACGCTGATGTTGTCGATTCGCTGGCCCAGGGCGGTATCAGCCGTCGCAACGGTCTGCTCAAGCTGGCTGAGTGAAGACGAAACATTCCCGACCGTGCTGGAAAGCTCATTAACGCTGGTCTGAACCTTCCCGACGTCCTGGGCATTTTTGGCGATATCCTTCGCCTGCTGCTCCAGTTCGTCGTTGGCCTGTTTGATATCGTTAGCCATGCCAGCAATTTTTTCATTGCTGTCCACTGCATTCTCGATCAGGTCTTTGAACGTTTCCGACTCTTTCATATCCTCCAGAATGTCATTGGTTATTTCGCTGACATCTATTGAGGACGTGCCCATGACCCAGTCGGTCCAGTCCCCGGCGTTACCGATACGGTCAATCAGGCGCGCGCGGTACCACTGGCGAACGCCGGCAGGCATGGGGCCATGCTGATAATCTGCAGCCGGGTACGGCACCAGGACCAGCAGTTCAGGATTGGCGTAGTCGGCAGTTGTGGCGCGCTGAATCTCTGTATAAGCCGTGTCGCCTGAGCCATCCGGAAATGCCCAGGTCAGGTCGATATGCCAGACCACATCTTCGGTCGCCAGGAAGTTGAGCGGAGTACCCGGTTTTCCCGTTTTACCGGAGAGATAAGTTGTTTCACCGTATCCCCATGGTGACGACGTATCCTGCGCATTCAGCGCCCGGACGCGCACGTCATAGCTGCCCGAATAAATGCCCTGAACCGAGAAACCCTGCGCGCTGGTAACCGGAACGTTTATCCAGTCCCCGTTGTCCTTACGCCACTGGGCAACATACCGGATTGCACCCTCTACCTTATCCCATGACACGTCTAGGCTTGCTACAGTCAGCCCCTGAGACACATGATCGCTCTCAGTCACCACGATATTCTTCGGAGCAGACAGGACGCTTATCGGCGTGACGGTGATTGGGGGCGATTCGACCCGAACGCCATCATCGATGTAACGATATTTGTTTGGATCGTGCTGAACGGCCGTAATAGTGAAACCGCCTGTGCTGTCGTCGTTAGCCGCAATTGAAGTGACCCTAAAGTACTGTATCGCGAGGTTATCACTGTCTATCGCCCACACAGCACCAGCAGCAGGTGCCTGACTGAAGGCCGTAGCCACAGTCACCGTTATTTTATCGGCGCTCACAGCGCTGATTGTCCGCGTCTGGGCTTTTCCATCTGGCAGGTTAACCACCAGCCGGTCTTTCGCCGCGTAATCTATTTCTCGATCCAGCGTAATCTGGCGGCCGTTAACCGCCACTATGCGGCCACCGTTCTCCTTGCCGGAGCGGAAAGGATCGGCGACACCGATAATTTCTGCGGGCAAAGGGATATAACCGTCCAGCCCCACGCCAAACGATACGGTGCCGTCTTTGGCATTGGAGAGTAATATCCAGCGACCGCGCCGGTGCGCTTCACTTTGCGAGGTGCAGCCGATTGCGGTCAGGGACGTCTGCCGGACGTCGTAACGCTCTACCAGCGCCGAATCGTAGACCCCCTCAACGGTATCGCTGTAATGATTCTGCGGATCGGACCAGGAAACCAGGCAGGAGCTGTAGCGATTCTTGTATGAGCCGCCCGCATAAGTAAACAGCCCATCGATAGCGTTTGAGGCGTTATAAACCCAGTCAACATCGTCCTGCGGGACGTCTGCCTGGACATAAATCTGATCGTTGCCCCAGAACGTTATTCCACGAAATACCGCGGCGAGATCGTTAAGTACCTGCCAGGCGTCCTCCTGGGCCTGAATGAAAACGTTGCAGGTGAAACGCGGTTCGGTGCCACCGGCGCCGTCGGAAACCATTTCGTCACAGTACTGGGCGATTGAATACAGCGCCCACTTATCCACCATGGACGCATCCACGCGCGTGCCCATGCCGTAAATTTCATCCAGAACCAGATCGTAAAATATCCAGGCGGGGTTATTGGACCAGGCCATTTTGAACCCGCCGGACCATGAGCCAGAATAGGTTCGGGTTATCGGATCGTAATTATCCGGAACCTTAATCAGCTTGCCTTTTATCTTACAGGTCACTTTCGGCGCGCTACCGTTGAACTGGCTGCTGTCCACTTCGACATACAGGAGCGCGGTTAAAGGATAACGAAGCTTGCTGTCGATGACTTCCGCATAGGAAAACACCTTGAAGGCGTTAACCAGTTTCGAATTTGATCCGCTGGCATCAGCCGTAATACGCCTGACCCTGACAGACCAGCCGGACATGGATTTTGGCAGATCGATACGGTGGTCACGCTGATATTCCGTCGTGGTCTTTCCGTCAAACTTGCCGTTTACAACCGTTTTCCAGGCGCCGCCGTCCGTTGATAAATCGATCGCATACTCGGTGACCGTGCCCACCATATCGCCATTATCTTTATAGAGATACTGGACCGGAAGGCTGAGCTTGATGCGGATGGCATCCAGGGAAAGATTGGTAAACTGGCGTGTCCAGGGCGCGGTGGTGGTGACAGTTATGCCCACCGCCAGCTCGTTATCGACCTGGGGCATCCCGGCAATATAGGTCTGGTCCTGTGTGCCCTTGCGGAACTCCCATTTCACGCCGCTGAAGTTGTATTCTCCGCTGTCGTTTGCCAGCGGCGTATCATTGAGAAAAATATTCTGAGCGGTCAGGTCGCCCTGTATTTCCCCCTCAGAAACGGCAATGAGCATTTTTAATTTTGCGACCGACAGCAGATCGTCAGGCTGCTCAACCGGAGTATGTGAATTGCCACCTCCCCCTTTGGCACCCTGCAGGATGGTTTCTTGTTTAAGAAGCTGCATTTTTTCACCCATAAAAAAGGTGCCGAAGCACCTTTAAGTTAGTGGCCGCTGGCCTACTGCTGATCGCTCGAGTACATACCGGCGCTGACTATCGCTCCCCCTGCCTCAGTCAGACCGTAGGCCAGGGGGACAGGATGCCCCATAGCGACGGTATTGACCGGCGCCCCGAAGGCGTAGTTAGGCGTGTTGTCCGTGCTGGAGGATTTACCCGCGCTGAAGGATGGCTGGGGCGTGAGCATCTGGACAACGCCACCCAGCATCATTGACACCCCGACCCCGGTCAAAATTGACGTGGCGCTGATGGCTGTTGCACTCATCGCAGCCCCCCAGGCTGCCATACTCGCACCGGCGGTAAAGAATGCAGCGACCAGCGCAACGGCACCTACAACTATCTGCAGGACGCCCGAACTTTTGGCGCCCTCATAAACGGGCACGATCCGGTACACGCTTCCACCGCGGGTCATATCAAACTCTTCCAGCCCGATATTGTTGTCACCGTTAAAAAAGGCGAAACGGATCCCCTTCATATGAGCTTCCGACATATATTTTTTGAATCCGGGAACCTGTGAACACATGGCCCTGAGCATTTCGCGCAGATCGGCAACATCAAACTGAACGCGTTTACCGAATTTTTTAGCCATTTTCCCTTCGAGAATAAGCGTCTTAACCATGCATTCTGTCCTTATGCCTGACCACCCGGACCGTTCTGTCGCGATAATATTTACCATAAGGCGTTCGCGAAGAAAGGTGCCCGAAAAGATGATGGAGAATAATGTTGTCACCCACATATACCGCGGCGTGATTAGTCACCGATGCCTGCACGCTCATCATGATGATGTCCCCTGGCTGCATTGCACCGGCGGCAATCTCAACAAATCCCTCACGCTCCCAGTTGTCGTCGTAAAGCCGTTCCTTGCCGCTCTCCCACCATTCGTAAGGTACTGAATAGTTCCCGAGAACAATGCCGTATTCGCGCAGATAAAATTCACGGATAAGCGACCAGCAGTCGGCGTAACCCAGTACCCACTGCCGCCCGGCATAATCCCGGTCTTCACGCGGGGAAATCGTACAAAAATCCCCGTCCGGCCAGGACATGATCCCCCACTCAATCCCCGACCAGTCGCACTGGATCCGGTCCAGCTCCGAGGGCACCAGCCGAACCACATCCGGATGGGAATGAATGAGCATGATGATCTCACCGCGCGCGCGGGCAGCGAGCTGATCTTCCGGGGAGAGCGTGAATGTCTCCTCGGGCTTATCTGCAATGTTGCGGCAGGGAATAAAGATTTGCTGCTGGCCTGACTGAACAATCAGACCGCAGGCTTCTTTGGGGTATTCAGCAGCGACGTGCTGACGGATAGCATCCAGCAATTTTTCACGCATCTTCATTTCCCCTGCAGGTTAGCGGCCGGAAAACCACCGAACGGCAGCGGCGCGTCCGGGCCGTGACGATCCTGACAATCCTGCCGGCGGCCGCCACAAACGTCTTTTGACGGGTCATCGGTCGGCATACCGTTTTTGGTAAAGTATTTCGTGCCGTTGTAATCGCATCCGGTCCCGCTGCGGTACCAGCCCCGCATACACCAGGTGCAGACAGGCGTAATCTGCCGTGTCGGCAGCTGCAGGCTCTGAATATCGAAAGGAGAACACAGCTCGAAATCAACCTGTACCCGCGTCTCTGCGGTTTTAGCATTGACGTAAAAGAGCTGTACGCGCTCATCGGCAGGGCTGGCACCTGGATTACCGTTTTTCCAGTTAGCGGCGTCGAGATACTTCGAAAGCGTGGTGTGGATTTTGACCTTAGCCCTAACCATATCGTCATATTCAAGACACAGCGCCGTGACATAGTTTCCGACGTTCCCGACGGACAGCGTGGGCGTTGGCTGGGACCCTGTACTCGATAACTCCATCCCCTTCAGTTCGTAGGGATGGGGATCGTACTGGTTTCCCTGCCAGATAATGGCGGGAAGATTTTCTGCGGCGAAGGCTGCCCACCCTTCTTCCTGTATATTGTGCGCATGAAAACGCAGCACCTGATCCATACCGAATTCAGTGCCGTCTATCTCAATCAGCTGAATAACGCTGCCGGGCTCAAGCTGTTGTATATCTGCCGTAAAACTCATACATCACCCATAAAAAAAGCCGCCCGGAGGCAGCTTTCAGTGTTTGTCGAGAAAATCAGGGCGCGAACGCCTGTTCAAAAGTGAAGGCCACAGTGGCTTTTTTCCCGGTAGGGAATGAAACGCTGAACGAATCGGCTTTCATTCTGAACAGTTTTTTTTCACCCCATGGCGTGGTCCACCAGAACGATTTAGTAACGTGAGACATCAGAAAAGCGCGCAGCGCAGCCGCCTCCTGTCTGGTGCCCGTCCAGTCCAGGTTCCACGTTTCCTGTTTGTCGTTGATCCCCATCCCTGCTATCTGTTTGTAGCCATCCCCGAACTGGGCCTGCAGCGTTCGGGCAGTTTCAGTGCCCTGCGCTGTTTTTCGCGTGCGCCAGGTAAACGTGTCTGTCACGCTGTCCTCCTCGAATAAAGCACGCCGCCCGCGGACATTTCTTTTTTCAGTCGCTCGGTGATTGTCTGCTGAACAATCGCCTGCAGCTGTTTCGCCGTCCCCGTGGCGTTCGCCTGATTTATGCTTCCGTCACTTCCCTGCTGGCTGATGCTAACTGGGGCATAAACACTGACCCCGCCCATGCCAGCACCGGCTGCGCTCCCGCCACCGACCAGTCCCCCCGTGGCGTACCCGCGCATCAGGCGATAAAGGTTGCTCACGCCAAGACGGCTGGTTGACTCTTTGTTGAAGACGAACTCTCCCCTGTGCACAAGACCGGCAGGCTCATACTTGCCGCCATCTCCTGTGTAACCACCCACGTCGTAGAGCTTGGGCCGGAAAGACGGTACCGCGAATGACTGTCCTGCAGATGCCGTATTGGTTCCGCCACTTATCCAGCCCATTGCGCTCTGGATGGTGTAAGCCACCAGCAGCTGGTTGATAACGGACACAATCATTTTAAGGATCGAGCTGGTGAAGTCCCTGAAGCTTGCCTTCCCGGTTGTCGTCAGGCTGGTAAGCTGGCCCGCCAGCCCGCTGAACGTAGCCTGCGAAATCTGCTGAACAGAGCTGAAAACGTTTGTCGCTGAATCCTGATATTCGGCCCAGCCCTGTTTCGCACCGGCCAGCCAGTTTGCGCGCAGGGCATCTTCAGCCTCAAACGTCGCCCTTTGCTCTTCCAGAACCTTTTGCTGCGCTTGAGGGTTGTACGAATAGCTTTCGCTGAGACGCTGCAGCGTAGTTTGTCGCCCGGCTTCCCGGGTAGATACCCCCTCAGACTGAGCCTGCAGGCCCGCCCTGGCGGCTTTTTGCTGCTGCTCAAACTTCACGGCCTGATCGGCCAGCTGGTTGAGCTTTTGCTGGCTGGCAACCTTATCGCCCAGGTCGGCCAGCTGCCGCTTGTACTCGAGCGTTTCTTTCTTGTGCGCAAGCAGGGATTTTTCCTGCACCGTAAGCTGACGACGCCCCGCGGCCTCCTCCAGAACGGTGAACTGATTTTCAGTCTGCCAGAGATCCTGACGCTGTTTGCTTATGACGTCGTTCACGCTGGTATGCTGCTCAAGCGTTTTAAGCTGGGCCTGAAGGGTGAGAAGTTCGGCCTGCGCCTTTTCCTCGGCTTTATCCCCGGCGGGCGTTGAGTAGCTTTTGCCTTTCGGCGTTTTTGGATCCTTCCACTGCTTTTCAATCCCGGCGCGAGCCGCGGCAATGTCCTTTTCAGTCCACAGCGTGGCGACACCGTCTTTCGCATCCTGGCGGTTTTTCTCAATAAGCTGACTGAGCTTTTTCTCTGCTGAAGCCCGCTTTTCTGCCGCCGTCGCACCGGACTCCACCATCTGGTTAAACTGCTGCTGGCTGCGGATTGCCTGAGCCTGCTGGTCCGTTCGCATTTTTTCCCGCGCGGCTGCCAGCCCTTCCTGGGCGTATTGCTGATCGGCAAGATCGTAAGCCTGCTTTTTCAGCTCCACCTGCTGGCGCGCGTTTCTGAGCCTTTCCGCATCCGCTTTATGCAGAACGTTGTTACCGGCATAATCCGGGTCGACTTTAAGATTGCTGGACAGCGCGCGATACTCTTTCTCTGCTGCCTGCCATTCAGCAAAAGAGTCCTGGCGCTTCATCGCGGTGTCAGGATTACGCCCGACGCCCAGCATCGCATCCCATGCGCCGGAGGCGGCATTCTTCACCCAGTTCCAGGCTTTTTCGAGGGAGCCAAGATTATCCTCGACCGCACCGGCACGCTGAATGACCGCGTCGGAATATGCCCGCATGGCCAGCTCGGCGGCCTTCTGCGAATCCCCCAGCGCCTGAGCAGAGGCAATTTGTTCATACTGAGTGGCCGTCAGAAAGTGTAGGGAATCATTGAGCGTCGCGACCGCGTTAACCGGATCATCCTTCAGGCGTTTAAACTGATTTATGGTTTCGTCAACGGCCTGCCCGGTAGCCTGCTGCAGCCTGGCGGTAACATTGCTGACCATGCTGACGTCATTACCGCTGAACGCGCCGCTGCCAACGACCTGCGCCAGCACGCCTGCAGCGGCATGCTGCGTGATGCCATTACCTGCCAGCGAGCGCGCCAGCGCCTGCAGTTGCCCTGACGTTTTCCCCGCGTAGTTCCCGGTCAGGATCAGCTGCCTGTTAAATTCCTCAGACTCTTTGCTGCCGTCGTACCAGGCCTTACCCAACCCGAATACCGCCGCGGCAATCCCTCCGACCATGCCGGCGATCCCAAAACCGCGCAGTGACAGAAGCTGGTCTATCCACCCTGCCCGGTTAGCCAGAGTGATCCCGGAGCCGCGCAGCGCGCCGAAGTTACCGCGCATGACCTCGCCGATCAGTATTCCCAGTTCCTGCCGGGCGGCGGCACTTTGCAGCCCCAAACCGTGCGTGGCGACTTTGGCAGCTTCGAGCTTGCGGATATAGACTTCAGCCGCATCGCTGGCACCGACCTGCGCCGCCTTCATGCGCAGTAGCTCGGTACCGGAGAGCTTTTGCTCTGCAACCTGTTGCTTCAGTTGGCTGAGGAATCGCGTGCGCGCTGCGGCCGATTTTTCCTCCACGATCTGCAGTTCTTTTTGACGGGCCGTGGTGCGGGAAATAAGGGCGAGATAATCCTGCTGGGTTATGTTGCCCTGCGCCCTAGCTGCGCGAAAGCGCGCCTGCACGTTCGCAAGCGACTGTGTCTCACCATTGAGCTGGCGAACGCCGTCAATCTGGCGGAAAAATGATGCCGCCAGTTCATCCTGTCGACGGGCAAGCGCTGCGGCCTGCCCGTCATTCTCACGCATTCGCTGATTAAGCTCGGTCACGCGGCGGTGAGTTTCATCAACGGACTTTGAAACGTTCTGCCAGTCTTTGGTCAGCCCTTCCGTTGCGGCCGACTGGCGGGATTTCATATCTGCGGCAGCCGCCGCGCCAGCGTCGCCCACAGTTTTAAACGCAGCCGCCTGCCGCTCGGAAGCGCGCTGCATTCGCGTCTGGACTTTTTCAGAGTCCTCGGCCATCCCGGTGAGCTGGCCCTTTATGCGGGCAACCTGCTCACTAAACGTGGCGCTATCGACGTCAAGATTGATGACCAGATCGCTAATCTGCTGGGCCATATCGGATACCTCCTGTTATCCCCTCAGCTGCGGCCATCAGCGCATCATCATCCGGCTCGTCATCGCTGATGACGATACCGGAAGGAGAAAGCAGGCTGAAATGTGCGGGGGTAAGTTCCGGGTCGCGGAAGAAAAGAGTGGAGATGGAATAAAGCAGCTCTGAGAAATGCGCATCGAGCTGCGCGTCCTGAAAATAATGCTCCCGGTAGAACTGGTGCCAGTCGCCCAGCTCACTGGAAGTCATTCCAGCCAGCATGGCGCGCCAGTCAGGTCGCCCGAACTCGCGCGCCAGATTCAGGACAAACTTCAGCTCGCTGGCAAGGGCTTTGCCGCCGTAACGGGTTCAGCGCTTTCGACCTCCGCTGAGGCATCCGGATCGGCAACGTTGTCATCCTCAACCGGAACGAGCATGCCGGAGAGCAGCTTTATTTCCATTTCTGCTTTACCGATCGCCTCCGGCGGCCAGCCGCTAAGCACCTGCTGATAAAGCGTTTCCACATCCGTGCCAGCCGGATCGTTATGCCACAAAGACATCGCGATCAAACGCGCACCACAGCGAATATTTGAGCCTATCAGCCTGGCCGTCATTTCCTGATCGCTGATGCCGTCGCTATCAGCGCTGACGGCCTTTTCCTCTGCGGCCATAAACGTGATGTACTCAATACGCTGCAGCGCCGACAGCTCGAAGATGGTCAGGGATTCTTTTTGCCAGGTGAACTTCTCTTTTTTCAGAAACATGCGTCCTTCCTTACGCTGCAGTTACGGTGACTTTGCAGACCGCAACGAAATTACCGTCGCTGGTCATAACAATAACGTCAGCGGTGCCTGCCGCCACGCCGGTGACGGTGATCGCGTTGCCGCTAACGGTGACCGTTGCTTTTGCCCCGTCGGAGGTTGCCACGCGGAACGAGGTATCTGAGGCACTGGCAGGGTTAACCGTCACATTGAGCGTTGAGGTTGCGCCGACGGCCACGCTTGCCGTGGCTTTATCGAGCGTAACGCCGGTCACGGGGATATTCGGGGTCCCGCTTTCTTCTGCCAGTTCCGGCTTGCCGGTATTGGTGATTTTCGCTGTACGGGTAATGACCTCTTTTGCCGGAATGGCTTTACCCAGGCTGCTGCACCAGCCGCGGAAAACGTCGACGGTACCGTTCGGGTATTTGATTTTGTAATAGCGTACTGAGCCATCAATAAACCATGCGACAAGGTCTTTTTGTCCATCTTCGCCCGGCTTCCAGCCGAGGGTGAACGAGGTATCGCCAGCAGATTTTGCCCCCTGGGCCGTCGCGTTCCAGTCGGCATCCTCGTCGTCGAGGTAAGTGTCGTCATACGATTCGGCGGTCATTTCGCCCGGCGTGAGCTCTTTAATTTTCGCCAGGCGGTTCCAGTCGATATCCGAGAGTGGGTTAGCGAAAGCGTTGCCCGTTCCGGTGTAAAGCCAGAGGGTGGTACCGGCACCTTTCACGGGGGCCAGCGGGTTTGGAGTAGGCATAAGTACCTCTTAAATTGAATAGGTGATTAAGTACGTGAAATCGACTGAACCCCAGGTGGCCATTTCATCATCCCGCTGATAGTCATAACCCTGCGGGGTGAACGTCTCGACCAGTTCGGTCAGACCCGGGATGAAGGCCATTGCCGGATACACTTTCTCTTCCATCCAGGAATCAAGCGCGCTGTCGGGGCTGGAGGCTTTAAGAAATACCTCGATGTGAACAACCGCCTGCCACGAATCTTCGTCAAGCGAATCGCCGGTGTATTCCGCGTCAGAAAGGTATACAGCCACGGCAGGGAGATCCTGCTCTTCAAGAAAAACAGGGCGCCCGTCAAACCAGGTGACCGTGTCGGTGATCTCGGCTTTAAGTTTTGCCAGAATGGCTGCACGAATTGCGCTGTGTCTGTTCATCGTTTCAGGTGGATCCTCAGTTGGTTTTTCAGGGCTGCGGAAAGTTCTTTGGGCATATCGCTTTCAATAAGGCGCTTTGAAATAGCGGTGAAGGCCACGGTGAGCGGTGTCTCAAGAGGAACTTTAACTACATCAATCGGATAACGGGCCTGACCTACGCGCCGCATGACCTGCCAGCGCCCGTTCGAGAGCTGTTGGATAAAAGCGTTACGAAAGGTATAGGGCCCGATTTTAAGGACGCTGCCCGCTCCGTTTCTGGCCCCTTTTTTACGCGAGAGCCGGACGCGCGCCGTGCCGAGCTTTATCGCAGGAAGATTACCGCGGTTGATTTTTATCGACGCGACCGGGCGATCGTGACGGGCCTTGCGCAGACGGGAACGCTGGCGGACCAGACGAACCGGAAGCCCCTTTTTCCGGTTATCATCAACTGTTGCTTCTTTCGCTACAGCTTTGCTCCCCTGGCTTATCGTTCTGCTGGCTACCCGGTTTAGTGCTTTTGCGGTTGCCTCAGGAACGATTAACCGGCTGAGGCTGTTCAGGTTCTGAATAGCCCTTTCCAGTCCTTTCACAGACATAGCGCCTCCTCATTCGAGATGGATGCGGGGTTTTCCGTTGAACATGTCATAGCGGGTAACGGTCAGGTTCTTACCGTCGTAGTCGACGCTGTCGTTTCGGCGTGGCTGGTAAAGCTCAGAGAAAACCACCAGCGAAGTACCTGTTCCCGACAATGGCCCCATTTCCTCGAGTTGCTCGGCTGGAACAACGTCATAGCTGCTGCCATTGATGATCGCTGTCTTTCCCATCTTTTTTATGGTGGCCGCGTCCATGCGCGCCGCCATCCGGTCAAAGGGGTTAGGCATTGATCTTAACTTCAACAACGGTGGTGTTTGCCCCTGCATCTTCCCAGGCGATGCCCGCGGCAATGGCGTCCGTTTCTTCGATCGTGATATTGCCGTCCTTCAGATACACCTGCGCCCCGGCAGTAACAGCATCTGCGGATACTTTTGGCAGAAGGAATACCCCCTCAGTAAAACCATCCCCGGTATCCCCAGCCGGAATATCGGTAATTGCCACCGCGATAAGTTTTCCAACAACAACCGGGTCGCCGCTGTGAACATCGGTTGCACCACTGTTTACCAGAGGGATCGTTTTCCCGTCCTGCGCATAGTTCTTAGCCATAACTTCTCCATTCAGCCCCTTGCGGGGCTGGTTTCAGGTATAAAAAAAGCCCTTACGGGCGTCTGTTTGTCAGGACTGTTTTTTACTGACCAGAGGATTTGGTCATGCCGCGATAGTCCAGCGGCGCCACACCTGCATCAATACGCACTTTCGTGGCGATACCATCAGTGGTGAAGCCTTCCTGCTGATCGATGTATGGCGTGTCGACGCCGTTGAGATAAGCGACCTCGATGGTGTCGGTGCCCTTCGCGGCAGCCAGATACCAGGCTTTCGCATCAGCTTCATCCAGGCGCGGTTCGGCAATGACTTCTGCAAAGTTCTGGATAGGGTTAACGATCCCGGCATTGATGTCTGCACCTTTAACACTGGCCGACTTGATGGTCTGATTTGCCAGAGTTTCCAGGGCGACGGGCACCAGCATGTAGGCCGGACGGATATTCAGGGTTCGCTCCCCCTCCTTCTGCAGACGCATCAGCTTGCGCGATTCGTCCAGGCTGGCCACAGAAATTGCGCCCGAGCTCAGGTTCTTGTGATCGGCATGGAAAAGCGCCTTTCCGTCTGAGAGTTTCGGGTTTTTGGTCAGAATGGCGTAAACCAGATCGCCAATCGTTGCTTTCGCCGCGCGCCCCATCTTCATCGGTACGTCGGTAAGCTGGTTCAGATCGTCGTTGATGATCGCCTGGCGGGTTACTGAGAAGATTTCACCATACGTGGCAAGCGCAATGGTTTCGCCTTTGTCACTGGTAGTAATGTACTTGTACTCAGCCCCTTCGCGAACCTGTCGCAGAGAAGGGAAACCACCCATGCCGACACGATGCGCCGTTTTGAAGTCCGACAGCTGGCCTTTTTTGGTCCACTGTTCGAAGGTTTCCTGCGCCTCGTCCCAGCCCTGAATCAGCGCTTTGTTCGCAACATCAAGCAGAATGTTGCCAAAGTCAGAGGTGCTGTGGGTCAGCGCCAGGCCAACCATCTGCATCGGGTTGTAGCTGGCCACGCCGATACCTTTTTCAGTCAGGGCCATACGCGCATACTCGCGCAGCGTCATACCGTTATAAACGTTATCCCGCTCCTGACCTTCGAACCCGGCACGCGCCATCAGTGCCTGGCGAATACCATCCGCGACGAAGTTACCATTGCCCGCATGAATATGCGGCTGGGTGGTTTTATTGGACGGCGTGGCCGTTTTACCGAGTTCTGCCAGCAGCAAATCTTTCGCCTTATCGACGGAGCAATCAGGGTCGGCCACACACTGATTCTGCAGTTCCATGTGCTTATTGCCGAACATGGCAAAGAGATCGCCGATAGCGTTAACACGGGCTTTCTGCTCAGCCAACACCTGCGCGCGGATCGCATTTTCATCCGGTGCCGGGTCTGTTTTTGCCTGCGGTGCCTGAGGCTGGGTAATAACCGGATCACGCTGGGTAGTGTTACGCGGCGGGGTGATCATGTTGCGAATGCTTTTTGGCATTTTTTCAAATTCCTCAATACGTTTTGAATGAATACAGGCCATAGCCTGAAGGGATGGTGTCACCTGGTCGGCAAAACCCAGTTCAAGGCACTCGCTGCCGTTCATCCAGGTTTCGTCCTCCAGCATTGCCGCAATTTCTTCGGTGGATTTTCCGGTTTTCTGCGCATAAGCCGGGATAAGAACGGATTCAACCTTGTCGAGAAGATCCGCATAGTCGCGCATATCGCTCGCATCACCACCAGCAAACCCCCAGGGCTTATGGATCATCATCATCGTGTTTTCAGGCATGATGACCGGATTGCCTACCATCGCAATCACCGAGGCCATAGAGGCCGCGAGACCGTCGATATGCACGGTAATCGCCGCGCCGTGATGCTTCAGCGCGTTATAAATAGCAATACCGTCGAAGACATCACCACCGGGGGAGTTGATATAAAGGTTGATGTGGGTGACGTCCCCAAGTGCCCGGAGATCATTGACGAACTGTTTCGCCGTTACGCCCCAGTACCCGATTTCGTCATAGATAAAAATGTCGGCCTCGCTGTTATTGCTGGCCTGCATGCGGAACCACGAATTACTTTTTGCGCTGGCTTTCGGACGGTGGCGCGCCCGGTTCTTTGGCTTCGGCACTGGTGCCTCCTTTATCATTGGCGGGGTCGGTGTCAAACACCAGGCCCTGTTCACGGTTCTCGTCAACCTCCGCTTTACGGCGTGACTTAACATCATCCGGGTTGCGACCGCTGGCACGTATCCAGTCGGATTCAGTAGCAGCACCGCCGCGGATCTGCGTTTTCCAGGCATTCGCTTCTTTAACGGGATCAATCCACGGCATAACGGGCCCCGAATAAACCGCGTTATAAAGCGAGTCCATATCGATGCCTCTCGGCAGCTTGATTTCTCCGGCAGCGATAGCCATCTTCAGCCAGGCCCGGTACATGGGCCGGGTCACTGAACCGATGAACCAGTCCTGAAGAATCAGATAGCCGTCGGTTGACTCGACAAGCTCCTGCCGCTGGGCACTGTACGTTCCGTTGTAGTTTCTGGATGTGCTGGAAAAGCTGAGGCGACTGCCGGCGGACACGGCACGCAGCTGTCCGTTACGAAAAGACTCGAGGTTAGGGTTCGGGCGATCGGATTTAATCATCCCGATTTCTTCCCCGGCCTGCAGCTCGTCATAGAGCATACCGGGCTGAATCATCAGCTCGCGGTCATCGCTGCTGGAATCAGACTCGAAGCTCTGTCCGTCGCCTTTTTTGATATACATGCCGAGTGCGGCAGCAATTCTGGCAGCGGTAAGCTCCGAGTCCTCGTACTCTTTCAGCGCGCTCAGACGCATCAGAACACCTGACAATAGAGACGTTCCGCGGGTCTGGTGCAGGCGTCGTGTGAATTTGAGATGAAGCATGTTTTCTGCATCTATCTCTTTGGTATCGAACTGACGCCCGGATACTGGCAGGCTTTTATAGACCTGATATTTTTTCGGGCGCCCCCAGTTATCGACAAAAACGCCCTGATTGAGCTGGGTGGCGGCATCGCTGTTCATCGGCACGAAGTCCGGCTCCAGCGCTTCCAGCCAGAACGGCACGCCAGCAACCGGCTGAAGACCATTTCCGGTACCGCGAACCAGCTGAGCAAATACCTCACCGTCCCGGAGCCACGTTCGCAGCATCAGCCGCTCCAGCATGGGGCGGGTAAACTGGGTTGTAACATCGGGTCTTACGGACCATTCGCCCCACTTTCTGCGGATATCAGTGGCCAGCTTTTTAGCTATCTTCCCGTTAGTCAGCATCGGATGCGGTTCAACAATGATGCCCTTCGCACCCACCACCCTTTCTTCCAGCTTGTCGAAAACGCCAATCACCAGATCGTGATTGTTGTCCAGCCAGCGCGCCTGCTGCCTCAGTGAAACCGCCCCCATCTGGCTGAGCTGATCGGCTGAACGATTTTCCTTCTGGGCTTTGTGGGTACGCGTTTGCTTTACCGCCTCATACGCCTTAATAACTGCGCGGGCACGCAGGCGTGAGGCTTTCCAGCCTGGTGAAAACAGGCCAATCGCATCATCTAAAAAACTCATCCAAACCTCGCCAGCCTGTAGCCGGGTCGCCCGCGGCGTTTGTTATTGAGCGTTGCCAGTCGTCGCTCCCATTCCTGACGGCCTTTTCTGATTTCCGACAGGTTTTCGAGCGTCATCTGCTGCCCGTTGAAAGTGATTGATTTCCCCTCCAGAACAGACAGCTCGGCTGCAGCGTAGCGGTCGATCATGTTTTGAATATCTGCTGGATTCACACCCAACCTCCTGACGAAGACCACGGATTAGCCTGCTCGGTTACGGGCTTCTCACGTTTTGGTTTTGATTTAGATTTAGGCGCAGGCGGCGGGGATGGCATTTCGCCAGCTTCCGTCTGCGTGTCCTCGATCCACGTTTCCCGCCGTGCCCACTCAGGAGCAGACGGCCATTTGATTTTTTCGTAACCACTAAGAATGGCGAGCGCGTCGGCATAAACGAGCAGGTCAAATGCTTCGTTTGCGCCCCGGCCGGGCTTACTCCATTTCCCTTCATTCGAGCGTTCCTCATACGTCAGTTCGTCATAGAACCAGCTGCCCAGCCAGGCGGGAAAATGCACATAGCCAGGGCCGGGTGAATCACGCCACAGCGCATTATTCACCCGGTCTTTAAGGGCATCGGTCTGGAGAAGATAAAGAGGCACATCACCCGTCGCCTGTGCGCGGCGCGTTGATCTGCCCGTGTTGTCGGGAAACGTTCGCTGGATAAGTTTGCTGCGCCTGACGCTGTCCCCCTTGAAGAGGTAGATACGCTTACCCAGCCCTTCACGACGACATCTGCGCCAGAATTTGTAGGCATTATCCGTCACGCCATCTTCACCCCCTGAGTCCACGGCCATCGACATCAGCCGCATGCCCTTTGACGGGTCAGCTGCGAGTGGCCACGTTTTATCAAAGACGTCGGTGAGTAAAAGATCCCAGTCCTCCGGGTAGCTCGCCGGATCCACCTGTAAGCTTTCCCCGTTGCCGTCGCAGCGCAGCGAATGCCGGATGTTGTAACGGTCAACTATCCAGCGCTCACCCATACTTCCATAACCCGTAATCTGCACAACAAATCGCCGGTTGCGCCCGGCCTGCACGTCCACGGTCGCAGTGAGAAACTGCACGCCGTCCGGTACCGAGCGTTTTGGGACTTCTTCGGCACGCTGCTCAAGCAATTCACTTTTACGCTGCTCCATGCTGGCCCGCGGCAAATAGGGCCTGCCGAAATCGGTGTTGATCACCGTCTTCAGGGTTTCTTCGCTGCGCGTGGATTCATATTCCTGCTCGGCGGTCAGGAACTTATAAATAAGCTGCGCCCAGGTCTGGTAAGCAGCTGCCGGACCTTCCATCCAGAAGGAGGCAATACGGGAACGACGGCCATCACCGCTAACCTGGCCTTTACTGTCGATGGTTTGCCCGTCCCGGAGCCAGACACATTTCATGTTCAGCGCACGCTTCATGTCCGGTGTGATCCTGCCTTTACAGGCAGGGCACTGAAGAAACGCCGATTCGCTGGCAAGCACAGGATCGCTGCTGTCGCGGTATCCGGTCATATTGTCCATTTCCGGCTGGAAATATTCGCCGCAATGCGGGCATGGCCAGTAAAGACGACGGCGGTCACCACGGTTATAGAGCGATAAAATTCCGGTGGTCGGAGGGGCTTCATGGGGCGTGGAGCGCCGCCATTTTGTGTCTCTGATATCCCTCCCGGGCGAGCTTTCAACCAGCGTCATCCCGGAGGACATGAATGTCGTGGTACGCTTCGATGCCAGTGAAAAAGCATCCCCCTCCCCGTCGATATCTTCCGGAAAGCGGTCATAATCCGTCAGCGCCACACTCTTATAGTCCGAGGACGACATGATATTGACGGATGGCCAGCCAAGCTTCAGATAGTTGCCAGCGCGGAATGTACGGTCGTAGACGTTGTTATCGTTACGTCTTGGGCTTAGCCGGGTTTTAACTTCAGGGCTACAGCGAAAAGTACGGTCCAGGCGTTTTTTGGAATGCTCGCGCGCTTTTTCCTCAGATACCTGAATCACAAGCATATCTGCCGGATCGCAGACAATGTTATAAACAATCCAGCCGTCAATCAGCCCGATGGTTTTACCCGTTCGCGCCGGGCCCACAAACACCACCGCATCGTATTCACGCGATGCCAGGCAGTTCATCGGCTCAATCACATAGGGTGCCAGATCCGGATCCCATGGAACTGAGTTTCCCGCCCCCATTGGCACGCGCATATAAGTACTGACCGCATCGGCCACCGGCATACGACGCGGGGCTCGTAAAATACCGGAGACATCGCGGCGGATGTCCCTGGCGGATGCACGCTTTGCCATCAGTCCTCCTCAGGCTCTTCCTCCTCTTTTTCAGCGACCTGCACCCTCTCCGCCATCTGGTCGCGCAGATCATCAATAACGCTTTGCACACGAACTACCGCAGCAGGCGTTAAAGCACAGTCGCGCTCGAGCACATCCGGAAGGGTTTCAAGTACCATGACGACGGCTTTCGCCATCAATGAGAATTCTCGCGCCACTTCATCTGCGGGTATTAACTGCCCCGTATCCTGTTCGAACTTCAGCCTCTCATTCTCTGCTTTCCAGTGGGACAGCCTGTCAGAGGGGGGCATATCATCGATGTTGGCCGAAACGGTAGGGATCATCAGTTCGGTCATAATGTCGGTCACCAGATAGAGCTTTAACTTGCTGTTGCTGCCTGGAGCAGGTTCAACATTTTTCAGTCTCGCGGCAACCGTCTGACGGTGTACGCCGGTTATCCCTGCCAGCTGGTTGATATTGAGTTTTAAAGTGGCAATTTCCTGGTCCATGATGGTGAACACTTTTTGAACGATTCGACATCTTGCGAAAATGGCCTCTAATTAAATCAAAGGCCTGCGCACATGATGATGATGACCCTGGATCCGAAAAACTAGCCGTTTCCCGCGAGCGCGCCGCCCCGTGGTCGGGACCCCGCTGGGAGGACCCTCCAAAACAAAGCACTTCTCAAAGCTACGAGTTCCTGAGATCGATTATCATTAAAAGTAATTTTAATTTGATAAACCGGTAGGGTTGATATTGTCTTTGATCTGACTCTACTGAGGACGCAGACAAAAAAGCCACCTGAACTAATAGTGGCTTTTAATTGTTAACTTAAATTTAGCTTTAACTAAATTTAATTTTAGATATTTGATTAGAAACTTCCGTATCTAACGATGTTCTATCATCTCTTTCCTTTCTTTGCTTCTCAGCAAGTTCATGAACTTCTTGATCATAATGATTGTTAGCAATTTCAATAAGTTCAATGAGCTCCTTTGATACAAATTCCAAGTTCTTATCGCCATGAATTTGTGCATAAGCTTCAACAAAATTGGTATCAACAGGGTTTACAGGGGCCTTGCTGAAGTTTCTTCCCCTGTAAGAATTTACAGCATCAGAAAACTTGTTACGCCATTTCTCATCAGGAAACCCATCTAAAACGAATTTAAATACTCCCCCTTCATTAGTGTATTTTGAATTAGTTTGATCGATGCTTGTGATTTTGAAACCCATATAACTTCCTTTTATAAGTTGAGCATGAATATCATCTTTGATGATTAACCTTACATATCAGTAACATATGTACTTAAGAATGATGCCGAAAATAACGTTAGTCAGCACATCAATTCTTGCTACGCCGTCTGAGAACTAATCGGCCGTCACCTGCCTCGATTTCCTCATAATCTTTAAAGACAGCTACAAGGAGTGCTATGCCAATGGATGCAGCAGCAATAATCGTAGCAATCTCAAATCCTGTATATGCAGCTACCGGGAGTAGCCCCATGGTAGACAAACCACCGGTAAAAGGTGTTGCGGCTAATACAGCAGCAATCGCAGCAAGCGTAACCCCACTTGCCTTTGCCACTGTTTTTCCTTTGCGAACCTTGTTAGCAAGCTCGCCTTCTATTCGAATGGTTTCAGCTTTACTTTTCTGTGCGCGTTCAAGTTCATCTTTGGTACGTACTATCACTTGATTCATTCTAATCCCTCTTATAGCAGAATCATAACCTTAGGATTAATCTGAATCAGCAAAAATTGCAAGATAGTTTGATCGCCTTGCAACCGAGTTGCATAAAGGATTTGCAAGGATTTTACCTCTTGGGTTGCGCATTTTTTTGCAGCTTGTTCGTGCGTTCTGAACACTATCTGTTGCGGCCTACATGTGCTTCCTCTCTAAAATGTAACAGTTTTCTCGGCATCACCACCGTTAACAAAAGCTTTGCCCAAGTTCACAGCCGAAGGAATTTCTTAGATTTGCGCGTACGATGCGCTCCAAAGGATTTTTTTGAAAAATTTAATCCACTTCAAAATTTCAGCTAATGAACCATTGATATCAAGGAATAAAAAATAGGAACGTCGTATTTTAATACCGCTCATAACATATTAAAGAGAAACTAAAATGCCTGAAATTGTTGACCCAACAGACTCATTGATAAGTTTTCAGCATGCACTGTCAAATGGTCTAATCAGACTTTCTCCATGTGTAGTTCACACCGATATGAAAGTGCTTTTAGACGATGCTAATGGTACCCCCAGGATTACTTACGCCTTTGTTCAAGGAGAAACTGTTAAAGGTGTTGCCGTATATGTGCCGGTCGAACCAGTAGAAGGTAAGCCATGTTTTGGCGTCGGTTATGCTGTAGCTGATGGATTTAAAATGCAGGGCGTCGGCACAACGCTTTTCACCGCAAGCATCGAAGAAATGAGCTATGGATTTAGAAACTCGTTTAGTGAATTCTATGTAGAGGCTATCGTCGGAGTTGATAATCAGGCATCTAACAAACTAGCTTCGAAAGTTTTATCTGTTACGCCTGACTCAGGGAAGGATTCCCACTCTGGCAAGCCTATCAATCAGTACATGAAGCTTTTCAGTACCACCAAGTAATATTCTTCAGGCGCTTATTATTGCGCCTTTTTAAACATGCAGTTCTTCTGCCAAGCTTTGTTATGCGCCAGGATGTCTTTCTTCGTCTGGCGGTCCAGTACATCCCAGTCGTGATCGGTTCCGTAAATGGGTTTAACCCAGTCGCAAGCCGTGTCCACTACCTCAACCCTTGCGGGTCCAGTCTGTGCGCAGCTCGCGATCAACATCGTTATCAAGCATGTGATTAACATTCTGCTGTACATTGCTGGCCTCTTTCGTGACTTCCGCTTTGCGTTCCGCCGCGGCAACAGTCGCCGCTGCATTTTCTTCAGCGCGCTGCTGATTGGCTTTTGCCTTTGCCTTTCCGCTGTCTCGAATATTGCCAGCAACAAAACCGCTAAGCGCGACGGCCACCAGCGCACCAATACCGCCCAAAATCATTTTGATAATGCTCATAGCCACCTCAGACCAGCACGGATTTAGCCAGGTTAAACAGGGCGCGCCGTTGTTCCAGCCCGTTACGGCCGCCGTTGATAAGCAGCGTCACGCGCTCCACGTCGCCGAAATGGAGCAGGCATCCGTGAGAGACGTAGAACCATGCAGCGGAGCGCGCGGCGAATTCATCTCGTTCCAGCAGTTCGGGATACGAAACCAGATCCAGTTTGAGCGCCTGGCCGCAGCTGTGATAGTTGCTAAGCCCGGTGATTTGCTTCAGGCCGCGGCCCCGATATCTCCAGCCATCACCCGCGGTCTGGTTGCCCAGGTTCTTTTTGCCCCACTCACCGCCATAAACCAGATTGGCGATCGCTTTCTGGTTAGCCGGTTGAGTCGCCGTTCTGCCGAGCGCGGCGGCCTGCTGTGGAGTAATGCGGTGCCTGCCGAACGTGGGAACCAGTTTTTCCGCCGCATAGTTCAGGTTTTCCACCAGACGGGTAAACCCGCCGGACTCATGCCCCATTTGTGCGATAAACATGGCCTGATCGAGCGGGGCAGTAATGCCGAACTCCTTCATTGCAGCATCGATGTAATGAAACCAGCGCGCGGCTAGCCCGGCGCTGATACCTGCCGCCTTTTGAAATTGTGTTTGGTTCAAGTTGTGCTCTCTCCAGTAATACGAGCGATATTGCCGCCCGTACGCCAGACAGCCACGCAGACAACAACGTTAATGAGGATTTCACCGTAATCGACCTGCACATAATCGCCGTGCCAGATGCGAAAAGCTGTGTATGCAGGAGCCAGAATCAGCCCATAGGCCAGAATCTCCATTACCCGGCGCCGCCGCATACTGCGCTTACGGAAAAACATCAGCCGGAACGAAATCATGATGCAGGCCAGTGCATTAAGGTGAAGCAACAGCCATGGAAAGTTCAGCAGCAGCCACGTCATTCTTCCCCCTTCACGCCGGGCAGATTGCCTGTTTTTGAGCCGGCAAGAATGCGCAGCAGAATTGTCACGGAAACCGTTGAAGCCGCCAGTGCGCCAATCGCGGGCGATACCTTAATAGTGACTGGCGGGCTAAGCTGATTCAGTCCGGCGTTGATAAGGGCGGCGATAATTTCTGAAGCAGTACCGGCACAGTAAATGCCACCGATAAACGAAATGAGCGCAAAAAGAATCTGCTTCCAGATTTTGTGGTCCTCAGCGCTGAGGATATACAGCGCCGCCCCTGCGAGGGAGCAGACCATCACTGCGGGCGTAGCCTCTGGAAAAAGCGTGGCAAAGGTGATTCCGGTTGTACCAGCAGCCACGCCCGCCGTTACCGTTGCAGTTATTGGTTCTGCGGACATTTAGCCCCCTCTTTTTGCCGTGAGCCCTCTCAGAACGAGGGGATATAAAAAGCCCCGGCGGGGGCCAGGGCTTAAGGAACTGATCTGTTAAAAGTTGTAATCAATCTTCCATAATGTGATAAATGGCCCTTGTTACACTATTGAAATGCCTCTATAAATTTCAGTTCAGTATTTTTTAATGGATTTAAAATGGAATTGTCACTAAAAATAGATTCAGTAACTTCGTTTCTAAGCTACGTTTACCAGCAAACAGCTCCAACACACATCAGATGCTACAGAGGCCAGTCAAACACTCAATGGAGTTTGAGACCTTCTGTTATGCGAGGCCTTCGCGCAAATGCCGAAAGGCAGATTTTCAGCGAGTTAATGGTTGAATCTCCAACAGAGTTCAATGGTGATCGCTTGATGTTCGACAAGTTAGTCAGAGCACAGCATTATGGACTGCCAACCCGCCTTCTTGATGTGTCCCTAAACCCTCTGGTTGCCCTATATTTTGCTTGCAACGAGGAGGCACACCATGATGCAAATGGTGTCGTACACGTTTTGGACTTTGATGAAAATCGAGTACGATTTTCAGATAGTGATACCATCAGTTTGATATGTAATTTGGCACGACTCACAGATACAGAAAAGACTGAAATTAAGCAGGAATATAAGAAAGTTAAATCCTGGAATGAAGGTGCTCGCGTGGAGTTTCGCAAACTTGCTCCTATGAAACGCCTATATCAGTTCATTAGGGTAGAAAAACCCTACTTCACTGATTCGATAAAGCCTGGAGACATGTTCAGATATCATTTTGTGTACCCAGCTAAAACAAACAGGAGAGTTATTGCTCAATCAGGAGCATTTCTAGTCGCTGGACTTCTCGAGTACTCATCCCCTGGCCGAACACATAAAGGTTTTACCGCAAGTAAAATTGTGATTCCAGCCGAGGCGAAATCACAGATACTTAAAGACTTAGACGTTTTGAACATCAACTCCAGAACAATGTTCCCAGAAGTTGAATTTGCAGCTGGGTACATAAAGAAGAAGTGGCAACTGCGCTAACCCCGACTTTTGGTGTGAGTCAAACCACTTTTGTTTGGCTCACATTCTGTGTCGTTTCTAGTTACCCATCAGAATCAGGTGCGAATGATAGACCACTTTTAAAACATTAACCTATAGCGCATGAAGCTTAGAATCCACAACAAAGTGGACTTTAGCGCTTCGACAGGCCAAAGGATTAAGGCACTGACGTTGGTTTAGACGTTAAAATTTGTCACGACCGCGTTCTAAAAGCGTTTTAAGTCCGTGTATTCGAAGCCACTCTTAACAGACTACGATTTTTTTTGCGTACGCGTTAGTGTTTTTTGACACTACAAGTGATAAGGTTAAAAACCGTTCTTAAACAACATGGTTATGAGCTCCTTTATAGGCTAAAATACTGTATGCACATACAGTACAAGGCGGATTGATATGAATCGTTTAGCAAGGCTACTACTTACTGCGAGCTCCATCGCTCCAGTTTGTGTGACGTTGATTTTCATAGGGTTTATGAAGCACAACACATGGCTTATATACACGAGTCTTGTTACGGCGGTTGTAAGTTGGATACTTTGTCTGACTTTAGTAACTGTGGCCGAAAAAAAATTTGAAATTCTTAGCAAGAATATTGACTCCGTGTCACCTGCAAATAAAGAAGTAACTAATTACTTTCTTAGCTATCTTTTCCCTTTACTTGGGACGGATTCAATTGCAACTGTAAAAGAGTATGCTATATTCTTCTATGTATCACTTCTTTTATATATATCTTTTTCCGAAAACTACAACTTCAATCCCGTGTTAGCTTTACATGGGTATAAATTCTATGAAGCTGAAGATGATACGGGTGTGGGGTTCGTGTTAATTTCCAAAGAGATTATCACGAACATCAAGGATATAAATTTTAAAGTTGTCAAACTGACTGAACACACATTCCTACATGTAAAAGGATAAATCCATGCCGTTATTTGCAATTATGGATAATCAGAGCGCTATAAAAATAGTGAGAATAAAACTAGATAGAGCTGCCTCGACTATGATTAACGAAACATTTAATCAGCAAAGACAATACTTTGAAGCACATCATGACTCAGTTATACCATTTTACGCTGGATATAACCCTAGTTACAATGAAAGCTTTGAATTAGAGAATTTCCATGATTCTAATTTACTTATGGATGCAGTAAGGAGAAACACTGCAATTCCCGAGTGGAAACCTGAAGAAATAAATATAGACCACATTAAAGGTTTGTTTGTAGGTGTTGGTGAACCGAATGTGGAAAGCTGCATTGCCTTACAAACCTTTAATAAAAAGCAAATCCTAGACACATCTAAATCATTTGTAATGTCCCTGGTTGGGGCGGCAAATACTTTTAGCAAAGCTGAAAAGGTTGGCTTTAATATAGACGATAAATTAGTCGCCATTATTAAAAATGACAAGATTTATTTCCGAAGCTTTTTCAAACTTCGCAGTATCTTTGACATGACAGTGTATTTTCAAGAGGCTACAGACCAAGACCTTGCATTATTTTCCAGTAATGCCGCATTTTCTATACCCGAGGGTCTTGATTTGAGCGTTATTGCCGACACCCCAATAAGAAATAAAATAACATTAATAAATAAAAGTGGGATCTTAGACGCTGAATTACTGCCCGTTTTGAAATCTGCAGCAGAAAAAATTGGATTCCCTTTAAAAATCAATAATATCGAGGGCCAAGAAAGAATTGAAATGCCTCAAACAAAGAGAGAAATTAAAGCTCTATTGGATTTTTTGGATGAGGATATTTTCACCTCAGAAATTAGCCAAAAGGTCTTTAAGAGCAATTCGAAAAGACCTTATGCATGAGATAGATATCGATTTATT
>NZ_JAWNEU010000021.1:0-45057 GCF_034107645.1 Enterobacter sp. 118C5 | reverse complement strand
CCCCCCCCCCCCCCCCCCCCCCCCCCCCCCCCCCCCCCCCCCCCCCCCCCCCCCCCCCCCCCCCCCCCCCCCCCCCCCCCCCCCCCCCCCCCCCCCCCCCCCCCCCCCCCCGGGGCGGGCGGAGCCCCTCACCCCGGCCCTCTCCCCAAAGGGGAGAGGGTGTTTTAAGTCCCCGGACCGTACATGGGGAGAGGGTTAGGGTGAGGGGGATTGGCTTACTCTTCGTGCTCTTCCCACGCCAGGGCGCGTTTCACCGCTTTCTTCCAGCCGCTGTAGCGGTAGTTGCGCTCGGTGGTTTCGATGCCAGGGCGGAATTCGCGTTCGATGACCGCTTTCTCCTGCAGCTCGTCCAGGTTCTGCCAGAAGCCTACCGCCAGACCGGCAAGGTACGCTGCGCCCAGCGCCGTTACTTCACGCACTTCTGGGCGCTCAACGCGGGTGCCCAGTATGTCGGACTGGAACTGCATCAGGAAGTTGTTAGCCACCGCGCCGCCGTCCACGCGCAGGGCGTGCAGACGAATGCCGGAGTCTGCCTGCATCGCTTCCAGCACGTCGCGCGTCTGGTAGGCGATGGATTCCAGGGTGGCGCGGATGATGTGGTTAGAGTTCACACCACGCGTCAGGCCGAAAATCGCGCCGCGGGCATACGGATCCCAATACGGCGCGCCCAGACCAGTGAACGCAGGCACCACGTACACGCCGTTGGTGTCTTTCACTTTGGTCGCGAAGTACTCGGAGTCAAACGCGTCGCTGATCAGCTTCATCTCGTCGCGCAGCCACTGAATGGATGCGCCTGCCATAAACACCGCACCTTCCAGGGCATAGTTCACCTCGCCGCGCGGGCCGCAGGCGATGGTGGTCAGCAGGCCGTTTTCTGACTTCACCGCTTTCTCGCCGGTGTTCATCAGCATAAAGCAGCCGGTGCCGTAGGTATTCTTCGCCATCCCTTCCTTCACGCACAGCTGGCCGAACAGCGCCGCCTGCTGGTCACCGGCGATCCCGGCGATAGGAATACGGGTGCCGCCTTTACCGCCGATGTTGGTCTGGCCGTACACTTCAGACGACTTACGCACTTCAGGCAGCATTGCGCGCGGAATATCCAGCGCGTCCAGCATCTTGTCATCCCACTCCAGGGTGTTGATGTTGAACAGCATCGTACGCGAGGCGTTGGTGTAGTCGGTAACGTGGACGCGTCCCTGAGTCATCTTCCAGATAAGCCAGGTATCGACGGTCCCGAACAGCAGCTCGCCGCGCTTTGCACGCTCGCGTGAACCTTCCACGTGGTCGAGGATCCACTTCACTTTGGTACCTGAGAAGTACGGGTCAACCACCAGGCCGGTGGCGCTGCGCACATACTCTTCCATCCCGTCACGCTTAAGCTGTTCGCAGATTTCTGACGTACGGCGGCACTGCCAGACGATGGCGTTGTAAATAGGCTTACCGGTTTCGCGTTCCCACACTACGGTGGTTTCACGCTGGTTGGTAATACCAATCGCGGCAATCTCGTCGGAACTGATATCGGCTTTCGCCAGCACTTCCACCAGCGTGGAGCTTTGTGACGCCCAGATCTCCATCGGGTCGTGTTCTACCCAGCCTGGACGGGGATAAATTTGCTCAAATTCACGTTGAGACACGCTGACAATGTTCGCGTCATGATCCATTACGACAGCGCGGGAGCTGGTAGTGCCCTGGTCGAGCGCAACGATATATTTTTTTTCGGTCATGGTATGTGTCCCGTAGTCAGATTACAGCGAAGCTTTTTGTTGTGCGGTAGAAGTCGTTTTCTTCTCCTCGTCCACACAGGTGTCGCACGGTAAGTGGCGACCAATTAATTTGCGGTAGCTAAATGCGCCCAGCGCAGCCCCGACAACCGGCGCAAACAGCGGCACCAGGAAGTAAGGAATGTCTTTGCCGCCGGTGAAGGCCACGTCGCCCCAGCCTGCGATAAAGGCGAACGCTTTGGGTCCGATATCACGCGCCGGGTTCATCGCGAAGCCGGTCAGCGGGCCCATGGATGCGCCAATCACCGCAATCAGCAGACCAATCAGCAGGGGAGCCAGCGGACCGCGCGGAATGCCGTTTCCGTCGTCGGTCAGCGCCAGGATAACGCCCATCAGAATAGCGGTAATCACCATTTCAACTGCGAACGCCTGCACAAAATTGATATGCGGGTTAGGGTAGGTTGAGAAGATGCCTGCCAGATCCAGACTTTCGACGCTGCCGCGCACCATATGATGCGTCTGTTCGAAGTCGATGAAAAGATTGTAATAAAGCCCGTAAACTAACGCCGCTGCGCAAAACGCGCCGGCAAATTGAGAAATAATGAAAGGAACAACTTTGCGTCCGTCGAAGCACGCGAACAGCCACAGTGCGATAGTCACCGCCGGGTTAAGATGTGCACCAGAGACCCCTGCAGTCAGGTAGATGGCCATCGCCACGCCCAGACCCCAGATGATACTGATTTCCCACTGACCAAAACTGGCACCCGCCACTTTCAGTGCAGCGACACAGCCCACTCCGAAGAATATCAACAACCCGGTACCAAGGAACTCGGCAATGCACTGGCCTTTTAAGGTTGATGTCTGACTCATAATCGGAATCCTGAAGAAATTGATGTTTATTGTTAGCGTGGCCGCCCGTGACAGCCACGATGCCCTGTAGACATAGTGTTAATTTATCGTTAACGAGCAAAAACGAGAAATATCGAAATTAAAATGTGTGGTCTGTGTCAATAAAATGAGCGTTTTCGCGCCATAAAGCGCGTTTTTGCATCAGTCGCGCACGGCGAGTTGAATCATTTTTTTAACGAATGGGTTAACAACTTAGTGGTATATGCGGCGAACGCACCAGGACGAGGCCGAAAAGTGTTGCAAACCGCGATCTGCGTGGCATGCCGCTGGACAGGGGCGACTGCGCTCCATACAATCGGAACATATGTTGTGCGCGTTTACGTTAAAGCGTCGCCTTGCAATTCAGGAGAGGTAGGATCATGTCTTTAGAAGTGTTTGAGAAACTGGAATCGAAAGTACAGCAGGCGATTGACACCATCACGCTGCTGCAGATGGAAATTGAAGAGCTGAAAGAGAAGAACAACAGCCTGGCGCAGGAAGTTCAGAACGCTCAGCACGGCCGCGAAGAACTGGAGCGCGAAAACAACCAGCTGCGCGAACAGCAGAACGGTTGGCAGGATCGCCTGCAGGCGCTGCTGGGACGTATGGAAGAGGTCTAATTCCTGTTGGGATTGCACTGAACAGGCCGGGTAAGGCGACAACGCCACCCGGCTTTTTTATGGTTTGATGTCAGTCTGCAACAACCATAAAAAAGGCCGCCAAAGGCGGCCTTAACGCTACTTGTCCTGCGCTGTCATAGTAAGAGCAATTAACACATTGGGTTCATCACTCTTTACTACGAGTACGCTGGCGACAATGAACGCAATACATAAATAGCGTTTCATTATGCGGTCCCTGCAGCTAACCGCTCCACCGTTCACCATCGGTGATAAGTCGGTGGACACAAGCCTGGTTAAAGGCTGCTTTACGGTTGTGAGTACACCTTTCCCTGGACCGATGCCCATTTGCAAGATGGCGGAAAGGGACGCAGCATCATAATGAGCAATACCTGCGTAGTTAAGGTTTCCATAGATAATTAGGAATTTATAAAGGGCTAACAGGGATCACCTGAGGTATGAACCAGGGTAAGATAAAAATCCTGGTTAAAGGTTGCAAAATTTCCCAACGGACCGCGAATCCCGAGGGACAAAAAAACCGCCACATTGCTGTTGGCGGTTTTTTTATGGTTCACGCTGACTCTTTTACTACTCAATATCCAGCGGATCTTCGGAAAGGATAATGCCGGTATTATCAGCGTAGAGATGGTCCCCGGAGAAGAAGGTCACGCCGCCGAAATTGACGCGCACGTCGCTTTCGCCGATGCCGTCACCTGCAGCGCCTACCGGAATGGCCGCGATGGCCTGAATTCCAATATCCAGGTCTTCGAGATCGTCCACCTGACGCACGGAGCCGTATACCACGATGCCTTCCCACTCGTTCTGGACGGCAATTCCGGCCAGTTCAGCATCAATCAGTGCGCGACGCACGGACCCGCCGCCGTCGACCACCAGAACGCGGCCACGGCCGTTCTGTTCGAGCAGATCGTACAGCAACCCGTTGTCCTCGAAACATTTCACCGTGACGATTTGCCCGCCAAACGATGACCGCCCACCAAAGTTGGAGAACAGCGGTTCAACGACGTTGACATCTTCCTGGTAGATGTCACAAAGCTCGGAGGTATCGTATTTCATAGGTTTAACGCTCAGTTGCTGCGAATGTGTTCAGTATATCGTGCGAAATGCGTTGTTGGCAAAATCATCAATTGTTAATTGATATTTGTCAGCTAACTGAGCGTCTGGCTTAACACAATCCCAATGACGAACAACAGGTTAGTCAGCAGCGCGCCTTTTACCGTTCGCTCCAGCATCGGCGGCATGGCTGCCGGGCTGAGTTCACGCATCACAAAGCGGGCCTGCTTAACCAGCAGCGGCGCGGCAAGCACAAACAGCCAGCCCCACAGGCTGTGCAGGGAAATCAGGTTAAACAGCGCCAGGCAAACCAGCGCGCCAATAAGCAGGCAGGCATGATAGCGGCGCGCATTCACCGGCCCCAGACGCACCGCCAGCGTGTTCTTGCCGTTCTCACGGTCGCTGTCGATATCGCGCAGGTTATTGATATTGAGCACCGCCGTCGCCAGCAGGCCGCAGGCGGTTGCCGGGAGGAACAGGGCAGGGATCACCGTATGCGCCTGTAAGTACCAGCTTCCCATCACGCTCAGCCAGCCGAAGAATACCAGCACGGAGATATCCCCGAGGCCAATATAGCCGTAAGGGCGCGTGCCGACGGTGTAGGTGATGGCCGCGACGATGGCGAGCAGACCCAGCACCAGGAAGCCAATGAAGTCGCTGGTGGTTTTCGAGGCAACCGTCACCAGCGCCAGGCCGGACAAGCAAATCAGTACCACGGTGATAATCAGCGCGCGCTTCATCTGTGCCTGGGTAATGACCCCTTTCTGCATCCCGCGCAGCGGCCCGATACGGTCAGGCTTATCGCTGCCTTTCACCGCATCACCGTAGTCGTTCGCGAGGTTGGAGAGGATTTGCAGCAGGCCAGCGGTAATCAATGCCAGCGCGGCGACCAGCGGATCAAAATAACCCTGCCACCAGGCAAGCGCCGTACCGACGATAATCGCGGCAAAGGCCAGAGGAAGCGTTTTAGGGCGCAGGCTTTCGAGCCACGCCTGAGTACGGCTGATATCAGTCATAGTAATTTAGCCAATAAAAATGGGGGCCTTAGCCCCCATTAACAGTGATGAGAATGCAGTAACCGCGATTATAGGATAAAACGGCTCAGATCTTCATCTGCCACTAATGCATCCAGATGTTTGCTCACATATTCTGCGTCAATGGTAATGGTTTGACCGTTGAGGTCGCTCGCATCATACGAGATGTCTTCCACCAGGCGTTCCAGCACGGTGTGCAGACGACGCGCACCGATGTTCTCGGTGGTTTCGTTGACCTGCCATGCGGCCTGGGCGATACGCTTGATACCGTCTTCGGTGAACTCGAGGTTAACGCCTTCGGTCGCCATCAACGCCTTGTACTGTACGGTAGCAGAGGCGTTCGGCTCGGTCAGGATGCGCTCGAAATCTTCGGTGGTCAGCGCCTGCAGCTCAACGCGGATAGGCAGACGACCCTGCAGTTCCGGGATCAGATCCGACGGGCTGGCCACCTGGAACGCACCGGAAGCGATAAACAGAATGTGGTCCGTTTTCACCATGCCGTGCTTGGTAGAGACGGTGCAGCCTTCAACCAGCGGCAGCAGGTCGCGCTGTACGCCTTCGCGGGACACGTCCGGGCCGGAGCTGTTGCCGCCGCGCTTACAAATTTTGTCGATTTCGTCGATAAACACGATACCGTGCTGCTCAACCGCGTCGATAGCGTCCTGCTTCAGCTCTTCCGGGTTCACCAGCTTCGCCGCTTCTTCTTCAATCAGCAGCTTCATCGCGTCTTTGATTTTCAGCTTACGCGCTTTCTGCTTCTGGCCGCCCAGGTTCTGGAACATGGACTGCAGCTGGCTGGTCATCTCTTCCATGCCCGGAGGCGCCATGATTTCAACGCCCATCGGCGCGGCCGCGAGGTCGATCTCAATCTCTTTGTCGTCCAGCTGGCCTTCACGCAGTTTTTTGCGGAACGCCTGGCGCGCGGCTGAAGGCTCAGCCTGCTGTTCTGCCTGGCCCCAGTTGTTTTTCGCCGGCGGGATCAGCACGTCGAGAATGCGCTCTTCCGCCATCTCTTCCGCGCGGTAGCGGTTTTTCTCAATCGCCTGGACGCGCACCATCTTAATCGCAGAATCGGTCAGATCGCGGATGATAGAGTCCACTTCTTTACCCACATAGCCCACTTCGGTGAACTTGGTGGCTTCAACTTTGATGAACGGCGCGTTCGCCAGCTTCGCCAGACGACGGGCGATTTCGGTTTTACCGACGCCGGTCGGGCCGATCATCAGAATGTTTTTCGGCGTGACTTCGTGACGCAGCTCTTCGTCAAGCTGCATACGACGCCAGCGGTTACGCAACGCGATAGCCACGGAGCGCTTGGCGTTATCCTGGCCGATAATGTGTTTGTTCAGTTCGCTGACAATTTCGCGTGGGGTCATTTCAGACATGGGAGATCCTTACGCTTTGGAGGTCAATTCTTCGATGGTGTGGTTGTGGTTGGTATAGATGCAGATATCACCTGCAATATCCAACGCCTTCACCGCGATATCACGCGCGTTCATATCGGTATTTTCCAACAGCGCGCGGGCTGCAGCCTGGGCATAAGGGCCGCCAGAGCCGATGGCAATCAGGTCGTTTTCCGGCTGAATCACGTCACCGTTACCGGTGATGATCAGCGAGGCGGTTTCATCCGCGACCGCCAGCAGCGCTTCGAGCTTGCGCAGCATACGGTCGGTACGCCAGTCTTTTGCCAGCTCAACGGCAGCTTTCACCAGATGACCCTGGTGCATTTCCAGCTTGCGTTCAAACAGTTCAAACAGCGTGAAGGCATCCGCCGTGCCGCCTGCAAAACCGGCGATCACTTTGTCGTTGTAGAGACGACGCACTTTCTTCACGTTGCCTTTCATGACGGTATTACCCAGCGTGGCCTGGCCATCACCGGCAATTACCACCTGGCCGTTACGGCGTACACTTACTATTGTTGTCACGAGCAGACCCCCTGGTTACAAATTCGGGAAACAGAAGCCCTGAGCCTGTGCTCAGGGCTGAATTAAATGATAGATGGGGGGGATTTTGGGGGTTTCAACCCCCGGAGGCGAGTCGAATGCAGTTTGTGTGACCGGCCACTTTCAGGCGCGAAATGGTGCCATCGGCATTTTCTTTGCCTTTGACCGGGCCAATCACCACGCGATTCCAGCCGTTGTTGGTGGTAATGCGTGAATCAAATCCTTCGAACGCCAGCTGAGCACGCACGGTTTCCGCCTGCTCGGCACCTTTAAACGAACCGCACTGCACCATCCAGCGGCGCTCGTCTTTTTTCTCTGCCGTCTGCTTCGGCGCTTCGGTCTCTTTGGTCACCGGTGCGGCCTGCTGCGTTTTCGGCTGCTGCGCGGTAGTATGCGCTGGCGTCTGGAGCAAATCCTGATACGGCTGCGCCGTTTGCTTTTGCGGCTGCGCTTTTGGCTGTTGAACAGGCTGCGACTGCGCCGTACGCGTCTGCTGCTGCTGGTATGGCTGGGCCTTCGGCTGCTGTACCGGCTGAGTTTGCGTCCACTGCTGCTGCTGCTGCTGCTGTTGCTGCTGTTGAATTTGTGCCTGGCGCTGACGCTGCAGCTGCAACGTTTGCTGACGCTGCGCTGGCGTTTGTTCATTCCACGGCACTTCGTTCAGCTGCGTCGGCTGCTGGCGCATATCGGCCTGCATCTGTGCCAGCAGCTGCCGCTGCTCGTCCGTCAGCTGGTCGGCATTTTTCACTTCGCCACCGGCTGAGGGCTCAGTAGGTGCGCGCACGCCGGGCTGACGGCTTTCCAGCTCTTTAATATAGCGCCAGCGCTCTTCAGGTTTCGGCGGCAGACCATTTCCCACCACTTTGTTGCCCTGAAGCGCCTCGGACTCTTCTTTTTTATGGTGCGTGATGAAGTACAGGCCGCCAATAAAGGCCACCAGCACTGCCGCAGCAATAGCGACCATTGCTGGCGAGACCGCAGGCAGATTACGCTGCTTGCTTTTTGAACTACTCTTTTTGCGTCGCGAAGGTGCCGGCTGGCCGCGACGTACATAATCTCGTTGTGCCACTATCGTTTCGCTGTATTTATTCGTTCGTCAGCCCGCCATGTTACTTAAGCGGCGGGGCTTTGACCAGATAAGGGTGTCCGAAAGGCGTTTACTTTAAGTCAATGCCTGGGTCGAACCGCGAACAATCAGCTCGCAGTCCAGTAACCGCGAACCGCTGCTAACCGTTTGACCCTGCAGCTGATCCAGCAGAAGCAGCATCGCTTCACGGCCAATCTGATAGCGCGGTTGTGAAACGGTGGAGAGCGGCGGATCGCAAAACTCTGAAAGCGAAATGTTATCGAAGCCGATAATCGACAGGTCTTTCGGCACGCGTAACCCACGGCGCTTGGCGTATGATAGCGCCCCCAGCGCCATCACGTCGCTGTGGCAGAACACCGCCGTTGGCGGTTCCGGCAGCGCCAGCAGTCTCTCCAGCGCCTGTCCGCCCGCTTCGAAAGTAAAATCGCCGCGCGCAATGTAGTGCGGATCGACAATCGCCCCGGTACGGCGCAGCGCCTGAACATAGCCCTGCAGGCGATAGTGGCAGAGCGGCATCTCTTCCGGCCCGGCAATGCAGCCAATGCGCTTATGCCCCAGCTCCTGAAGATAGTTCACCGCGTTGAACGCGGCCGTCAGGTTATCGATATGTACCGTGGGTAGTTCCAGCTCAGGCGCAAACTCGTTGGCCATCACCATCGGCGGTAAATTGCGCTGTTCTTCGATGCTGGCATCAAACGGCAGGCGCGATCCAAGCAGCAGCATGCCGTCAATCTGCTTGGTGATAATGAGGTCGATAAAGGTTTTTTCCTGCTGGTTCTGGTGGGCACAGTCGCCAATCAGCACCAGATAGCCCTGCTCCGCCGCCGTCACTTCGATACCGCGAATGATCTCGCTGAAGAAGGGATCGCAGATGTCCGGCACTATCACCAGGATGGTCCGCGATTCATTGCGCTTGACGTTCCGCCCCATCGCCTGCGGGAAATACCCCACTTCCAGGGCCGCCTGTTCAACCTTGTTACGGGTCGCCTGGGAGACTTTATCCGGGTTCATTAATGCGCGGGACACGGTTGCCGTTGAGACTTGTGCTTTCTCGGCAACGTCTTTCATGGTCGCCGTGGCAACCTCTTTCCTGGACTTCAACGTCTTCTCCTCGCCTGAACACCGAACTGCGGACGTCACCATTTTTACAGATAGTTAATGGAATCGGTTACAGAATTTTCATAAAAAGTGTGAGGCGCGTTAAATTTTTCGATCCGTCTTCAGCCTTCGATGGGATCGACGTCCAGCACCCACTTCACTTTACGCGCTTCCGGCAGGGTGTTGATGAGCGCCAGCGTGCCGCTGACGATGTGCTGCAGGCGAATGCGCGAGGGGTGCTGAAGTAAAATTTGCCAGCGGAAGCGTCCACCGCGTTTTGGCGCCAGCGCAGGCACCGGGCCCAGGATCCACAGCTGGTTATCCACCAGCGGGCTGGCCTGCAGGAGATTCCTCAGCTGTTGCAGGAAAAGCGGCGCCTGCTGGTTGTTATGATCTTCCGCGCGGATGATGACGTGGCTGGTCCACGGCGGCAGCTGCATGGTCTGGCGTTCGGCCAGCGCCTGCTCGGCAAAGGCGTCATAGCCTTTGTGCAGCAGAGTCTGTAGCAGCGGATGCTCAGGATGGTGCGTTTGCAGTACCACCTCGCCCTGCTTGCCTGCGCGTCCCGCACGCCCTGCCACCTGCGTATAAAGCTGGGCGAAGCGCTCGGCGGAGCGGAAATCTGCCGAGAACAGCGCGCCGTCGACGTCCAGCAGGGCGACCAGCGTCACGTCCGGGAAGTGGTGCCCTTTGGCCAGCATCTGGGTGCCAATCAGAATGCGCGCGCCGCCGCGGTGCACTTCCGCAAGCTGCTGCTCCAGCGCCCCCTTGCGGCTGGTGGTGTCCCGGTCGATTCGGGAAATAGGCACGTCCGGGAAGAAGGGGCCTAGCGCCTGTTCCAGCTGTTCCGTGCCCAGACCCACCGGCACGATATGCGTTGATCCGCACGACGGGCACTGGCGCGGCACCGGGCGCTGGCTGTCGCAGTGGTGGCAGCGCAGGTGTCGCTGGGCCTGGTGGAAGGTGTAGTAGTGGTCGCAGCGCGGGCATTCGGCAATCCAGCCGCAGTCGTGGCACAGCAGGGCGGGGGCGAATCCGCGACGGTTCAGGAACAGGATCACCTGGTTCCCCGCCTGCAAATGCTGGCGCATGCGGGAAATCAATGCGGGCGCTAACCCGGCCTGCACCTGCTGGCCTTTGAGATCCAGCACGTGCTGAATGGCCGGGCGGGCGTTCCCCGCGCGGCGCGTCAGGCGCAGCATGTGGTACTTACGCTGGCGTACGTTGTGCAGCGTTTCGAGCGCAGGCGTGGCGGATCCGAGAATAATGGGAATTTGCTCGCTGTGCGCGCGGTAAACCGCCAGGTCGCGGGCATGGTAGCGCCAGCCTTCCTGCTGTTTATAGGAGCTGTCGTGCTCTTCGTCGATGACGATGACACCGAGGTTTTTAAACGGCGTAAACAGCGACGAACGGGTGCCGATCACAATCGCCGCTTCGCCGTTTTTCGCTTTCAGCCAGGCGCTGAGGCGCTCGCTGTCGTTAAGCCCGGAGTGCAGCACCTCAACCGGCGCGTTAAAGCGTTCGCGGAAGCGGGCGATGGTCTGCGGCGTCAGGCCGATTTCCGGCACCATCACCAGCGCCTGTTTGCCCTGCGCGAGCACGTTTTCCAGCACGCTCAGATACACTTCAGTCTTGCCGGAGCCCGTCACGCCCGCCAGCAGCCAGGCGGAAAAATGGTCCGAGGCGCTGTGAATGGCGCCTACCGCGGTAGCCTGCTCGGTATTCAGGCGCAGGCGATCGCCCGAGACGGAGAAGCCGTCGCGCCAGTCGTGAAGGGCGGGCGCTTCGCTGGCCAGCTCGCTCAGCCCTTTCTTTCTTAATGCCTGTAGCGCCGTTTCGCTGACCTCAAGCTCGTCGACCTGATGCCGCCAGATTTTTCCCTGACGCAGCGCCGCCAGCGCCTGCTGCTGTTTCTGCGAGCGCTTCAGGCTGTTGATGTCCACGGCCTGACCCTGTTCGGTGGCAAACCAGTACCACATCGGGGCGTGGCTGGCGCTCTTGCCCTGGCGCAGCAGGATCGGCAGAGCGTGGAAAAGGACGTCGCCAATCGGGTGATGATAATAATCCGCCGCCCACAGCAGCAGTCGCCAGGTGCTGGTGGAGTAAACCGGCTCGCTGTCCAGCACCTCAACCACCGACTTCAGTTCATTGAGGGGCAATTCGCTTTTATCGCTGACGGAGACGACGATCCCCACGCGCTGCTGTTTGCCAAACGGCACGGTCACGCGACAGCCCGCTTTGGCGCTCATGCTGTCGGGCAGCAGGTAGTCAAAGGTGCGGGGAAGCGGAACGGGCAGGGCAACGTGAGCGACGGGCATCGAATCTTCCTGACTTGAAAAGTGGCGCGTTAGTATACACATTAGTAAAAGCGGCGTGCGGATCAGTTTGCATACGCTGGTTAAATTCTGTATGATTCGCCGCCTTTGGTGTACTTTACGCCAAAGAACTTACATTCAACATCGCGTGGTGTCTGGCGTTAGGGCTGGAAGAGCGACGCGGCCTTAACTGAGGTTCTCCCATGAAAAAAGATATTCACCCGAAATACGAAATGATTACTGCAAACTGCTCTTGCGGTAACTCTATCCAGATCCGCTCTACCGTGGGTCACGATCTGAACCTGGACGTGTGCGGCAAATGCCACCCGTTCTACACTGGTAAGCAGCGTGATGTTGCAACCGGTGGCCGTGTTGACCGCTTCAACAAGCGTTTCAGCATCCCGGGCGCTAAATAAGTTTCCCGAAAAAAAGGCACCGCGAGGTGCCTTTTTTGTATCCGCTTCTCAGTATTCCCACGTCTCCGGGTCGATACCCAGTTCACGCATGATCACCTTCGCCTCTTCCGGGATTTCGTCGCTACGCTCTTTGCGCAGATCGTCATCGTTCGGCAACGGTTGGCCGGTAAACGCATGCAGGAACGCTTCGCATAGCAGTTCGCTGTTGGTCGCGTGGCGCAGGTTATTCACCTGACGACGCGTACGTTCATCGGTGAGGATCTTCAACACCTTCAGAGGAATGGAAACCGTAATTTTCTTTACTTGCTCACTCTTCTTACCGTGCTCAGCGTATGGGCTGATATATTCGCCGCTCCATTCAGCCATGAGATACCTTTAATCCTCTCAGTCATTAATCTAAAGGTGCAAACCGGTCACTGCCCGTTTTGAACCGTAATCTTGCATAGTTTACCGTAGAGACGATACCGTGGCACGGATATTGCCGCTGCAGCGTGCACTAAAGCATATAATTTTAACGGCTATTTGCGCATTGCTCAATCTATACGCAAAGAAGTTTAGATGTCCAGATGTATTGACGTCCATACTTTCAATGTTTACTCTGGTGCCTGACTTTTCACCTCATTCGCCAGGAAGCCCTCACCATGACGCGTAAACAGGCCACTATCGCAGTGCGTAGCGGATTAAATGATGACGAGCAGTACGGCTGCGTTGTCCCGCCCATTCATCTTTCCAGTACCTACAATTTCACCGGATTTAATGAACCGCGCGCGCATGACTACTCGCGTCGTGGCAACCCTACGCGTGATGTAACCCAGCGTGCGCTGGCCGAGCTGGAAGGGGGCGCAGGGGCAGTATTAACCAATACGGGGATGTCCGCCATTCACCTCGTGACGACAGTGTTTCTGAAACCGGGCGATCTGCTGGTTGCGCCGCACGACTGCTACGGCGGCAGCTATCGTCTGTTTGACAGCATGGCAAAGCGCGGCTGCTACCGCGTGCTGTTTGTCGATCAAAACGACGAGCAGGCGCTGAAACAGGCGCTGGCAGAGAAGCCGAAGCTGGTTCTGGTGGAAAGTCCAAGCAACCCATTGTTGCGCGTTGTCGACATTGCGAAAATTTGTCAGCTCGCAAGGGATGCGGGAGCGATAAGTGTAGTGGATAATACCTTCCTCAGTCCGGCCCTTCAGAACCCGTTAGCACTGGGTGCGGATCTGGTATTGCATTCATGTACTAAATATCTGAACGGCCATTCTGACGTGGTGGCGGGCGTGGTGATTGCAAAAGATCCCGACGTTGTCACGGAACTGGCATGGTGGGCCAATAACATTGGCGTCACCGCGGGCGCGTTCGACAGCTACCTGCTGTTGCGCGGCATCCGCACGCTTTCGCCGCGCATGGACGTGGCGCAGCGCAATGCCCAGGCGATTGTCGATTTCCTGAAAAACCAGCCGCTGGTGAAGAAGCTTTATCACCCGTCGCTGCCGGAAAACCAGGGGCACGAGATTGCCGCGCGCCAGCAGAAAGGATTTGGCGCGATGTTAAGTTTTGAACTGGACGGTGACGAGCAAACGCTGCGTCGCTTCCTGAGCGGGCTGTCATTGTTTACGCTGGCGGAATCCTTAGGTGGGGTTGAAAGCTTGATCTCCCACGCCGCGACCATGACGCACGCAGGTATGGCACCGGAAGCGCGTGCCGCCGCCGGGATTTCCGAGACGCTGCTGCGTATCTCGACCGGTATTGAAGATTCTGAAGATTTAATTGCCGATCTGGAAAATGGCTTCCGGGTCGCAGCCAAGGGGTAATCATGAGTGTGATAGCGCAGGCAGGGGCGAAGGGTCGTCAGCTGCACAAGTTTGGTGGTAGTAGTCTTGCTGATGTGAAATGTTATCTGCGCGTCGCAGGGATCATGACCGAATATTCACAGCCGGGTGACATGATGGTTGTCTCGGCGGCGGGCAGCACCACCAACCAGTTGATTAGCTGGCTGAAACTGAGCCAGACCGATCGCCTTTCTGCGCATCAGGTGCAACAGTCCTTACGTCGTTACCAGAGCGAGCTGATTGCCGGCCTGCTGCCTGCGGACGTGGCGGACGGGCTGATCGGCGCCTTCACGCATGACCTTGAGCGTCTGGCTGCCCTGCTGGACAGCGGGATTACCGACGCGGTGTATGCCGAAGTGGTGGGCCACGGTGAAGTGTGGTCCGCGCGCCTGATGGCCGCCGTGCTGCAACACCTGGGCGTGGACGCGGCCTGGCTCGACGCGCGTGATTTCCTGCGCGCGGAACGCGCCGCGCAGCCTCAGGTGGACGAAGGGTTGTCCTATCCGCTGCTGCAACAGCTGCTGGTGCAGCATCCGGGTAAACGTATTGTCGTCACCGGCTTTATCAGCCGCAGCAACGCCGGTGAAACCGTGCTGCTGGGCCGTAACGGCTCGGACTACTCGGCAACGCAAATTGGTGCCCTGGCGGGCGTGTCCCGCGTTACCATCTGGAGCGACGTGGCCGGTGTTTACAGCGCGGACCCGCGTAAGGTGAAAGATGCCTGCCTGTTGCCGCTGCTGCGTCTCGACGAAGCCAGCGAGCTGGCGCGTCTGGCGGCACCGGTGCTGCACGCGCGTACGCTGCAGCCGGTTTCCGGCAGCGATATCGACCTGCAGCTGCGCTGTAGCTACACGCCGGATCAGGGTTCCACGCGCATCGAGCGCGTGCTGGCATCCGGCACGGGCGCGCGCATTGTCACCAGCCACGACGACATCTGCCTGATTGAGTTCCAGGTCCCTGCGGGTCAGGACTTCAGGCTGGCGCATAAAGATATCGACACGATCCTGAAACGCGCCCAGGTGCGTCCGCTGGCCGTTGGCGTTCATAATGACCGCCAGCTGCTGCAGTTCTGCTATACCGCCGAAGTGGCGGACAGCGCCCTGAAAATTCTGGATGAAGCGGGCCTGCCGGGCGAGCTTCGCCTGCGTCAGGGGCTGGCGCTGGTGGCAATGGTCGGCGCGGGCGTCACCCGCAACCCGCTGCACTGCCACCGCTTCTGGCAGCAGCTGAAGGGCCAGCCGGTGGAGTTCACCTGGCAGTCGGAAGAGGGCATTAGCCTGGTCGCCGTCCTGCGTAAAGGGCCAACCGAAAGCCTGATTCAGGGCCTGCACACCTCGCTGTTCCGCGCGGAAAAGCGCATCGGACTGGTGCTGTTTGGTAAGGGCAACATCGGTTCCCGCTGGCTGGAGCTGTTTGCCCGCGAACAGGTCACGCTTTCGGCGCGTACCGGGTTTGAGTTTATTCTTGCGGGCGTGGTGGATAGCCGCCGCAGCCTGCTGAACTACGAGGGGCTGGACGCCAGCCGGGCGCTGGCCTTCTTTAACGATGAAGCGGTTGAGCAGGACGAAGAGTCGCTGTTCCTGTGGATGCGCGCGCACCCGTATGACGATCTGGTGGTGCTGGACGTCACCGCCAGCGAACAGCTTGCCGATCAGTATCTGGATTTCGCCAGCCACGGTTTCCACGTCATCAGCGCCAACAAGCTGGCGGGGGCGAGCAGCACCGATAAATACCGTCAGATCCACGACGCGTTTGAAAAAACGGGTCGCCACTGGCTCTATAACGCCACCGTTGGCGCGGGCCTGCCGGTTAACCACACCGTGCGCGACCTGATTGAAAGCGGCGACAGCATTCTGGCGCTGAGCGGGATCTTCTCCGGCACGCTCTCCTGGCTGTTCCTGCAGTTTGACGGCACCGTACCGTTCACCGACCTGGTGGATCAGGCCTGGCAGCAGGGCTTAACCGAGCCCGATCCGCGCGTTGACCTCTCCGGTAAAGACGTGATGCGCAAGCTGGTGATCCTGGCGCGCGAAGCCGGTTATGACATCGAGCCGGATTCCGTACGCGTCGAGTCGCTGGTGCCTGCGGGCTGCGAGGAAGGGTCCGTTGACCATTTCTTCGAGAACGGCGACGAGCTGAATGACCAGATGGTGCAGCGTCTGGAAGCGGCGAACGAGATGGGGCTGGTGCTGCGCTACGTGGCGCGTTTCGAGGCCAACGGTAAGGCGCGCGTGGGTGTCGAGGCGGTGCGTCCTGACCATCCGCTGGCGGCGCTGCTGCCGTGCGATAACGTCTTCGCTATTGAAAGCCGCTGGTACCGCGATAACCCGCTGGTGATCCGCGGCCCGGGTGCGGGACGCGACGTCACCGCCGGGGCCATCCAGTCCGATATTAACCGTCTGGCTAAGCTGCTGTAATCTCTCCCCCTCACCCTAACCCTCTCCCCAAAGGGGAGAGGGGACTGCCCGGTGCTACCTTTCCACCCCCATCATGAATTCTCCTCATCTTCCCTGAGCAAACCTCACCGTTAATGTGATTATTTCTGTTGACGTCACGCCGCTTTTCCGTCATTTTTACATCTGGACGTCTAAACGTATAGAAGTTCACAACACAACAGACAACGACACGCGAAAGATAGAGGTAAGGTATGAGCTTTTTTCACGCCAACCAGCGGGAAGCACTGAATCAGAGCCTGGCCGAAGTAAACGGCCAGATTAACGTCTCTTTTGAATTTTTCCCGCCGCGCACCAGTGAAATGGAGCAAACCCTGTGGAGCTCTATCGATCGCCTGAGCAGCCTGAAGCCGAAGTTTGTCTCCGTGACCTACGGTGCGAACTCCGGCGAGCGTGACCGCACGCACAGCATTATTAAAGGCATTAAGGACAGAACCGGTCTGGAAGCGGCGCCGCATCTGACCTGTATCGACGCCACCCGCGATGAGCTGCGCGCCATTGCCCAGGACTACTGGAACAACGGTATCCGCCATATCGTTGCCCTGCGCGGCGATCTCCCTCCCGGCAGCGGCAAGCCAGAGATGTATGCGGCCGATCTGGTCGGGCTGCTGAAGGAGGTGGCCGACTTCGATATCTCCGTGGCCGCCTATCCTGAAGTTCATCCGGAAGCGAAAAGCGCCCAGGCGGATCTGCTTAACCTGAAGCGTAAGGTGGAGGCCGGTGCCAACCGCGCCATCACCCAGTTCTTCTTTGACGTGGAAAGCTATCTGCGCTTCCGCGACCGCTGCGTCTCGGCCGATATCGACGTCGAAATTATCCCGGGCATTCTGCCGGTCTCTAACTTCAAACAGGCGAAGAAGTTCGCCGATATGACCAACGTGCGCATTCCGCTGTGGATGTCCAAAATGTACGAAGGGCTGGACGACGATGCGGAAACCCGCAAGCTGGTGGGGGCCAACATCGCGATGGATATGGTGAAAATCTTAAGCCGCGAAGGGGTGAAAGACTTCCACTTCTACACGCTGAACCGCGCGGAGATGAGCTACGCCATCTGTCATACGCTCGGCGTTCGCCCGGCGTAATTAGCAAAAAGCCCTCATAAAATTGAGGGCTTTTTAGTCAGGTAGAGAGTTAAAAGGTATTAACTATCGAATCTGTGGATTAATTCAACTATATCTTATTGCTAGTGGTGTATATCGTAACGGTAACACTGTAAAGGGAGCATAGCGATGAGCACGTCAGACGAGACCAATAACGCGGCATCCGCCGGCAAATGTCCGTTCCATCAGGGCGGCGTCGATCACAGCGCGGGCGCAGGTACCGGCAGCAAAGAGTGGTGGCCTAAACAACTCCGCATCGATCTTCTAAATCAACATTCCAACCGTTCAAACCCGCTGGGTGAAGACTTCGACTACCGCAAAGAATTCAGCAAGCTCGACTATTCCGCCCTCAAGGGCGATCTCAAAGCCCTGTTAACCGACTCTCAACCGTGGTGGCCTGCCGACTGGGGCAGCTACGCGGGTCTGTTTATTCGCATGGCCTGGCACGGGGCAGGTACTTACCGCTCCGTGGACGGACGCGGCGGAGCCGGACGCGGCCAACAGCGCTTTGCGCCGCTGAACTCCTGGCCCGATAACGTCAGCCTGGATAAAGCGCGCCGCCTGCTGTGGCCAATCAAGCAAAAATACGGACAAAAAATCTCCTGGGCCGACCTGTTTATCCTCGCGGGTAACGTGGCGCTGGAGAACTCCGGCTTCCGCACCTTTGGATTTGGCGCCGGTCGTGAAGACGTCTGGGAACCGGATCTGGACGTAAACTGGGGCGATGAAAAAGCCTGGCTGACCCACCGTGACCCGGAAGCGCTGGCGAAACGCCCGCTGGCGGCCACCGAAATGGGCCTGATTTACGTGAACCCGGAAGGGCCAAACGCCAGCGGTGAACCGCTGTCTGCGGCTGCGGCAATTCGCGCTACCTTTGGCAACATGGGCATGAACGACGAAGAGACCGTCGCGCTGATTGCAGGCGGCCATACGCTCGGTAAAACCCACGGCGCGGGTGAAGCCACGCACGTTGGCACCGACCCGGAAGCCTCGCCGATTGAAGCGCAGGGCTTAGGCTGGGCCAGCACGCACGGCACCGGTATTGGCGCTGACGCTATCACCTCCGGGCTGGAAGTCATCTGGTCACAAACTCCGACCCAGTGGAGCAACTACTTCTTCGAGAACCTGTTCAAATACGAATGGGTGCAGACCCGCAGCCCGGCAGGTGCGATTCAGTTTGAAGCCGTGGATGCGCCGGAAATCATGCCAGACCCGTTCGACCCGTCGAAAAAACGTAAGCCAACCATGCTGGTCACCGACCTGACGCTGCGCTTCGACCCGGAATTCGAGAAAATTTCCCGTCGCTTCCTGAACGATCCGCAGGCCTTTAACGAAGCCTTCGCGCGCGCGTGGTTCAAACTGACCCACCGCGATATGGGGCCAAAAGCGCGGTACATCGGCCCGGAAGTGCCGAAAGAAGATCTGATTTGGCAGGATCCGCTGCCGCAGGCGGTGTTCCATCCGACGCAGGAAGATATTGAAAGCCTGAAAGCGGAAATCGCGGCCTCTGGCCTCTCCGTGAGCGAGCTGGTTTCCGTGGCCTGGGCATCTGCATCGACCTTCCGCGGCGGCGACAAGCGCGGCGGTGCCAACGGCGCGCGTCTGGCGCTGGCTCCTCAGCGCGACTGGGATGTGAACGCTGCGGCGGTACGCGCGCTGCCGGCTCTGGAAGCTATCCAGCGCACCACCAACAAAGCTTCACTGGCCGATATCATCGTGCTGGCGGGCGTTGTGGGCGTTGAGCAGGCGGCGAAAGCGGCGGGCGTTTACGTCAACGTGCCGTTCTCTCCGGGCCGCGTAGATGCGCGTCAGGACCAGACGGATATCGAGATGTTCAACCTGCTCGAACCGATTGCCGACGGCTTCCGCAACTACCGTGCGCAGGTGGATGTGTCCACGACGGAATCGCTGCTGATTGATAAGGCTCAGCAGCTGACCCTGACCGCGCCTGAGCTGACGGTGCTGATCGGCGGCCTGCGCGTGCTGGGTACGAACTTTGATGGCAGCAAGAATGGCGTATTCACCAGCCGCGAAGGCGTGCTGAGCAACGACTTCTTCGTGAACCTGCTGGATATGAATACCCAGTGGAAAGCGACCGACGATTCAAACGAGCTGTTTGCCGGTAGCGATCGCGCCAGCGGTGAAGTGAAATACACCGCGACCCGCGCCGACCTGGTCTTTGGCTCGAACGCCGTCCTGCGCGCGCTGGCAGAGGTTTACGCCAGCAGCGATGCGCACGAGAAGTTTGTCCGTGACTTCGTTGCCGCATGGGCGAAGGTGATGGATTTGGATCGGTTTGACGTGAAGTAAAAGCAATCCCCGCTACGGCGGGGATTTTTTTGCCGGTCATCCAGGCGGGGTAAGGCGTAGCTGTCACCCGCTTTTTCAGGCGATCGAGTTCTTTTTACGAACCTCTTCTCCCTTAGAGACTGAGGTTACCAAACGCGTTTTTCCAGTCCTGCTCGAACTTTTCTATGGCCGACTCTACCGCCGGGGTACCGAGCATTTGTTGCGCTACGTCTAAGGGGAGCGTAATTGCCTCGCATCCTGCCAGCAGGCAGTCCAGCGCCTGACGCGGTGTTTTAAAGCTGGCGGCCAGCACCATGCTTTCCGGCGCATGCAGTTCCAGCAGGGACTGTAGCTCCTGCACCATGCGAATACCATCGCCGCCCTGTGCGTCGACGCGATTGACGTATGGCGCAACATACTTCGCGCCTGCCAGCGCGGCCAGTAAACCCTGAGCGGCGCTGTAAACGGCGGTACCCAGCGTGGTAATACCCTCTCTTTTCAGCGCTTTAATGGCGATAAGCCCCTGCGCGGTGACTGGAATTTTCACCACAATACCCGGGATGGCGTTACTCAGGCGCTTGGCCTCCGCCACCATGCCTTCGGCGTCGCGGCTCATGGTTTGGGCAAACAGCGTGCCGTCCGGCCCGATGGCTTTTTGCAGGCGCGGCAGTACGTCCCAGATGGATTCACGGCTGGCGGCAATGATGCTTGGGTTGGTGGTGACGCCCGCAATGGGGAAAACACGAGCAAGGCGTTCCACTTCTGCCACGTTAGCGGTATCCAGATACAGTTCCATTATTTTTCCTCGTCTTAGAGTTCTAATTCGTGCTGCAGCAGGGAGGCAATAGCCTCTTCGGAGCTGGCGTGAACCAGCGCGCTGCGAAAATCGTCATGCATGATGCGACGTGCCAGGCGGGAGAAAATACGCATATGCTGGTCGCCGGCGGCGTGTTTGTTTAGCGTCAGCATGATGATGTACTGTGCCTCCTCATCGCCCCACATGACCGGAGATTTCAGGCGTGCGACGCTGATGGTAGATTGCTCGATATGCTCTGATTTGCTGTGTGGAATGGCGAAACCAAAACCCAGCCCGGTGGAGAAGACGGCCTCGCGGGCCCAGAGATCGGCTTCCAGCTTGCGCGGATAGCGGCAACGCCCGGCGAGCAGCAGGTTATCGGTCATCCCTTTCATGACCTCTTCTTTGCTGTTCCAGTCGTTATCCAGAGAGATGCAGCGTGGCGTCACCAGCGGCGTATCCTGCTGATTCATGCGGAACTGCGCCAGCAGATGCTCCACCTCGAGCGAAGTGCGACACGCCATGGCCTGGTTCAGCAGCTGGCGACAGGCGCGGCTGTCAAGCTGCGCCAGGCGTGCTTTGGTGGCGGGAATGGCAGGCGAGCCCATGCTTAGTTCGTCCAGCCCCAGACCTACCAGTAGCGGCAGCACTGACCCTTTCGCGCCCAGTTCACCGCAGAGGCCAATCCATTTCCCCTGGCGATGCACTGCCTGCACTGCGTAATCCAGCGCGCGCAGGAAGGCCGGGTTAAGACTGTTGTAGTGGCGCGTGACTTTAGCATTGTCGCGGTCGACGGCCAGCAGATACTGCGTCAGGTCATTGCTGCCAATACTAAAGAAATCAATCTCTTCGCAGCACTGATCGATGATGAACATCACCGAAGGCACTTCCAGCATAATGCCGAGCGGGATTTTCTCATCAAACGGAATATGTTCATTGCGAAGCTGCTGTTTTGCTTCGGCGAGTTTCTCTTTCACCCACAGGATCTCTTCCATGGAGGAGATCATCGGGATCATGATCTTCAGGTTTCCGTGAGCAGAGGCGCGCAGGATCGCCCGAAGCTGGGTGGTGAAAAGTGTTGAATACTCTTCGTATATGCGCACGGCACGGTAACCCAGGAACGGATTGTTCTCTGCCGGAATATTCAGATACTCCACCGGCTTATCGCCGCCGATATCCATGGTGCGCACGATAATGCTTCGCCTGTTTGCACTCTCCAGCGCCTGACAGAAAATGTTGTAAAGCTCGTTTTCGCCGGGCGCGCTGGTGCGATCCATATAGAGCATTTCAGTGCGGAACAGGCCCACGCCCTCGGCGCCGTTGCCAAATGCCCCCTGGGCTTCCACCGCGTGGGCGATGTTCGCGGCAATCTCTATGCGCAGACCGTCAGCCGTTCTGGCTTCACGATCGAGCCAGATGCGCTGCTGCTCGCGTATCGCCTGTTGTACCCGTGCTTCTTGTTGATAGTAGCGCGTCACCGCATCGCTGGCATTGACAACGACCGCACCGGCATTGCCGTCGACAAAGACGGGTGCATTGCGCCACTGCAGCAGGCTCTCACTGTCGATGCCGACCAGCGTGGGAATATTGAAGGAGCGCGCGAGGATCACGGTGTGAGAGGTTGTTCCGCCGCTTTTTAACAGCAGCCCTTTCAGCATGGTTTTATCCAGTTCCAGGAACTGGCCGGGAGTGAGGTCGTCAGCCAGGCAGACGCTCGGCTGCGTCAGCTGCCCCGGAGAGGGGAAACGCGCTTCACCGTAGATATGCTGTAAAAGCTGATAGCAGACGTCGCGCACGTCCAGCACGCGTTCCTGCAAATACGCGCTGCTGGAACGAGAGAACGTATCGCAGAAATGGTTCGCCGTGGCGATGATGGCCTGGGCGCAGCTTAAGCCCCGGTTAACTCCTGACAGAAGGTGCTGGCGCAGCGAGGTATCCGTAGCCAGCGAGCGGTGGGCTTCAAGAATGGCGCTGGCGGTACTGTCGCCCTCCAGCGCGTGCAGCTCAATGTGCCTGGCCAGCAGCGTCAGGCCGGAATCCAGCGCCGATTGCTCAGCTTCCACGCTTTGTGCGTCGGGTAAATCGGCCAGTGCGTTGAGATCCAGCGAGGTCAGTACCGTCAGGATGCCCTGTGCGCTGCCGCTGCATACCGGAGTGGCGCGAAAAAGCGTCGGGCTCAGGCGTGTCAGTGATTCTGGTAAGGGATCCAGCTCCGTGTTGATGACTCCTTCAAGCGGTGCGTCGCAGTGCGGGAACTCCTCTCTCAACCACTGTTCCAGACGCTGATGGGCATGTTGCTCATCTTCACCGCAGATCGCCAGACGGCAGGGATCGCCCGCCAGCGTATCGGTACCAATCAATGCCAGCGCGCTTTTGGCATCGCCTTTACGGTCAGTACGCAGGTTATGCCATTCGATTTGCGAGACAAACGTGTTGCACAGCGTTTCCACATGACTTGCCGGACGCGCGTGAACGCCGTTGGGCAATTCACAGGTAAATTCCACTACCAGAGCCATACACACTCCTGAAACCAATCATCATTCATTGGCGAACAGCATACGAGCGTGAGGATAAGGTGCGCCATGTGACAAAACTGCCAAAAGCTGGACAAATGTAATGTCACGTTAAAAGTGAGATTTCACTCACAGGTTGTGGCGTTTTGCGTAACGCATCGCTGATGTGAAATGTCGAGGCGGATCGCATTTTTATTTCGATATTACAAAAATCCAGTAAATGGCCTTTTTGTCTCCTGTCCGCCGTCTTTCTGATTGCCTATTGTTTGCCACATCATCTTTATGGTTTTAGGCCAGGAGCGACATATGAAAGCGTTGGTGCATATTCTTAAGAACACGCGGCAGCACCTGATGACCGGGGTGTCGCACATGATCCCGTTCGTGGTCTCGGGCGGCATTCTGCTGGCGGTTTCGGTCATGCTATACGGCAAAGGCGCGGTACCGGATGCCGCAACCGATCCCAATCTGAAAAAGCTCTTTGATATCGGTGTGGCGGGTTTAACGCTGATGGTGCCGTTCCTGGCCGCTTACATCGGCTACTCAATAGCAGAACGCGCCGCGCTGGCTCCCTGTGCCATTGCCGCCTGGGTGGGCAACAGCTTCGGCGCGGGGTTCTTTGGCGCGATTATCGCCGGGATTTTCGGCGGAATTATCGTCTGGTACCTGAAAAAACTGCCGGTCCCGAAAGTGCTGCGCTCCGTCATGCCTATCTTCATCATCCCGATTATCGGCACCTTTATTACCGCGGGCGTCATGATGTGGGGCCTTGGCGAGCCTGTCGGCGCGCTGACCACCAGCCTCACCCAGTGGCTGCAAGGCATGCAGCAGGGCAGCATCGTGGTACTCGCCATCATTCTCGGTCTCATGCTGGCGTTCGATATGGGCGGCCCGGTTAACAAAGTGGCGTATGCCTTCATGCTGATTTGCGTTGCGCAGGGCGTCTATACCGTCGTTGCGATTGCCGCCGTGGCTATTTGCGTACCACCGCTGGGGTTAGGCCTGGCAACGTTGGTCGGTCGCAAGAATTTTTCCGATGAAGAGCGTGAAGCGGGTAAGGCTGCATTAGTGATGGGCTGCGTGGGCGTCACCGAAGGGGCCATTCCGTTCGCTGCTGCCGATCCTCTGCGCGTGATTCCCTCCATCATGCTGGGTTCCGCATGTGGTGCGGTCACGGCTGCCGTGATGGGCGCGCAATGCTATGCCGGTTGGGGCGGGTTGATTGTGCTTCCCGTGGTGGACGGCAAGCTCGGCTATATCGCGGCGGTTGCGGTGGGCGCAGTGGTAACGGCAATCAGCGTCAACGTGCTGAAGCGTATTGCCCGTAAGAATGCAAAACAGGTCGAGGAAAAAGAGGACGATCTGGATCTGGATTTCGAAATTAACTGAGTGAGGAAGAAAACATGGCCCGAATTATCGCAGTAACAGCATGTCCGTCTGGCGTTGCTCATACCTATATGGCTGCCGAAGCGCTGGAAAGCGCCGCTAAAGCCAAAGGTTGGGAAGTGAAGGTTGAAACGCAGGGGTCGATCGGTCTTGAGAACGAACTGACGGCAGAAGACGTTGCCGCCGCGGATATGGTGATCCTGACCAAGGATATCGGCATTAAATTCGAAGAGCGCTTTGCCGGGAAAACCATTGTACGCGTCAACATCAGCGACGCGGTAAAACGCGCCGACGCCATCATGAACAAGATTGATGCCCACCTGGCGCAAACCGCCTGATGCTCTCCCGCCCTTCGGGGCGGGCTCGTTTTACCGTTACAGGAGTTCCCTCATGACGAATCGTACCCAGCGTTTGAAAGACGCCCTTTTTGCCAGCCCGCGCGAGATCTCGCTTGAGCGTGCTTTGCTCTACACCGCCAGCCACCAACAGACGGAAGGCGAGCCGGTAATTATCCGGCGTGCGAAAGCGACGGCGTACATACTCGACCATGTAAAAATCGCGATTCGTGATGAGGAGCTGATTGCCGGGAACCGCACCGTTAAACCGCGAGCAGGGATTATGTCTCCGGAGATGGACCCGTATTGGCTGCTTAAAGAGCTGGATCGGTTCGCGACCCGTCCGCAGGACCGCTTTGAAATCAGCGATGAGGATAAGCAGACCTACCGTGACGTGCTGTATCCGTACTGGGAAAACCGGTCGATGAAGGATTTCATCAACAGCCAGATGACGGATGAGGTGAAAACCGCGGTAGGGACGCAGATTTTTAGCGTCAACCAGACGGATAAAGGGCAGGGGCATATCATTATTGATTATCCGCGCCTGCTCAATAATGGCCTGGGTGCGCTGGTGGAGGAGCTGCGTGAACACTGCGCCCGCGATCCCCATAACACCTTCTATGCTGCGGCGCTGATCCTGCTTGAGGCTTCTCAGCGTCATATACTGCGCTATGCATTACTGGCTGAAAAGCTGGCTGCCAGCAGTGACGCTTTACGGCGTGAAGAATTACTTAAAATTGCCGGCATCTCGCGGCACAACGCGCAGCACAAGCCACAGACGTTCTGGCAGGCGTGTCAGCTGTTCTGGTACATGAACGTGATTTTGCAGTACGAATCCAACGCCAGTTCGCTCTCCATTGGGCGCTTTGACCAGTATATGCTGCCGTTCTATCAGGCCTCGCTCTCACGGGGCGAAGAGCCTGCGTTCCTGAAAGAGATCCTGGAATCGCTGTGGGTGAAATGCAATGACGTGGTGCTTTTACGCTCGACCAGCAGCGCCCGCTATTTCGCCGGCTTCCCGACCGGGTATACCGCATTGTTAGGCGGCCTGACGGAGAACGGCCGTAGCGCGGTAAACGTGCTCTCCTTCCTGTGCCTGGATGCCTACCAGAGCGTTCAGCTTCCTCAACCGAACCTCGGCGTGCGGGTTAACGAACTGATCGACAGGCCTTTCCTGCTTAAAACCGCAGAGACAATCCGCCTGGGAACCGGTATTCCGCAGATCTTTAACGATGAAGTGGTGGTGCCAGCCTTCCTGAATCGCGGCGTGTCGCTGGAGGACGCGCGCGACTACGCTGTCGTCGGTTGCGTTGAGCTGTCGATTCCCGGTAAAACCTACGGCCTGCACGATATCGCGATGTTTAACCTGCTGAAAGTGATGGAAATCGCGATGCAGGAGAACGAAGGCAACGCAGCGCTGAGTTATGAAGGTTTGCTGGAACATATTCGCGCCAAAATTAATCACTATATTGCGCTGATGGTCGAGGGGAGCAATATCTGCGATATCGGCCATCGCGACTGGGCGCCTGTGCCGTTACTCTCTTCATTCATAAGCGATTGTCTTGAATCCGGGAAAGATATTACCGACGGCGGGGCGCGCTATAACTTCTCTGGCGTACAGGGGATTGGAATAGCCAATCTGAGTGATTCACTACACGCCCTGAAAGGGCTGGTCTTTGAACAGCAACGCTTAAGTTTTGATGAGCTCTTAGCCGTGTTAAAAGCGAACTTTGCCACCCCGGAGGGCGAAAAGGTGCGTGCAAGGCTGATCAATCGCTTCGAAAAGTACGGCAATGATATCGATGATGTCGACAACATCAGCGCGGAACTGCTGCGCCACTACTGCAAAGAGGTCGAAAAATACCGTAACCCGCGCGGCGGGCTGTTTACGCCGGGCTCTTATACCGTATCGGCACACGTGCCGCTGGGGGCGGTGGTGGGGGCAACCCCGGATGGACGCTTTGCCGGTGAGCAACTGGCGGACGGCGGGCTCTCACCGATGCTTGGGCAAGATATGCAGGGCCCAACCGCAGTACTCAAATCGGTGAGTAAGCTGGATAACTATCTGCTATCTAACGGTACGCTGCTAAACGTTAAATTCACACCGGCGACGCTGGAAGGCGATGCCGGGCTACAAAAGCTGGCGGATTTTCTTCGCGCCTTCACCCAGCTTAAGTTGCAGCATATCCAGTTCAACGTGGTGAACGCGGAAACACTGCGTGAAGCGCAGCAGCGTCCGCAGGATTTTGCCGGGCTGGTGGTACGCGTAGCCGGATACAGCGCCTTCTTTGTTGAGTTATCGAAGGAGATCCAGGATGACATTATCCGCCGCACCGCGCATCAGCTGTGACGTCGTGGAAACGCGCGTCGACGTGGCGCGTATTTTCAATATTCAGCGCTACTCCTTGAATGACGGTCGCGGCATTCGTGCGGTAGTTTTTTTTAAAGGCTGCCCTCACCGCTGCCCGTGGTGTGCCAACCCGGAGTCTATCTCGCCGAAAATTGAGACGGTTCGCCGGGAGAGTAAATGTTTGCACTGCACACCCTGCCTGCGTGATGTGGATGAATGTCCTTCCGGCGCGTTTGAGCGCATCGGACGCGACGTGACGCTGGACGAGCTTGAACGCGAGGTGATGAAAGACGATGTCTTCTTTCGTTCCTCGGGAGGCGGGGTAACGCTGTCGGGCGGGGAAGTGTTGCTGCAGGCGCCTTTCGCGACACGGTTTCTACAGAGGCTGCGTCGTTTTGGCGTACATACGGCCATCGAAACGGCAGGCGATGCCCCTTTGTCCCGTTTAATGCCGTTGGCCCGCCAGTGTGATGAAGTGCTGTTTGATTTGAAGATCATGGACACGGAGCTGGCCCAATCAATTGTCGCAATGAATCTTCCCAGAGTGCTGGATAATTTCCGTCAGCTGGTGGCTGACGGGATAAACGTGATTCCCCGCGTCCCGCTTATTCCTGGCTATACGCTCAACGAAACGAACATGGCGCGCGTGTTGGCTTTCCTGCTACCTTCAGGAATACGGCAGCTGCATTTATTGCCCTTCCATCAGTATGGGGAGCCAAAATACCGTTTGCTAGGGCGAGAGTGGGGAATGCGGCAAGCGATCCCTCCGACAGAAGATGAAGTGTCAGCGATGCGTCGGCTTGCAGAACGCGAAGGTTTCAACGTTACCGTGGGAGGCTGAACATGACAGTGATAACGGGACGTCATCTGGTGGCGGTGACCGCGTGCGTCAGTGGCGTTGCACATACCTATATGGCTGCAGAACGGCTGGAAAAGCTCTGCCAGCAGGAGAGATGGAGCGTTAACATTGAGACGCAGGGAGCGCTGGGCGTTGAGAGCGAGCTCACTGAAGACGACATTCGGCGTGCAGATGTCGTATTGCTGATTACTGATATCGAACTGGCGGGCAGTGAACGTTTCGAACATACGCGCTACGTGAAGTGCGGAATTAACGCCTTTTTGCGTGACCCTCAGAAGGTGATGGGGGCGGTGCGTAAAATGTTATCCGCGCCGCAGCATACTCAGGTCATTCTGGACTGACCGCTTTCCCCGTCAGCTGGCTGTGATACTGGCGACGGTACTCTGACGGCGAGCGTTCCGTGTTTTTTCGGAATAAGCGGCAGAAGTAGTTGCTGTCGACAAATCCGCAGGCATGTGCCACTTCTTTCACCTTTAAATCATACCCTTTCAGCAGCTGACGCGCGTGCTCCAGCCGTGTGTGGGTCAGGTATTCATTAAAACCTACCGCGCCTGTTTTCTGAAAAAGATGCGATAAATAGTTCGGAGAGATATAAAACGCCTGGGCGACGGATTCCCGGGTTAGCGGGGTCGCATAATGTTCATCAATATAAACGCGAATGGCTTCAAACAGGGCCTGGCTGCGTGAGGCGGTCTGGATCTGACTACCTAACAAGTCAACGCAGTGGCTAAGCAGGCTGGCGATGATCAGCCGTGCGGTTTGCTGCTCGTGCGGCTGCATCTGCATTTCATGAAGCGTCTGTAGCAGGAACGAGCCAATGCGGGGGCCACGGCGAGCAACGTGCTGCTTTGCCAGGTTACGCACTTCAACACCATCCCAGTGCAAAAGGCTAAACCCAAGCTGCTGTTTACCAAACAGGATGCTCAACGTCGTCGCGGGCGTTTGCCATTGCGGATCGTTCCAGCCGCCAGCCGGGACGTATAAAACATCACCCTGCTGTAAAACGGAAGCTGCCTGGTCTTTCACCGAGCCTTCGAGCACGATCTCCAGACGTGGGAAATCAACCTGTAAGGCAAGGTCGGGTGCGGAGATGGCTGGGTTTGCAAAGTGTACCTGACGCAGCGGCGTCGTGCCGTTGATCAGGTCTGTCAGAATGTGGGCAATGTCGTGGTGCATGGTGTGGATACCAGGGATCTGCCGGGTGGCGCTAGCGCTTACCCGGCCTACCTGTCGTAGGTCCGTGCAAGCGCAGCGCCGCCGGGCGTAAGCATTAACCGGTGTTACGCATACCCGCCGCAACGCCCGCAATCGTCACCATCAGCGCCTGTTCAACGCGCGGATCCGGCTCTTTACCTTCCTCTTCCGCCAGACGTGAACGGTGCAGCAGTTCAGCCTGTAAAACGTTCAGCGGGTCGGTGTAGATGTTACGCAGCTGGATAGACTCGGCGATCCACGGCAGGTCCGCCATCAGGTGCGAGTCGTTGGCGATGTCCAGCACCACTTTGATGTCGCCTTCCAGCAGCTCGCGCAGCTCTTTGCCCAGCGCCCACAGCTCTGGTTTCACCAGACGCTGATCGTAGTATTCCGCCAGCCACAGGTCGGCTTTCGAGAAGACCATCTCCAGCATACCCAGACGGGTAGAGAAGAACGGCCAGTCGCGGCACATGGTTTCCAGTTCGTTTTGCTTGCCGTCTTCCACCACTTTTTGCAGCGCGGCACCGGCACCCAGCCAGGCGGGCAGCATCAGGCGGTTCTGCGTCCAGGCGAAGATCCATGGAATCGCACGCAGGGATTCTACGCCACCGGTCGGGCGGCGCTTGGCAGGACGCGAGCCCAGCGGCAGTTTACCCAGTTCCTGCTCAGGCGTGGCCGAGCGGAAGTAAGGGACAAAATCTTTGTTTTCACGCACGTAGCCGCGGTACAGATCGCAGGAAATATCAGACAGCTCGTCCATGATATGGCACCAGGACGCTTTTGGCTCCGGCGGCGGCAGCAGGTTCGCTTCCAGGATCGCGCTGGTATAGAGCGACAGGCTGCTGATGGTCACTTCCGGCAGGCCGTACTTGAAGCGGATCATCTCGCCCTGCTCGGTCACGCGCAGGCCGCCTTTCAGGCTTCCCGGCGGTTGAGAGAGCAGCGCCGCGTGAGCAGGCGCACCGCCGCGGCCAATGGAGCCGCCGCGACCGTGGAACAGGGTCAGCTCAATACCGGCTTTCTCGCAGGTTTTGATCAGCGCATCCTGAGCCTGATACTGTGCCCAGGATGCCGCCATCACGCCCGCATCTTTCGCGGAGTCGGAATAGCCAATCATCACCATCTGCTTGCCCTGAATAAAGCCGCGATACCAGTCGATGTTAAGCAGCTGGGTCATGACGTCGTTGGCGTTGTTCAGGTCGTCGAGGGTCTCAAACAGCGGGGCGACCGGCAGGGCGTAGTCGATGCCCGCTTCTTTCAGCAGAAGATGAACGCCCAGCACGTCGGACGGAGTTTTCGCCATGGAGATCACGTAGGCAGCCACCGATCCTTTCGGCGCATCCACGATCGCTTTACAGGTGTTGAGCACCTCGCGGGTGTCGTTGCTTGGCTCCCAGTTGCGCGGCAGCAGAGGGCGCTTGGAGTTCAGCTCGCGGATCAGGAAGGCCTGCTTGTCGGCTTCGGACCAGCTTTCATAATCGCCGATGCCGAGATAGCGGGTCAGCTCGCCCAGAGCTTCGGTGTGGCGGGTACTTTCCTGACGCACGTCGATACGCACCAGCGGCACGCCGAAACACTTCACGCGGCGCAGGGTATCGAGCAGTTCGCCGTTGGCGATGATGCCCATGCCGCAGGCCTGCAGTGATTTATAGCAGGCGTACAGCGGCTCCCAGAGCTGTTCGTTCTGGCTCAGGAGGCCTTCCGGCTTCGGCAGGCGCTGGCCTTTGAGACGCGCTTCCAGCCAGGCCTGGGTGGCCATCAGCTGACCGCGCAGCTTTTTCATCAGGAAGCGGTACGGCTCGCTGGCACCTTCTTCACCGGCCAGCGCGCGCAGTTCTGGCGTCGCTTCAACCATCGACAGCTCGGAGATCAGCACCTGAATATCCTTCAGGAACAGGTCGGTCGCTTTCCAGCGGCTCAGCAGCAGGACGTGGCGGGTGATTTCCGCGGTCACGTTCGGGTTGCCGTCGCGGTCACCGCCCATCCAGGAGGTGAAACGTACTGGAACAAAGTCGACCGGCAGGCGGTAGCCGAGGTTCTCTTCCAGCTGTTCGTTTAGCTCGCGCAGGTAGTTAGGCACCCCTTCCCACAGGCTGTTTTCCACTACCGCAAAGCCCCATTTGGCTTCGTCGACCGGGCTTGGGCGGTGCTTACGAATTTCATCGGTATGCCAGGACTGCGCAATCAGCTGGCGCAGACGGCGCATCAGCTGGTTGCGCTCGTAGTCGGCAATGTCTTTGTTATCCAGCTGCTTGAGGCAGCTGTTCACTTCCACCATCTTGTGGATGAGGGTGCGACGGGTAATTTCGGTTGGGTGTGCGGTCAGCACCAGCTCCAGCGAAAGGGACTCCACCGCTTTTTTGATGGTGGCTTCGTTGAGGTCTGGCTGGTCTTTCAGTTTACGAAGGGTGCGGGCAATGACTTCCGGGTTGCTGGCCGCTTCGCCGTTTGGCGAAATGCTGTGGTATTGCTCAGCGGTGTTTGCCAGGTTCAGGAACTGGCTGAAGGCGCGAGCAACGGGCAGCAGCTCATCGTTTGAGAGGTTCTGCAAGGTGGTGAGCAGCTCCTGACGACTGGCCTCGTTACCGGCACGGGAAGATTTAGACAGCTTGCGGATGGTTTCAACGCGGTCGAGGATGTTCTCACCCAACGCATCTTTGATGGTATCTCCAAGCACTTTGCCGAGCATACTGACATTACTACGCAACGCGGAATATTGTTCGTTCATAAAAACCCAGTCACCCCATCATTTTTGTTTATGCCCAGGCGAAAATCTTCTGGACATTATTTTGTCATCTCCCTTTATAAAGCCACGTAAAACCCCCGTCGTCAATTGCTGCGAAAACGGTTCAGCAAACGAATAAATGCGGGCAATTTACGAAATTTAATTCGCATTGCGTCAGATAAGAGATGCTTATGGGAATGTGACGGAGATCATGCGATTTGTTACCCTCACCCTAACCCTCTCCCACAGGGAGAGGGGACTCTTCGGTGCGGTTTTAATGCCAGCAGAAGTGATGCACAACCTGGGTAATCAGTTCGCGGGTTGGCTTGATGAAGCGGGTTTCCAGATATTCATCCGGCTGATGGGCCTGGTTGATCGAGCCAGGGCCGAGGACCAGCGTCGGGCAAAGCGTTTGAATAAACGGCGCTTCGGTGCAGTAATTCACCACGTCGGTTTTCTCGCCGAGCAGCTTTTCCACCACTTCGACCAGCTGGTGGTCTGGCGGGCATTCGTAGCCTGGAATCGGCGGATGCAGTTCGGAGACCGTCAGGCGTCCCGGCCAGCGCTCGCTTACCGGAGCCAGCGCTTCGTTAAGCAGGCCATCGAGATCGCTAAGCGTCATGCCCGGCAACGGGCGGATGTCCATATGCAGTTCGCAGCAGGCACAGATGCGGTTGGACGCATCGCCGCCGTGCAGGCTACCGAGATTCAGGGTCGGATACGGCACGGTGAACGCCTCGTAGTGATACCGCTCTTTCAGGTTGTCGCGCAGGGTCATGATGCGGCCGATGGCGTCATGCATCAGCTCGATGGCGTTCACGCCGCGCGCCGGATCGCTGGAGTGGCCGGACTGGCCCAGCACGCGCACGGCGGTAGAGATATGGCCTTTGTGCGCGCGGATCGGCTGCAGGGAGGTTGGCTCGCCGATGATCGCGCAGTCCGGGCGAATTGACGTGTTTTCAGAGAAGTAGCGCGCGCCCGCCATGCTGGTCTCTTCATCGGCGGTCGCCAGGATGTAGAGCGGTTTTTTCAGCTTCGTCACGTCCACGTCACGCAGCGCGTCGAGGATAAAGGCGAAGAAGCCTTTCATGTCGGCGGTGCCCAGACCGTAGAGCTTGTTGTCATGCTCGGTCAGGGTGAATGGATCGCGCGTCCAGCGGCCATCGTCAAACGGTACGGTGTCGGTATGGCCGGCCAGCAGCAGGCCGCCGGCGCCAGTTCCGGTACTGGCGAGCAGGTTAAATTTGTGACGGGTTCCGGGGACGGGCTGAACCTCAACGTTAAACCCAAGATCGCTAAACCAACCCGCCAGCAGATTGATTAAAGACTCATTGCTCTGATCCAGCGCTTCTTCGGTCGCACTGATGGACGGTGTGGCAATCAGGGCGCGGTAGATCTCGATAAATGGCGGTAAGTTCATTTTCATTGTTGACACACCTTAGGTCGTGATAGTATCAATATTCATGCAATAAATGTGAATAAAAATACATTAACGTTGAGCATAAAGGAACCCGATGTTGAATACGCTGATTGTAGGCGCTAGCGGTTATGCGGGCGCAGAGCTTGTAAGCTACGTAAATCGTCACCCTCATATGACCATAACCGCTTTGACCGTGTCAGCGCAAAGCAATGATGCAGGAAAGTTAATTTCCGATTTGCATCCACAGCTTAAGGGCATTGTCGATCTGCCTTTGCAGCCGATGTCTGACATCAGCGAGTTTACCGACGGCGTCGACGTGGTGTTTTTAGCCACCGCGCACGAGGTCAGCCACGACCTGGCGCCGCAGTTCCTGGCGGCCGGCTGCGTGGTGTTCGACCTCTCCGGCGCGTTCCGCGTTAACGACGGCGCGTTCTACGAAAAATATTACGGCTTCACCCATCAGCACCCGGATCTGCTTGAAAAAGCGGTGTACGGCCTGGCGGAGTGGAGTGCGGATAAACTGAAAGAAGCGAACCTGATTGCCGTTCCGGGCTGCTACCCGACGGCGGCGCAGCTTTCCCTGAAGCCGCTGATCGACGCGGGCCTGCTGGATCTGAGCCAGTGGCCGGTGATCAACGCCACCAGCGGCGTGAGCGGAGCAGGGCGCAAGGCCGCTATCTCCAACAGCTTCTGCGAAGTGAGCCTTCAGCCGTATGGCGTGTTTAATCACCGCCATCACCCTGAAATCACCACCCATCTGGGCGCGGAGGTGATTTTTACCCCGCACCTGGGCAGCTTCCCGCGTGGGATCCTCGAAACCATTACCTGCCGCCTGAAGCCTGGCGTGACGAAAGAGCAGATGAGCGAGGCCTTCACGCAGGCGTATGCGGATAAACCGCTGGTGCGTCTTTACGACAAAGGCGTGCCGGCGCTGAAAAACGTGGTCGGCCTGCCGTTCTGCGATATCGGCTTTGCCGTACAGGGCGAGCATCTGATTGTGGTCGCCGCGGAAGATAACTTACTCAAAGGCGCTGCCGCACAGGCAATGCAGTGTGCAAATATTCGTTTCGGCTTCCCTGAAACGCAGGCTCTTATTTAAGGTGTGATGATGAACCCATTAATTATCAAACTCGGTGGTGTACTGCTGGACAGCGAAGAAGCGCTGGAGCGTCTGTTTACCGCGCTGGTGAACTATCGCGAATCGCACCAGCGTCCGCTGGTGATTGTGCACGGCGGCGGCTGCGTGGTGGACGAGCTGATGAAAGGGCTCAACCTGCCGGTGAAAAAGAAGAACGGCCTGCGCGTCACCCCTGCTGACCAGATTGACATCATCACCGGCGCGCTGGCGGGCACGGCGAACAAAACGCTGCTGGCGTGGGCGAAGAAACACAATATTGCGTCCGTTGGCCTCTACCTGGGCGACGGCGACAGCGTAAAGGTGACCCAGCTCGACGAAGAACTCGGCCACGTTGGACTGGCGCAGCCAGGTTCGCCTAAGCTGATTAACACCCTGCTGGAAGGCGGTTTCCTGCCGGTGGTGAGCTCTATCGGCGTGACCGAAGAGGGCGAGCTGATGAACGTTAACGCGGACCAGGCGGCAACCGCGCTGGCGGCCACGCTGGGCGCGGATCTGATCCTGCTCTCCGACGTGAGCGGCATTCTGGACGGTAAAGGCCAGCGCATTGCGGAAATGACCGCCGCAAAAGCCGAGCAGCTGATCGCTCAGGGCATTATTACCGACGGCATGATCGTCAAAGTGAACGCCGCGCTGGATGCGGCGCGCACGCTGGGCCGCCCGGTGGATATCGCCTCCTGGCGCCACGCGGAGCAGCTTCCGGCGCTGTTTAACGGCACGCCGATTGGCACGCGTATTCTGGCGTAAGTTTTTATTGAATGACCGTAGGCCGGGTAAGCGAAGCGCCACCCGGCGGAACTAACGAATAAAGGAACGATGTTATGGCACTTTGGGGTGGGCGTTTTACACAGGCAGCGGATCAGCGGTTCAAACAGTTCAACGACTCTTTGCGCTTCGACTACCGCCTGGCCGAACAGGATATTGTCGGCTCTGTGGCCTGGTCCAAAGCGCTGGTGACCGTTGGCGTACTGACCGCGGACGAACAGCAGCAGCTGGAAGAGGCGCTGAACAACCTGCTGGAAGAGGTGCGGCTGGATCCGCAGCAAATCCTGCAGAGCGATGCCGAAGATATTCACAGCTGGGTGGAAGGCAAGCTGATCGACAAAGTCGGCCAGCTGGGTAAAAAGCTGCACACCGGCCGTAGCCGTAACGACCAGGTCGCCACCGACCTGAAGCTGTGGTGTAAAGAGACCGTTGGCGAGCTGCTGGCGGCCAACCGTCAGCTTCAAAGTGCGCTGGTAGAGACCGCGCAGAACAATCAGGACGCGGTGATGCCGGGTTATACCCACCTGCAGCGCGCCCAGCCGGTGACCTTTGCGCACTGGTGTCTGGCCTACGTTGAGATGCTGGCGCGTGACGAAAGCCGTCTGCAGGATACCCTGAAGCGTCTGGACGTCAGCCCGCTGGGCAGCGGCGCATTGGCCGGTACGGCGTATGAAATCGACCGCGAGCAGCTGGCGGGCTGGCTGGGCTTTGCCTCGGCAACCCGTAACAGCCTGGACAGCGTCTCTGACCGCGACCACGTGCTGGAGCTGCTCTCCAATGCGTCTATCGGGATGGTGCACCTGTCGCGCTTTGCCGAAGACCTGATCTTCTTTAACTCTGGCGAAGCGGGCTTCGTTGAGCTGTCCGACCGCGTGACCTCAGGCTCATCCCTGATGCCGCAGAAGAAAAACCCGGACGCGCTGGAGCTGATCCGCGGCAAGTGTGGCCGCGTGCAGGGCGCGCTGACCGGCATGATGATGACCCTGAAAGGGCTGCCGCTGGCGTACAACAAAGATATGCAGGAAGACAAAGAAGGGCTGTTCGACGCGCTCGACACCTGGCTGGACTGTCTGCACATGGGCGCGCTGGTGCTGGACGGCATTCAGGTGAAACGTCCTCGCTGTCAGGAAGCGGCGCAGCAGGGCTATGCCAACTCCACCGAGCTGGCGGACTACCTTGTCGCGAAGGGCGTACCGTTCCGTGAAGCGCACCATATTGTGGGCGAAGCGGTGGTGGAGGCCATTCGTCAGGGTAAGCCGCTGGAAGATCTGGCGCTTGCCGATCTGCAAAAGTTCAGCGCGGTGATTGGAGATGATGTGTATCCGATTCTGGCGCTGCAGTCCTGCCTGGATAAACGTGCTGCGAAAGGCGGAGTGTCGCCGAAGCAGGTGGCGCAGGCGATTGCGGATGCGAAAAACCGGTTGGTTTGATCCGTGCGGGCTGGTGCCCTCACCCCGGCCCTCTCCCACAGGGAGAGGGAGAAAAACAGAGCCTGGCTTAGCGCTGGGCTTTTTTTTTAAGCAAAAAAAAAGCGGACCACGGGGTCCGCAAAAGTTCACGTTGGCTTTAGTTGTTCGAGTTTTGAGAGAAACTCGATGACGGTGCGGGGACGTCAAGGGTCAAACACGGGCCGCCTCGTCTATGTGGTGTATTATTCAACAGAAAGCTTGATAGGGATAATCGTTCGTTGCTATGCTATCTATCGCCATGAACTATCGTGGCGACGGAGGATGAATAATGAATATTCGTGATCTTGAATACCTGGTAGCGTTAGCCGAGCATCGTCACTTTCGCCGCGCGGCAGATTCCTGCCACGTCAGCCAGCCGACGCTGAGCGGCCAGATCCGCAAGCTGGAAGACGAGCTGGGCGTGATGCTGCTGGAGCGTACCAGCCGTAAGGTGCTGTTCACCCAGGCCGGTCTGCTGCTGGTGGATCAGGCGCGCACCGTGCTGCGCGAGGTCAAAGTGCTCAAGGAAATGGCAAGCCAGCAGGGGGAGGCGATGTCCGGCCCGCTGCATATTGGCCTGATCCCAACCGTTGGCCCGTACCTGTTGCCGCACATCATTCCAATGCTGCACCAGACGTTCCCGAAACTCGAAATGTACCTGCATGAAGCGCAAACCCATCAGCTGCTGGCGCAGTTAGATAGCGGCAAGCTCGACTGCGCCATTCTGGCGCTGGTGAAAGAGAGCGAGGCTTTTATCGAAGTGCCGCTGTTCGATGAGCCGATGATGCTGGCGATCTATGAAGATCACCCTTGGGCGAACCGCGATCGCGTACCGATGGCCGATCTGGCCGGTGAAAAGCTGCTGATGCTGGAAGACGGCCACTGCCTGCGCGATCAGGCGATGGGCTTCTGCTTCGAAGCGGGTGCCGATGAAGATACCCATTTCCGCGCAACCAGCCTGGAAACGCTGCGTAATATGGTGGCGGCGGGAAGCGGTATTACGCTGCTGCCTGCGCTGGCCGTGCCGCGCGAGCGCAAGCGTGATGGCGTGGTGTACCTGCCGTGCATTAAGCCGGAGCCGCGTCGCACGATTGGCCTGGTTTATCGTCCGGGGTCACCGCTGCGCAGCCGCTATGAGCAGCTGGCAGAGGCCATCCGCGGTTCGATGGATGGCCATTTCGACAGCGCGTTAAAACAGGCGGTTTAAGCCGTTCAGCGCGGCTACCCGATAGGCTTCCGCCATGGTCGGGTAGTTAAAGGTGGTGTTAACGAAGTACTCAATGGTGTTACCACCGCCTTTCTGCTCCATTATCGCCTGGCCGATGTGAATGATTTCCGCCGCGCGTTCACCAAAGCAGTGAATCCCGAGGATCTCTTTCGTCTCGCGATGGAACAGAATTTTCAGCGTACCTACGCTCATTCCCACGATCTGCGCCCGCGCCAGATGTTTAAACTGCGCACGACCCACCTCGTAAGGCACCTTCATCGACGTCAGCTGCTGCTCGGTTTTGCCCACGGAACTGATTTCCGGGATGGTGTAGATACCTGTCGGGATATCTTCAATCAGGTGCGCCGTTGCTTCACCCTTCACCAGCGCCTGAGCGGCAATGCGGCCCTGATCGTAAGCGGCGGAGGCCAGGCTCGGGTAGCCAATCACGTCGCCGACAGCGTAAACGTGCGGCAGCGCGGTCTGGTACATGCTGTTGACCTTGAGCTGGCCGCGGCTGTCGGTCTCAAGCCCGATATTTTCCAGCCGCAGGGAATCGGTGTTGCCGGTACGGCCGTTGGCGTACAACAGGCAGTCGGCTTTCAGCTTCTTACCGGACTTCAGGTGCATGATCACCCCGTCATCGCAGCCTTCGATCTTCTCGTACTCTTCGTTGTGGCGAATCACCACGCCGCTGTTCCAGAAGTGGTAGGAGAGGGAGTCTGACATCTCCTGATCGAGGAACGCCAGCAGGCGATCGCGAGTGTTGATCAGGTCAACTTTGACATCCATTCCGCGGAAGATCGACGCGTATTCGCAGCCGATGACCCCTGCACCGTAGATAATGACGTGGCGGGGTTCATGGTGCAGGCTCAGAATGGAGTCGCTGTCGTAGACGCGCGGGTGCGAGAAGTCGACGTCGGCCGGATGGTAAGGGCGTGAACCGCAGGCGATAACAAATTTTTCAGCGGTGATCGTCTCAACCGACCCGTCGTGGCATTCGAGTGCCAGGGTGTGTTCATCCACAAAATGCGCGTTGCCCTGCAGAATTTCACAGTGGTTACGCTCATAAAAGCCCTGACGCATCCGCGTCTGCTGGTTAATGACGGTATCCGCGTGATTCAGGATGTCGGCAAAGGAGGAACGAAGAAGTCGGGAGTGGTCGCTGTAAAGAGGGTTCTGGTTGAATTCGATAATGCGGCTAACGGCGTGGCGGAGGGCTTTCGAAGGGATGGTGCCCCAGTGGGTGCAACCGCCGCCGACATTATGGTAGCGCTCAATGACCGCTACTCTGGCTCCCTGTTTCACCAGACCCATAGCTGCACCTTCGCCGCCGGGGCCGGAACCAATAACTATTGCGTCGTAATCGTAGGAATGTGGCATGGTAAGGCTTACCTGTTCTTATACATAAAAGCAACAGAATCATAACATCATTACCAGGGTAACCCAATTATCGTTGTGCTTTTTTCCGGCAGTGGAGCACAAACCGCACGTAAACAATCATTCACAAAGCCAGGCAAACAGATTAATTTTATTCTCTGGTATAGTGCCATCAGGCCTTTGGAAGGATTCAACTATTGTGATGGGCGTAAGAGCACAACAAAAAGAGAAAACCCGGCGTTCGCTGGTGGAAGCCGCATTCAGTCAACTGAGTGCTGAGCGGAGTTTTGCCAGTTTGAGCCTGCGCGAAGTCGCACGCGAGGCCGGGATTGCGCCAACGTCCTTCTATCGTCACTTCCGTGACGTGGATGAACTGGGCCTGACCATGGTCGATGAGAGCGGACTCATGCTGCGCCAGCTGATGCGCCAGGCGCGTCAGCGTATCGCCAAAGGAGGCAGCGTGATCCGCACCTCCGTGTCGACCTTTATGGAATTTATCGGCAATAACCCCAACGCGTTTCGTCTGCTTCTGCGCGAACGTTCGGGCACGTCGGCAGCGTTTCGTGCTGCCGTCGCGCGGGAAATTCAGCACTTCATCGCGGAACTTGCCGACTATCTTGAACTCGAAAACCATATGCCGCGTGCGTTTACCGAAGCACAGGCCGAGGCGATGGTGACGATTGTATTCAGCGCGGGTGCCGAAGCGCTGGATGTCAGCATTGAACAACGCAAGCAGCTCGAAGAGCGACTGGTATTGCAGCTCAGGATGATCTCCAAAGGCGCGTACTACTGGTATCGCCGTGAACAAGAGAAACTGGCACATCAAACCGAAGAGTGAAGGTGAGTAATGAAACAGTCAGGTCAGGATAAAGGGACGCTGTTGCTGGCATTGATCGCTGGCTTATCCATTAATGGCACGTTTGCCGCTATTTTTAGCTCCATCGTTCCATTTTCGATTTTCCCGCTTATTGCGCTGGTGCTGACGGTCTACTGCCTGCATCAACGTTACCTGAACCGCACCATGCCGGTTGGGTTACCTGGGCTGGCCGCCGCCTGCTTTATTCTGGGCGTATTGCTGTATAGCACCGTGGTGCGCGCGGAGTATCCGGATATCGGCTCTAACTTCTTCCCGGCTGTTCTGTCCGTGGCGCTGGTGTTCTGGATTGGCTCGCGCATGCGTAGCCGCAAGAGCCAACTGCCAGAGTAATAAGATCTGAGTAGGGCAGGTAAGCGAAGCGCCACCTGCCAAAAACGCCGGCTAATTACTTCGCCGTGAGCAGTACACCGCACTCCATATGGTGCGTGTATGGGAACTGATCGAACAGCGCCAGACGTTCAACCTTATGCGTCTGGCTTAATGTTTCCAGATTCTTGCACAGCGTCTCCGGGTTACAGGAGATGTACAGAATACGCGGGTACGCCTGCACCATCTTTTCGGTTTCGCTGTCCAGGCCGCTGCGGGGCGGGTCGACAAAAATCGTCTCACACTGGTAGCTCTTCAAATCGATCCCTTCCAGGCGGTTAAACTGGCGTACACCGTTCATGGCCTGGGTGAACTCTTCTGCCGCCATACGAATGATCTGCACGTTGTCGATATGGTTAGCGGCGATGTTGTACTGCGCGGCCGCCACCGACGGCTTGGCGATTTCGGTTGCCAGGACACGATCGAAATTACGCGCCAGCGCCAGCGAGAAGTTGCCGTTACCGCAGTACAGCTCAAGCAGATCGCCCTTAGACCCTTCCGTCGCCTTCAGCGCCCACTCCAGCATTTGCACGTTCATCGCCGCGTTCGGCTGGGTGAAGCTGTTCTCCACCTGGCGGTAAATCATCTCTTTACCCGCCACCGGCAGACGTTCGTCGACGTAATCCTGATCCAGCATGATTTTGGTTTTGGTCGCGCGGCCTATCAGGTGCACGTTGATGTTCTGCGCACGCAGCGCATCGCGCAGCGCTTCGGCCTGCTCGCGCCATTCGTCGGTCAGCGCTTTGTGATACAGCAGAGAGACAATCGCCTGATTGCTTTGCGTGGTCAGATAGTCAATCTGGAACAGCTTGTGGCGCAGCACCGGATTGTTGCGCACGCCTTCAATTATCAGCGTCATCAGCTGGTTGATAAGCTCGCTCGCTGCCGGGAAGCTGTCCACGCGAATGCGGGATTTGGTCTGCTGATCGAAAATGATGTGGTACAGGTCGTCGCCGTCGTGCCAGATGCGGAACTCGGCGCGCATGCGGTAGTGGCTGACGGGGGAGCGGAACACCTCGGGAACGGGCGCGTTGAACGGCGTCATCATACTTTGCAGGCGGACAACTTTCTCTGCCAGCTGCGCGTCGTACTGTTCTGTCGGGAGGTGTTCTGGGGTCATGATGCGTCCTGAGTGATAAAGAATTACGCGGGGATTGTAGGGATTGTTCAGGGGATGTCCAGATTTAATGGCCAATAGCTGTCTGGACATCTATACGTGTCTAATTGTAGCATTCTGTTTCCGGTCTCCTGAGAGTGAAAAGGGAATCCAGTGAAAATCTGGAGCTGACGCGCAGCGGTAAAGACTGGCGGGATGAGAGCTGTAGACACTGTGAAAATGGGAAGTCTTCATCCGTATAACGCCACCTAGCCCGAAGACCTGCCGGGATCACGTCGCATTTGGTTTCATCATCGCGTGCTATAGATGAGGCCTGCGGCATCCTTCTTATATTGTGGATGCTTTAACAATGATTAAAAAAGTATCGCTGTTGACGGCGCTGTCCGTCACGGCATTTTCGGGCTGGGCGCAGGATAGCGCTGACTCGTTGGTGGTGACGGCAAATCGTTTTGAACAACCTGAAAAAACAATTCTGGCAGCAACGTCGGTGGTTACGCGTGCCGATATTGACCGCTGGCAGTCAACCTCGGTGCTGGACGTTATGCGTCGCCTGCCCGGCGTGGATACGGCGCAAAATGGCGGAATGGGGCAACTCTCTTCTCTCTTTATCCGTGGCACCAACTCCAGTCACGTCCTGATTCTCGTTGACGGGGTCCGCCTTAACCAGGCGGGCGTCACGGGGTCGTCCGATCTCAGCCAGTTCCCAATCTCTCTGGTGCAGCGTATCGAATATGTTCGTGGACCGCGTTCGGCGGTATACGGCTCGGATGCGATTGGCGGTGTAGTCAACATTATTACCACCCGCGCGAAGGACGGTACGACGCTGAATGCCGGCGCAGGCTCGCACGGTTACCAGAATTATGGCGGCAGTACCCAGCAAACGCTGGGCGACAGCACGCGCGTCACGCTTGCGGGTGATTACACCTATACCAAAGGTTTCGATGTGGTTGCGGACGGCAATAATGGCGGCCTTGCCCAGACCGATCGCGACGGTTTTATGAATAAGACGCTCTACGGCGCACTGGATCATGCATTCTCAGACCAGTGGAGCGGATTTGTTCGCGGCTTTGGCTACAGCAACCGTACGGCCTATGACGGTTACTACAGCTCATTTACCCCTGACGTACTGGTCGATACCCGTCAGCTCTACAGCCAGACCTGGGACGCAGGATTACGCTTCAACAAGGATATCTTCCATTCACAGCTGCTCACCAGCTATAGCCACAGCAAGGACTATAACTACGACCCTAATTTGGGCCGTTACGATTCGACGGCCACGCTGGATGAAATCAAACAGTACAACGTCCAGTGGCTCAACTCCGTTGATGTGGGTCACGGGAACATTGGCGCGGGCGTTGACTGGCAGAAGCAGAGCACCGAGCCGGGTACAAACTACGTGACCAACGGCTACGATCTACGTAACACCGGCGTCTACCTGACCGGGCTGCAGCAGCTGGGTGATTTCACTCTGGAAGGGGCGGTTCGCAGCGATGACAACTCTCAGTTTGGTCGCCATGGCACCTGGCAAAGCAGTGCAGCGTGGGAGTTCGTGGACGGTTACCGCTTCGTTGCTTCTTATGGTACGGCCTATAAAGCCCCGAATCTGGGTCAACTTTATGGCTTCTATGGCAATGACCATCTTGATCCTGAAGAGAGCAAGCAGTGGGAAGGGGCGTTTGAAGGCCTGACGGCAGGCGTGAGCTGGCGCGTGTCCGGCTATCGTAATGACGTTGATAATCTCATCGACTTCAATAATAACCTTCAGGAATATTACAACGTCGGCAAAGCACGCATTAAGGGTGTGGAGGCGACAGCTTCATTTGATACAGGTCCGTTGACGCATACTGTAGGCTACGACTATGTGGATGCCCGCAATGCGGCAACCAACGAACTTCTGGACCGTCGTGCTAAGCAGCAGGTGAAATATCAGCTTGATACGCAGATCTATGATTTCGACTGGAGCCTGACGTATCACTATCTCGGCACGCGTTACGACACTGATTTTGGTTCTTATCCGTCAGAGAAAGTGAAAATGGGCGGCGTGAGCCTGTGGGATGTCGCAGTTTCATATCCGGTCACCTCACACCTCACAGTTCGTGGTAAAATAGCCAACCTGTTCGATAAAGATTACGAGACAGTTTATGGCTACCAAACTGCAGGACGGGAATACACCTTGTCTGGCAGCTACACCTTCTAATCCGCGCCCTACCGTGCTGGTGTTTGATTCCGGCGTCGGTGGGCTTTCGGTCTACGATGAGATTCGGCATCTCCTGCCGGATCTCCATTACATCTACGCCTTCGATAACGTCGCTTTTCCGTATGGGGAGAAGAGTGAGGACTTTATCGTTGAGCGCGTGGTTGAAATCGTCACCGCGGTACAAAAGCGCTATCCCCTTGCGCTGGCGGTCATTGCCTGTAATACGGCGAGCACCGTTTCTCTTCCCGCCCTGCGTGAGAAATTCCCGTTCCCGGTTGTGGGCGTCGTTCCTGCCATAAAGCCTGCCGCGCGCCTGACGGCGAACGGCATCGTGGGGTTACTGGCCACGCGTGGTACGGTAAAGCGTCCTTATACCCGCGAGCTGATCGACCGTTTTGCTAACGAATGCCAGATTGCAATGCTTGGCTCCGCAGAACTGGTGGAGATGGCGGAAGCGAAACTACACGGCGAGACGGTATCGCTCGAAGAGCTGCGTCGTATTCTTCGTCCGTGGCTGCGGATGCCCGAACCACCGGATACGGTTGTGCTGGGCTGCACCCACTTTCCTCTCTTGCAGGAAGAGCTACTAGAAGTGCTTCCGGAGGGGACGCGCCTGGTGGATTCTGGTGCGGCAATCGCTCGTCGTACGGCCTGGCTGCTGGAGCATGAAGCGCCGGATGCGAAATCTATCGATGCGAATATCGCGTTTTGCATGGCTATCACGAAAGAGACTGAGCAACTTTTACCCGTTTTACGCCGTTATGGCTTTGAAACGCTCGAAAAACTGGCGCTGTAGCACGGTTTTGAGCAAAAAAGAGACGGTTGAAAGTTTTTTTTAAAAGAGGGGTTGTCAACGTCTGAGAACTCCCTATAATGCGCCTCCACTGACACGGAACAACGGCTTGCAAGCCGCCGTGTTAGCGGGGTTCAGAGATGAACACCAACAGAGAAAAGTGAAAATAATCGCTTGACTCTGAATGAGGAAAACGTAATATACGGGACCTCGCAACGGTGAGCTGAAAGCCGTGTTGCAACTGCTCTTTAACAATTTATCAGACAATCTGTGTGGGCACTCAAAGTGACATGGATTCTTAATGTCTTCGGACAATAAATGAATACCAAGTCTCTGAGTGAACAT
>NZ_JAWNEU010000020.1:0-69596 GCF_034107645.1 Enterobacter sp. 118C5 | reverse complement strand
GAGGGAACGATCGAGCCCCTCACCCCTATGGGGAGAGGGGTTGGGGTGAGGGGACATAAATATCAAACCGATGCCCTTTCGTGGTCACCGCGTTGGTCGTGGCAACGTCCGCCAGCGGCGGCGCGTAGTCCGGGCGCTTTACCACCACCCGCTTCGTTGCAAGCTGACGAGCCGGCTCCAGCAGGCCATCTGCGTCTAAATCCGGCCCCACCAGCGACTGAAACACCCGCATCTCTTTCTTCACCAGCGCGCTTTTCTGCTTATGCGGGAACATCGGGTCGAGATAGACCACCTGCGGGCGCGGGGTGATATCTGTCAGCGCCGTCAGGCTTGAAGCGTGGATAAGCTGCAAACGCTCCTGCAGCCACGGGCCAATTTCCGGGTCCGCGTAGCCTCGCGTTAGCCCGTCGTCGAGCAGCGCAGCCACCACCGGATTGCGCTCCAGCATCCGCACGTGACAGCCCACCGACGCCAGCACAAACGCATCGCGCCCCAGCCCCGCCGTGGCGTCCACCACGTCCGGGAGATAGCTCCCCTTAATGCCGACCGCTTTGGCCACCGCTTCGCCGCGACCGCCGCCGAACTTGCGCCGGTGCGCCATCGCGCCGCCAACGAAGTCGACAAAAATCCCGCCGAGCTTCGGTTCGTCGCGCTTGCGTAATTCGAGATGCGCTGTCGTCATCACCAGCGCCATCAGGTTCTCTTCATCGTGCTCCAGCCCCCAGCGGGCCGCCAGAACAGATAAGGCGCAGTCTCCGGCGCCCGTTTCATCCACTAAGCAGATCTTCACGTAACAATCAGCCTTTAATTCCGTAATGCTCAAGCATCGCATCCAGCTGCGGCTCGCGGCCGCGGAAGCGTTTGAACAGCACCATTGGCTCTTCAGAACCGCCGCGGGTCAGGATGTTGTCGAGGAACGACTGGCCGGTTTCACGGTTGAAAATCCCCTCCTCCTCGAAGCGAGAGAAGGCGTCTGCCGCCAGCACGTCGGCCCACAGGTAGCTGTAGTAGCCCGCCGCGTAGCCGCCCGCGAAGATGTGGCTGAACGCGTGCGGGAAGCGGCCCCAGGTTGGTCCTGGAATAACGGCAACCTGCTTTTTAATCTCGGCCAGGGTTTCGAGGATTTTCGCCCCCTGCGCCGGGCTGAACTCGGCGTGCAGGCGGAAGTCGAACAGGCCGAACTCCAGCTGACGCAGGATGAACATCGCCGCCTGGTAGTTCTTCGCCGCCAGCATTTTATCCAGCAGCTCTTTCGGCAGCGGTTCGCCGGTCTCGTAGTGGCCGGAGATAAACGCCAGCGCGTCCGGCTCCCAGCACCAGTTTTCCATAAACTGGCTCGGCAGCTCGACCGCATCCCACGGCACGCCGCTGATGCCGGCAACGCCTGCGGTTTCGATGCGGGTCAGCATGTGGTGTAGGCCGTGACCGAACTCGTGGAACAGGGTGATCACTTCATCGTGGGTAAACAGCGCAGGTTTGCCGTTCACCGGACGGTTGAAGTTACAGGTCAGGTAGGCGACCGGCTTCTGCAGGGAGCCGTCGGCTTTACGCATCTGGCCCACGCAGTCGTCCATCCACGCCCCGCCGCGCTTGTTCTCACGCGCGTAGAGATCGAGGTAGAAGCTGCCGCGCAGCTCGTTTTTCTCGTCATACAGTTCGAAGAAGCGCACGTCCGGGTGCCAGACGTCGATATCGGTACGCTCTTTGGCAGTGATGCCATAGATGCGTTTAACCACTTCGAACAGGCCGTTAACGGCTTTGTTTTCCGGGAAGTACGGGCGCAGCTGCTCGTCGCTGATGCTGTAGAGGTGCTGTTTCTGTTTTTCGCTGTAGTAAGCGATATCCCACGGCTGCAGCTCGTCCACGCCGAACTCCGCTTTCGCGAAGGCGCGCAGCTGGGCCAGCTCTTTTTCACCCTGCGGACGGGCGCGCTTCGCCAGATCGGTCAGGAAGTCGAGCACCTGCTGCGGGTTCTCGGCCATTTTGGTGGCGAGGGATTTATCCGCGTAGCTGTCGAAGCCCAGCAGCTGGGCCAGCTCGTGGCGCAGAGCGAGGATCTCCGCCATCACCGGGCTGTTGTCCCACTTACCGGCATTCGGCCCCTGATCGGAGGCGCGGGTGCTGTACGCGCGATACATCTCTTCGCGCAGGGCCTGGTTGTCGCAGTAGGTCATTACCGGCAGATAGCTCGGGATATCCAGCGTTAACAGGAAGCCTTCCTGCTCTTTCGCTTCGGCCTGGGCTTTTGCCGCCGCCAGCGCGCTTTCCGGCATACCCGCAAGCTCCGCTTCGTCGGTAATCAGCTTCGTCCAGCCCATGGTGGCGTCAAGGACGTTGTTGCTGTACTGGTTGCCCAGCTCGGACAGGCGCGCGGCGATTTCACCGTAGCGAACCTGCTTCTCTTTTGGCAGACCAATACCGGACAGCTCAAAGTCACGCAGCGCGTTATCGACCGATTTTTTCTGCGCCGTGTTCAGTTCGGCATAGTGGTCGCCGTCGCGCAGGTCGCGGTAGGCTTTGTACAGCCCTTCGTGCTGACCAACCCAGGTGCTGTATTCGGAGAGCAGCGGCAGGGTTTGTTCGTAAGCTTCGCGCAGTTCCGGGCTGTTTTTCACCGAATTCAGGTGGCTCACCGGGGAGAAAATGCGCCCCAGCACGTCGTCCACTTCGGCCAGCGGCTGACACAGATTTTCCCAGGTGTACGGCCCGCCCTGCGCGACCACGCTTTCTACCGCCGCGCGGCAGTTGTCCAGCGACTGGGTAACGGCTGGAACCACATGCTCAGGGAGGATTTTAGAAAACGGCGGCAACGAAAAAGGCGTCAGTAATGGATTGGTCATAAACGCTGTCCTGTTGAAATAGGTGAATGAAGCGCGCATCCGGCGCTGTGCATATTGTTCAGTAATGGGGTTAAGTGTAGAGGATTTCAATAGCCGCGCTTACCGGGCCTGCGGGTAATCTGTGCCGTTCTGCTGTAAACTGTGGCAAATCGTCAATTCAGCGGAATATCATTACCCATGCTCAGTTATCGCCACAGCTTCCACGCTGGCAACCATGCCGACGTCCTCAAACACACCGTTCAGAGCCTGATCATTGAATCGCTCAAGGAGAAAGAGAAGCCGTTTCTCTATCTGGACACCCATGCGGGCGCGGGCCGTTATCAGCTGAGCGGCGAGCATGCCGAGCGTACCGGCGAATACCTTGAGGGCATCGCCCGCATCTGGCAGCAGGACGACCTGCCCGCCGAGCTGGAGCCGTATATCGGCGTGGTGAATCACTTCAACCGCAACGGCCAGCTGCGCTACTACCCTGGCTCACCGCTGATTGCCCGCCAGCTGCTGCGCGAGCAGGACAGCATCCAGCTGACCGAGCTGCACCCGAGCGACTTCCCGCTGCTGCGTTCTGAGTTTCAGAAAGACAGCCGCGCCCGCGTCGACAAAGCCAACGGCTACCAGCAGCTGAAAGCAAAGCTGCCGCCGGTTTCCCGTCGCGGCCTGGTGCTGATCGACCCGCCGTACGAAATCAAAACCGACTATCAGGCGGTGGTGACCGGGATTCACGAAGGCTATAAACGCTTTGCCACCGGCACCTATGCCCTGTGGTACCCGGTAGTGCTGCGCGCGCAGATCAAGCGCATGATCAAAGACCTGGAGGCGACCGGCATTCGCAAAATCCTGCAAATTGAGCTGGCGGTACGCCCGGACAGCGACCAGCGCGGCATGACCGCCTCCGGCATGATTGTAATCAACCCGCCGTGGAAGCTCGAAGCGCAGATGAACAACGTGCTGCCGTGGCTGCACAAAACGCTGGTGCCAGCCGGAACGGGCCACGCCACCGTCAGCTGGATCGTGCCGGAGTAATCGCAGCCATCGGTGGAAACTATTGATTTCAAGTATACAATCGCGGCAATTCACGATTAAGGACAAGAGCTATGACTAAGCATTATGACTACATCGCAATCGGCGGCGGCAGCGGCGGCATCGCCTCCATCAACCGCGCGGCCATGTACGGCCAGAAGTGTGCGCTGATTGAAGCCAAAGCGCTGGGCGGCACCTGCGTGAACGTGGGTTGTGTACCGAAAAAGGTGATGTGGCACGCGGCGCAAATCCGTGAAGCGATCCATATGTACGGTCCGGACTACGGCTTTGACACCACGATCAACCATTTCGACTGGGACAAGCTGATCGCCAGCCGTACCGCCTACATCGATCGCATTCATACCTCGTACGATAACGTGCTGGGCAAAAATAACGTCGACGTGATCCACGGCTTCGCCCGCTTTGTGGACGCGAAAACGATCGAAGTGAACGGCGAGACGATCACCGCCGATCATATCCTGATCGCCACCGGCGGCCGTCCAAGCCACCCGAACATCCCGGGCGCGGAATACGGCATCGACTCCGACGGCTTCTTCGAGCTGCCTGCCCTGCCTGAGCGCGTTGCCGTGGTGGGCGCGGGCTATATCGCAGTAGAGCTGGCTGGCGTGATTAACGGCCTGGGGGCGGAAGCGCACCTGTTCGTGCGTAAACACGCGCCGCTGCGCAGCTTTGACCCGCTGATCGTCGATACGCTGGTTGAAGTGATGAACGCCGAAGGCCCGACCCTGCACACCAGCGCCGTGCCTAAAGCAGTGGTGAAAAACGCGGACGGCAGCCTGACGCTTGAGCTGGAAGATGGCCGCAGCCAGACCGTCGATTGCCTGATCTGGGCGATTGGCCGTGAACCGGCGAACGACAGCTTCAACCTGGCCGTAACCGGCGTGAAAACCGACGAAAAAGGCTACATCGTCGTCGATAAGTTCCAGAACACCAGCGTGCCGGGCATTTACGCCGTCGGTGATAACACCGGTGCGGTTGAACTGACTCCGGTCGCCGTTGCGGCGGGCCGTCGTCTCTCCGAGCGCCTGTTCAACAACAAGCCGGACGAGCATCTGGACTACAGCAATATCCCGACCGTGGTCTTTAGCCACCCGCCAATCGGCACCGTCGGCTTAACCGAGCCGCAGGCGCGCGAGCAGTACGGCGACGACCAGGTGAAAGTGTATAAATCCGCGTTTACCGCGATGTACACCGCCGTCACCTCCCATCGTCAGCCGTGCCGCATGAAGCTGGTCTGCGTGGGCCCGGAAGAGAAGATTGTGGGTATCCACGGCATCGGCTTCGGTATGGATGAGATCCTGCAGGGCTTCGCGGTGGCACTGAAGATGGGCGCGACCAAGAAAGACTTCGACAACACCGTGGCGATCCACCCAACGGCGGCGGAAGAGTTTGTGACCATGCGATAATCAGAGCGTTACCGGATGGCGCTATGCCATTTTTTCCTGTATCGCTTTTTTGACATCACGGACAAATGCCGCCACCTGCGGCATTTTTTCTGCCCAGTCCACGGTGAGCAACCCGAGATACTCTCCACGCGCCTCCTCCAGCAATTTCGCATGGGGGGCAGGCAGTTGCGGCAGCAGCCAGGCCGCGGCCTCGTCTTTAGCCGCGATCTTACCCGTCTCAACGCTATACCAGATTCGCGCCAGCGTCAGGAGGATGTGTCTTTCATCCCCCTTCAGGTCATCAGCCCTGTTCCACAGCGCCAGCGTCTGACGAAAAGTCTCCAGCAGATCGCTTTCTGGCACAGCCCCGAACAGCTCGCAGGCCGCTTGTCCCCGCAACGGGAGGCTGTTCTGACGCGCTTTGGTCAGTAAAATCGCCAGATCGGGGTCAGGCTGCGCCGGTTCGTATTCCCCCTTAATAATCTCGTCCCGTAACCACTCCCCAAACTGCATTTCCCGCACGGGCGGAAACTGCCATGGCACAATCTGCGACCAGACAACCACGGTCACTTCCAGCGCCCGGTAAATCTCCGACGTTCCGGGCCAGGCCGAAATCGCCAGCAGCTTCTGCATTAAGGCATGGCGTTGTTCATCCCGCAGCGCAGAACGCACCGTGACAAGCAGGTCGATATCGCTCAGCGGTTTCAGGCCGCCGTCCATCGCCGAACCGTATAAGTGAATCGCGATCAGCTCGCGCCCGAGGATGCTTTCGATAAGGGTGCAGGCGGTCTGGATCTGTTTTTGTGCGCAGGGGAGCACGTTCATCCTCCCTCTTCGTCTGAGGACAACTGCTGATTAAACCGGGTCATCTCTTCCAGCACGCGCTCGACAAGGATCTCAATCTCTTGCCAGGTTCGGTCGTCGTGACAGGCCGTTTCCAGTTCTTCACAGGCTTGCTGCAAAAATGTCATGTTCATCATTCTTGCTCCGCCGTTGATACGGTGCGCCATACGGCCCACCTTGTCGCGATTTTTCTGTGCCAGCCAGTTCGTCAGCTGGCTGGCATCCTGTCGGTTCACCTCAACCATTTCGGCCTGCAGCGCCCGCGTGGCATCACTCACAAGGTCAGGTTTTGTGCTGCCGACGGCAAAATAACGATCCAGCAGCGTCTGGAGTTTTTCCGCCGTCAGCGGTTTTTCCAGATATTCATTCATACCGGCAGCGATACAGCGCCCTGCCGTCTCTGCGCCGCTCATCGCCGTCAGGCCGAAGATCGGGACAGGCGGCTGGCCGTAAAGCTGTTCGGTATGACGGATCTGCTCAGCCAGCTCATAGCCGTCCATCTCCGGCATTGTACAGTCGGTAATAATCACATCGTAGCGGCCAGGATTTTGTTGCCACATCGACAGCGCCTCTGCCCCCTGTGTCGCCAGTGATACCCGGTGCCCCCAGGACTCCAGCCTCTGCTGTAGCGCACGGCGAGCAGGGGGATAATCGTCTACCCCAAGAATATGCAGGCTGCGCGCGTGTTCGACAGGCGGAGGAGTTAACGCTTTACTGGCGGCGGGAACCGCGCTGAAGTGAAGGCTCACGACGCAGCCTTCATGCGGTTCACTGTCTATACGCACCTGTGCACCCGCGGCATGCGCCATATACAGACAGGCCGGTAGACTGAACCCGGTGTCGGTCCACTCTGATTTCAGCGTCACGTGGTGCGCACGTTCGGCAATCTCTCCCAGCAAGCGTTCGTCAATGCCCTCACCCCGATCGCACACTTCGATGACCAGCGGGATGGCCGCGGCATTCGGCTCTTTGCTGCCCTCATACACCTCAACGTCAATCTCCTGGCCATTGGAATGCTTGATGGCGTTACGAAGCAGGCTGGAGAGAATGCGAATAATCAGCAGCGGATCGGTGGTGAAACGCTCGGTAGAAAGCTCGATCAGCACGTTCAGGGTGATCCCTTTCGCTTCAGCCTGCTGCCGGTAAAGCGCCACGGTGCTGTGGATTAACTGTAGCAGATGCGTGCTGCGCGTCGTTCCGTTCAGTTGTGGGTTATCGGCGCGGAAGACATCGAACATATCGCCGATAAGCGAAAGCAGGTTGAGAGAGGATTCCCAAATCAGATTCAGGTTTTCATTATGCTCATGCCGCGCGTCCAGCGCCTGAAGCTCCATCTCCAGCAGGCCGGTAATGACGCTGAGCGGGGTACGCACTTCATGCCCCATGCTCTGCATAAAGGCGTTTTTACTGCCTATCGCCTGCTCCAGATTGCTTTTGGTCTCAGATAGCTGAGCAATCAGCTGTTCTTTTTCAGTGACATCCAGCCAGCCGCCAATCAGGCCGCCGATATCACCCTGGCCGTCATGCCACGGCACAACCCAGCCCTGCAGGTAGCGCGTCTGGTTGTTTACCGTAAAGCTGTCAGCCCAGTTTTGCGGTTGCCCATCCTGCAACGCCTGCTGGTATTTGGCCTCCAGATTCGCCAGCACCGCCGGTTCAGCAATATCGAGCGCCGTCACCGGCTGTCCCTGAAGGGATTCGCCCGGCTGGCCGATGACGTCCGCCCAGGCCTGGTTGTAGCGCAGCAGATGGCCGTTGCGATCGCGAACGTAGAGCGCCACGGGCGAGGCGTCGATGAGCGCCTGGGTAAAACGTAACTGTTCGGCAAGTTGCTGCTGCAAATCATTTCCGCGGCGCAGCGCGGCGCGCAGATACTGTATCCACAGACAACACCCTGTCACCACCAGCAGAAGCAGCGCGCCCCATATCAGGGAATTGAGTAGCGAACTTTGCACCCAGGTTTCGCTATCGCTGATGGCCGATTGTCGCCAGTCGCCCGCCAGCTGCATCAACGCCTGCGGTTGCATATCCGCCAGCGCTTTATTGAGAATATTAATTGGCTGGCTGGTGTCGGTTTGCGCGGCAATAACGATATCAATAGGGGGAACAGGCACCGTTACTGCCAGATGAAAACGGGTAGGATGATGGCGCGTCACCAGGTAGTTGGCGATAAACTGCGGCGCAATCACTCCGCGCACCTCGCCTTTTTTCAAGCGCGCGAGCGCGTCATCCATGTGTGTCAACACCACCAGTTTGATCGTGGGGTACCAGGTTTCCAGCCAGGGACGCAGCGGATCGTCAGCCATGATCGCCAGCTTTTCCCCCTTCAACTGGGAAAAATCATTTGGTCGTTTGACGTCCTGATCCATCACCACCACGGCGGGCGTGGTGAGCAACGGCGAGGTCGTTGCCATCGCTGCTGCCGTTTTTTGCGACACGTCAGCCAACTGCCTGAGTACCAGCGCATCCGGATTGTCCCGCTTTAATCCGTTGAGTTCGGCGTCACTATCGGCAGTCAATATTGTGAAGTGGATGTCGTACTGCTCGCTAAACTGGTTGAGCAGATCAACCACCAGACCCGCGGGCGTTCCATCTTCCAGAAACGAGAGCGGGCGCTGTCGGCTGTCCAGGATCACCTGAATCTGACTGTGCTCACGCAGCCAGTTCTCTTCCTCCTGATCCAGCGCCAGGGGATTGGTGGTAATCACAAAGCTCCGGTTAAGCCCCCAGCTGGTGGTGATCCGCAAACGGCTGGCTAAGGGGATATGTTTGAATACCGTGTCGATAGCTTCCACCAGCTGCGGCTGCTGGCGATCCACACCAAAGCTCATGTTCAGATTGGGTAGCGCCGGGCTGTAGCGCCATCGCAGCCCCTGAGCCTGATGATACTGAGTGAGATATTCGGCGCTGGCCCGGTTGATCCACAGCGCGTCTATCTGCTTAAACGCCAGCGCGCTGACCGCCGAAGGATACCAGGACTGGAAACGGAGCGTGCTGCCGGGGTAGTAATGCCGCAACGCCGGGCTGGCGCTGGTATCAGACATGAGACCTAATATCTTTGGGCTCTCTTCAGACGCGTCATCGGCTCGCTCGTGGGTGGTCATCAAGACCGACTTATCCAGCAGCCATGGCGGTGTGGTCACCAGATCGGGGTTTGGCCACAGCTCCGGGTTCCACATCGCTACCATTTGGATTTCATGGCGGCGTAGCGCCTGGAAAGCATCACGGCTCTGGTTGTAATAGTGGATTTTGACGCTGATCTTAAGGCTATCTTCCAGCAGTGCGAGATAATCGGCCGCTATCCCATTGAAAAGCCCGTGCTCCATGCCTTCGCTAAGAGGAGGATGCGGCGGCCCCCAGACGCCCACATGAAGCGTCTGATTATTTTTCAGCCACTGGTGCACGTCACCGCTAAACTGGACATGCGGCGCATTGACCTGTACGCGACGTTGCAGGGTCAGCTCCTGAGCCTGAATCTGCCCGATACTGCAAAGCAGTATAAAAAGGCTAATTAAGCGGGCAGTAATAAAACGCATCGTTTGAGTCGTTCCCTGAAAAGTGAAGGCTTGAAATCAGCAGACTGGCGCAGCCTTAATTTTAGCAACCGCGCTTCGTTCTGCATTGTCTGGATAACCGCCATAATTTGCGGGAATTTTAGCAATAGGTGGGCGATTCGGAACTAAGGTCGGTCTTGTTTTTAAAAACAACCGCCAGCTGCCTGTTATGAGACTGGACTTATTGTTCCCGCCTCCGCAGAAAGGCAAAAATGCAGCAGATTTGCTATGCGTAAACAGGTTCTCCCAAAAAATGAATAACAATTTAACTGCCCACGGTGAAAATACTGCCGATGCCCATAAAGAGATGGCGACTGACGATCAATTACCTGCTCTGGTCGAGTTCACGCTCGGCGATATTTTCATCGAGGGTGAAGAGCGTCTTTTTAACGACGACGGCAGTCAGCAGTTACTGGTAAAAGGCACGCCCGGGCAGCAGGTCAATCTGTCCGATCTGCTCCCCGCGGGTGCGGAGCCTGGAGAATGGTTGAAAGCCAGAGGCTCCGTCACCGTGGAGGGTGTGCAATATGAGGTTTATCACCATTCGGGTATTGAGACGGATATATTGGTGCAGACAGGCATAGAGATTGCGCCCCAGACGTAATCAGACTACGTGATAACCTCAACCTGCACCTCGCCTGCGCGAAAGCCGTCGGCGAGGAAGAATGGGATGGGCAATCGCCATTGTCCTTCACGCACTGCCGCCATGTAGCGATAGCTCTCCCCTTCAATCCGTAATGCGACAACCTGCTCTTCACCGTCGGCTTTCTCGCTCGGCCCCGCCAGTACGGTAAATCCGGCGTTGCTGCCCACGTGGAAATGCTCCGCCTTCCAGCGAACAGGTGCATGCGCAGGCCAGGGATGGGCATGGTGAAACGCAAAGATCTCATCATGATTCAGAATGCTCTGCCGTGCCGTAGGCCAGATCGCCACCTTGAGGAAATATTGATCGGTGAAACGGGCGCTCCCCCGGTAGTTCGCCACAAACTGACGCATCATGCCCTCCACGTTCGGGATCGCGCCGCCACAGCCGCCCCACATCCCTGCCAGCAGCAGTTCGGTATGGGTGAAGTAGTCGCGCATATGGTGGAAATAAAACGGCGAGCGCAGCCAGTCTTCCACACAAACCTGTTCCCGTTCGGAGAGCAAAGAGTCAGCGTCACGCACTAAATAACGCTCGACCTGCGGGTCATCCAGCACCAGAAAACGCCACAGCGTCGGATAGATGTACTTTTCCTGGCTCATATCCACCAGCGCGGCGCCCGACTGCGCCAGCCGCTGCCAGACGTGCTGCGGCACGGAGTCATCCAGATACACGCGACAGCGCCAGGCCGGAAACAGCTCTGCGGCGGCCTCAACGTTTTTAATTAAGGTTTCGCAGTAGCGCGGCCGATCGCCATACAGACTGAACGCGATAATGTTTTTATCCGGGCAATCGGCCTGGAAAGGTGACGGTGGCGTCTGGGGCAGCGGCCAGACGGTTCCCTGACGAAAACGTTTGTCAGAGAGGGTCAAGGACTCAAGACCATACGCGCGCATTTCATCCGTTTTTCCCATATGCCCGCATAATTCCGCCATGCCATCGAGCCAGGTTTCTGACGCTTCATGACGGCGGGGTGACTGATAAATCTTGCGGTAAACCTTGTACGCCTTCTCATGTTTTCCCTCACGCATCAGGCTCAGGGCGTAATCGCTCTGTACCGACATATTGTGTGGCAATAAGGCCAGCGCTTTTTTGCAGCAGCGAGAAGCTGTTGCATAGTCCGCCGCGGCCATTGCATGACGGTACTGCTCCGCCAGCGCGGTAAATGTCTGACGCATTGCCTCTTGCTTTGCAGCAGATGAATGAGCATGAAGGGAACGGCGCATCGTCCAGTCTCAATAATCAAATAAACGTGCGGATTATTTTCCCATCAGCCTGTAAAGTAAGCGACAAGACCGGTCTTGATGTTCCCGGCAAGCAATGATGATGCAAGAATGAAGCTGCAAAAATCGGATGAAAATGCCTGCTTATATTAGTATTGAGAAGATGACGTAGAAATAATAACGTTCCTGGCCAGACATTGCGCTTTTCGTTATTAACAACTGCCAGAATAATAACCAAGCCGTGTCTTATAACATTATTTTTATTGTTTAATCAGAATATCACGTTCAGAAACTTATCCTCAGGAGCGTTATAAAGAGCTATGCGCCACTACCCTCGTCTTTTTTTGCTTCTGGCTGTATTTATGTTCGTGATATCTCCGGCACACAGCGAACAATATAAGATTCTGATGCGTACCCCCATTGAGGGCATGAATCGCTTGCCGCTTAACGGGGAGCAAGCCACGCTGCTGAAGCATATGCAAAATTTGACGGTGGGAATTACACGTTATGACATTCCCCCTTTCGGTATGCGCAACATACGTCATGAATTCGAGGGACTGAGCGCCGACTATCTCGGCCTGGTGTCCTGGCAGCTTAATCTGCCTGTGCAGGTCAAAATGTACGACTCGCAGGAAGAACTGTGGCAGGCGCTGGCGCGCGGTGATATCGATCTTATCCCCTCGGTCTCCGCCTTTGATGCCAACGACGCATTTGTCTTTTCAACGCCCTATGCCAGCGATAAACCGATTTTGGGGATTAACGATCGGGATACGCAGCCCCTCGCGGACGATCTTGCCAATACCGACGTCGCGATGGTCAGAGACTACCTGCCCCTGGCGCAGGTGAAAGCGGCCTATCCCAAAGCGCGCTTTCGCCTGTTTGACAGCTATCAGGAAGCGCTGAGCGCCGTTGCATTTGGGCATTCACGCGCCTATCTCGGTAATAGCTACTCGCTGAGCCGAAACTATTTAAACAATATTCATATCGAGCGCTTTTCCCGGCTTCCCAACCGTGAAGTGGGGTTCGCCCTGAGCCAGAATAATCCGCAGCTCAACCAGTTGATTAACGCAACCATCCGCGCGGTACCCGAAGAGGAAAAGCTGGATCTCTATCGACGCTGGCAGCCCGATCGGGTTGATATAGCGCAAGGAACCAAATCCCTGGACTTTACCGATCGGGAGAAAGCGTGGATCGCACGCCATCCTGTCGTGAACGTGCTTATCTACAGCCAGGACAATGCCGCGCCGGTCTCCTTTATCGATAACAAGGGCGTACTGCGCGGGGTGGTGGCAGATCTTTTTTCCGTGGTATCGCTGCGTACCGGATTGCGCTTTAGGTTTGAGACCGGCAATACCACCGATGATTTGATCGCGCAGGTCAGCCGCGGGCAGGCTGATATGCTCGCGTCAGTGACGCCGAGCGAGGTGCGCAAAGGTAAAATCCTCTTCACGCGGCCCTACTTACGCAGCGCGTTTGCCCTTGCGACATCGACCTCACGCAATGATATTAATACGCTGGCCGACCTGCGCGGCAAACGCCTGGCGCTGGTGAAAAACATCGGCGTGGAGCAACACGTGCGCGAACGTTATCCGGAGATCGAGATCGTTCATGTAGGTAATGAATCACAGCTGCTCTCCAGCATCACCAACGGTGATGCCGACGCCGCAGTTGGCATTCTGGTGATGACGGATTACCAGATCTACACCAACTTTCAGGATAAGCTGAAAGTGGTCTCGATCGTTGGCGAATCCCCCGCCTGGGTCTCCTTTGGCGTTGGCCTGGCCAGCCCGGAACTGCAGAGTATTCTGGATAAAGTCTTACTGAGCATCTCACCCATTGAGATGGAAAATCTGGCTAACCGCTGGCGGCCCAACGAGCTGGTGGTGGTCGACAGCTTCTGGTACCGCTATCGCGAAGTGCTGATTGCCACGGGCGTCTTTAGCGCCGTTCTGGTGCTGTTAGCGCTGGGATGGGCGCTCTATTTACGTCGGCAGATTGTGCGCAAAGCGGCGCTGCGCAGGCAGCTTAACGAGCAGCTCACCCAGCTGCGCGAGATGCTCACCGAGCGTGAGTCGTTGCTGGCGGAGCTGAGCGAGGCGAAAGATCGCGCCGAAGACTCTAACCGGGCAAAATCGGTGTTCCTGTCAACCATGAGCCATGAGATCCGCACCCCGATGAACGCCATCATCGGCATGCTGGACATCGTTCTGAAAAAAGGACGCCATGGTGAACACGATCTGCAGGCGCTGGAAGTGGCCTACGACTCGGCAGAAGGGCTGGTGGGGTTGATTGGCGATATTCTCGATATCTCTCGTATCGAGGGCGGGCATCTTGATTTCAACCCTGAGCCCGTACAGTTCGGAAAGCTCATCGACAACATGATGCGGGTGTTCCAGGGCGTGGCGGTTGAAAAGAATATCCAGCTCAATAAAGTCTTCCCGACTGAGGCGCTGCATGAGGTCTACGCCGACCCACTGCGTATTAAGCAAGTGCTCTCCAACCTGCTGAGCAACGCCATTAAGTTTACCGACCGCGGCAGCGTGACGCTGACCGTATCGCAACGCGAGGAGCCCGACACCGATAACATACAGTTTGTGATTGAGGTACAGGACAGCGGTGTCGGTATTGATGCCAGCCAGCAGGCCGCACTCTTCAAGCCTTTCAGCCAGGCGGACAATCGACGGGCGGGAACCGGACTGGGGTTATATATCAGCCGCACCATTTGCGAAAGCATGAATGGCACGCTTACGCTCACCAGCGAAAAGCATGTCGGTACCACCGTCAGGGCGACCTTCTCCCTGCCTAAAGTCACCCATGCCGTTACGCCCCGCGCCCAACCCGATGGAGAAGATGAAAAATTACCGGCGCTTAACGTGCTGGTGGTGGATGATAACCCCGCAAACCGTATCCTGTTAGCCAAACAGCTGGCATGGCTGGGGCAGCACGCCCATCTGGCTGCCGGTGGCGATGAGGCTCTCAAAATCTGGGCCGATACTGCCTTTGATGTGGTCATCACCGACTGCAATATGCCGGGCATCAACGGCTATCAGCTTACGGGCATGATGCGTAAGGCTGAACGTGAGCAGGGTCGGGAACCGACATGGATTATTGGTTTTACTGCTAATGCAATGCATGAGATTAAAGAGCGGTGCTTGCAGGCGGGAATGAACGATTGTCTGTTTAAGCCGTGCTCAATTGGCGATCTGGCGACGGCGCTGCGCAACAGGGAGCCTTAGGTTCTGACCGGCGGCGCTACGCTTGCACGGGCCTACAAAGAGGAGCAGGCCGGACAAGCGCAGCGCCATCCGGCCAGAAACGCGGCTTTCAGCGCAGAATCACAGCAGCTGGTCGTGCCAGAGGAACAGCTCCGGGTCTGTCTTAACGCCCAGCTTTTTCATCGCGGATTTTTTCTGGCCGCTAACCGTTTTGCGGCTCCGGCTGAACTTCTCTGAAATTTGCAGCACCGACATCCCGGAAAGGAAAAGGCGTAACACCTCCAGTTCCCGCGCAGAGAGTTGATCCAGACGGCCAATACCGTCGATGACATGCTGTTCATCTTCAACGTTACCGGGTGCAGACGGCTCGGAGATAAGATAAAACTCCTTCTCCATGCTTTCGGAGAGGCAGATATGCCCCGCCGCCACGCGGCGCACCGCCTCTACCACCTCCGAGGCGTCACGGCTTTTGCCGATATGCCCGCGCACACCGGCCTTCAGCGCCATACGAACAATGGCGGTATTTTCCAGCGTCGATGAGATCAAAATTTTCAGCCAGGGAAAATTGCTCATTAGCTGCTTAATCATCGGTAACCCGTCGATGTCTTCATCACCGAGTAAATAGTCGAGGATCAGCACATCTATACGGTTGGTACGTAAAAAATTAATCAGATCGATGCGGCTGGCAAAGCTGCCCTTCAGTTCGAAATCCGGCTCCTGGCTGAAAATAATCTCCAGCCCTTTGCGGACAATCGGATGATCGTCGAGTAAGGCGATATAAATTTTCTTTCCTGAATACTGATTCATCTGCGCTCTCTTTCTACGCCTGCTGTGTGGTTCATTATAAAAGGGCTAATTACTGCATTCTCAGCCACTGCAATAATGTTCCCGCACTGGCATAACTACGAAAAATTGCAGCGTAAGCGTCAAATCGGTTGGTGGCTTCTGCCACCTGGTTACCGTAATAATCACTTTCTGCACTCAGCACGTCCAGCAGGGTTCGTCTGCCAAGGTGGTACCATTGATCGAAGAAATCATGGCGAATGCGGTCGGATTCAAAGGCTAAGTCATGGTACAACTCAGCGCGTTCCAGCATGCTGCGGGCATCCTGATCCGCTGCGCGCACGCGGTTATCCAAATCGCGTAACTGTTTTTCAATGGTTTCTCTGCTGGCGTCCGCCCGACGCGCGGCAGAGAGTTCAGCGGCTCGCTGAGAACCGCCGCGGAAAATCGGCCAGCTCACGTTTACGCCCGTCTCCCAGGACTGTTCACGCCCCAGTTCGTCACGGCCGGTGCTTTTACCCACGTTCCAGGTCACCGTCGGGTACGATGCAGAGCGGGCAGCGTCCGCATCCGCCAGCGCCGACGCGGTTTCCGCCTTAGCCTGGCGAATCGTCGGATGGCTGTCGATGGCAGAGAGCTGCGTCGTCAACTCCCCCGGCTTAAGGTTCCAGACGGTCGCCGCAGGCAGAGGCACTTTTTTGTCCCCCAGCAGACGGTTAAGAGTGATTTCAGTATCACGTGCCCGAGAAACCGCCGTGTCCAGGGATGATTGCGCCTGAAGCAAGCGGCCCCGTGCTTGAGTCAGCTCGCTGCGGCGCCCCTGATCGACCTTCACGATCCCGTCCAGCATCTCAACCAGCTCACTCATCCGCGCCACATACTTTTGGCTCAGAGTGATGATCTGGCGCTGCTTGCTCAGTTCGACGAGTGCGCTACTCACCTGCCAGGCAATATCTTCGGCCTGGGCATTAACGTTATTTTTCGCCGCATCATGCAGCGCTTCACGGCTTTTGATCGTATTACTGGTACGGCCAAAATCGAGCAGTGTGGTTGCCATATTAACGCTGACGGCCGGACGACTGTCGCTGTAGCGACGTTCACCGCCACCAAACTGATAATTTTTGGACCGGGTGCTGACATCAATTTGCGGCCAGCGCTGACCTTTGGCTTCGTCAACGTTGGCTTCTGCCGCTTCTGTATTGTAGTTCGCGCCGCGCACTTCGGGGCTGATACTCAGCGCGGTATTTACTGCATCATTAAACAGAGCGCGGATCTCCCGTTCGCTGGGTGCCGGTGCCCTGGCCGTATTCTCACGTTTCGGCGTGGCGATGGCTTGTTTCGCCGGAGCCTGCTCCATTAACGGTGCAGCGGGCGCGGGCGGTGTGGAGGCCATCACCATGCCAGATTTTTCCACAGGGGCTGCGGGCGAAAAGGCTAATAAACCTTCATTATTTGCCGCAGTTTTAGCCGATGCCAGGCAAGCCGCGGCCGTCAGCATCGCCGCCAGGCGGTGCTGCATAAAAATAGAATAACTTTTCATATTAACGCTCGCGGAACGCTTCCTTCGCTTTGAAGATAGGTTTCAACAGGTAATCAAGAATGGTTTTTTCACCGGTGCGGATTTCAACCGTGGCAATCATGCCGGGAATGATAGGCAGGGATTTACCGCCTGCATTCAGCGTGCTGCTGTCGGTTAATACCATCACCCGGTAATAAGTGTCGTCGGGGCGACCTGCGGCGGCTTTGGCGTCATCCTTCAGCGTGTCCGGGCTGACCAGAGAAACGTGCCCTTTCAGGCCACCATAGATGCCAAAATCGTATGCGGTAATCTTCACCATTGCCGGTAAGCCGGCATGCAGGAAGGCAACGTCAGACGGTTTGATTTTCCCTTCTACCAGCAGCTGGTCTTCCAGCGGCACGATTTCCATAATGTGTTCGCCCGGCTGGATAACGCCGCCGATGGTGGTGACGCGTACGTTCTTCACCGTTCCTTTTACCAGCGCAGTGATGGTGGTCCGGCTCACGACGTCTGCACGCCCCGTCAGGCTCTCTTCAGCCTGCACCAGATCCAGCTCCTGACGAATCAGCTCGGCGTTGGCATCCGCCTGATAGCGGTTACGCCGCTCGACGATTTGCGATTGCAGTTCGTTCGCCTGACGACGCATACGCAGCAGCTCCACTTCCGAGAGAAGACCGCGCGCGGCCAGCGGCTCTGACATAGCAATTTCGCTCTGTGCCAGCCGATAGCTTTTCTCTAACGACGCCACACCCTCTTCCAGCGCCTGTTTACGGCTGTTGTAGGCGCGGGTTTCCAGGTCCACTTCGGAAGGATACTGTTTCACACGGTCGCTAAACGTCAGCGGCAGGCCGTAGGCTTCTGCACGCAGGCGGTTAACGGTCGCTTCTAGCGCCACCACTTTACGCAGCGTCTCCTGATAGCTGGATTGCGCGCGAGTGGGGTCGATTTTCAGCAGGACCTGCCCCGGCTCAACAATGTCCCCCTCGCGAACGTTCAGCTCTTCGAGAATTCCGCCTTCCAGACTCTGGATTATTTGCTCGCGGCTTTTCGAGACGATTTTCGCATCGCCTTTGGTGATCTCTTCTACTTTGGCGAAATGCGCCCAGGTTAAAAACCCGGCAAACACCGCCAGAATCAGCCATAGCACCAGACGCGACTTTGGCGTGGTCTGGGAGAACAGCGCCTCCTGAATATCACTCATCCAGGCGGCATCACGTGCGGATAATGCTTTGTTATTTTTACGTTTTATGAATTTCATGCGCTGGCCTCCACGGGCTGTTTTCCTGTAGCGGCTTTTGCAGGGGTACTGTCATTTGCTGGTGTACCGTTCAGTGCGGCCAGCACCTGCTGTTTAGGGCCATCGGCCACAATTTTGCCGTCATCAATAATCACCATGCGATCGACCAGCGCCAGCAGCGACGGGCGATGGGTCACCACCACCAGCGTGTGCCCGGCGGTCGCGATTTTCAGGTGCTGTAAGAAAAGAGCCTCCGTCTGGGAATCCATCGCGCTGGTCGGTTCGTCCAGCAGCAGCAGATTGGGTTTCGCCAGCAGCGTACGCGCCAGGGATACCAGCTGACGCTGACCACCTGACAAACTGTTGCCCTGCTCGCCCACTGGCATATGGATACCGCGCGGGTGACGCGCCGCAATCTGATCCAGCCCGGTCAAACGCAGAACCTGGAGAAATTCGTCAGAAGAGGCGTTCTGGCGGCCAATCATGATGTTTTCACGCAGCGTGCCGTAAAACAGACGCGCGTCCTGGCCTACAAAGCCCACGTTATTACGCCAGTCGGACGGCTCAATCTGGTTTACATCCAGACCGCTGCTGAATATTTGTCCTTTCACCGGAGTATAAAGACGCGCGATGATGCGCAGCAGGGTCGATTTACCGCTGCCGATTTTGCCCACAATCGCCACGCGCTCGCCTGGCTTGATCGTCAAATTGACGCCTTTGAGGATCTCCGGGTTCGGCTGCATCGGCGGTGCCGGGTAGGAGAAAGTCACGCCTTTAAGCTCAATATCGCCATTCAGCTCAGGCTGCTTGATGTAATCAATTTCGCTGCTGCGATCGGTCGGGTTTTCCATCAGCTTATTGAGCGAAGTCAGCGCAGCTTTGGCCTGCTGGAAACGCACGGCTAAGCCAATCACCTGGCTTAATGGTGCCGTTACGCGACCGGCCAGCATCACGGTACCGATCAGCGCGCCCTGCGTCAGGTTACCGGCGTCAATCAGGTATACGCCGGTGACAATCAGCATTACCGTCTGCAACTGTTGAAGGAAACTCACCGAGTTCATCGCCAGCGTAGAGTAATGTTTTGACGCCGCCGCGCTGGAAGATTGCATGGCGCTGAACTTTTGCCAGCGGCTCTGCATCCAGGATTCACCACCGACCGATTTCAGCGTTTCCATTCCTTCAATGGATTCAATCAATACGCCCTGCTTTAACGAGGCTTCCTGCAGGCTGGCTTTCATCACTTTCGCCAGCGGCCATTGAATAATCATGCTGACCAGCAGAATCATCGGCAGCATTAACAGCGGCACAATCGCCAGCGGGCCGCCAATAGCAAAAATAATGGCAATAAACAGCAGCACAAACGGCAGATCGGCGATGGCCGCAAGGGTGGCAGAAGAGACGAAGTCACGCACGGATTCAAATTCGCGCAGCTGGTTGGCAAACGAACCGGAAGAGGCTGGTTTATGCTCCATTTTGACCGCCAGCGACTGACGAAACAGAAGACTGCCGACAATCAGGTCCGCTTTTTTCCCGGCGGTATCGAGCAGGTGCGCACGCACGGTACGGGTGATGGCTTCAAAGACCATCGCCACCAGCACGCCAATCGCCAGCGACCAGAGCGTGGTAAACGCCTGGTTGGGAATAACGCGATCGTACACGTTCATGGTAAAGAACACGCTCGCCAGCGCAAGTACGTTCACCAGCACCGACGCCAGCGCCGCGCTGCGATAATAGCTGCGATAGCGCCACAGGGTGCTGAACAGCCAGTGGCCTTTCGGCTGCGGCGGCGCGATATCGCTAACCCGGCTGTCGATACGCGCAGTCGGTTTAGCCGCGATCGCGTAGCCAATATACAGCTCGTTGAGCGCTTCATGGTTCAGCTCAACGGGCTCGTCGCTCACATCCGGCACGATCAGGGAATAGAATAGATCCCATTTGTCTTCATCATTTTTACGACGCTCGCGCGCCAGCAGCACCATGCCACCTGCGCCTTTACGCAGCAAAATCATTGGGAAGATCTGCTCAGGCAGTTCCGCACTATTACGCTTGATGAGCCCCCCGGTTACACCGGCATTTTTGAGCGCATCAAGCGCTAAAGAGGGTGTAAGGAGTTGTTCGACAGGCAGGCCAGCAAGCAAAACGTCGTCGCTCTTACCGAGACCATAACGATCGCAGACCCAGGCAATACTTCTGAGCAGCGAGTCATCGTTTTGTCGGCCATCGCGAGCGGCAGCGTGCAGCTGTTCCTCCTGAATTTTAGCAGTTGAGGATTCCATATTACGCGTTTTCCTAGTTGATAAAGTTTATATAAATCAATCAACTAAATTGATTTATCAGAATGAATTAAGAATATTCTGTCACGCGGAATGGTCTTGCCTTAATGAGACCTGTCTCAATGGAACTGGTTATTTTTTGTCACGAATTAGGTTTTAGAGAGGATACGCGGGGGAAAGGATGCCCTCCCTTTACGGGAAGGCAGGGCTGAGAGATTATTTTTGCGCAGGTGCTGTCACGTTTTGATCGCCGCTTACGCGTACAACAACGCGACGGTTAGGCGCCTGGCAGGAGATCAACGCGCTCTTATTGGACGCATCGCAGTCATTAACCACCGGCTCATTGCTGCCAACGCTGGTCGCGGTCATCAGACGTACCGGAAGGCCGTTTTCAGCCAGCATAGTACGCACAGTCTGCGCACGTTTGAGGCCCAGCGCGTAGTTGCTGCGATCGCTGCCGATGGTATCGGTGTGGCCAATAACCTGAATCTGTTTCAGCTCAACGTTTTCACGTTTGATCGTCGCCACCAGATCTTTCACCGCCTGATGGCCCTGGGCAGAAACGCCCTTCACGCTGGACTGGCCAAAGCGGAACATCACATCGCCAGACAGGGTGTAATCTTTGTACTGCGGTGCAAGGTTTTTACAGGCCTCAACGCTTGAGGCACGGGACAGCACGTGGGTCTGCTCACGCAGGCCAGCGAGATCCTTTTCCGCCTGTTCGCGCGTACGCGCTTCCGGCGCCGCGTTCATGGTGGAGCTGACCCGCACGAAATAGGTTTGCCCCCCGCTCATTTCGACGTTGTAGCCCTGCTCTTTACCGCGATACTGCGGCGCATCATTCTCGTACGCGCCCAGGTTATGCTTGCCCGGCGCCAGACAGAAAACGGTATACCCGCCCGGGAGCAGTGCGTCATGGAATTCATTATCGACATAAATATGCGCCGCGCCGCCTGCGGTGTTGCTGGCGTCACGGTAGTAAACCACCTGTGTCTGCGTCTGGCCTACGGGAGCGACGGGCTGATAGGTCTTACCAAAATTCTCCGCCGCCAGCGCTGGGTGGATAATAAATGCGGAGGAGGTAAACAGCGCCGCGAATAAAGAGGTCTTGAAAAAAGTCATAAATCCTCCACAGGCCCCCTTTCGGGGGCCTGGAAAAGTTTAAGTTAGTGATTATTCACGTTGACGGTGACGCCGGTCTGTACCAGCAGTTCCACGTCCAGATTTTCCACCTGGTACACCTGGTACTCGACGCCAGACACCTTGACGTTACCTGCGCTGGTCCAGTTACCCGGATCGCTGTTGTCAGGCAGCATATCGCTCAGGTTCACAACGTCACCTTTGTTACCCTGGACCATCAGCTGTTTGTTGCCATCGACGACAAACAGGTCCTTCTCAGCGTGGGTCAGCACGTCGTTCACGTTGATATTCAGCACATCCGCTTTGCCGTTGTTCATATCAATCGTTGAAACCTGCTGATCTTTTCCGACCAGCTTGCTCAGATCGATGCTGTCCTTCGCGTCGCCCGCTAACATCAGCGTATGATTTACGGCATCATATCCTTCGGTTGCATGCTCAACGTGATCAACGCCTTTCTGCTCTGTCGGTGCATCCTGCTTAGACGCGTTATTATCTTCGTTCTGAGCCACAACTGGAGCTTTTGCCGGTTTGTTTTCCTCGCTGGCCACCCGCTGCTCTTCATGAACAGGCTGGGTGTTTTCCTCAACGCTGAAAGAACGCATACTGCGGGTGCCCAGCAGCCTGCCATCAACAGTGATTGGCACCGCGTTGTACGTGTGAATACTGGTATCAGAGGTATCCACTACGTTAAACACGGCGGCAAATCCAGGCCCGTTACCAGGGGCTGACAATCCGGTAGCACGCCACTGTGCCAACGTTAAGGTCACGGTCCAGGTACCGTCATCCAAAACGCGACCGGTTGTACCTGCCAGCGTCGAATTAGGCCCGCCTCTCAGACTGACAGTGTGACCCGGAATACCACCTACACCTTTAACGGTAATGACCTCTCCGACGACATCGAAGTAACCCCCACCGCTGACACTGGTGATCAGGAAGTTCTCTGGCGACCAGGTTTCCACGGTCACATAACGCTGTGCTCCTAACGCACTGCTGTTGCCTGCGGTATCAATCTGCTTGGCACGGAAATACCAGGTGCCATCAGGCAGTGCAGTCGGGATTTCCAGACTCCAGGTACCGTCTGCTTTGGCCGTGGTGGTGTAGATAATGTTCTTACCACCTGTCCAGCCTGCGCTGGTGGTTGGGCCTGCCAGCCAGATTTCGATCTTAGCCCCCGCTTCCGCACCGTTACCGGTGATGGTCGGACGGTTGTCGTTGGTCTTCTCTGCATCAGCCAGGTTACCAACCTTGCCGCCCGCAACGTTATCGACGACTGCCGTAATGACCGGTGCGGCCGCAACCGTATCAACCACAACATAGTGCTGGTTACCCAGACCGCTCTTATTACCCGCCTGGTCGGTCTGATTGGCACGGAAGTACCATGTTCCATCCTGCAACGCATTTGGAATCTCCAGACTCCAGGTACCATCAGCTTTGGCCGTGGTGGTGTAAACGAGGTTTGTACCGCTCGTCCATCCCTGGCTACCCTGGGCCAATACGATCTCGATTTTCGCGCCTGGTTCTGCACCATTACCGGTAATAGTCGGACGGTTATCGTTGGTACGCTCCCCGTCAACCAGGTTACCGACTTTACCCCCCGTCACGTTATCGGAGATTACCGTTACGCTCGGTGCAGCCACCACGGTATCCACGGTAATCGCGAAATTGGTCGAGTTCACCGAACGGTTTCCGGCTTTATCAATAGAGTAAGCCTGGAAGTTATACGTCTGGTTATAGTTGGTGGTCAGCGGGAAAGACCATTGTCCGTTCGCACCAGCCGTGACCGAACCATACACCCCACCGCTTGCCGGGTTGATGATATACACCACACTGCCCGCTTCCGCCGTGCCGCGTAAATCCAGCGTTCTGTCGTTGGTTACGCCACCATTACCCACCAGTCCGTTATACACACCACCCTGAACGTCATCCCAGGAGCCTGCGATCACCGGCGCGGCGTTAACCGTATCCACCGTAATCGCGAAGTTCGAGGAATTCACGGAGCGGTTTCCGGCTTTGTCTATAGAGTAAGCCTGGAAGTCATATGTCTTGTTGTAGTTGGTGGTCAGCGGGAAAGACCACTGTCCGTTCGCACCAGCCGTGACCGAACCATACACCCCACCGCTTGCCGGGTTGATGATATACACCACACTGCCCGCTTCCGCCGTGCCGCGTAAATCCAGCGTTCTGTCGTTGGTTACGCCACCGTTATCCACCAGACCGTTATACGCACCACCCTGAACGTCATCCCAGGAGCCCGTGATCACAGGCGCATTATTGACCGTATCCACATTCAGTGAGTAGGTCGCCGATTTGCCGGAAACGTTGCCTAAATCATCTTTGGCAATGGTGTAGAACATATGCGGACGGCCTGCTGCCGTATCCCCGACCGAACGCGACCAGCTCCAGTTACCGTTTGCATCGGCTTTCACTGTATCCAGCACGCCATCGTTATAGGCGTTGTAGATATAGATAATGCTGTTTGCTTCCGCGGTACCGCGCAGCTCCATACTGGCGTCGTTGCTCAGCCCACCGTTCGGTACCAGCCCATTGTAGATACCGCCTTCCACGTTATCGTACGCGCCCAGAATAACCGGCGTGGCCGCCTGCGTGTCGACTTCCAGACCGTAATGGTTGGATTCACCCGACACGTTACCCGCCTTGTCCTGCGCCTTCACATAGAAGTCGTACTTCGCATCCGACAGCACCGGCGAGGTCCACGCCCAGTTACCGTTTGCATCGGCGTACACGGAAGCGATCGGCTCTTTGCTGTCAGGGCCATAGATTTTCACCAGGCTGTCTTTCTCAGCGGTACCACGCAGCTCTGGCGTGGTGTCGCGTGAACGACCGCCGTCAGCGATCAAGGTGCCCGCATCGTCATACATACCCGTGATAGCCGGCGCGTTTGGCGCGACGGTATCAATGGTCAGATTCCACGGCGCCGTTGGTGCGCTCTTCACGCCGGTCGGGCTCTGGAATACCGCCGTCAGAGACAGCTCAGTCCCGTTGTTCTGCTGCGGCAGCGTAAAGTTCCAGGTATTCGCTGGCCCTACGGTGACCGAGTCAACCAGTCGGGTACCGTCGTAAATAAAGACCACATCACCTGCCACACCTTTACCGTACAGGGTTGGCGTGGTGTCATCGGTCACGGCCGGGTTGGCCAGATCGCCCTGGACCAGACCCACATCATCTGCAACACGATCCAGAGATCCTGTCGGCACGCGGGTGTCCAGCGTCAGCTCAAATGGTGCCGTCTGCGCGCTTTCACCTGCGCCAGCGTCTTCGCTCGCGGTGATCTTATAAAGTGCGTCCGCCGTCAGCGCCGGGCTGATGGTGTACTGCCATTCGCCGGTCACGGCGTCAGCACGTACGCTATCCATCAGTTTTCCATCGACATATACGTTCACCAGCGCGCCAGCCGTCGCACGGCCCACCACTGTTGGGGTCGTGTCGTCGGTGTGGCTACCGCTGCCCAGGTTGCCGGTGATGTCGCCCCGATCGTCCACAACGTGGCTGATGGAAACACCGTTACGGCTGGTATCCACGATAAAGTGGATAGGGTCAGAAACCGGCCCCACGTTACCTGCTTTGTCTTCGATAGAGACTTTCCAGGTATAGTCACCGTCCGCCAGCGCCGGAGCCGGGGTGTAGCTCCAGTTACCTTTTTCATCTACCGGTACGCGCACGGTAGTACCGTTACCCAGATCGATAATCGCGGTACCGTTCGCTTCACCTTTACCACGGTAGGTTGGGGTGTTGTCATCGGTGGTGTCGTCATTAGCGATGAGACCCGGCGTGCCGAAGTCGTCCCACAGCTCAATGCTGGTAGGTGCCAGCGGATCAACGGAATCAACAATAATCACCCACTCGCCGGTTTCCGGGCTGCGGTTGCCCGTCACATCTTCTGCAACCGCGCGGAAACGGTGCTCGCCCTGCGGCAAATCGCTGTCGAAGTCAATCGTCCAGCGGCCACCCGTTACTACGGCGCTGCCGATCGGATTCGGGTTTGTGCCGTCGTACAGATAGACCGTGGTGCCATCCTGTGCGGTACCGGTAATGGTCGGGCGCGCGTCGTTCGTGATGCCGCCGTTCTGGACCGTACCCACATGTGCGTCGACATCATCGATCACATCGGTGATTGCCGGAGCCGTAGGAATACCGCCCGCCAGCAGGTCAAATGAGAAGACGTCAGACGGCTCGGAACGCAGCCCCGCTTTGTCCTGTGCGACAACGGTGACATCGTAATGGCCATTGGCCATGCCCAATGGTGGCGTCCAGGTCCAGATCCCGGTAGAGGCGTCAGCAGTCGCAGAGTCAACGGTTTTACCGTTCACGATGATAAACACCAGGCTGCCCTTCTCGGCGGTACCAGTGAATTCTGGCGCGCTGTCGTCAGTAATACCGCCGTTATCGATATTACCTGTCTGCTGACCCGCGTCGTCAAACACGGTATCGATCGTCGGTTTTGCCGGCGGCTGCGTGTCGACGATAAAACCGATTGGGTCAGACGGTTCACTGGCGTTACCTGCCGGGTCACTGATCACCACCACGGCTTCATGCTCACCGTCTTTCAGTGGATTTTCCGGGGTCACTTCCCATTTACCGTCGTCACCGACAATCGCGGTTCCCACCACTTCGTCGTCAACAATCAGTTCAACGGTATCGCCAGGCACAGCGCCTTCACCGCTGAATACCGGCTGCGTGTCATCCGTGGTGTCACCGTTGTGAATAGGGCCGACATCCGGGCCCTTATCGTCCTCGACGTCGCCAATAATCGGTTTGTTTGGTGCTTCAGTATCAATCACCAGCTTCCACGGCGCGGTCGGGGCGCTTTCTACCCCGGTCGGGCCACGGAAGACCACGCTAACGTCCAGCGCAGTGCCGTTCGTTTGCTCAGGCAGGGTATATTCCCAGCTGCCGTCAGGGCGAACGGTGACAGAATCAATGATGTCGCTGCCGTTGCGCACGAACACGATATCACCCGGACGGCCGGTACCGTGCAGGGTTGGGGTGGTATCATCGGTCACGCCCGGGTTGGCCACGTCGCCCTTATAACGGCCTTCGTTATCTTCAATACGATCGAAGGATCCGGTCGGCACAACGGTATCTACCGTCAACAGGAACGGACGCGTTGGCGCAGGGATTTCGCCAGGGCCGCTATATTCACCTGCGGTGATTTCGTAGGTTTTACCCGATTCCAGCGCCGGGTTAATCTCAATCGCCCACTCGCCGGTTACCGGGTCAGCGGTCATTGATCCAACAGGTTCACCATCAACGTACAGGGTTACCAGAGATCCAGGCGTCGCCGTCCCCACGATAACCGGGTTAACGTCATCCGTGCTGCTTCCGCTTGCCAGCGGGTTGGTCAGCGTACCGGTGTTATCTTCGGCATGGCTAATGGAGACCGCGTTCCCCACCGTATCAATGGTGAAGCTGATTGGCGGGGTAGAGGGACCGCGGTTACCCTGCGCATCTTCCAGTGCGACAGACCAGGTATAAGACCCATCAGCCAGCGCAGGCGCAGGCGTCCAGCTCCAGATACCTTCTGAACTGACCGGTACGCGAACGCTCTGACCGCCACCGAGGTCGATCACCGCCGTCATGCCCGCCTCACCCTTACCGCTAAAGGTTGGGGTGTTATCTTCGCTCGGATCGCCGTTGTTAATTTCACGCGGGAACTGGTAGTCGTTCCACAGTAAAACGTCTGTCGGCAGCGAAGGCAGCGTCGCCATTGCGGCGATATTTTCAGTATTGTTGTTAGAAATAACGGTCTTTTTCATACAATTTTCCAAATGAATTCTGTTTATGTTCTGGTCGAAACGTTGTGGAGGTTCCGGTAAAGGAACCTCACTTTCCTGGCATCAATTAATGGTTCTGTAGCGTGACCGTGACTCCCATCTGAACGAGGATCTCGGTATTCAGGCTATCCATCTGGTAAGACTGATACTCCACTCCCCCAACATTCACCGTCCCGCCATCGGTCCAGTTACCCGGGTCCATACCGTTCGGCAGCAGGTCGCTCAGATTCACCGTGTCGCCCGCATCGCCCTTCACCATCATTTGGTTGAAGTCGTTGTCGTGGAACAGGTTCTGCGTGGCGTTTTCCAGCACATCCCCTGCACTCAACGTCAGGGTGTTGTTACCTGTTCCCGTAATGTCGAACACTTCCACTGACTGGACAGGGTGTGTCAGCGTGCTCAGGTCGAGATGCTGATCCGCCCCCAGCAGCTTCAGCGTGTCGGTACCCTCGCCGCCCTGAATCACCGCGCTGGTCAGGCTGGCCACGTCAGCAACCTGATACAGGTTGTCCGCCGCATCGCCGTACCAGACATCGCCCTGGTTATCCGCCAGGAATTCCCCTGGAGTGACGGTTTTCGCCGTGTTGCTTACCACCAGGTTATCGATGCTGAAACCAAACCCGGTGCTGCTCCCCAGTTCCTCATGGTGAATCTCCATCCGGTAAACCGGCGTATCATCCGGGCTGGTAAACGACACCGGGACGTTACGGTTGCCAATGAAAGCGTTCACTGGCTGAGAATCAATCTCATTGCCGTTGACGTCGTAGAACGTCACCGTCGTAGACGGACCGGCAAAACGCGGGTTGAAAACGAAATCGACCGTTTTAGCGCCGTACTGGAAGTCAACAAACATGCTGGCTGACATTCCGGTGTCAGTTGACGAACTGAATAAGTACAGGCTGTTGGTGCTTCCCGCCCCAATGACCATTCTGTTGAACTCATAATCCGCCGTGCCGGTATCCGCTGTGTGGGAGAAACGCATCCCGTGCACCCACGCCCCCGCATAAATGTCCGCAAACTCCGTATCGTCTTCGAAGCTGTTGGTACTGGTGAACGCGCTGGTGTGATAGCTGGAGCTGTTACCCGCTGCGTCAACAATCGCCGCGCCCACCGGAATATCGGTGTAGCCGCCCGGAGGCAGGCTCAGGGTCACGTTGCCGTTAGCGATGTCTGCCGCCGTCAGCGTATGGGTGACGGTAATGTCGCCGCTCTTCACCAGCACCGTATCGCCCTCGACAATCCCGCTGCCCGGCAGCGTTACCGTCACGTCGTTACCGCTGCGCACCACATCGGTCGGTGCATCCGGTGCCACCTGATCCAGCACCACTTTCTGTGAAGATTCGGTGTAGTTCCCGGCGATATCGACTACGCGCGTCAGTACAGTCCAGTCCGCGCTGTGCCCCTGGCCGTCGACAAACGCCCACTTATCGCCGTCAACCATTGCTTCAAGCCAGGTGTTCCCACCGTCAGTGGAAACCAGCACTTTGCCGCCCGCTTCCAGCGGAGCCGAGAGATGACCGCTGACCAGGCTGCCGGCCTGACCATTGTTAGTAATAAAGTCGCTGCCGCTGACACCGGAGTCCTGGGTCATTGCATCCACCACCGCGCTGCTTGTCGGCGCAACGGTATCAATGGTGATTTTCCACTCCGCGGACGGCGCGCTTCTTACACCGGTCGGGCTCTGGAATACCGTCGTCAGGGCCAGTTCCGTACCGTTGTTCTGTGCAGGCAGCGTAAAGTTCCAGGTGTTGCCCGGCCCTACGGTCACGGAGTCGAGCAGCGTGGTGCCGTCATAAATAAACACGACATCACCCGCGACGCCGGTCCCGTGCAGGGTTGGCGTGGTGTCATCGGTCACTGCCGGGTTCGCCAGGTCGTCCTGCATCAGACCTACGTCATCCGATACGCGATCGAATGAGCCAACCGGTACGCGGGTATCCAACGTCAGTTCAAACGGCGCCGTCTGCGCGCTGTCACCGGTGCCGGTATTTTCACTGGCGGTGATCTGGTACGTACCGTCAGTGGTCAGCGCCGGGTTGAAGGTGTATTTCCACTCACCGGTCGCCGGGTCAGCGATCACGGTGTCGACAAAATTACCGTCGAGATATACTTTCACTTCCGCACCAGGCGTCGCGCGGCCCACAACGGTTGGTGTCGTGTCATCGGTATGGCTACCGCTGGCCAGATTGCTCTTCAGTTCACCTTCATCGTCTTCCACGTGGCTGATAGACACACCGTTGTGGCTGGTGTCCACGGTGAAGTGGATCGGAGCAGACTCTGGTCCAACGTTACCCGCTTTATCTTCAATCGCGACTTTCCAGGTGTAGTCACCGTCCACCAGGGCCGGTGCCGGGGTATAGCTCCAGTTACCGCTGCCATCTACCGGCACGCGCACGGTGGTACCATTACCCAGATCGATAATCGCGGTACCGTTCGCGTCACCCTTACCACGGTAGGTTGGGGTGTTATCGTCGGTGGTACCGTTATCCGCAATAATTCCCGGCGTGCCGAAGTCGTCCCACAGTTCAATGTCCGTAGGTACCAGCGGTTTAACGGAGTCCACAATAATCACCCACTCCCCGGTTTCCGGGCTGCGGTTGCCCACGGCGTTTTCCGCAACCGCGCGGAAGCGGTGCTCGCCCTGCGAAAGAGCAGTGTCGAAATCAATGGTCCAGGTGCCACCCGTAACCACGGCGCTACCGACAGGTGCCGGGTTAGTGCCGTCATACAGATAAACAGTCGTCCCGTCCTGACCCGTACCGGTGATGGTCGGTTTGTCATCGTTCGTGATGCCACCCTGCTGTACGGTGCCGACATGGGCATCGACATCATCGATTACGTCCGTGATTGCCGGTGCCGGAGGAATGCCGCCTGCTACCAGATCAAACGCGAACGCGTCAGACGGTTCAGAACGCAGGCCGGCCTTATCTTCGGCAATCACGCGCACATCGTAGTGGCCGTTCGTCAGCGCCGGAGACGGCGTCCAGGTCCACTTACCTGTCGGGTCAGCGGTAACGGAATCCACTTCCTTACCGTTAACAATGATGCGCACCAGGCTGTTTTTCTCAGCGGTACCGGTAAAGGTCGGGGTTATGTCATCGGTGATATCGCCGTTGGTCAGGTTGCCAGTTTTCAGGCCAGCATCATCAAACACGCTATCAATCGTCGGTTTTACCGGCGGCGTAGTGTCTACGATGAAACCAATCGGATCGGACGGATCGCTGGCATTGCCCACCGGATCGACGATCACAACAACCGCTTCATGTTCGCCTTCCGGCAGCGGTTTCTCAGGGGTCACTTCCCACTTGCCGTCATCGCCGACAATTGCGGTACCCACCACTTCGTCGTCAATAATCAGACGCACGGTGTCGCCAGGCGTCCCCTTGTCGCCGCTGAACACCGGCTGGGTGTCGTCGGTGGTATCACCATCATGAATTGGCCCTACGGACGGCCCCTGATCGTCTTCGACGTCACCAATGATCGGCTTGTCAGGGCCCTGCAGATCCACGATGAATTCGAAATCATCAGACGGTTCGCTGGCGTTGCCTTCCGGATCGGTAACGATCACTTTCCCGGTGTGGCTGCCTTCCGGCAACGGTTTCTCCGGCGTTACTGCCCACTTGCCGTCGTCACCGACGATCGCAGTCCCCACCAGTTCATCGTCAACGATCAGTCTGACGGTATCGCCAGGCGTGCCGTTTTCACCGCGGAACGTCGGCTGCGTGTCGTCAGTCGCACCGCCGTTCTGGATTGGCCCCACAACGGTACCGGCGTCATCTTCCACTTCGCCGATGACCGGTTTTTCTGGCGTAACGATAAATTTGAAATCGTCAGACGGTTCGCTGTCGTTTCCGGCGGGATCGGTAATGATCACCTTCCCGGTGTGGCTACCTTCCGGCAGCGGTTTCTCAGGCGTCACTTCCCATTTGCCGTCTTCACCGACAATCGCGGTGCCGACCACTTCGTCATCAACGATCAGGCGAACGGTATCGCCAGGCGTAGCACCTTCCCCGCGGAAGACAGGCTGTTTGTCGTCGGTCGTATCACCGTTGTTGATAGGCCCTTGCTTCTGACCGACATCATCTTCAACCTCGCCAATAGTCGGCTTAACAGGTGCATCCAGATCCACGGTGAAATCAAACGAATCGCTCGGCGCGCTGGTGCGGCCATCCGGGCTTTTACCGATCAGCACAATGCTGTGATCGCCGTGTGCCAGCGGGGTTTCCGGCGTCCAGGTCCAGGTGCCGTCAGCGCCGACACGGGTTTCGCCGAGCTTGACGTTGTTTTCCCAGAATTCAACAATGTCGCCGGGCGTGCCGGTACCGCTGAAGGTCGGCGTGGCATCATCGGTTACGCCGTTTTGCGGGATCGAACCGGTTTTAGTACCGTAATCGTCATGCACGTCGGTCAGTTCAGGAGTCGTCACAGGCGCAACGGTGCTTTTTTTGTCACCGCCATCGTCACGGTTATGACGAATAATGGCGCCCAGGCCTACCAGCGCGCCGATACCTGCCAGCGCACCCAGCGCCAGCAGAGCAGGAGAAAACGCGGTGCCCGCAACGGCCAGACCGTCGAGACCTGCAATCGCGCCCGCGCCCAGCGCATGAGCGGAAGATTCGCCGTCCAGCAGGAATGCGGCTTCGTGGTCATTGTCACCCTCGGTGGCGATGTATTCATGCCATTGACCATCTTCGCCTTTACCGACCAGAGCGCCCGGGTTGTCGAAATAGTTTTCAATAATCAGCTGTGGCTGATCCTCATCAGTGCCTTCCAGCATGACGAACAGGTCTTTCCCTACGCGTTTCAGCGTAATGTTTTCTGGCGCGACGCCATTTTCCCCTTCAGCAAGAATGTATTTTGCATTTGGGATGGCTTTAATTTTGACAGCACTGCCAACCTTTTCACTGCGCAGAACGTCAGCTTTGACAATCGTATCTTTATCTACGACTGCAATATTTACCGGCTTGAGAGTCATGTTTTAATTCTCGTGTAAATAATCGATCTGTGTCCGCGCAACGCGCCAGACGCACTTCCATACGGGATACATTCCCTGGCTGACACCATCTTCCCGTCTGGCAAGTTTTGGCTTAATAAGACCTGTCGCAAACCGGTCTTATATGTCATTTAAGGGAAAGGTTCGGTAGAGAGGGAGTGAAGAAAATAATGGCAAAGATAAAGACAAGTCTTGGTTCACTTTTTTAGAGATGGATAGAAAATAATGTTTTTGTTACCCACTCAGGACAGACAGGAATGTCATGTAAAAAAGTCATTCTCATAGATTCCAGCCCACTGCTGCGCGCAGGTATCAAGGGCTTATTAACAGAACAAGATTATGAGGTTGTGGCACAATTTTCCGCTATAGAGGAATTGCACAGCGCATTACCTGCGTTAAATGCGGACCTGATTATCATGGAACATCTGCAACAAAGCGCTGAGGTATTTTCTTACCTGACGGAAATTAGAAAAACGCACCCGGATATTCGGATTCTGATCTTATCCTCGTCCTTCAGTGACTTTCACATACAGCTAAGCAGGCGGGCTGGCGCGGCTGGTTACATCAATAAAAATAGCTCGTTAGATAAAATAACCACTACCGTTAATAACGTCCTCTCCGGCGAGTATTGCTATGGCTCTGAGCTATGGCATCATCATGCCAGATATCCGCGGGATGCCTCGTTATTACTATCCCTGTCTCATATTGATATTTGTATTTTGCGCTACATTGCTGCGGGCTATAGCAACAAGATTATTGCCTCGATGCTGGACATGAATAATAAAAAGGTGAGCGCGTATAAGCAGCGTATCATGGCAAAATTTAACATCACCCGCCTGGCAGACCTGGTCGACCTGGCAAAACGGAATTATCTGTACTGAGCGCCGGAAGATGCCCGGAGAAGGGTTTGTTCGGGCTTGATGACATAAATCGTTGCAAAACGAATGCTCCGAAAAGAGTGATCTACCGCACATTTCCCTCCACATCTACCGAAGCGAATGTCTACGCTTATAGGACGCCCGGAGAAACCTGTCTTTAGAACACACAACCGGAGGTCCCTATCACCATGTTCAACCAGAAACTACAGGCTACCGAGAACATCGAATTCGAGATTGCAGAAGAGCTGCGCTACGAGACCGATCCCTGCGAGTTAAAACTGGATGAGATGATTGAGGCGGAGCCGGAACCCGAAATGATCGAGGGGCTACCCGCCTCCGATGCCCTGACGCCCGCCGATCGCTACCTTGAACTGTTCGAGCACGTACAGTCGACGCGGCTGTTCGCGGACAGCAAAACCTTCCCCGACTGCGCGCCGAAGATGGATCCGCTGGATATTCTGATCCGCTACCGCAAGGTCAGACGCCATCGGGATTTCGACCTGCGCCAGTTTGTGGAGAACCACTTCTGGCTGCCTGAAACCTACAGCACGGAATACGTCTCCGACCCCGGCCTGTCGCTGAAAGAGCACATTGATAGCCTGTGGCCGGTCCTGACGCGCGAACCGCAGGACCATATTCCCTGGTCTTCTCTTCTGGCGCTGCCGCAGGCCTATATCGTGCCCGGCGGGCGATTCAGCGAGACCTACTACTGGGATTCGTACTTCTCCATGCTGGGGCTGGCGGAGAGCGGCCGTAACGATCTGCTGAAGTGCATGGCGGATAACTTCGCGTGGTTGATCGAACGCTACGGGCATATCCCTAACGGCAACCGCACCTATTATCTCAGCCGCTCGCAGCCGCCGGTCTTTGCCCTGATGGTGGAGCTGTTTGAAGAGGACGGCGTGCGCGGCGCGAAGCGCTACCTCGACCACCTCAAAATGGAGCACGCCTTCTGGATGGACGGCGCGGAGTCGCTGCTGCTTAATCAGGCCTACCGCAGCGCGGTGCGCATGCCGGACGGTTCATTGCTGAACCGCTACTGGGACGACCGTGACACCCCGCGCGACGAATCGTGGATTGAGGACGTGGAAACCGCCCGCCACTCGGGCCGTCCGCCGAATGAGGTCTATCGCGATCTGCGTGCGGGTGCAGCGTCTGGCTGGGACTACTCCTCCCGCTGGCTGCGCGATCCGTCGCGGCTCGCCAGCATCCGCACGACGCAGTTTATCCCCATCGATTTAAACGCCTTCCTGTTTAAGCTGGAGAGCGCCATCGCCAATATCTCGGCGTCGAAAGGGGATAAAGAGACGGCCGAGCTGTTCCGCCAGAAGGCCACCGATCGCCGTGCGGCGGTGAACCGCTACCTGTGGGACGAGGAGAGCGGCTGTTACCGCGATTACGACTGGCGGCGCGAGGAGTTGGCGCTGTTTTCTGCCGCCAGCATTGTGCCGCTGTATGTTGGAATGGCGACGCATGAGCAGGCAGAACGTTTATCGGACGCGGTAAAGGCGCGTCTGCTGACGCCGGGCGGGATTCTGGCAACCGAGTACGAAACCGGCGAGCAGTGGGATAAACCCAACGGCTGGGCGCCGCTGCAGTGGATGGCGATTCAGGGATTCAAGCAGTACGGCAACGACTCGCTGGGGGATGAAATCGCCTGGAGCTGGCTGCATACGGTTAACCACTTCTACAAGACGCACCATAAGCTGATTGAGAAGTACCACATCGCCAGCAGTACGCCGCGCGAAGGGGGCGGCGGGGAATATCCGCTGCAGGATGGCTTCGGCTGGACGAACGGCGTGGTGCGACGGTTGATTGGGTTGTATGGGGAGCCTTGAGGGGGTTAGGGTGCGGTCTGGCCCCTCACCCCGGCCCTCTCCCCAAAGGGGCGAGGGTGTTCAAGTTCCCTCTCCCCTTTGGGGAGAGGGTTAGGGTGAGGGGTGGAAATTTTAACGAATCACCTCATAAATGGCGGTCTGAATAGACTGCCATTTTTTCGTGGTGGCATCCGGCTGTGACTGCGCGCGTCGCGTTGCCATCTCAAGATCGTGCTTCTGGCGCTTCACCACGGCCGGCACGGTGCAGAACGCTTTCAGATACTCTTTACGTATTGACGTCAGAGACTCGCCGTTCGACATGGCGTGGCTGAGCGTATTGATAAAACGACGACACGGCTTCTCTTCCGCCATGTTCTGCCGGTAGCGCAGCATAAGCTCCAGAACGTCGTCATAGCCTGCCGACATCGCCTCTTCGGTCCATGACAGCTTCCAGTCCATTCCACCCTGCAAAAAAAGCAGCGCCACGCGGGTATCGTTGCGGTTAATCGCCGAACGGAAATTATTATCGTCCCAGGTCACCCCCATGCGCGTCAGCGTCTCGCGCGAGGAAGGGGTTTCGCGCATCTCCTGCGGCGGAGCCGCCGCTTGCGCCGTATTTTCGGCCGCAGGCTGCGGTTTGCTGCTGGTCACCAGCCAGAAGCCGCCTACCACGATGGCAATTACCATCACGCCTACCGCTCCCCACAACGCACCGGAGATAAGCTGCTCACGCTGTTCGGGCGTGCGCGGCGCGCGCTGGGTCGGCTTTTCAATCGTGTCGCGGACTTCAAACAGATCCCCACCGGTGACCCGATCCATTTTTTGCGCTTTTTCCCAGAACGCGTGCAGCTCGCTGGCATCCACCGCCATGAATCCGGCCGGGTTGACGCGCGTTCTCCCCTCTTCGAACGCGCGTTGAACCGGACGGGAGATCTGCATGTAGTAGTTATCCAGCAGCTGAATTTGCGCCGAACTTAACGTTTTCTGCACCGTGATGCTGTTGCGGATTTGTCGAATGTCGTCGAGGAAGGTTTGCAGCGTTTTGCGCGGCTCCACCAGCAGCGTCAGCATGGACGGGTCGTTAAACAGCGAGGCGTAATAGCGGCTGAACTCTTTTTTATCCACCAGCATCTGCGCCAGTTCACTGAACATCATGCCGCTCAGGACATCGTTGATTTCGCCATGCTTCAGCCAGCGCCGTACGCGGTCAGCGTTAAATAAGGTTTTAAGGTGGTTATTGAGCCGCACCTGATCGGGCCAGGCCTGATGAATGAGGCCTTTAATCATTAACTCAATTGCGCGTACCTGCTTGTGCGCCTGCTGTTGCTGAAGCTCGCTACCCGGCTCCAGCTCGGTGCTGTAGGTCAGAAGCGGCTGCTGCAGACGAAGATGTTCCAGCGTAGTCACAAACCGCATTGCCGCAATAAGCTGGTTTTCACTGACATCCTGCCCGCTTTCATACTGCGGGACGCGCTGCTGCAGCAGGCGCAGCTGCAGCGTAAATTCCGACATCTCGGCATCATTCAGGTTGAGCTTCTTCGCAACCGTAGCCCATCCCCCGAGGCCTAAACGCGCGCTGTCCAGCTGTTCCAGAAACCAGCGTGGATCTTTTCCCTCAGAAACATGTACATTCAGAAGAAGCAAGATTTCCACCGACGCCTGGCGAATGACCGCCAGACAGTGTTCAAACTGTTCGCGGATATGATGTGATGTGCTGAGAGTCATTGTTTTCCTTAAGCGACAACGAAGACATCCGGAATGGGCACTAATGGCCGTTTTTCTTTTTATTTATACGCGCTTAACCATACCTGACTTTCTGTTGAAATAAAGTGACAACCCTAAAATCATTTAAAATGTTTCAGGAGAATCTTAATGCCAGTATTAATGACCTCACGCCTGAACTGCTCCCCCTTGCAGGAGCAAGACTGGCCCTTTTTTCTGGCGTTGCAGCAGCACCCCGAGGTCATGCGCTTTGTGGCGGAGAACCGCCCCGTCGCGGCGATCCGCGAGGCGTTTGATTCGCGCCTGACGCCCTGGACGCCAGGCAGCGCGCACTGGCTGTGCCTCGTCGTCCGTGACGCCTTCTCACAGGCCCCGCTGGGCGTTACCGGATATATTCATCGGGAAGAAGATTGCGCCGAAGTGGGCTTTCTTTTTGCCCCCGAGGCGCAGGGCAAAGGTTACGGCTTTGAATCCCTGCTGGCGCTTTGCGATTACGCCTTTCATCAGGGCGGTATTCGTCGGCTCACCGCCACCGTCACCGCGGGAAATATCGCCTCCAGGCGCCTGCTGGAAAAAGCCCGCTTCCAGCTTGAAGGCGAGCTTCGCGAAAGCTATTACCTTTCCGGTCGCTGGCAAAATGACTGGTTATTTGGGTTATTACGACAGGAATACCTGAACAATAATTCCTGATCAATAGCCATTTGGCGGATATTGCTCGTCCCTTGATTCCTCTACAGTATCGCCATTAAGAGGAAACGAATATGAACGGTCATGCGCTGAATATATCTTCTGCCGCCATAGAATTAATAAAGAAACATCAAGGGCTTTCACTGGAGAAATATCGTGATGAAAAGGGTTTATGGGTTATCGGCTATGGGCATGTGATCCGCGAACGGGAAACTTTTCACGGCCTTATCACGCCTCTTCAGGCGGAATATTTACTCCATGAAGATATTCAGCTGTGTGAAACGCTGCTGCGGGAAAAATGTATACATCCATTAACCCAGCAGCAGCATGACGCGCTGGTACTGATGATAGTGAGTTTCGGCGTGACGTCTCCACTCCCGAAAGCGCTGCTTCAGGCCGTCGCCCGGGTGTAGTACATGGCTGCCTGGGTTCGGTTTTTCACCTCCAGCCGGCGAAAAAGCGCTTCCAGATGCGCTTTTACCGTGGCCGCACTGATGTTGAGATTGCGGCCAATCTCTTTGTTTGATTCCCCCGCCGCCAGCAGCTTCAGAACCTCACGCTGACGCTCGCTTAAGGAAAGTAACGCCTGCGCTGACGATTGCTGGCTGACCCACTCACCGGGAAAACAGACCATCCCTCTGGACACGGAATCCAGCACGGCGGCAAACCGCTCAGGGTTGGCGTTACGGGGGATAATGGCCATCACGTTTCGCTGCATGAGTTGTTCAACCCATCGGGTCTCTTTTTTTGCCAGAACCATCATCACCCGTACCGACGGGAAGCGATGCATGATTTCGTCCAGGAAAGAACTGCCCTCATCCTGAATTAAATTGCCGTCAATCATGACGATAGCAGACGGTGACGCGGATATTTGCGCCCATAAATCGTCTGCCTGACAAGCCCCCGTTATATTTATTCCCGGAATTAATTTCCGCAAACCGTGTATCGCTCCATGAATAAATATCGACTGCCTGTCAAACATGATTACTCGCATCGTATTTCTCCCTCTGAGAATAGCGAAGGGGGATTCTACAGAGGCGCTATTTAAGAAAAAACTCAATGAATGGAGAGGTTACAAATCCGCCAGTGGTTTTTATATTTACCCGCATTTTGACACATCCATATTAAGGATTTCCTTAAGGGGTTCCCTCCCCTTAACAGCAGACATCACAGGAACATACCGCCTGACACTTCAATACGTTGCGCATTCATCCAGCCCAGCCTATCGCTGAGCAGCGCCGCAATGGCATCGCCGATATCGTCCGGCAGCCCTACCCGCCCCAGCGCCGTCTGCGACGCCAGCATCTGGTTAAGCTCTGCGTTGTCGCGCACGCGTCCACCGCCAAAGTCGGTTTCGATCGCGCCTGGTGCGATAATATTGACGGAGATACCGCGCGCGCCAAGCTCCTTCGCCTGATAGCGGGTGAGCACCTCCATCGCCCCTTTCATGGCCGCGTAGGTTCCTGAGCCTGGCTGGGTGAAGCGGGCCAGTCCGCTGGAGACGTTGAGGATCCGGCCCCCATCGTTAAGCAGGGGCAGCAGGCGCTGCGTCAGGAAGAAGGGCCCTTTGAAGTGGATGTTCAGCGCCTCATCAAACTGGGCTTCCGTCGTTTCGGTATAGGGTGCGTATAAACCCGTCCCGGCGTTGTTTAATAAATAATCAAAGGTTTCGCGCTGCCAGACGTTCTTCAGGATCTCCTGAAGCTGTTGAGCAAAACTCTCGAAACTTGCGATATCCCCGACGTTGAGCTGTAATGCCGCCGCCTTGACGCCTTTTTCCTGAATTTCGTGCACAACTTCCAGCGCTTCCTGCTGGCCACGATTGTAGGTCAGGATAATTCCCGTTCCGTCTGCCGCCAGCTTCAACGCAGCGTTTTTACCCAGGCCGCGGCTACCACCCGTCACTAATGCGATACGTTCAGTCATCATAAACCTCGTTTTGGCTGTTATGGAGATTGAGAAAGAGCTTATTAGGTGATAGAAGATCAATAAAGATGGGTAATAACGCTTCACTGTTTCAGTGCAAACAACAATGAGCTTCATCTATGGATAAAATTCACGCAATGCAGCTGTTTGTTCGCGTCGCGGAGCTGGAGAGTTTTTCCCGCGCGGCAGAGACATTAACGCTGCCGAAAGGCAGCGTTTCCCGGCAAATTCAGGCTCTGGAAAACCGGCTTGGCACCCAGCTACTGCACCGCACCACGCGCCGCGTCAGCCTGACGCAGGACGGCATGGTCTATTACGAACGGGCAAAAGACCTGCTGGCGAACCTGGATGAACTGGACGGCATGTTTCAGCACGATCCCTCCAGCATCAGCGGAAGGCTGCGCGTGGATATGCCCGTTGGCGTTGCTCGAAATGTCGTCATCCCCAAACTGCCTGCGTTTTTACAGCAGTATCCGGGTATCGAACTGGAGCTCAGCAGCAGCGATCGTCTGGTGGATGTGATCCGCGAAGGGTTTGATTGCGTCGTCCGCGTGGGTTCCCTGAAGGACTCAGGGCTGATAGCCCGTCCGCTGGGCAAGCTGTCGGTGATCAACTGCGCCAGCCCGGATTATCTGGCGCGTTTTGGCTACCCTGACACGCTGGACGATTTAGGCTCGCACGCCGTGATTCATTACGCCGCGATGCTGGGAAGCCGCCCTCAGGGCTTTGAATTTTATAACGGCAGCACGACCCAGTGGATAAAAACGGGCGGGGTGCTAACCGTCAACAGCACGGAAACTTATCAGGCCGCCTGCCTTGCCGGGCTGGGGATCATTCAGGCCCCGCGCGTTGGGGTGCGAGACCTGCTGCGCGGGAAGAAACTGATTGAGATCCTCCCGCAGTATCGCGCGGAACCGATGCCTGTCTCCCTGATTTACCCCCACCGGCGCAACCTCTCTCGCCGGGTTCATCTGTTTATGGAGTGGCTGACCGAACTCACAAAAGCTTACGTGGATTAGTCGCAAGCTATAATTCAGTAACATCCAGCCAAACGAAAAAGGAAAAGACGCGTGACGCCGGAAAATAACCCGCAACGACCCACCCAACATTTAGAGTATGAACCCATCAAGAAGATGGAAACCGAGCCAGAAGAGGCTAAAGCCCCCGGTACCGCCAGCAAGGCGCTGGGCACCGTCACCAGTCTGGCGGAGAGAATTCAGCAGTTTCCCATGGTTGCGCATCTGATACGTGCGACCGAGCGCTTTAATGACCGCATGGGGAACCAGTTCGGTGCCGCGATCACCTATTTTTCGTTCCTGTCGATGATCCCCATCCTGATGGTGTCATTTGCAGCGGCCGGTTTTGTGCTCGCGTCGCACCCGACGCTGCTGCAGGATATCTTCAATAAGATCCTGAATAACGTCAGTGACCCGACCCTCGCCACCACGCTGAAAAGCACCATCAATACCGCCGTGCAGCAGCGTACCACGGTAGGGATTGTCGGTTTGCTCATCGCCCTTTACTCCGGCGTTAACTGGATGGGCAACCTCCGCGAAGCTATTCGCGCCCAGTCGCGCGAGGTGTGGGAGCGTAAACCGCAGGATCAGGAGAAAATTTGGGTTAAATATTTCCGCGACTTTGTTTCGCTGATTGGCCTGCTTATCGCGCTCGTCGTCACGCTCTCCATTACCTCCGTGGCCGGCTCCGCGCAGCAGATGATTATTTCTGCGCTCTATCTGGATTACATCGAATGGCTGAAGCCCGCCTGGCGCGGCATCGGGCTGGCGATTTCCATCTTCGCCAACTACCTGCTGTTCTTCTGGATTTTCTGGCGCTTGCCTCGTCATCGCCCGCGTAAGAAGGCGCTGCTCCGCGGCACGTTGATTGCGGCAATCGGCTTTGAAGTGATCAAGATCGTGATGACCTACACCCTGCCGTCGCTGGTGAAATCCCCATCCGGCGCGGCGTTTGGCTCGGTGCTCGGACTCATGGCCTTCTTCTACTTCTTCGCCCGCCTGACCCTGTTCTGCGCGGCGTGGATTGCCACCGCCGAGTACAAAGGCGACACGCGAATGCCCGGAAAAACACATCGCTAACCCCGCTCTCGGGCTGATATTTCAGCCCGACTCATCATTTCAGCATATAAATCCAGTCCGTAACTTTTATTTAACCGAAAACCAGTTTTATCCACCAATATTTAAAAACTGTGAAGCATTTCATGGAAGCATTTTGGCTGGCCTGAACATTATCCGCTTTTTGTTGCTTTTATAACCGACAGGCGGCTTTGTTACAGATTGAAATGTCGCTTTTGCTGTGCGTAATATGGCCTTTCGTTCGACAAAAAATAAGAAAATATTATGCAATCAACAGCCACAACACTCGACTCTGGTGCGGAAAACGTCCCGGTAAACTCGCGCAATAAAGTTGTCGTCGCATCGCTGATTGGCACCGCCATTGAGTTCTTCGACTTTTACATTTACGCCACCGCGGCGGTCATCGTTTTCCCGCATATTTTCTTCCCGCAGGGAGACCCGACGGCGGCAACGCTACAGTCTCTGGCAACCTTTGCTATCGCGTTTGTGGCGCGTCCGATTGGCTCCGCGCTGTTTGGACACTTTGGCGATCGTATTGGGCGTAAGGTCACCCTGGTGGCCTCGCTGCTGACGATGGGCATCTCCACCGTGGCAATCGGCCTGCTGCCGACCTACGAAACCATCGGCATTCTGGCGCCGGTCCTGCTGGCGCTGGCGCGTTTTGGTCAGGGTCTGGGGCTGGGCGGTGAATGGGGCGGCGCGGCGCTGCTGGCGACCGAGAACGCCCCGCCGCGTAAACGCGCGCTGTACGGTTCATTCCCGCAGCTTGGCGCGCCGATTGGCTTCTTCTTTGCTAACGGGACCTTCCTGCTGCTCTCCTGGCTGCTGACGGACGAACAGTTCATGAGCTGGGGCTGGCGTATTCCGTTTGTCTTCTCGGCCGTGCTGGTGCTGATTGGCCTGTATGTGCGTGTTTCCCTGCATGAGACGCCGGTGTTCGCAAAAGTAGCCGCGGCGAAAAAACAGGTAAAAGTGCCTCTGGGCACCCTGCTGACCAAACACGTGCGCGTGACCGTGCTGGGCACGTTTATCATGCTGGCGACCTATACGCTGTTCTACATCATGACGGTCTACTCCATGACCTACAGTACCGCCGCCGCGCCGGTTGGGCTGGGCCTGCCGCGTAACGAAGTGCTGTGGATGCTGATGATGGCGGTGATCGGGTTTGGCGTGATGGTACCGATTGCCGGCCTGCTGGCGGATAAATTTGGTCGTCGCGCAAGCATGATTACGATCACTACGCTGATCATTCTGTTTGCTCTGTTCGTCTTCCCGCCGCTGCTGAGCTCAGGTAGCCCAGCGCTGGTGATGGCGTACCTGCTGATTGGCCTGAGCCTGATGGGGCTGACCTTCGGCCCGATGGGCGCGCTGCTGCCGGAGCTGTTCCCGACGGAAGTGCGCTACACCGGCGCGTCGTTCTCCTATAACGTCTCGTCCATTCTGGGCGCGTCCGTGGCGCCGTATATCGCCACCTGGCTGCAGGCAAATTACGGCCTGTTCTACGTGGGGGTTTATCTGGCGGCCATGGCGGCGCTGACGCTGATTGCGCTGCTGCTGACGCATGAGACTAAGCATCAGGCGCTGTAATTTATTGCGGCCTGATGCCCTCACCCCGCCCCTCTCCCACAGGGCTGAGGGATCCCCAGTAATTTCTCTACCCGAAGCGATGAACGTTGCTTCAGGAAAATGAATGGCTTGCAGCGACGCCCTGGTCCGGCTGTAAATCGCTGAGGCGTTTCCTGCAGGCCGGGGCGAGGCGCATGGATGCGCCGAGAGGGCGGGCTTTACATGGACGTTACCTCCGCCCGTCCCCGATAAGCCGAAAGGAATAAGCCGAGGGTACCGCGAAGCGGCGATTTACCGCCGGGAGCCCGGGTCGCCAGGGTGGTGGCGACTGAGCCACCCTGGCACGTTCACAGGTATTGTCGTAACAGAGTAGCAAGGAACGTAAAGTGAACGGAATGACCACTACCGCCGTATGTGCCCCTCACCCTAACCCTCTCCCCAAAGGGGCGAGGGGATTGTTCACTGCACGCATTAATTTGTGGGGATCCCTCTCCCACAGGGAGAGGGAGAAAGGGAGCTACTTCTTCATCTGCGACAAAATCGTCCGGCACTGATTCGCCTCGCCTTCTGACGGCGAAATCAACGCCAGCAGCGCAGCGGCCGGGGTAACCAGCGTCGCGAGGGCTGCGGCCACCGCGCCACGCGCAATCAGCGGCCCGGGCTTGACGCCCGCCTGCGGATTTTTAAAGGTCCCGCGCACGTAAAGCGGCGAGCGCAGGGTAATAATACGAATCCCCTTACTTTCCGGATCGATGGTCAAATCCAGCTGCTCGGAGGCCATGCTGGCGGTGCCGGTCACGTTAATCACCGCGTTTTCCGTGTCGAAGGCAAAAATCTGCGGGCGCGCCACGCCGTTAACCAGATCCACATTTGCTGCCGCGCAGTTCACCCGCACCTCGTCATCGCCAAAGATTTGCCCGATGATAAAGTTACCGACGTTCAGCCCCAGGATCTCCATCAGGTTGCGGCTGACCAGACCGTCGTTCATCAGCAGCTTCAGGTTACCGTTGCCGCTGCCCAGCAGCGCCGCCACGGAATTTCCCACCCCGCGAATGTCCGCATCGCCGTTCATTTCACCGAGGGTTTTCTGCATCAGCTCTACGTTCGGCATCAGCTCTTTCAGCTTCAATCGACGGGCCTGGATCTCCGCTCGCCCCTGCATCGGCTTCTTATCGCCTTCCAGGTGAATGTTGGAGGAAATCGTCCCGCCCGCCATGCCAAACTTCAGCGGCTGCAGGCGCAGGTCGGCATTTTTCAGGATGATATGCGTCGAGAGATCGCTCAGCGGCAGCGTGCTGCCATGCTCAATCTTGCGTCCTTTGAAGCGCACATCTGCATCCATCACGTCCCATTTGTCGGTTTCAAAGCGATCGTAAGGCAGCACTTTGCCCGCAGGCTGAACGTCCTTTTTGACCTCTTTTGACTTTGTCCCCTTGCCCGAATCCACGCCTATCAGCGGGCCAAGATCGGCCAGACGCAGCTGGCGGGATTCGACATCCCCTTCCAGTTTGGGCCGAGGTTTCCCGGTGGTGTAGGTCAGCGTGCCGTGAATATCGCTGTCGCCGATGCGGCCGTTGAAATTCCGGTAGTCAAAAACGGACGATTTTTCGCTATCGATTTTGGCAACCAGATGCCCGTCCGTTTCGAACGGCGGGGTGTCGGGCAACAGTACGCCGGTCAGTTCATACAGTTCACCCAGCGAGTCACCGGCGAACTTGAGCTGCAGATCGACGCCTCCCATGTTCATCGGGTCGTTCACCGTCCCCACAAACGCCACGCGCGTATTCCCCGAGCGGAAATCCGCCTGCACCGGGAACGGCGTGCCTTCGCTCCGGAGCGCCAGCATGCCGCCTATTTTCCCTTTCCCGGTCAGCGGCTGGCCGTTGTAACGCCCTTTTGCCGTCAGGCCGAAGACATAATCACCCGCTTTGGCGCTATCGCCTTTCGCTTTGTTGCCCGTAACTTCGCTAAACGGCAGCGGTTTGCCCAGCGGATCGACCAGGATCTCCACGTCCGCCTTGCTGACCTTATCGTCGATGGCGATCCGCCCGCGATCGAAAAGAATATTGTCCAGACGGAATGACCACGACGAGGGCTGGGCATTCGGATCTTTTTCGCCGTCGCTGGCAAGGTTAAACGTCCAATTATTGTTTTTTTCAGAGAGGCGGATCAGACGTGCATCGGGCTGCTGGAGCTTGATCCACGGCAGATAGACGGTTTTGGTCAGGAGCGCTAACGGCGCCAGCGTGGCTTCCACGCGCGGCAGATGCACCATGGTCACTTCGGGGATATCCGGCGGGTTGCCGAGAATAATGTCGTCGGCGTGGACGTGCGGCCAGGGGATCCAGCTTCGCCAGCCGGTCTCCTCTTTCTGACGCTCCCATACCACACCCAGATCGCCGCGAATGGCGAAGGGACGGTTCAGCTCAGTTGAGACTTTCTGGTTGATGGTCGGCTTAAGGCGGTTCCAGTCAAACGTCGCGATGATGACGACAACGATCGCGATCAACAACAAGAAAATCCCTGTAATCCAGGAAATGACCCTGGTTGTTTTTGTCATTTTTATCCCCTTTCCTGATGACCTGTCCTGTAAAACTATAGTCCAGACAAAGGGAAGCGGGGTTATCAGAGGGTCGTTCTGACGCTTTCGAGGCGATCCATCGGCACGGGACGAGAGAGGAAATAGCCTTGCGCCGCCGCTGCGGGAGAGTTTTGCACATCACGCCACTCTTCCAGCGTTTCTACGCCTTCAACGATCACGCCCTGGCAATAGCGGTTCATCAGCTGCAATAACAGCGTAAACAGATTCCGCCCTTCCGGGGTCTGGCGCAGCATGATGAACAGATCGCGGGCCACCTTGATGTAGTCATAGCGCACTTCGCTGAGGGCCGAGAAGTTCGCCATACCGGTGCCAAAGTCATCCAGCCACAGCGGGCCAAATTCACACATCGACGCAAACGAGGAATCCTGAGGCAGGCGCACGTGCTCCACCAGCTCAAAGCGCAGCCACGGCAGGGTGGCGATCAGCTCCTGCAGCTTCGCGTTCTGGCGCAGCGCCAGCAGAGTTGGGCCATCCACGTTAACCGAGGCAAGGATAGTATGCTGCTCGAAAAAGGCCTGTTTCGTCGCCAGCATACGGAGCTGCTCTTCCAGCACGTCCAGACGCTGGCGAACGGCAACTTCGGCAAAATAGCGATCCGGCGCGATACGCTGGGAAGGGTTTGACGGGTGCGTGACGACGGTCAAAATCTCAATTGCCATCAGCCGACCGTCCGTTCGGTAGATCGGCTGATAAGTGTACGCACGCTCGCATTGCAGCCAGTAGCGATGCTCCTGCAAGTTCTCAATACTTGCTTCAGGCGTAGTGCTCAGCCGCTGGATAACCTGCTCTGACTTCATTTCAGATGTCCTGTTGTTGGGATGGCCTTTCTGGACTCGTCAATGGGTTATCGGCCCGACAATTGAGAACTTTATGTTCAATTCACCGCGAAAATGAAATTAAGATGACAGAAATTTGCCGGAACACGCGCTGGCTCAAATAAAATAATGGAACGTCGTTTTAATATAGTTGACCATCTAATTCACTCAGCGCACACTGCTGAAAATTCTTCTGTTCAGGTTCACGACTATGTCCAAAAAAATTGCCGTGATTGGCGAATGTATGATTGAGCTGTCACAAAAAGGCGCGGAAGTCAGCCGCGGATTTGGTGGCGATACGTTAAACACCTCGGTTTACATTGCCCGTCAGGTTGCGCCTGAGGCACTCACCGTGAACTACGTCACCGCCCTTGGTACGGACAGCTTCAGCCAGCAGATGCTGGAAGCCTGGCAGAGTGAACGTGTAGAAACCTCGCTGATCCAGCGTATGGAAAACCGCCTGCCAGGGCTATACTACATCGAAACCGACAGCACCGGCGAACGCACGTTTTATTACTGGCGTAACGAAGCGGCGGCCAAATTCTGGCTGGAGAGCGATGCTGCCGCAGCCATCTGCGAAGAGCTGGCGACGTTTGACTATCTCTATCTGAGCGGCATTAGCCTGGCGATTTTAAGCCCGACCAGCCGCGAAAAGCTGCTCTCGCTGCTGCGCGAATGTCGCGCCAACGGCGGGAAGGTGATTTTCGATAATAACTACCGCCCGCGCCTGTGGGCCAGCCGCGAAGAGACGCAGCAGGTTTATCAGCAGATGCTGCAGTGCACGGACATCGCCTTCCTGACGCTCGACGATGAAGACGCCCTGTGGGGTGAAAAGCCGGTAGAGGACGTGATTGCCCGCACGCACGCAGCAGGCGTGAGCGAAGTGGTGATTAAGCGCGGCGCGGAGTCGTGCCTGGTCGCGATTGCGGGTGAAGCGGTGGCTGAGGTCCCTGCGGTGAAGCTGGCCAAAGAGAAAGTGATTGATACCACCGCGGCGGGGGATTCCTTCAGCGCGGGCTACCTGGCGGTACGCCTGACCGGGGGAACTCCGGAAGCGGCGGCACAGCGTGGGCACCTGACGGCCAGCACCGTGATTCAGTATCGCGGGGCGATTATTCCGCGCGAGGCGATGCCTGTTTAAGTAAGGTGCGGGCTGATGCCCTCACCCTAACCCTCTCCCTGTGGGAGAGGGAATGTTTAAGCATTACTGCCCCTGCGGAATATCCGACGCGTCCTGGTGTAGATCATCAGCCGTTGCCGCCTGCGCCGGCTGCGACGCGGTGGCCATAATGGAATCCCAGGTCTTCTGAAGTTCCTTCATGTCATATTCCGGCTCGCCTTTCGGCTGCAGAAGGATCAACGCCATATCCTGCGACAGCTGCTGACGTAAATCCTGATTCAACATATTCACGGTCAGACCGTTCAGGAAGTCCTGACGCAGCTTCTGGTACTGTTCAGGCGCAATGTCGACAACCTGATTCTGCAGAGAGCGAATACGCTGGCTGATCAGAATGTCAGTATCGGCGCGAGCGTAGGTGGCAAACAGCTTCTGCAGCTCCAGTTTTTTCTGGGCTACCAGCGCGTTGAACTCCTCTTCAGAGAGCCCCTCTTTACGCACTTTTGCCAGCTCTTTCGCCACCACGCCCAGATTCGCATTTAGCTTATCGCCCGGCGATTCAACGTTAATGGCACATTGCGCACGCTGGAACAGCACGCGGCAGTCAAAGCCAAGGCCAATGTTCTTAACGTTGTTTTTGCTGAGCGTCTGCTGAACGTGCCAGAACAGCGCTTCACGCGCCAGATCGGCACGCCAGTAGCGCAGCAGCGCCGCGGACTCGCGAATAGGCTGCCAGGCGTTATCCCACATCACGGAGAGCCGGTCCTGGCGCACGGTGTCCGTCATAATACTGACGGGCTCGGCGCGCAGCGGAGAGAGCGTCGGGACAGGGGCTGGCGTTTCGCGTTTGCCCTTCAGATCGCCAAACGCTTTGTTGATCTGCTCAACCACCGCGCGGCTGTCCACATTGCCGACGACGATCAGCGTCATCGCGTCCGGGGTGTACCATTTCTGGTAGAACGATTTTACCTGTTCGACGTCCACCGGCTGCTTCAGCGGCTCCGCCGGGTCGTGCCCCAGCAACGTTGAGCCTTTCAGACGGTAGCGCCACCAGCCCTCTTTGGTATCCGCAGGCCAGGTCGCCACCATGTCGCTGTTACTCAACGCGTAGTTCACGGTGTCCGGCGTGATCGCCAGGTTGCCAGAGGCATCGGAGAGATAGGTAAGGGCTTCTTTAAGAAGGTCGTTACGGTTATTTGGCAGGCTCAGGTTAAACATGGTGTAGTCATAGGAGACCACAGCCGGAGGAAGGGGGCGTTTCGGATCGATGGCCTGTTGCCACAGCGAACGCACCTGTACTGCCTGCAAGCTGCCGCTCTGCGTGAGCGCCAGACGGGGAATAAAATGGCTAAAACCGGTTTGCTGAGTGCTTTCCGTAAGGGAACCGGTATTAACGGACAGACGGATTTCAATACGATCGCTGGGACGCTGTGGAGTAGATAACACCTGCCACTGAAAACCGTTCGCTAACGTGCCTTGTTGCCAGGCCGGGTCTGGCTGGAGCGCATCTGCCTGCACATAACTGGCTGCTGCCATCATCAGCAAACCGCCGGTTAAGAGTCGAATTTTTGTGCCCTGCATGTGAACCCCTGATCAACATTCCTGGTTAAAAAGAGTGTCTCGCGACGCGCTTCACTCTAAAAGATGACGATGAAAACACGTCGATTAGACCGCGCGTTCGGCAAAACGTCACGGTCCGAAGTGAAATATACCCAAAAAAAATCTTGTCGAATTATGACAGGTATGAACAGTTATTATGCGCAGGAGCCCGCATCCCGACAAGGGAATGCGGGCAATTGTGACAAGATTAGGAGGTTAAACCAGGATTTTTGCTATCAGACGCGCGATTATTCAGCGTATCGTTGAGCTTCTTGTGATCCAGCTCTTTCACCCATTTCGCGACCACCACCGTTGCCACGCCGTTACCCACCAGGTTGGTGAGGGCACGCGCCTCAGACATAAAGCGGTCAATACCAAGAATTAGCGCCAGACCCGCCACCGGCAGATGCCCCACCGCAGAAATGGTGGCCGCCAGCACGATAAAGCCGCTGCCCGTCACGCCCGCCGCCCCTTTAGAGGAGAGCAGGAGCACCACCAGCAGGGTGATTTGATGGAAAATATCCATATGGCTGTTGGTCGCCTGGGCGATAAACACGGCCGCCATCGTCAGGTATATCGAGGTACCGTCAAGGTTGAAGGAGTACCCCGTCGGGATCACCAGGCCGACCACCGATTTACGGCACCCGAGCTTTTCCATCTTATCGAGCATACGCGGCAGCGCCGATTCTGAAGAGGAGGTCCCCAGAACAATCAGCAGCTCTTCGCGAATGTAGCGAATGAATTTGAAAATGCTGAAGCCTGTCGCACGGGCGATGGAGCCCAGCACCACCACCACGAAAAGAATACAGGTGATGTAGAAGCAAATGATCAGCTGGCCCAGCTGCACCAGCGTGCCAACGCCATACTTGCCGATGGTGAAGGCCATCGCACCGAAGGCGCCGATCGGGGCCAGGCGCATGATCATATTGATGATGCCAAAGATGACCTGCGAGAAGCTTTCAATCACGTTGAAGATAAGCTGGCCTTTGCTGCCCAGACGGTGCAGGGCGAAGCCAAACATCACGGCAAACAGCAGCACCTGCAGAATGTTTCCGCTGGCGAAGGCGCCGATGACGCTGCCGGGGATGACGTCCAGCAGGAAGGCCACCACGCCCTGATCCTTGGCCTGTTCGGCATAGACCGCGACCGCTTTGGCATCCAGCGTAGAGGGGTCAACGTTCATACCCGCGCCAGGCTGCACCACATTGACGATGACCAGACCAATTATCAGCGCAAGGGTACTGACCACTTCAAAGTAGAGAAGCGCCACTGCACCGGTACGGCCCACCGCCTTCATGCTTTCCATGCCAGCGATGCCCGTTACCACCGTACAGAAGATCACCGGGGCGATGACCATTTTAATGAGCTTAACGAACGCGTCGCCAAGCGGTTTCATTTGCGCGCCCAGCTCCGGGTAATAGTGACCCAGCAGAATACCGATGGCGATGGCTGTCAGGACCTGGAAATAAAGACTTTTGAAGAGTGAGGTTTTCATAGGGTGTCCTTGGGAAGAAAAACCACAGGCTTTGTAAGGTTATGGTTAACCTGCGGCTCTAAAATAACACCCGTATAACAGGACAGAAATAAACTCAGTTCAAATTTGAAACACAAATGTTAAGAACTTTGAACTGGCTCGCACAAGCCAGCAACAAAATTACACTTTTGCGTTATGGTCAGCGCCAGAAAGGTATCGCTGCTCGAAGACATCCGGCGGCACCGCGGGGGCAAAAAGGTAGCCCTGGCCGCTCTCGACGCCCGCCTCTGCCAGCCAGGCGCGTTGCGCTTCGGTTTCAATCCCCTCGGCAATAAGATGCAGGTTGAGGCTGCGCGCCATCTGGACGATGGCCTGCACCAGGCTGCTGTCCTCCGGCAGCCCGTCAACAAACGATTTATCGATTTTGAGCACGTCCACCGGCAGGGTTTTCATGTGCTGAAGCTGACGCAGCCCGGCGTATCCCATGCCAAAATCGTCCAGCGCGATGCGAATGCCGGCATTGCGCAGCGGCTTCAGGATGGCCACCGCGTCGTTAGGATCGTCAATGCGTCGGCTCTCCGTCACTTCCAGCGTCAGCGTATCAGGCTTGATCCGGTAGCGGTGGATCAGCTCCAGCATCTCGGAGACCATCGTCGGATGCATAAGCTGCAACGCTGACAGATTGACCGACAGCGGCAGCGTTACGCCGCGCTCCTGCCAGGCGGCAAGCTGGCGGCAGGACTCCTCCAGCACCCAATAGCCTACGGTAACCATCAGACCGCAGGATTCGATGCGCTCAATCAGCCCCTCCGGCAGCTCCCATGAGCCATCCGGCTGCTGCACGCGGAGCAGCGCCTCGGCGCTTTTTACTTCCCCCGTCTGTAAATTCACCTGCGGCTGTAGCCAGAGGGCGAACTGACGGTTGTCCAGCGCGGTCAGGATATCGCTCTCTTCCGTCAGGCGCTGCTGCGCCTTTTCCATCTGCTCCGGGTCGAAGAACTGGATCTGATTTTTCCCTTTGCGCCGGGCGGTAAACGCCGCCGAGAACGCGCGGCGGTACAGCTGCTCCGCCGTTAAATCACCGTAGAACATGGCGATACCGATACTGGCGCTTGGACGAAGCTGGATACCCTGAACGGGCAGCCGCTCATTTATGACAGTGAGTACTTGCTGACCTAATGTGATAGCGTGCCACGGCTCTTTCACGCCGTTGGCTATCACCACCAGGTCGTAACCGCTGACCTGCGTCAGCACCATGCGCGGGGCAAGGACGGACTTCACCTTTTCCACCAGCGTCAGCAAGAGCATTTCACGCTGGCTCTCCTTGAGCACGCCCGCCGTGTCCTGCAGGGTTTCACAGGCAATCACCATCAGCGCCGTGGTTTGCTGCCGCGCAACGGTCTGCTCCAGCATTGCCATCAAAAATGCTTTATTAGGTAATTCCGACACCGGGAAGCGCGTGGCGCTGTTGTTTAGCTCATCCTGATGACGCTGGATGCGCTGCTGGTTGAGGTTGTAGCTGCGCACCAGCATCCCGATCTCATCGTCTTGATGCAGGCGCGGCAGCTCAAGCTGGTGCCCCAGCTGATCCTGCGGCGTAAGCCCGTTCAGTTCGCGGGCGATACGGCGCAGCGGGTGGACAATGAGGCGGTTTATACACCACGTCAACGCTACGCTGATGATAAGGGTCATAAGTAAGCAAGTGGTCACTAACGTAACCACCCAACTCATGACGAATTTATACATCCGGTACGAGTCCGCCTGCAGGACCAGGTAGGCCAGCGGCTGCGGATTAGCAGGGCGTTCAAGCGAATAGACAGGCAGAGAAATTTGCACCGGCAGCTCAAACAGGCGCATCACCATCATCGGGACGGGACGCTCCGGGATAAAGCTCATCCGCAGCGCCTGGAACTGGTTGGGCAAGACGACATCGGCGCGGCTAACGACGCCGGCTGGCTGAATGCGTTTTAGGATGGTTTCCGCTTCGGGAATATCCCCTTTCAGGATCGAGGCGGAGAGCGGGCCGCGCACCGAGCGGGCGATACTTTCTAACTGCGAAGCCGTGTTATAGCGATTCTGCTGTACGGAATGAAACAGCAAAATTACGCAGAAGAGCAGTACAAACAGCATAGTGACGGCTGAGACCATCGCCATTTGTTTGATCGTTAAGGAACGGCTGACACGCAAAATGACTCTCCACAAAACTCGAAGCGCAGGGCGCGCCAGGGTGTAAACCTGGCGCGCCTGAGTATACCCGATTGCCGCGCTATTAAGAGAGACTTACAAATGGATTAAGGAAAATCCGATTACCAGTCCGCGTAAGGAATAAGCGGCTGCGGCGGTAAGTCCATATCGCCCTGCCAGCCTGCAGCAGAGTAACGCACATAAATCAGCGCATGGCTTGGGGTATAGTCTTTCGCTTCCTGAATGTCCACGCCCATGCCCACAAACCAGTTGGAGGTGACCCGGCGTTCGATAATCGCCCGCGCGGTATAACCCGTCCCGGAGGAGGAGCTGCCGGTTTCCATCGCGCCACGGTCGGTATAGCGGCCTGGCTCATCGGTCGGGATCAGGCTCTGGATCGGGTAACGCAGCTCGTCTTTGGTTTTGGAGTGGGACCAGGACACCGAGCCACCCAGCTCCCAGGACCAGTTTTCCGTGCGCTTACGCCAGGTCACCGGCAGCGCGAAGGAGACATACTCCTGCGGGCTGTAGTAGCCGCCCTGGCCGAGGGAATAGCCGCTCAGATCTTTATCGTAGTGCCAGAGCATATTGGAGACGCCGACCGACAGACGCTCGTTATTTTTATTAATGAGCTTGTAGTAGTAGCCCGTCATCCAGCGGACGCGCCAGTTATCTTCCACATTTTTACCGGTCAGCGTTTCCGCGTTCAGGCTTGACCAGACGCCGTTCGCCTCGCCTTTATCATAGCTGATGCTTACCCCGCCGCCCGTCGCGCGCACGCCGCCCCAGGTTGTGCCGGTATTGGTATCTTTTTGCCCGGCGAACGCCAGCAGAGAGCTGGAGATAGGCCGACGATGGGCGTTGACGGTATAGCCAATGGGGCCTAAATCGCTGCTGTAGCTGATACCGCCCACCACGTCGACGACGTCGAAGCCCATTGGCGTGGTACCAATATCCATCGCCCAGGTTTTATTCTGCCAGCCGACGGCGACGCTGGCGCCGCTGTCGCTCTGGCTGGTGTTGCCGCTACACGGCGTGTCGTAGCAGGTCCCCCATTTAGGGTCGTAAGTGCCGTTATTGTTATCAAAGGTGCCGGCGTCCATGTTGACCAGATCGCTTCTGAAGAACATGCGCCCGTCAGAGAGCGGGGCATCTACCTGGAGCATGGTGGTATGCGCTTTCAGGTCGGAATAGCCGCCCGTGCCGCTGGAGCCCCAGTAGTCGTGCTCGAGCGTGACGTTAACATCCTGCTGACGGTACAAATCACCGGCGTCACTGCGCACGCCGCGCTTCAGCCAGTCATCTTTTTCATCGTTACGCGTCAGACGGGTGAAACTGTCATTGTCCACCGGACGCGTCGTGGTGATGCCGGAGGACACCATCGCATCTTTATACGTCTCCAGCGCCTGCTGCGGCTGGCCGTTTTGCGTCTGGAAGCGGGCAGCATCACGCAGCACCAGCGCGCTTTCCATGGAGGCGGGCTGCGATTTGGCCTGCGGAATAATTTTGCTGAAGGTCTGTTCTGCGGCAGCGGAATCGCCCAGGCCTGCCTGCGCCATCGCGATCCGGCGCTGCATATTAAGCGACAGCGGCTGGCCGTTTTGCCCGGCGGGCAGTTTCGCGAGCTCTGCACGGGCGGCCTCTTTGTTACCTTCCGCGCTGTAAATCTCGGTCAGACCGAGGATCGCGTCCTCGTTCTGCGGCTCACGCTGCAGGACGGCGCTGTACGTCGTTTTCGCCGCGTTCAGATCGCCACGCTGCTGCGCCCAGTCCGCCAGGGTCAGGTCGATGCGGGTGGAGGCAGGCTGCTGACGCAGAAGATTTTCCGCCTCCTGCTCTTTGCCGCTGTCGCGCAGGCGGTTGGCGGTCTCCAGCACCTGGTTACTTTGCAGACGGTCGGCAAGTTCCTGAATATTGCCGTTCCACTGGCTGCGCGGCAGGGTATCCAGATGCGCCAGCGCGGCCCGGTCCTGGTCGTTTCCGGAAAGATAGAGCCCGTTGGCATAGACCTGATCCGGGTCAGACGGTTTTTGGCTGGCAAGCTGGCGCATCAGGGTATCCGCCTGGCTGCGCTGGCCCGCGCTGTAGAGATCGCGCGAGAGACGATAGGTTATCCAGACGTCGCCGGGCGAGAGCGCCAGACGGCGACGCTGAATTTCTGCCGCCTGGGCGTATTTCCCCTGACTCTCCAGCTGTTCAGCCTGGGCGGAAAGCTGCTCGTTAGTCAGGCTACGCTCAATATCATCAATGCTCCGGCGCTGGCTGGCGGAGAGCGACTGGATAAACTGCGAGGCTTTCTCCGGGGACTGCGCGCGGTAAACATTGGCAAGGCCACGAACCGCATTGCTGTTGCCGCTGTCCATCCGCAGCGCCTGACGATAATAACGCTCCGCCGCGTCGTTATCTTTACGCGCGGCGGCGGCATCTCCCAGCCCCAGCACCGCGTAGCTGTCGGTATTGTCGACGTTGCGCGCCTGCTGATAGTAACGCTCCGCCTGCGCCGGGTTATTCGCCTTCAGCGCCCCATCACCCTGCTGGATCAGCAGCCAGTAGCGGTTAACCTTCAGCAAGCTGTCCCATTTCCCGCGGTTATCGCTCTGCGGATCGAGGGCAATCGCCTTTTCTAACTGTGCCACCGCGCGGGCGCGGTCACCTTTCTGGGAATAGGCCTGTCCCAGGGCTCCCACAGCTTCACTGTCGGCATGGTTGGCGCTGACGGCTTTTTGCAGCTCCGCCACCGCCTTACCTCCCTGCCCGGCATCCACCGCCGCCAGCCCTTCCGCTTTCGCGCGAAACGCCGGATCGGCGAGCTGCTTTTGCTGCGCCTCAAGCTGGGCGCGCGCCGCCGCGACGCTATCGCCGTCGCTGAAGACGGTCAGGTATTTTTGCAGCGCGGTGACGCTGGCGCTGCTGGCAGGCTGGTCTTTGATCTGCTCATACCACATATCAGACGCCTGGCTGCGGCCGCCGGTAGATTTAGCCATCTCCTGAAGCACCGCAAAGCCTTCATAGCGGCGTCCGTTCTGGAACAGAAGCTGGGCCAGCGTGGTCTGCAGCTGGGTATTCCCTGGGCTGCTGCTGTTTATTTTTTTCAGCTGGTTAATGGCCGCATTGCGACGGGCAGGATCTTTCGCCACCACATTCCAGTATTCCGTCGCCACGTCGCCACCCGGCGGGTTGCCGTCAAAGAGCTTGTCATAGGCGGCTATCGCCTCCTGCGTGTGCCCTGTGGTGGCGAGTAAGCGCGCCTGCTGAAGCTGCTGGCGGCCATCCGGGGTGGAAAGTAGCATCGTATTGCGTGAGGACTGGTAAGCGCTGGAGTCCGGGGCCATCCCCTTCAGGCGATCCAGCTCTTTTTGCGCGCCGGCGTTATCGCCCTGGCGCAGCAGGTAGCGGAAGCGGGCGGCAATAACGTCAGGGTTGTTCGGGTCGATCAGCTCAAGACGGTAGAGCGACTGACGAACCAAATCCTCACGATGGGTCGATTCGCCCAGCCGAACCTGCTCCAGCAGCTGTTTCTGCTGCGGAGAGTTAACGGCCTGCGCCAGCGGCATCAGTGCCAGCCCAAGCGATAGAGTGAGTAGATTTACTGTGAACTTGCGCATTCCTGGCCCCAATCCGGTATTAATTCACCCTTAGCGGTGAAGCGAAAACGATGCTGATCCCATCCCTGACCAAAAAGAGTCAATACATAGCTGTAGTAGGCATTGTTATCGGGAAAATGGTCTGCCACGCGCTGGCGCTGAACCGCCTGGGCATCGCGCTGCTGTAAAAACGGCAGCATCGCGGCAGAGAACCCGACCGGGCCATTGCCGGTGTGTTTACCCGTCGCCACATCCACTTTCTCCGGCGGCACGCCCTGTTTGATTGTCTTTGCCGCCATTGGCTGGAAGCGCGTAAGCAGCCGGGCCTTTTGAGGATCTTTATCGCTCATCATGCCAACCCAAAGATAGACACGGATGGCGTCATAGCCCCCCTCCAGCGTTTTATCCTGCTGTAGCTGCCAGCCTTTGTTTTCCTGATACTGCACCCAGTTTGGCGAGAATCCCTTCGGCGCGCTTTCCAGCAGCAGCCGCAGATTGGTTTCGCGCAGCGTGGTCCACGGGGCACCGTAGCGGGTGAAGTAGCTCGCTAGCTGTGGAGGAAGGTAGCTGGGGTTAAAGCGCCAGGCGTTTTCATCGGCAAAGCCGACTTTACCGGGAAGCAGCATTGAGCCGAGCCCCGGCACTTTTACCACTTCCTCGCTGGCAATGCGTTTTAGCAGTGCCTTGCCCGTTTGGGTATAGCCCGGGTCTTTCCATAGCCGGCCCGCTTCCAGCAGCGACCAGGCAATCCAGACATCGGCATCTGAGGCGGAATTGGTATCAATCACCCCCCAGTTTTCTTTGTCTTTCTGCCCCCAGAGCCAGGCGGGCAGACGATCGTTGAGATTGCCGCTGGCAAGGTTATCGCGCGTCCACGCCAGCAGCAGGTCAAACGCCTTGCGATCGTTAGCGGCCAGGGCAAAGAACAGCGCATAGCTTTGCCCTTCCGACGTCGTAATTTTGCGCGTGTCGCTCGGATCGATGACGCGCCCGCCCTCGCTGATGTAACCCTTTTTAAACTGCTCCCAGGCAGGCCAGGTGCAGGCGGCGCGAAGCGGGATCGCCGCCAGCATCAACGCTGCGACTAAACACCAGCGAAAGGCTTTCATCACGTCTTACTCATCCGGGTTAAGGCGACGACGGCTGATGATGCGCAGCAGACGCCACAGCACCCATGCCAGCAAGACCACGCTGACCGCAGCCAGGATGGCGAGCAGAACCGGATGGTTAGACAGCGCATACCACAGGCGCTCGAACCACGGCAGATGGCCGACGTAGTACACATCACCCACACGCAGGCTGTTGACGCCGGACTCGCGGATCACCGACACAGAACCAAACATCGCAGCACGTTTACCGCTGTCGTTCATCGCGGTATTCAGCAGTTCATAGCCACGCGGGCTGTCCGCCAGCAGGGCTATCACGCTACGCTGGTCGTTGTAAGGAGACTGGAAGCCCACCACCGCAGCCATTGCCCCCTGAGAGGTTACGGCCGTCTGCGCGCTGGCCTTGCGGTCGTTCACGTCCGGCATAATGCTCGGGAACTCGGTCTGACGCAGCGGCGTGTTAACCCAGGACTCGGTGGCTTTTACCAGCAGATCGATACGTTTTTCATCCTTCAGTTTATCCGGGATGGTGCCGATCACCATAATGTCCGCATCTTTGTTCTGGATCTGGCTGCCATCGTCCGTCAACGTGACGTTAATTGCCGGCAATCCGGTTTGCGCGCCGACGGTTGCCATGGTGTCGAGCAGGGTGGTCACCTGGCCTTCGTTTGGCGCTTTTGGCATCACCACAATGGATTCAGAGAGATCGGCCATGCGGCTGAACGGGAAGCCCGCGTTAGCAAAGGCGCGCAGATCCGGCATCGCCAGGAAGTGATAGTACTTCGAGAAGTCGATGGTCGATTCATCGCCGATCACAACGTGGTTCTGTACCGGCTGGAAGGTGATGCAGTTCTCCACCGAACCGCCGGGCATCGGGTTCATGTACTGGAAATCGAAACGCAGCTGGTTGATTGCGCCAAGCTTCAGCGCCGGAATAGAGACGTCCGTTTTACCGTCCAGCAGCCCCTGCAGCACCGGCAGGCGGAGCATCAGACGGTTAGTGTCCTGGGTACTTTGCAGGCTGAACGATTGCAGGAACTGGTTGTTCAGGCTGATATCCATGCGCGAGCTGTCTTTCGTCGCCGGCGCGGTATAGCGGTAGTTGAGATTGATATCAATGCCGTTGGTGCGCAGCAGGTACAGATCCGGCGGCAGGTTCAGCGACAGGCTAATCGGCGATGGCTCAAGGCCGGAGGCCTGCAGCTGCTCTTCATAGGTTTTCAGTTCACCAAACGTCACGGCGCGGTCGGTACGCACCCAGTTTGGCGCGTCATAAGGTTTACGCGCCAGCAGCGGCTTAACGTCGTCCACCACCACGCTATTGCCGCGGAAAAGGACGTTGCCCTGGGCAATCGCCTTCGCGGCCTGGACCAGATCTTTATCATCACGACCAAAGACCACCAGCAGCTTCACGTACGGGTTATCCGGGTGGCTTACCATCTCAATGGTTGGCGCTTTGACTTCCGGGTGGTCGCGCAGGAAGCCTGGACGCTTCGCGTTGGTTGCAAAGACAATCGCGTTTCTGTCCGGCATTTTGTCATACATCACCGGGAAGTTCTGACCGCGCCAGCCGGAGCGGGAGCCAAACCAGGAGGCCACAATGGTCGCCGCCAGCTGCTCGGTCACGTCAGGGGACGATGCAAACACCATCGGCAGCGTGAGCGGACGGTTATCGCGCGGGTCGAAGAACGGAACCGGGAACGCCGACAGATCGTTTTTCAGCGCCAGCGGCTGGTAGGTCATCTGCAGCGAGGAGTTACGCCCGACGTCCAGCCACAGCGTGTTGCTGGCCGGGTTTTCACAGACATCGCGGTAGTGGCCAACAAACTCCAGACGGATACGGTTAAAGTCGGTGATGAACAGCGGGTTAATCGGCACCTGCGCCTGCGTTTTCTTACCCAGCTGCTCTTTGGTCACCGGCAGAACGTCCATCAGCTCATCGTTGAGATAGACCTTCAGCTGAGACTGCGTCGGCAGCAGGGAGGGTGACGGGGTGTATTCAAGGTTCAGTACCGCATTCGAAACAACCTCATCGCTGCGCATACCAAACTCAATGCTGCCGTTAGGGTTGACGCCGCGCAGCACCATGCTGCCCGGCGGCGGCGCGATTTGCGCGAAGGTCAGCTTCACGTCCCGCGACGGCACATTATCCGCGACAACGGGCGCGTTAGCCCCGGGCACGCCCGGCATGACCTGCCCGATGACCGGGTTCCCGGCCGGCAGGGTGTTCCCCTCCGTTGGCTGGTTCGGAATGACGTTTTCTGTTTGACCGGGTGCCGCCGTGACAACCGGATCGGTTGCCTGCGCGACCACGGGTACCGTCGGCGCAGGCGTAGCCGCTGCGTTACCGGGTGCTGCGTTAGCCATTGTTGCGGGGAGGGCACTCACTCCCATTGCCACTGCACATAACCAGGAAAGTTTTGTTTTCATCGCGTTATCATCATTGTTGAGCCATAACCGGGTCCGCCTGCTTCGCCTCATCCCGTTCAGGACGACGAGGAATAAACGACACGACCCAGGAAACCAGCGAAGTAAGTGACCGGAAAATTAATTTCACCGACGACGGGGCAAATTCTGCAAGGTGACGATAGCCACGGAACCCCAGCTTCAGAATATCCAGCAGGCTTTCCAGAGGTTTATCTTCCGGGAAGCTGTCCTGCCAGAGAGCCCATGTATCCGCACGGGCAAACGTACACTGCACAAAATCAATATGTTGCTTTTTGGTCAGCGGCATCAGCTGCAGACCCACCTCACTGCCTGCCACACGCACAACCTGCGTCGGGAAGACGTACTCCTGCTGGCCGCGCTTAAGCAGCAGGTTAACCTTCTGCCCTTCCAGCACTTTCGCCTGGCCGTTGATTTTGATCCCCAGACCACCGTCAGAGAAGTCGTGCACCGTACAGGAGAAGAGGTGACCATCTTCACGGGCGATTGCCGCAGGCATGCAGATTTCAACGCGATGCGCGCGACGAACCTGTTTACTCTCCACCGACACCGCCACCGCGCCGCCGAGGATAATCAGGTTGTAGAACACCCAGGCCATACTCACGAAGACGGTCAGAATTTCGTTTTCCGGGCCGTAGAAGTAGCGCCAGATACCGGCGATCACGCCGACAATATTCAGCAGCACGAGGAAGATGTACGGGCGGGAGATCACCCAGTCGACGTACTCCTCTTCCACCAGACCACCCTTCGCGGTGACGTTGAATTTCCCTTTATGCGGGTTAATCAGCGCGACCATCGTCGGCGGCGCGATGTACCACGCCAGCACCGTTTCGTAGATTTCACTCCAGAACGAATGGCGGTATTTGCCCTGAATCTTCGAGTTCGTCAGGCTCGCGTGGATCATGTGCGGCAGAACGAACAGCGCAATCATCAGCGCGGGGGCGTAGATGATATAGGCGTGAAGGAGCAGGAACGCCAGCGGCGCGGTCAGGAAGATCAGCCGCGGGATACCGGACAAGAAGTGGAACATGGCGTTGACGTAGCAGAGACGCTGCGCCAGCTTGAGCCCTTTGCCTATCAGCGGGTTATCGAGGCGGAAAATCTGCACCATGCCGCGCGCCCAGCGAATACGCTGGCCAATGTGCGCCGAGAGTGATTCCGTCGCCAGACCGGCGGCCTGAGGAATACGCATGTAGGCAGAGGTATAGCCCCGGCGGTGCAGGCGCAGAGAGGTGTGCGCATCTTCGGTCACCGTCTCAACGGCAATACCGCCAATTTCATCCAGCGGCTTACGGCGGATAACCGCACAGGAGCCGCAGAAGAAGGTGGCATCCCACATGTCGTTCCCGTCCTGCACCAGTCCATAGAACAGCGTGCCTTCGTTCGGGGTTTTACGGAAGCGGCCAAGGTTACGTTCAAACGGGTCCGGCGAGAAGAAGTGGTGCGGCGTCTGCATCATTGCCAGCTCTTTCTCTTTCAGGAACCAGCCCATGGTCATCTGCAGGAACGAGCGCGTCGGCACGTGGTCACAGTCGAAGATCGAGACGAACTCACCGGTGGCATACTTCAGGGCGTTGTTAATATTCCCGGCCTTCGCGTGCTCGTGAGTCGGACGGGCGATGTACTCGACGCCGACCTCTTCCGCAAACTGGCGAAACGCCGGACGGTTGCCGTCATCCAGGATCCAGACTTTGAGCTTATCTTTCGGCCAGTCGATGCCCAGCGCGGCATAAATGGTGTTTTTCACCACGCTCAGATCTTCGTTGTAGGTCGGGACGAAGAGATCGACAGTCGGCCACTGCGTAGTGTCTTTAGGCAGCGGAACCGGCTGGCGGTTGAGCGGCCAGATCACCTGGAAATAGCCCAGTACCAGCACTATCCACGCGTAGGTCTCAGCAAACAGCAGCACCAGACCGCACACCAGGCTGACCGGATCGTCCCAGTTCAGCGTTGAGGTGTAACGCCACCAGATGTAGCGGCAGGAAACCGTCAGCGACAGCACAATCAGCATCAGCGCCGAGAAGCGGCCCGGAATACGGCGAACCAGCAACGCCACGCCCCACAGCAGGATCAGGAAGGTGAACTGCGCCAGGGGGTTGAAAGGTTGCGTAATACAGACCAGCGCCAGAATGAGCGAGAACACGACAATCACGCCGAGAATAAAACGCCGTAAGCCCGGGTGGAGGTGCCCGAGCTCTTTATGGTTATCCAGATGGCTGGTCTTATCGCTGACGCTATTGGGCAGTTTATCCAGCCACTGGTGATAGCGTTCGCGTAACTGCTGTACACGGGAATAGCTGCGCCAGTGCGGCGTTATTTTCTCCGTTCGGGATGACGAGATCGCCAGCCAGACGGCCTGAATAAGATAGCGCGCCGGATCCAATGGCCGTGGCCGGTCGGAGTTGATGTGTGGGTATAATTCGCCGCGGCGCGCACGGATTCGCTGCCAGCGCGGGTGTTCAAGCGGAATGAACGTCCAGGCCAGAATCAGCCAGAAACAGCCGAGCGCGGCGCTGAATGCCGGAGCACCATGCCGGCGAAAGTGCCGGTAATGGTCGCTCAAACGCGAACTGACCGGCGGGATAAGAAGCCAGCTGGCGAGTCGACTCATACCGAACTCCCTGCCGGCTCCGCCTTGCTGGCGAAGTTCAGCAGACACCAGTTAGCCAGCGTCAGGATCTCTTCTGCTGCCAGCGAGTCGCTGCGGTATTCACCGAGCGGCTGCTTGGAGGCAAGGCATTCCGCCATTCCCTCATCCCGATGAATCACAATGGGGAGCAGGCGGCGCTGGCTTTGCAGCCACACCTGATAAAGATCGTCCTGAATCTGGCTACCGATACGTAAATCGTTAATCAGGAGATGCGCGTTCTGAGGCAGCCCCTGCTGATGCAGGCGAATATGGCAGTTCGCATCGACGTTCACGATGGAAAGCACATGGTCGCACTGGGCGATGAGCTGCCGGGTCAGCGTCCCGGCGCCGTGCGGCAGATCCAGCAGGATCCACTGGTAGTGACCCTTTTCTTTCAGGCTCTGCAGCGCAAGCGTGAACTGCGAAAACAGACGCTGATAGGCGGCTTCATTCTCGCGTTCTGTGGTGGTCAGTTGGCCAAAAGGCAATAAATCCAGCTGGGAGGTATAGCGCAGACCCGCATCCCGCCAGTCTTTGTCATCAAGCAGCGCGCGGGCCCAGCCCTCTTCGCGAGTGAAATCGACGTTGAACGACATACGCAGCAAATTATCGGCGCAGGCGTCAATCACCAGCACCGATTCACCTAAAAGCTGTAATGACCACGCCAGCGCCGCGGTAACAGATGTGGTACCCACACCGCCACGGACGCCCTGTAATCCGAGTATGGCCATCAATGGCTCCCTTAATGTTGATGGGCGAATTCAGCTAATAACGGCCAGCGTTTAATAGCCGCGGCCAACTGTTCCCGCTGGGAAATATCGGTGTAATCTATTTCAGGTAGTGAAAAGGCCTGCGCAAGCGCCAGAAAATCGTTTTGGAATGTGTAACCCAGAGTCGAGTCGACTGGGGTTCCAGGTTCGTTATTATCCATTCTTATTCCATCCCTTTGAGGAAAAACGCACGCTCGGAAGTTGCGGGGCGTCCTGCCCCGACAAATTTCATTTACATGCTAAATCTGATGTTCTTTAATTTCAATGTTAGGTTTATTTCTATGCTTTCGCTAGTAAACTGAGATACAGGCAAATTAGACGAAAAGAGGGACATCGTGGACTCCATATTTTCTATTGGCATCCAGTCATTATGGGACGAATTGAGCCACATGCCAGTCGGTGGAGTCTGGTGGATTAATACGGATCGTAATGAAGACGCTATCAGCCTGGTAAACCAGACAATTGCCGCTCAGGATAAGGATTCCCGCGTGGCCGTCATTAGCATGGGCGAAGAGCCAAAGAAAATTATTACGCTGGAAAGTGACAGCGGCCCCCAGAAAGTACGTTTGTTTTCCATGTCAGCGGAAGCGGATAGTCTATACTTTTTGTCCCGCGACGTTCAGTGCTCTATTGATCCGGATCACTACTTAGTGATTCTTAAATGCGCAAATAACATACTGCAAAATATTCCTGCTGAAAAACTGCTGCCGTGGCTGGAAAAAATCAATAAATGGGCCAAGTTTCAAAATTGCACGCTATTGGTCGTCAACCCCGGCAGTAATAATGACAAGCTGTTCTCACTTTTAATGGGTGAATATCGCTCCCTGTTCGGACTGGCAAGTCTTCGTGACCAGGCAGGCAGCTATCTCTACGATATTGCCTTCTGGTGCAATGAAAAGGGCGTAAGCGCCAGGCAACAGCTGACCCTTAAACATATTGAGGGGAAATGGCACCTGGCACAGCAGGAAGAAACCGTGGTGCAGCCGCGCAGCGATGAAAAGCGCATCCTGAGCCATATTGCGGTTTTAGAGGGCGCGCCCGCGCTTTCGGAAAACTGGTCGCTGTTTGAGTCTAACGAAGCGCTTTTTCATGAAGCCCGTACCACTCAGGCAGCCACCCTTGTTTTCTCGTTGATGCAAAATAATCAGATTGAGACGCTGGCGAGACAAATTCACACCCTGCGCCGCCAGCGCGGCAGCGCGTTAAAAATTGTGGTGCGCGAAAATAATACCAGCCTGCGCGCCACCGATGAGCGTCTGCTTCTGGGCTGCGGGGCAAATATGGTTATCCCCTGGAATGCGCCACTGTCACGCTGCCTGACGCTCATTGAAAGCGTTCAGGGCCAGCAGTTCAGCCGCCATGTACCGGAAGATATCTCCACGCTGCTCTCCATGACCCAGCCTATGAAGCTGCGTGGCTACCAGAAATGGGATACGTTCTGCGATGCCGTCGGCAACATGATGAGCAACACGTTACTTCCGGCAGACGGGAAAGGGGTTATGGTTGCCCTGCGGCCGGTCCCGGGCATTCGCGTTGAGCAGGCGCTAACCTTATGCCGCCCGAACCGTACAGGTGACATCATGACCATTGGCGACAATCGCCTGGTGCTGTTTTTGTCGTTTTGCCGGGTCAACGATCTTGATACCGCGCTTAACCACATCTTCCCCCTGCCTACCGGCGATATTTTCTCGAACCGTATGATTTGGTTCGAAGATAATGCTATTAGCGCAGAGCTGGTGCAGATGCGCGCGCTCCAGCCTGAACAATGGGTTAAACCGCTCGCAATCACGAGCGATGTAAAACCGATCCTCAACGCCAGACATGACGGACACGTCTGGCGTCGGGTTCCGGAACCCCTTCGCTTATTAACTGAGAATGGGGAGAACGCATCATCATGAATATCAGCGATATCATTCAACTTGTCGTATTCTGTGCGCTGATCTTTTTCCCGCTTGGCTACTATGCGCGCCATTCCATACGCCGTATCCGTGATACGGCCAGAGTGATGTTTGTAAAACCTCGCTATGTTAAACCAGCCGGAACACTGACACGGGCATCACACGTCAAGGCAGACCGTAAACATGACTAATTCTTCCTATACCGCTTCGTCACCCTCGCCGCTCTGGCAATACTGGCGCGGCCTTTCCGGCTGGAACTTCTACTTTCTGGTGAAGTTTGGTCTGCTTTGGGCAGGCTATCTGAATTTCCATCCCCTGCTTAACCTGGTGTTTATGGCCTTCCTGCTGATGCCTTTGCCGAACATCAGGCTGCATCGGTTACGCCACTGGGTGGCCATCCCCATCGGCTTTGCGCTGTTCTGGCACGATACCTGGCTGCCTGGTCCGGAAAGCATAATGAGCCAGGGATCGCAGGTCGCGGGCTTCAGTGCAGACTATATGCTTGACCTGGTTGAGCGTTTCATTAACTGGCAGATGATTGGCGCCGTCTTTGTCCTGCTGGTTGCCTGGCTGTTCCTGACTCAGTGGATCCGCGTCACGGTGTTTGTCGTCGCCATTATGATCTGGCTGAACGTTCTGACGCTGGCGGGGCCAGGCTTTTCTCTGTGGCCTGCCGGCCAGCCGACGACAACGGTGACCACAACGGGAGGAAGCGCAGCGGCTACCGTTACGACGGCAGGCGATACGCCGGTGGTGGGCGATATTCCAACGCAGACCGCACCGCCGACCTCCACCAATCTTAATGCCTGGCTCTCCAGCTTCTATACCGCTGAAGATAAGCGACAGACGAAATTCCCGGACGCGCTGCCAGCCGATGCGCAGCCGTTTGAGCTGCTGGTGATTAACATCTGTTCCCTCTCCTGGGCCGACGTGGATGCCGCCGGTTTGATGTCTCACCCGCTGTGGTCCCACTTTGACATCCAGTTTAAAGATTTTAACTCTGCCACCTCGTACAGCGGCCCGGCGGCAATCCGCCTGCTGCGAGCAAGCTGCGGTCAGACATCGCATAAAAACCTCTATCAGCCCGCCGGCAACCAGTGCTATCTGTTCGATAACCTCGCGAAGCTGGGCTTTACGCAGCACCTGATGCTGGGGCATAACGGCCAGTTCGGTAACTTCCTGAAAGAGGTACGTGAACAGGGCGGCATGCAGGCGCCGCTGATGGATCAAACCGGTCTTCCCGTTACGCTGCTGGGCTTCGACGGCTCGCCGGTTTATGACGATACCGCCGTGCTGCAGCGCTGGCTGCAGACCATCGAAAAAGACAGTAATCCGCGCAGTGCAACGTTCTATAACACCCTGCCGCTTCACGACGGTAACCACTTCCCGGGCGTGAGCAAAACGGCGGATTATAAAGTGCGGGCGCAGAAATTCTTCGACGAGCTGGACGCGTTCTTCACGGAGCTGGAAAAATCTGGCCGTAAAGTGATGGTGGTAGTGGTACCTGAGCACGGTGGCGCGCTGAAAGGCGACAGAATGCAGGTATCTGGCCTGCGCGATATCCCAAGCCCGTCCATTACCAACGTGCCTGCAGGCATTAAATTCTTTGGAATGAAGGCTCCGCACCAGGGCGCACCGATTGAGATTACCCAGCCAAGCAGCTATCTGGCGATTTCAGAACTGGTTGCCCGCGCTGTTGACGGGAAGCTGTTTGTGGAAGATAGCGTGAACTGGGATCAGCTCATCAGCAACCTGCCGCAAACGGCAGAAGTTTCCGAGAACGCCAACGCGGTGGTGATTCAGTATCAAAACAAACCGTACGTTCGCCTGAACGGCGGGGACTGGGTACCGTATCCGCAGTAACTGATTTACCCCTCACCCTAACCCTCTCCCCACAGGGGAGAGGGGATAGTCAGAGCGTTATTATTGCGCTGAAATCCGCACCAGCAGGTAGCGCAGACGGATTTTCGCATCGTTCACTCCATCCGGTTATTCGGCGCTTCGCAGGGAAATCTCACCGCCCACCCAGGGCTTGATCGCGCCATCCTGCTCCAGAAGCAGCGCGCCCTGTGCGTCAATGCCGCGGGAAACCCCGTAGATTTCTTTATCACCAATCAGCAGCTTCACCGGACGGTTGATGAAGTTATCCAGCTTTTCCCAGCGAGACAGGAACGGTGCCAGGCCTTCCTGTTCAAAAAGCGTGAGTGAGCTGCGCAGCTCTTTAATCATGCGCACGGCAAGGGTGTTACGATCGATAACGATCCCCGCCTCCTGGAGATTGGTCCAGGCCTGATTCACCACGTCGTTCTGGACAGTACGCATCACCATATTGAGCCCCGCGCCAATGACAATTTGCGCCGCATCACCGGTTTTGCCCGTCAGTTCGACCAGAATACCGGCAAGTTTACGATCGTTGAGGTACAGATCGTTTGGCCACTTAACGCGCACCCGATCGGCACCCAGATCGTGCAGCACTTCCGCCATGACGATACCAATGACCAGACTGAGGCCAATGGCTGCGGCAGGCCCCTGCTCCAGACGCCAGTACATAGACAGGTAGAGATTGGCGCCAAATGGCGAGAACCATTTGCGGCCGCGACGGCCACGACCAGCCTGCTGGTATTCAGCAACGCAGGCATCTCCGGATGAAAGTTCACTCAGCCGATCCATAAGATACTGGTTCGTCGAATCAATCACCGGCAGCACCGCAACATTGCCGTGTCCAAGCTGGCTGCGGATGATGTCTTCATTCAGCAATTGAATGGGCTCCGGCAGGCTGTAGCCTTTTCCCGGCACCGTGAACACATCGACGCCCCAGTCGCGGAGAGTCTGAATATGCTTGTTAATGCCGGCACGGCTCATGCCAAGCTGCTCGCCCAGCTGCTCGCCAGAGTGAAACTCCCCGTCAGCAAGGATGCTAATCAGGGTTAACGGAATGGTATTGTCCTTCACGCAATGGTCTCCACGGCATTCACTTCACCTGAGCGACCAATGAAGCGGACTTCTGGCTCCAGCCAGACGTTAAACTTTTCGCCCACACGCTGACGAATATAATGCGCCAGCTGTACAACATCATCGCTGGTCGCATCGCGTTGATTAATCAGTACCAGAGCCTGCTGCTGGTGAACGGCAGCGCCACCTATGGACGTGCCTTTTAACTGGCATTGATCGATCAGCCAGCCTGCGGCCAGCTTCACGCTGCCATCTGCCTGAGGATAATGTGGCGCAGTGGGCCATCCCTCAAGGAAGGCTTTTGCATTTTCGCTGCTAATAACCGGGTTTTTGAAGAAGCTTCCTGCATTTCCGTTTACTTTCGGATCGGGAAGTTTGGTCATTCGCATATGGCAAACTGAGTCAAATACGTCGCGGGGGGTGACGGTAGCCGGATCGAGCCGCGTTAAATCACCGTAGGTCAGCACCGGCTGCCAGTTCTTTGGCAGACGCAGGCCTACGGCGACAATCACGTAGCGATCCTGATATTCATGCTTGAAGATACTGTCACGGTAGCCAAAACGACACTGCTCTGCCGTTAAGCGCTTAGCCGTTCCGGTCGCCAGTTCTATGCAGTCGACATATTCACAGACATTTTTCAGCTCGATGCCGTAGGCACCGATGTTTTGAATGGGTGACGATCCGGCGCAGCCTGGGATCAGTGCAAGGTTTTCCAGACCCGGCATCCCTTTTTCGAGGGTAAATTGCACCAGGTGATGCCAGTTTTCTCCGGCGCCCACGTGCAGATGCCAGCTATCGGCGCGCTCTTCCACATCAATGCCCATGATGCGGTTAACGATCACCGTGCCCGAGAAATCGTCGAGAAACAGGACATTGCTTCCTTCGCCCAGAATCAGTACGGGTTCGTTATTTTCTTTCGCGTTTTGCCATGCATCCAGCAGCTGCTGTGTAGTATCGGCACGTACAATTTGGTTAGCATTACGTTGAATGCCAAAGGTATTCCAGGGCTTAAGGGAGTGGTTCATAGACGCTATCCTGATGCAAAAACGCAGGTAGTTTACCGTATAAGCAGGGCGTTGGGGGATTAGTTTGTGCAGGGCAGAAACGCAAAAAGGCCATCCTTGCGGATGGCCTCTTCACTTGTTTGATGCCTGGCAGTTCCCTACTCTCACATGGGGAGACCCCACACTACCATCGGCGCTACGGCGTTTCACTTCTGAGTTCGGCATGGGGTCAGGTGGGACCACCGCGCTA
>NZ_JAWNEU010000019.1:0-74364 GCF_034107645.1 Enterobacter sp. 118C5 | reverse complement strand
TAATAGCACGGACGCTGAAATGTTATCGACAATTTTCCAGTATTGAAATGCGATCAACTCATCTTCTCTACAGACACTCAACGCCTTCATTGTTGAACCTTCATAATAAACATGATGAATATTCTGTGAGATATAATGTAATTTTTTATCGTTTGTCCCGACCCAATGTTCGGTCTCAAACTTTACACCATTTACAGTGATGAAAGATCCTAAATCTTCTGAAAAATTAGCTCCCGTAAGCCAGTGTAAATCCATCGCTGCATCAAATGCATACCATCGACATTTATCAAGATTACTTCCGTTCTTATAAAAATTCTCTTTTATATATTTTCGACGCGTATGTATACTCTCTGGCAGCTGATTAATGGTGTTTGAGTCAAGATCCCAAAAAGCATATTTTGCTATTTCTAAATCATACGCACTAATCATGTCAATGAAGCTTATCATGCTATAAAGATATACTTCGAATCTTTTTTCAGGCGTGAGATGAGAATAGTTTAATTTTATATTTTGAATTTGAAGCATAGATATATAATGAAGGCCATATACTGTCCTTGCTTCAACGGAAAGTTCCTGAAAATTAATTTTCTTTTTTTCAGAGTCTGGGGTGTATTCCCTGAAAGTCGCCTCGGGATCGTCAATATGACCAGGCCAGAATCGGTGGCAAAAGTTCTGATAGGCCGCCATTGATTTCTCAACCCATATATCAGGCATTTCATTAACACCAATTGCAGTTAAACATACATTTCCTGATTGTAATAAATTTACTAACGGCAATAGGCCAACTCGTTTTACATCCTCCAGAGTTGATGTCGATGATAATTCCTCCATTCTTTGTAAAGAGCAATTATCTAAGTTTATCTGAACCACTTTTTTCTGCGTCAAACACTGCAAAGTATAAGCTGGGGTCAATACCTTATTATTTTCATATATGGAGAGGCAAGGTCTTATGAATTTAATTTCAGAGCGTTTTCCCATTTGTAGCCTCTTCAATTTTTAAAAAATTGGTTTTAATTCTAATTGACACCCAGCGCCTTATAAACCGCATCTACAGGTTCAGAGTAAAAACTGACCTGGAATTTGGTAAACAACTCGGCTGGCACAGTCGGAATATCTACCGCAGAAGACATCGGCAGAAGGACTTTTTTCGCGCCGCTATCGAAAGCAAGTTGTAAGCTAGCCGCCAGATCCTGAACAGGGTTGATTACTCCACCGAGCGTCATGCTACCTAAGACGACCATTTGTTCCTGAACGGGTTTCGCCAGTAAAACGGAACAAAGGGCAATAAGTGCCGCCAGACTGGTCGCGGTACTTGGTCCAGTATTATGCAATTCGACTACGTGCAGGTGGTACTCATGTTCAGAAAATTTTGCTGTTGCGCTAACGCGGCTGAGGTTGCCTTTGAAATAGTCAAATCCAACCCGGATAGCTTCCTTTGCCGAGGTGCTTGATCCCAGACCGGAAACGCTATGCTTACCGTTGCCTGCGGTCATCTGAGTTTCGAAGCGGTACAGACCCGTCATGCCACTTTCCGCTTGCGTCACTAAATGCACTACGCCTGGCTTTGGCATGCCAGCAGGAATTAATTCGCTGCCGCCCTGTTCTGGTACGCTGACGAAGAATTCTTCCAGCGTCTCGTTATCGATGTAGCTGAAATTCACATCGAAGAACTCCAGACCGCCCAGCTTTTTAAGCTGTTCCTTGACTCGACGACGGGCTTCCATGGCGTAAGTCAGGCAAACACGGACGTCCTCTTTGCTGTAAGAGCCATTGGGATGAAGAAGTTTCAATAGACCAGAAACCGTGCGCCTTACCGCGATAACATCTCGCTGGTTGAGGTTATTACCCAGCTTATAGAATTTATCAATCGCATCGGAGAAGCTGCGTTTGCGCATTTCCCGCATGTATTCGGCGAGATAATCCGTGATAAGGCCGTAGCGATTGGTAAAGAATTCCGGGCGCATTTTCGGGATTTCCCAGCCGGGTATATAGGCGTGGAAGCGGTCGAAAAACGCCGTATCGATCATCGCGGAAGGGAAGGGTGCTAACAAATGGCTGGTTTTGACTAACGTCTCAACGCTCTGATTGATGTTGCCGACGAACACCATTGATGCTTTGCCTTCAATCGAATCTCTGCCGCGGGAAAACGAGCCAGACGCCATGTAATCTTTCATGATTTGCACGCCGTCTTTGTCTTTGAAAGTGATCCCTGCCACTTCATCAAACGCGACCACATCCCACATACCGACCAGGCCAATCTGGCGGCTGGCCATGTTGTAAAACAGGTTTGCTACCGTGGTTTGTCCGCCGGAAACTAGCAGTGAGTTTGGCGAACACTCTTTATAGACGTGGCTTTTACCGGTACCGCGTGGGCCCAGTTCGCAGACGTTATAGTTATTTTCCACGAAAGGGATCATACGGGTGATCAGGTGCCACTTGGTTCGCTGCTCAATGTTAGCAGGTTCCATACCCACGGAACGTAGCAGGACGTCAATCCACTGGTCGCGGTTGAAGTGCGTACGTGCGGTAAATACCTCTTCCATGTCCATATTGGGCATCTGGATAGGTTTGAGCGTCATCAGAGAGAAAGGGGACGTTTTCTGTCCTTCCTCAAAGAAGTAGTTCACGGTGATCATGCACCAGATGCCACCGGTCAACAGCTTCTCGTTGTCCTTGACCATCTGCGGCGGAACCAGTGCATCTTTAATGCCTAGGTTGGAGAGCTGGGCTTCGTAAACGTCTTTCTTCTGATTGAGCTTTACCGACACTTTATCGATGATCTTGTAGGATCCTCGCTCACGAATGAGTGATTTCACCTTCTCTGCTTCATCAGGGCGGACGTAGTTATCAGCCAGAATGCGCTTAACGTTCTGCAACCCTTGCTCGACGATCTGGTCATCGTCGGAAGCGCAGTACATACCGAGCAGATACTCCAGCACATAGACCGGGACGTTAGCCCCTTCCTTGAGCTGCTTGGTCAGATCTTTACGCACTACCCGACCACGAAAATGCTGATTCAGTAAGGCGTCCAGATCGTAACCTTCTGCGACGAGTTCCCCTTCGGATACGGCTGGAACGGGTAAGTCATGATGGGTTTGCATATCGCCTCACTTAAAAGAAATCATCCTGAAATGCCAGATCGATAATCACAGGGTACTTCTGGTAACCCGTTTCCGTTTGCGCATCTTCCAGTATCAGCCAGTATTCATTACGGCGATTGAAATTCGCCCCAATCAGCTTCAGTGTCACGTCGCGTATGCGTTTTTCCATGGCATCGTTGTCACTATCAAAACAGATGCGCTCTTTACCAGAAACCACGTTATTGGCGTTATCGACAATAAAGATATTCAGGGTTCGCGGTTCGAACAGTTCGCCTACCGGATCGGTTTGGAGCAGGCTGACTTTATCAATGTTATTGACGAGTTTGATCAGCGGATGATGCTTGACGATGTCTACCGGACGACGCTGTGGTTGCTTCTCCGCTGCGGTTTTTTGCAGCGCTTTCACCTGCAAGACGGGAACGCAGACTTCCTGTAGCATGGCTCCACCGTGCACAAACCGTGCGCCGCCAGAGAAATGGAAACGCTGGATCCCTTTCGGAATCAGAAACTCGCTGTTATCGCTGACGCCTGCGGTATCCGCCACTTTTCCTTTCCAACAAAAATCATCGGCAGGAAGCTGGTGGCCGATAATAAAGCGTTTGTGGTTTTTAATCGTATTGTCTGGCTTGATCTGCAGCGTGGTTTTATCTTGCCCGGAAAGGGGCTGCTGCTGGAACAGGAAACCGTGGTCCGCCGTGACGATAATGCGTGTACCGTGGAGACGGTTTATCACCCGTGTCACTAAATCCTTCAGTTCAACCACCGCGTTACGGCATGCTTCGAAGGTCTTCTCCTCCGTAGATGCGCTGTCACCCATGGCATCAATGGTGTTATGCCAGATATAAACGACTTCGTAATCGCGAATAAGATCTCGTCCTTGCTGATTTTTCCATTTCAGAAGGTCGTCCGATTTTACTGCCATCCCTTTATATTTCTTAAGAATGGTATCGCGGTTAGGCGTACCTGAGGTAGACAACCCGTCCGCATAAACGATGTCACCATTACCCGGTTGGTAGCATATCTCGTCATGTGGCAGTAATGCCGCCATTCCCAGCTGGGTATAGCTGGGTAACACGCCCAACTGGGAACGCAGTTCGGCATTAAAGCGCTTCTCGGTATTGATTTGGTTGCCCAGCTCTTCTGCCACTTCATAACGCAGCGCGTCGGAGATAATCACGAATACGCGCTTGATTTGTGGATTGTTAAATTGCGGCTTAACCACCTCATTGTAGAAGTTCTGCTGCCGTGGAACGCCCGCAATACGCCACTCCTGCATACGGTTTTCGGCTTCCAGAACCTTATTCCAGCTCCGGCTTAATTCTGCCAGGTACCAGTTGGAATACAGCGCTTCGATATAGTCATCTAGGCTTTTCAGGATCATTGCACCTTTGCTGTGAACCAACAGTGCGTATTCGTTAAATAAGCGGTAGGCCTGGTCAAAGCGGAACAGCTCTTCGCAGTACGCTTTCCAGAACGTTGCGCTGTCCTGATAGTGGAAACCATCAATATGACGATTACGCAGATTCAGCAGCCGCTCAGCCTGACGAAGCGCGTTATAGATGGCATAGTATTCCTGACGCGTCTGGCACCAGTATTTGCTCTGCCTTTCAGACAGAAGCTTCTTAAAGGCTTCACGGTCAAGCGTGGTGCTCTCTTCCAGAAGCTGAGTCACCAGCGCATGAATAATGGTCTGTTCAATGCTCAGTGTGGTTTCGCACTCGTGCAGATCATACGGCGAGCTGAGACGGTACTGGTCTTCTGGTCGCAGCGAATCCTGCATCTGCTGTGCGCAATAATCATAGGCTTCTTTGTAGCGACGGTCGGCGCGCCAGGTGACCATGAACGCCAGCGCGGAGGCTCTGCCTGACGGTGTGGTCAGCACGTTTTTTTCAAGCCATTCGCGTTTCTGCGGGTCTGCCTGCGCGGAAAGATCGGTACAGAATAGCTTTAGGATCAGGTTTTCCAGCGAAGGATACTCGGCCTGATAGCCCATTTCCTGATTCAGAATGTCCCACAGCACACCTTCAAGATCGTGGCGTTTCAGCATCGCCAGCGTGTTTTCCAGGTCGCTGTCGTCATCTTTCTGCTGATTAACGTATTGGGTTATCAGGCTGAACAGAATCTCTTCCGTTTTTGCGGTTTTTACGCCAGCGATGACCGCAACCATCTTCTTATCAAGAGAAGCTTCGTTTTCCTGCTCAGTGACCAGTCCCTTTAGGGCAGAAAGACGTTTAGTACTGAAAAATGCCTTACGGCGTTGTATGTGTTCGCGTAGGCCAAGCTGCGGAATGCCTAACGTATTCAGCGTGATGGCGGCGAAATCGGCATGGAACTCCGTACTATAAAGACGAATATCCAGCAGCCAGTCGAACTCTTTGGGAGGTACATCGTGGGGGAACCACAGCAAAAACTGCTGTTCAGGCTCATCAATTTCAATGCGCTTTTTTACCGCCAGCTGCGACTGGTCGGTCATGTCGAGTAGCGTGATGTTCCCCAGTTCGAGATTACCCAGCTCTTCGAGGAAACGCTTATCGGGATCGTGCCAGAAAACGATGCGATGTTCGGCGAATTTTGCTTTAAGGCCGGCAATAAATTCCTGATTTTGCAAGGTCACAATCCCATGTTGATTCGGTAAATTCGAAGTTGTCTGAACGTCTGGAAACCGTGCTCAGCGTTCTGACACAAAGCCGCATTTTATCATGAACTGGAGGTGAGGGATGCCTGAATAAGGCTGGTTCCTGTATCGAGATCACCACCGGGCTAAAACCCGGTGGTGTGGGAAGGAATGCTATCTGACTTAAATCACCTCAGGCGCATTGCCAGTAATGGCTTTTACATCTGCCAGCAAATCGCCAAACTTACCGTAGTTAACCTTAACGCCATCGTCGAGATCAATACTGATTCTCATATCAGCATAGTGGCGTAAGCGATCGTCGAAGCTGCGTAGTTCGTTGAATTTCTTGCTAAGGCTATCACGCTCACGTTTCAGACGGGTGGCTTCGCCACCGGAGGCACCATCGACCTGTTCGTTCAGGCGATCGATATTGGCCTGGTAGCGCGCCAGCAGCGGTACCACATATTCGGTACGCATTCTCGCCAGCGTCGCGTCGTTGTAGCGATGCAGATAGACCAGGCACTCGAACGCTTTCTCTTTACCGGAGCTGAACAGCCAGTAGATCGGGCGCTTTTTATACATTTTCATATGATCTTTCCAGAACTGGGTGGAAAGATAGCGGCGGATGGTATCCAGTGCAGATTCGCCTTTTTTCGGCTTGATCGCGTATAAACAAAGACTTTCGGCGATAAATTCGAGATTTTCCTGCAAGTGTTCTTCGCCCCAGACGGTGCGGACAAACTCTTTGACGCGAGAGGTGATGTCATCGTCAAACCACTCGTCATCCATCAGCGGCAGGATGCCGTCATTGTCTGCCGGGAAGGTTTTGTACGCACCTTCAGCGGCAAGTTCGGCAAAGCCTTTGTTGCCTTCATGGGCGTAGACGAGGCCTTCGCGATCGAGGGAGTAGCGACCCATCATGCAGCCGATGGAATAACTTAATACATCTGCTATTGAATCCGATAACAAACGAGTTTCATTATTAGTCGTTGAATCACCGTACTTGTAGTATGGGTTGCTGACTAAAGTTATTTCTGAATCAATTAATTCTTCATTTATCCCATTAAAGTTGCTACTTGTAATGACTAAATGGTTATTTTCTTCTTCCAACTCTTTCGTTTTATTAAAAGCATCTTGCCACTTTTTTCTTGCTATAGCATAGCTTGATGCTACTTCAGATGATGCTCTCGATTCGCTGACTAAATAATTAACCATAAAATCAAAAGAAATTTCTTGCGAATTCCAATCGTGCATCGCTATATTTATCAGCAGCTGTTCATTAGTTTCGATTTTTTCTTGAACAGCTGCTTCCATTTTGATGAATGGTAATGACATGACATCATTAACTTGGGTATTAATAGTAGGGTTCAATGCTTTAAGTAGAACATTAAAAACTTTTGTATTCAAGAGAGCAAGCGTATAAAGATCACTGTTAAATTTATCGTTAAATATTACAGGTGATGCAGAATCGTATTCTACATCTTCACTTTTGACTCTAAAGCTAGCTTGGCCCGATGTGATTTTAGACCAACAAATACCAGCTTTATCTCTAAATTTTGATGGATAAATGCCACCATTTTTTTCATAAAATTTTATAGCATTTACGGACCAATCTACCAGAAAGATTTCATTGCCAAAATGTTTTTTGTAATCTCCACCTTTGATTAGTTTTTTCCATTTACTCGAAAGACGACTAGTTTCCCATATATATCTTATATATTTATCACCATTGTGAGTTTTAATTCTACCACCAGAGAACCATGAATTAGCTATTTTGTCATTATCGAAAATGTTTATATTCTGGCCTAGCCAATAGGATATCGGATATCCGGGGATTTTTTTTAAATCATTTTGACTAATGCTGTAAAAATGCTTTTTATATGAGAGTAGCTCTTTAGTTTTCTGTTCTTCATTACCATCAACTAAACGAATGAAAACCGGTTTATAGTTTTTAGTAGAGCTATTTTTAATTACCCATGAGGTAGTTTGTACTACTTCACCCGATATTTGTGAAAATGCTCTTGCACCAAGATGGGCCATGGTAATGAAAGTTTTGCAATCCAATAGCCAGGTGCGAAAATCTTCATAACTCGATAAAAACATCCATGACTGCATATTTACTTGAGCATTATATCCATTATTTTTAAGCAAATAAAAGGCATGCTGCATAAACATCGCAAAGAGGTCTGATTTACTGTACGGGAAATGAGTTTTAGCTAATACTTTTAAATCACTATTCATCCCACCATTACCCATATACGGCGGATTCGCTACCACCGCATCATACCGCTGCGCCAGTATCCACGCCTGCTGAATATACGGAATAAACGCTTTCGCCGCGGCTTTCTGCTGGAAATCCCCTTCCTGTTCAAGGCGATAAAGCTCATCAATAAACGCCTTCAGCTCCGCTTCTTCTTCCTGCGGTACCTGAATCAGCGAGCCCAGCGTTTTGGCGTTTACAAAGCGCTTCAGCGTGCGCATCAGCAGCTGATATTCCACGCTATCGGTATGGGGCACTGCGGTATTTTCGGCAAACATATCTCCCATGCTGCCGGTCTGGCTCTGCTGGTGGAAGTTCAGCTGCTGCCACAGCTTAGCAATATCCAGATGCAGGCTTTCCTGCAGGGAGACAATATTCAAGCGCACGTCGCGGGTAAATATCCGGCGGTCATCCTTTCGAGCCATCATTAATAATGCAAAACCGGAAAGCTGGGCCGCGCGGTCGTCAATGTCGAGACCAAAAATATTATTGTCCAGAATCAGCTGTGGAATATCACGGGCGCGATAGCCGCGCTCTTCGTAGATATTTTTCAGCACGTTATAGGCTTCAATCAGAATATGCCCTGAGCCGCAGGCCGGGTCGAGCACCTTAATGCTTTCCGGTTCAATGCTGGCAGGCGTAATGGCTGCCAGCTGCGCCTGCACTTCCGGCGTCTGTTCGGCTGGCTCAATGTAATAGTCCATTTTGCCTTTCAGCGGCGAGTCCGGGTAGGTCTGCAACCACTGGCGGCCGACGGAGTTCTGCACCAGATACTGCACAATCCAGTTTGGGGTAAATAGCTGGGTGGCGGCAGGAATATCTTCGCTCTTTACCACCTTGCCGATAACGGCCTCTTTTTTCTCAGAGATATAGAACTGATATAGCCAGCCGATAACCTCAACGTCTTCCCAGTCTTCAGGCGGAATACCGTCCACCAGACCGCGCAGAATGGAGTCGGTACGGGTCAGGTTATCCGGCAGCAGCAGTTCGGCTTCATCATCGACGGCTTCAAACAGGAACGGCATCGCGCGGTGCAGGGCATGGCACTGTGCCAGCAGCAATTCACGGTAGATGGCTTCGTCCTGGTTGCCGGAAAGCTTCATCTCGACCAACTGCGCTTTTTTCTCCGGCAGCAGCGCTTCCGCCACTTCCGGCACATGATCCAGCACTTCAAAGCTGAGCGGGTTATCCGGGTGCGAGAGCATACGGAAGCCGTGGTCAAGGTAACCCTGGATCTCCATATAGCGAATGGCGCATAAGCGGTTGAACCAGGTGTAGGCACAGTGCTCAACCAGGACGTCAAAGCCCTGCTCACGGGCGCGTTTGACCAGACGATCGCGGCGGGTAAGGGTAGATTTAGAGTAGTCGAACTGGCCGTAGCGCACGGTTTCGCCAACGATCTCGGCATCTGCAATTTGCAGAGTGCCTTTTTTATCGACGGAAATCCCCAACGTGGTCAGCTTCTGGATCACTGCATCGCGGAACTGGTTACGAGCCTGTGGAGCATATTTTTTGATGTTATTGGTATTCATAGAAAATCCTGCAAAGGGCAGCAGAGCGCTGCCCTGAAATGGGGGTTACTGAAGACGAATCCGGTCACCTGCCTCAATGGCTGCCAGCAGCGCAGTACGGAGTGTATCCAGCGCTTTTTCCACCTGTTCGGCGGTTTCCAGCACTTCACCACCGGTGGCTTTGCGCATCTCGCTGGCGACATTCAGCAGATGCGTTTTTTTCGGTACCGGTTGGATAACGGGTTTCTCTACTACAACATAAGTCTGTTCTGACTCGGCAGCGCGTTTAGCTTCATTCGCTGCTCGTAGCTGGGCTTCCTGCTTTTTACGCAGCTCGTCAATCCACTGGTTAATTTTCTTCTCTGCATCCGTTTGCAGCGCCATTGTCTCTTGCTGTTCCGCCAGAATTTCCGGAATTGACTGGCTGACCTCGGCACGTTTTCTGGCTTTTTGCATCGGCAGCAGAACGCTGTTTTGCAGCTCCGACGTGGAGTGCGCTTCCTGCAAGCGTTGACGGCTTTCCTCAATGCGGGCGTCAATGCGTTCCAGAGCGTGCTGGCGGTGCTGTTCCACTAACTGCTGGTTGACGCTCTGCACCTGTTCAATCAGCGGCGTGATGCGATTGAGATGCTTGTAAGGCTTCGGCATCTGCCAAATGCTTTCCAGTTCACCCAGCGCTTTTACCGCCGAGGCATCTTTTTCCAGCGCGCTGCGGTTGGATTTAAAACTACCATTCAGCGCAGCACCTAGTTTTTGCCATGTGGAGAACTGCTTGCGGTAGAAATCGACCAAATCTTCACGATCTTCACTGAAATCCAGCAGCTCATTGGCCTTGCTGGTGACTTTCTCAATCAGGGCAAAATCTTCTTTTTCGCTGAGAATGGAATTCAGCAGGCGCAGGCCTGACTCAATCTCTTCTTTTCCTGGATTGTTGCCACCTTCAGCCTTCGCTCTGAAGACATTCAGCTCCTGCTTCCAGTCATTGAAGACCTGGCGGATATGTTCAACCAGGGCCGGTTCTTCACGTTCGCTAAACGGCTGTTGGGCAATTTCCGCCATAGTTTGTGCGGCTTTGCGAATTTGTGATTCGTCGTGACGACGAATTTTGTGCAGACGTAACTCACTGTGACGACGGCTGTTATTAAACAGCTCCCACACCTGCTTACGCTCAATATTGTTATTCTGCTGGCTGAAGCTGAATTTGCCTTTGCGTGCCAGGCGAGCAACCAGCAGCTTCACTTCTTCTTCTGGCCATCCATAAGGACGACGGGCAAAGTGGTTCAGAATATCGCGTAAATAGACGGGCTTATTGTATTCGATGTTCATGCTGACCCAGGTTTCCACCTCGCGCATTGCGTCGGGGTTGGATTCCTCCAGTTCGCCCAGATCCAGCTCCGCATCATTCTCCACCGTTAGTAGCGCATGGATTTCACGTGCGATATCGCCATTGAACTGACGCAGCATTTTTAGTTTGGCAAACGTATTTTCAATCACATAGCGGCAGGCTTCATCCACAATGCTGGATGGCGTCGACGATTTCTTCGGTAAGCGCTCGCCGATCGCCCAGATGTCCGCTTCGGCAATAAGCGAATCCAATTTTACACGGAGTAGTTTCTCGCGAACGCTGTTCTCACGGGCTTTTTCTGAAAGCAGACTGGCTTGTTCCGGTCGCTGACCTGCGTTGTCCCTGAGGAATTTTTCCGTTTGGACGACCAAATCAATATCGGTCCAGGTCCGGGCATCGGCAGGTAAACGAATTAAAATGCAGCCGTCTCCCTCAGAGGTGTATGGGCGGCACGCCGCGTCGTTGTCATAGAAATCATAGGTCGGATCTTTTGGCGTGAGGATCTTTACCACCAGATCGTTAAGCATTGCGCCGTCCAACGGATGCCCGTTCAGGAAGCGGCTGATGTCGAAGTCCTGCTTATTCGCTGGATAGCGATACTTTCTGTTTTTCAGAATGTCATCAAAGATGATCGAGGCCAGTTTCTTGTTGATCGCGGAGAAGTCGACTTCAACGTTACGGATCTCGTTCTCGATCTCTTTTTCTTCATTGGTCAGGAATACGTATTTATCTTCAACGCGTGCGATCAGCATTAAACGTTCGAGCGTATTCAAGCTTTTTTCAACACGACGGCTCAGCTCGACTTTATCAGCATCAATTTTGTCGATTGAAAGGGTAACCAGGTTTTCAGGCGTGCTTTTCAGCAAATCGACATAGCGGATCAGGAACAGCGTTTTCAGCAAGTTACCATCGAATTCATCAAGGATGCCATTCTGGCAGGCCTGGGTAATGGTGCGGCTGACGGCCGGCTCCAGGAAGCTTTCAATTGCCGCATAGAAGCGCCAGAAGGGAACCAGAGAATCCAGTCCTTGCGGAGCGATTTGCTGTGCTGCTGTCTGGAAGGCTTCCAGCTGAGAACGCTCACCCATCGCTAGCTGTTTACCGGCGGCACCTTTAGTACGGATAGATTCAAAGACCTTTTGCAGGATCTGGTAGTGCCATGGGACAAACGGGTAATTATCAACAAACTCCTCTTCGCTGGAGTAAGAGCGTAAGGAAGCGGCTGTCGTAGGGTCAAATGCAAGCTGGTTACGGAGAATGTCGCCTTTTTCCTGCCAGACTTTAGCCAGTGCCGGTTTTGCTGCATCGGTTTTAACCAGCAAACGTTTTTGGATAACTTCGGATGTATTGGAGCTTGAAAGCTGCAGGCGGGTAGAGAAGCGGCCCTGGATTTTAGAGAAATCTTGTCCGTCACGGCTGCTCATTCCGCCAATGGCGGCATCAATATCGGCTTGCGAGGTTACAATTACCCACGCGCGTGCACCGCAGACGACACCAAGATTCTCGGTAATCGTCTGCAGCTTAAGCATCATTTTGCCATCTTTACCAATAAACTGACCGACTTCATCCACCATAAAGAGGATATTTTTGCCGTTCTCATCAAGCCATTCTTTGACCCATTGGCAAAAATTATTGATATCTAATGGGAAGTTTTTATCCAGCTGTTCTACCCACTGACGCGAGGCGTCAATGCTTTGGCCGGTGGCCTGGCTTAGGGCTTCTGCCATTTCATCGCTGATGAAATAGTAGGAATCGCGCTCTTTTTCCCAGCTTGAGCCAGTGATAGTGGAGAAGGCAGTTTTAAACGCGTCGTATTGTCCGCGTTTAGCCAGCTCACGCTCCAGATGAGCGATGTGCGGAAAATCAGCGCAGTAGCCAACCCGTTCGTTAAACACCTTCAGGAAGACTTTAAGGATGGCGTCTTCTTTGTCATCGACGTTAGCACGAGAATCAATATTGAACAGAATCACTTCCGTCGGATGATGGACCGCTTTGTTGATATCAGCGAGGAACAGAGCATCTTTGATTTTGTCTTCAAAGAAGGAGTATGCATTACGTTCTGTACCGTTATGGCTGACTTTGCGGTTAGACAATAGATACGACAGAATCTTGATAAAGTGTGATTTACCTGAGCCAAAGAACCCTGAAACCCATACGCCAATTTTGTTTTCCATACGTATGCGCTCCGGACCGGTTGCCGGAACATAAGATTCGAAGAAATGGCGAAGATGTCCTTCCAGTTCCCGGGTGATGACGTATTCATCAAGCTCAATCCAGGCACTGGCATCGTCCGTCTGTTCGGCTTTCACAACGCCATTAATATTTCGGTCCAGACGTTTCTCAAAGATCTGTTCAATATTCATTGCTGTGCTCTTTAACGAGGATTCAATGTCGCCGCTGGCCCACTTTCAGGCACCAGTCTAAAGGCGCGATAATAATTTCGGGAATCAATGCCCGCCAACGGAGAGAGGTCGTGTCCGGTATAGGTTCCCGGATAAAACATCAACAGGGGAGTAAACCCCATCACATCCTGCAAGGCGCTCATCAGCTCATGCCCACGAACGAGCGGCCAGGCATTACCCATGCCTGTCAGGATGACAAATTCCTGGTTATGCAGATCGAATTTTTTGGCTATGTAATCTGCGATCTTCTTTTGGTTCAATAAACCGACGAGTTGTTTTTTCAGAGCCTCGGTACCTACTTTCACTTCCTGCTGACAGACGCGCTCAAATAACCCACGTTCAGAAAGCATGTCGATAATAATCTGAAAGATATTTATGTGTGCGAACTTGTGGTCTTTTTCCAGATTCCGGAACAGATATTTAAGGTGTTCACGCACCTGTAGCTCATTCTCAGCAGGATAATCAAATATCCAAAAACCAATCTCATTACCGGAGCCGTTGTTTTTGAGAAAGCGTTCTTCTCTAATGCGGCTTTGAACCTGTGACAGGCGGTATTCAAGCACGGGATCGATCACCGTTGCCCCTCCAAAATAGGACCCAATTCCTGCTGCCCAAGACGCTGCAAGGTTGCCAATGTTTCTGGTAAAAGAAAGACCGACTGTAAATTACGCCGACGAGGTGTATCCAGATAACTCGCTTCAGCCAGCGCTTTAACCAGGTTATTCCCCATTTTTTTAATGGATGAATCTGAGTAACTGGTGAGTATTGGCTGCTGACGAAGATGGCTGGCGACGAACTCATCCCAGCTATCCATAGGAAGCTTTTCTTTAAACTGTCTGCGCAGGTCGTTCACCACTTCTGCCATGAAGTCTTTGACAATGGGTGAATGGAGAACCATGGCGACAAACAGTAATTGCTGACGCTCGCGCTCGCTCCCTTCAGCAATAAGTGACCACGCTGCTTTATCAAGCGTGTTCAGGCGTAGTCTTATCGTTGTGGCATAGCGTTTCGCTGTATTGGCCGAGGAGGCTTGCAGAATGTTATGACCGACGATCTGCTCTTGCCAGGTCTGTTCATCGGGTGCGGTAAGCATAAGTTCAGCGATGATTCGACTTTCCCTGCTCATCAGCGGCCCGCCTAACAGGTCTCCAATCCATGCCTTGTCGTTCTTCACCGTCATTTCTACCCTCTGAAAACTGCTATGCTGCTCGCAAAAAAACAAATGATGATTGTAATGGGGGAAGGGGCGGGATGCCATGAGAAAAGGCAAATTGTGAGAGGGCAAGGTCCGAATGATAGAGTGCTTATCACTTCCTGGTTCCCCGATGGGTAAGAATAGGCTCTTTTGTTTGAGTGCGCCCGGCCAGAACCGGTTAGACTAAGAGACCGTGCTTGATTGAGCGATCGCCTTTAATCTATGGGCCAGCTACAGATAATTAATGACAGGATCCAATAGTCTGCTAGCTTAAACTTACAAATTAATGGGTTCTTTTCTTAATGTCCCATTCAGCCAAACCTCATTCCTTCCTGGACGATTATCCTTTGTAATCCATAGCATATTGATCACGACGCTCGGAACCGCCTTCACCAACGCCTGCAACCCCTCTTCATCCTGGTCCGTAAACCGTCTTTCACCCTGCACCCGCTCACCGTTGCCATACTTAAACGACACGTACCAGACGCCGCCAGGCTTAAGCGCATCCGCAAGCTTCTGCATCACTTCAGGCAACTCAGAAGAGGGGACATGCAGCAAAGAGGCACAGCACCAGATCCCATCGTACTGCGCTTTACCGTCGATCTCTGAAAACGTCATCAGCTGCACGGGTAGCCCGGTATGTTGCCTTGCCAGCTCCACCATCGCGGAAGAGGCATCAAAAGCATCCACCACATAACCCATCTCATGAAAGGCTTTTGCGTCCCGGCCTGAACCGCAGCCCGCATCCACAACCCGGGCTCCGTGCGTCAGATGTTGAGTAAAGGCCTCGTATAGCGGGGTCATATCGACATTGACCGTGCCATCGAAGAAATCCTGTGCGTGGTTCTGGTAGTAGTGAAGTGTCATTAAAACGTTGCCTCGCCTTCCGCGTTGGGTTTCCAGGTATGGATAAGTTTTTCCAGCGCGGCCTGCCAGTTGCGCTGAAGAAAGCTTTTCCGTGCTTCAGGACGTTGCCCTGTCTGTAGAACAATCGTCTCATGTAACGGCAGTTTGCTCTGAATAAAATACTCATTGCGGGTGTGTAACCGCTGCAGGAGCCTGAGCTCGGGAATGCGTGCAGACTTGCCTTCAACGCCACGGTTACAGCACCGACAGGCCAGCACTAAGTTCCATACGCCGTTAATGTTGCTCACTTCATGGCGGGCAGCCCAGGGAATAAAGTGGTCGACGTCCGCCAGCTCTGCATCTCCCGGTACCAGGCTGATGGGTTTGAAGCAGTAAAAACACCGTCCTTTCTGGTAACCATTCAGGCTGTCGCGACAGCTGGTGATGTCTACGCGCCGCGCGTTCACCTTCGTGAACAACAGCTGATTATCTTCGTCGAACTCTACGCCCACAAGGTTACGCGATATCCCCATCGACCAGGCCTGTTCCACCAGGTTCCAGCGGGCATTGGTTTCAAAGGCGAGGTTTTTATACTGCAGGCGTTCGCCCAGTGAATAGAAGTTATCCGTCAGGCGGATCCCGTTGTGGGTTTTGCGCTCATCAAGGAAAAAACGTTTATCGATCTCACCCTGGTTCACGTAGTGAAAGGCATCAATCACGTTGTTAAAGCCCAGGCGCACCGTCGCTTCAATGAGCTGGGCGTGGGTGATTTCACCTCGGTTGAACTTCAGACAGGTTTCCAGAAATTGGCTGCTGCGGGAGGTGATCTGTTTTGGCGCATGCTTCAGATGCTCGCAAAGATAGTGGCTGAACGGTACGGCAAGCTGGTCGAGCGTAATCAAATCGCTGCCCGCCTTATCCACTTCATACAACGCTGACGCCAGCGCAAATTTGTAAGATGCGACGTTCCTTCCAAAGAGGATCACACCACGCCAGTAGTTCTCAAGCGTCGGATCGGCCTGATAAAATTCCATCGATGAAGTCCTGTTACGGTTGGCTGGGCAGGGCGTTACTAAAGCCTGTAACAGGATCACATAATAAAATCAGGGTGATGTAAATCGTTAATCTATCGGTTTGATGAATTTTTGAGAGATATGTGAGAAAGGGGTGGAGGCAACCGATGCGGCATTAGCGCCAGGTTTGCGAACGAACAGATATCTGGAGGAGGTGAGTTGAAGTGATTTCCAGCCGAAGCGTTGTCATTTCTCGAATTAAAACTCTATTTCCTGAATCCCCCTCGCAAATTCCAAATTTACCCCACCCAAAACCGCTGTATTTATATTCAGCCCTGTATAATGAGCACCAGAAATTACGCCGAATGGCAAAGGAAGTATCAAAGAATATTTAACGAGGATTTCGCGATATGAAGGTGCTGCAACACCCTCATACCGCTAACCACAAACAACTAATCAGGAGTTGAAAATGGCTGCGACGAATTTTAAGCCAGAGTTTACCGTTTGCAAAACAGAATCAGACGCTTTCACCGGCATGATTGAAAACCGCGAGCTGGTACGCAAAAACAGCGCCCGCCGACTTCACGGCAACCCGCCCAACGCGGCGCCCGTCCATCCCCGCGCGGAAACGCCACAGGACAGTGCCGCCTGCTGCGAACTGTATGCGCGTATAGACATGAAATATCTTCTTCTGGGCGGCGAATGGTTAAGCCGGGCTGGCTTTATCAACGGTATGCCCGTGAAAATCCGCGCCATGAAAGACTGCATTGTGATTACGCCGCAGCATACAAGAGAATTATGGGGATGCCTGGAAGGTATGAGCGTGGTAAATATAAATAAAAAGAAAGTCGCGCAGTGGTTGAAGACGTTTCCGGGAGCGCTAAATGATACGGGTGATATGCCGGTGATTAAGCGTGGCAGTGGGAAGGCTGTTTAAACTTCAAGCCAGTCTGCACGGGCATGTGAGGACATGCCCGCACTACGCTAAAAATAACTCAAACATCATGTCTTTGTTCTCTGACAGCCTTAACCAGTACAGCATGGAGTTCGCCAACGGTTAAATCGCGTATCACAGGTTCAGGTATGCCACGTATCCTGCGAATCAAACGGCAGATACCGAAGTAATCTATGCCTTCGGTACTAAAGAGGAATTCATTTGCAGCGAGAGAAAAAGTTTTCTCATAACCATCTTCTTCAGTGACGAGCGTAACGCCAAACGCTTCCTCGCAGTCTTCTATCAGGGCATCGCCATCCATACCGCAGATATCAAGATCGGCTTCGATAAGGGTATTCTCATCAATGCGCTTGCGATGATGTCCAGATGACTGACGTACAACCTCAATGACCTGCGAAAGAGTGGGGTACATTATGTTGAATTCCTAGGATGAAGAAATGACGTAGATATTTATTAACAGACCGGGTTAACGCCTGGGACTTATAATTGATGGTCCAAAGAAAACCAAAACAACCCACGCAAACATCCCAATGATTTTTAGCGGCCAGGGTTCGAATACATCGAGGCATACAATTGCGCCTATAACTAATAGTGGTCCTCCCAATAATTCCAGTATTCCTTCTAAGATAGATAACTTATGAGGCAATACACGATTCAGTAAAACGGCCATGAAATGTGCGCATCCTAAAGTAATGATTATAGCTATAGTGCATTCTTTCCAGTTATCAGTGACGCCCACGCATATGAGGCATAACACAATCACAAAAACACAAAGTAACGTATTCAGCATGGAAATAATAAACTTATTCATGACAGTTGTCGCGACGTTTAAAATAAAAAGAGTCTATGAATATAGCGCTCTTAACAGAATGACAAACAACTATGGCTAATAATGCATTTAAGAATTTATTGCGCCTTGCTTATTTTCGTAATGATCGATTTGCGGCTTTGTGCCAATCCCACGCACTCCACCGCTAAATCTACTTTAACTAAACACCGGCACCCCCAGCCCCACCTTCACCTCCCTCAACGTCGCCTGCGTCACCCCCTGCGCCCGTTCGGTCCCGCGCTTCAGCATCGCCATCAGCTCCCCCTTGTCCTGCATATACATTGCCCTCCGTTCCCGCATCGGCGCAATCAGCTCCTGCAAACACCCCTCCAGCTCGTTCTTACACGCCCGGTCCCCAAGCCCGCCCGCCTGATAGTGCGCCTTCATCGCCGCCACTTTCTGCTTGTCCGGATGAAACGCATCGAGGTACGTAAACACCACGTTCCCCTCAATCTGCCCCGGGTCGCTCACCTTCAGGTGGTTCGGGTCGGTGTACATGGCACTCACCGCACGGTAAATGGTCTCTTCGCTGGCCGAAAGGTGCAGCGTGTTGCCCAGCGATTTCGACATCTTGGCGCTGCCGTCGATGCCGGGCAGGCGGCTGGTGTCGCTCAGCATCGCCTTGCAGTGGCGCAGCACCGGGGCGGGCAGCAGGCTGTTCATCTTGTGCACAATCTCGTTGGTCTGCTCAATCATCGGCAGCTGGTCGTCGCCGACGGGTACGCACTCGGCCTTAAACGCGGTGATGTCCGCCGCCTGGCTGATGGGGTAGGCCATAAACCCGACCGGCAGCGAGCGGGCAAAGCCTTTCTGGGCAATCTCGTTTTTCACCGTCGGGTTACGCTCCACGCGGGCGACGGTGACGATGTTCATATACAGCATCGTCAGTTCGGCGAGGGCGGGCAGGGCGGATTGCAGGCAGATCGTGGTCAGGTTCGGGTCGATGCCGGCAGCGAGGTAGTCGGCCAGCACCTCGGGGATGTTGTCGCGGATTTTTTGCGGGTTGCTGCCGTTGTCGGTCAGCCCCTGCAGGTCGGCAATCAGCACAAACTGGCTGTGCGTCTGCTGAAGCGCCACGCGCTGGCGTAGCGATCCGACGAAATGGCCGAGGTGCAGCGGGCCGGTTGGGCGGTCGCCGGTGAGGATGGTGGGTGCGTTCATAAAGACTCCTTAACGTTGTAATGCCGAAAGGGGTCTTAGATGTGTGAAAGCCGCCTTTCGGCGGCTATCTGAAAATGGGAAAAACTACTCCGTGCCGCCTTTAAGAAGGCAGCCACCAGCGGTTTACGGTGAGCACGGCGTGGTTTATGTTCATCTCTTTACCGTACCACGTCCGGCGCGAAAAACAAAAGGGCACGTCATGCTGCAATCTCTCAACCACCTGACCCTTGCGGTCAGCGACCTGCAAAAAAGCGTCACCTTCTGGCACGAGCTGCTGGGGCTAGCGCTGCACGCCCGCTGGAATACCGGGGCCTATCTTACCTGCGGCGATCTGTGGGTCTGCCTGTCGTACGACGAGGCGCGCCAGGTCGTGCCGCCGCAGGAGAGCGACTACACCCACTACGCGTTTACCGTGGCGGAGGCGGATTTTGAACCGTTATCGCAAAGGCTGGAGCAGGCGGGCGTCACCGTCTGGAAGCAGAACAAAAGCGAGGGGGCGTCGTTCTATTTTCTCGACCCGGACGGGCACAAGCTGGAGCTACACGTGGGCAGCCTCGCCGCGCGGCTGGCGGCGTGTCGCGAGAAGCCCTATGCGGGCATGGTGTTTACCTCAGACGAGGCTTGAGGCGCGCACCTTCAGCCTGCCCGCCAGCGTTACGTGCGTGGCGGCATCTTCCTGATTGCACAGGTACTCCACCGCCAGCCTTCCCAGCTCGCTGTAGGGCAGCTGGATACTGGTCAGCGGCGGGGTGAGCTGCTCGGAAATCTTCTGGTCGTCGTAGCCCGCCAGCAGCATGTCCTGCGGGATGCGCACGCCGTTCACCGCCAGCGCCTGATAGCAGCCAATCGCCAGCCAGTCGCTGGCGCAGAAGATAGCGTCCGGGCGCTCGGCCAGTTCCAGCAGAGAGGTGGTGGCGGTAAAGGACTCGCTGAACTGCCAGTTGGTCTGGCGCACGAGACTGTCGTCGCACGCCAGTCCGGCTTGCTGTAATGCCGCCTGGTAGCCCGCCAGACGCTGGCGCGAGGCCTCCATCCAGCTCTCCCCGGTGATGTGGGCGATGCGCGTGGCCCCGCAGGCGATGAGGTGTTTAGTCACCTGGAAAGCGTTGGCGTAGTCGTCCGGGATAAACGACGGCAGCAGCGGCGAGCCGGGGTCGCGCTGGTTGAGCAGCACCAGCGGGATGCGGGTGCAATCCTGGAACGCCGTCATGTCCACCAGCGTAGTGACCGGAGAGGCGAGAATAATCCCGATGCAGTTGCGCTTCTCCAGCTGGCGGATGATGTTCAGCGCCAGCTCGATGTCGTCGCCGTAGTCGTAGACGGTGAGCAGGGTCTCGTTGCGCCACGCCGCTTCCCGCGCCTGGCTGATGGCGTCGATAAACGGGTCGAAGCTCTGCATGGAGCTCACCAGCAGGGCGATCTCTTCCTGGTTGCGCGGGGCGTGAACGGCGGGGAGGCGGTCGTAGCCGAGCTCGGTGGCCACGTTAATCACACGCTGGCGGGTGTCGTCGCTGAGCTTGATGTTGCGGGACTGGTTAAGCACCAGCGATACCGTCGCCTGCGACACGCCCGCCGCCCGCGCAATATCGTTCATCGTTACCTTCGTTTTTCGCTTCATCCGTCCTCTCCCTTTCGCGACTTCGCATCATACCCTAACCGCACGCTTTAGCGCCGTCGATCACGTTTCTCATTCATCGAAGCGCGAACTTTGTGAGAGCCGTCGCTTTTCGGAACGCCGTGATTTGCGCATTTATCCCGCAACTAATATTTATTAGCTAAATATTATCAGTAAGAGGACGCGTAATGAAAGAGCAGTGGAGCAGGGAGCAGGCACAGGCGTGGTATGAGCAAAAAGGCTGGCTGTGCGGGTTTAACTATCTGCCGTCGACGGCGGTGAACTGGACGGATATCTGGCAGGAGGAAACGTTCGATGCAGAAACCATCGAGCGCGAGCTGGGCTGGGCGGCGGACGCGGGCTACAACACCCTGCGCATCAACCTGCCGTTTATCGTCTGGGAGCACGACCGCGACGGGCTGATGGCGCGTATCGACCGCTTTTTGACGATTGCCGACCGCCACGGGTTCAGCACCATGCTGACCCTGATGGACGACTGCGGCTTCTCCGGCGACGAGCCGTACCTTGGTCCGCAAAAGCCGCCCGTGCCGGGCAAGCACAACAGCCAGGCGGCGGCGAGCCCCGGTCGCGATAAGGTGTGCGATCCGGACTGCTGGCCGCAGATTGAGCGCTACATCCGCGACGTTGTCCGCCAGTTCCGCGACGATAAGCGCGTGCTGCTGTGGGATCTGTACAACGAGCCGGGCAACCGCGGCATTTTCGCGACGGGCACGCAGGAGGTGCAGTACGACCCGAAGCTGGAGACCTGCGCCCACGCGCTGATGAAGCTCGCGTTCCAGTGGGTTCGTGAAGAAGATCCGACCCAGCCGCTCACCGTCTGCGCGTGGCGCGTCCCGCCGGAAGAGGAGGGCGAGATGTTCTTCCAGCACCCGCTGGACCAGACCGCGCTGGCGCTCTCGGACGTGGTGAGCTTCCACGCTTACACCCACACCGGGCGGATGACGGCGATGATCCAGCAGCTGCAAAAGCTCGGCCGGCCGCTGTTCTGCACCGAATGGCTGGCGCGCCACGTGGGCAGCACCATCGAAGAGCAGCTTCCGCTGATGTACGCGGCGAAGGTCGCGCCGTACCAGTGGGGGCTGGTGCGCGGCAAAACCCAGACGTGGCTGCCGTGGCCGGTGGTGATGAAGGAGTCCACGGACTACTGCCGCCTCTGGTTTCACGACGTGTTTGAGGAGAACGGCATTCCGTTCTCGCGCCGTGAAATCGCATTAATGCAGCAGCTGCGCAAGATCGCCCCGCAGGTGCAGGGCTAATAATATCGACCCGGCGGTCCACCGCCGGGCAACCAGGCAGGCATATAACAATGGCAACGACAATGAAAATACCGTCTCGCGAGTTGTGGTCTTATTTTGGCTATGGTTTAGGTCAGTGTTTTAGCTTTGGTTTAGTGGGTTCGTTTATTAACTATTTTTACACCGACGTGCTGGGGATCTCGGCGCTGGCGGCGAGCACCATCTTCCTGATTGCCCGCGCGTGGGACGCGGTTCACGATCCGCTGTTTGCCAGCATTATGGACACCATTAACAGCCGGTTCGGCAAGTTTCGCCACTTTTTGCTGATCGCCCCGCTGCTGATCACCGGCGTCACGCTGCTGTCGTTTTATAAAATTGAAGCGGACATGACCACCAAAATCCTCTACGCCGGGGTGACCTACATCCTGTGGGGGACGCTGTACGCCATCTCCGATATCCCGTTCTGGTCGATGTCGTCGGTGATGACCAACGACTCCGGCCAGCGCACCCGCGCGGTGACGGCGGCGATGCTCGGGGTGAACGCGGGGATCGCCTGCGCCAACATCTTCTTCCCGAAGCTGGCGGCGTTCTTCGCCCAGTACAGCAACGATAAAGGCTACTTTATGGCGGCGCTGGTGATGATGCTGGTGGGCCTGCCGCTGATGCTCAACGGCTTTATGCAGATCAAAGAGCGCGTGCCGCCGAGCCCGGAGAAGGTGACCATCCGCGACACCTTCCACAACCTGCGCCAGAATAAGCCGCTGTTTATCGTCCTGCTGTCGTTCTTCTTCTGCGTGTTCCACAACGTGGCGGGAGGGCTGTATATCTACTTCTTTATCAACAACCTGGGCGACGGCAGCCTGCAGATGGCGATTGGCGTGATGGGAATAGTGGCGGCGGTGCTGTGCCTGGTCGCCCCGATGCTGACGCGCCGGATGCAAAAGAGAAAGCTGTTTATGATCCTCTGCGGGCTGGACGTGGCGGTGCGCGTGGCGATGTGGTTCGTCGGGTATCAGCAGGTGACGATGCTGTTTATTTTGCTCGGCCTGAGCACGCTGTTCGTGATGATGACCAACATCCTCACCTCGTCGATGATTGCCGACACCATCGAGTACGCGGAGTACCACACCCACAAGCGCTGCGCGGCGATCACCTTCTCCGGGCAGACCTTTACCGGCAAGATGTCGGTGGCGGTGGGCGGCGGGCTCATCGGCGTGTTTCTGACGATGATTGGCTACGTGCCGCAGGCGCAAATTCAGAGCGACGGCGTGCTGTCGGGGCTGTTCTTCGGGATTTGCCTGCTGCCGGCGATAGGGTCGCTGATCAGAATGGGCTTTATGTCGCGCTTTACCTTTACCGAGGAGAAGCATGCGGAGGTTTGTCGGTTGCTGGCGGAGCGGAACGCGTCTGCGAAAGCACCTGGCGGCGGCGTGTCGCGAGAAGCCCTACGTGGGGATGCTCTTTCCTGAGCAGGGCTTCGCGTATTACAACGATGTTTTAAACTGCCTTAAAATCAAAGCGATGGCGTACAACCCCATCGCGATGATAAACAGGCGAATCCCCCCTGAGCTCAGCCCCAGGGTCAGAACCAAAACAGGGTGACTGCTGCTGGCGGTAAAGATAAACACCTGCAGCGTGTCCCGGATCGCAGGGAAGCCGGCGTCGACGATCAAAAGCAGGCTGGATGCTTTAAGCAGGCGGATGAGGGAATCATCCAGAATATAGCCGTCGCGCAGCTTATAAAAGAGCAGGGCTATCAGCACGAGGGCAAGGTAATAGGGGATAAAGCCACACAGATCGACGGCCATCGTCAGAATATAAATGCCCCAGCCGCCCACCGACGCGTGTGCGATCGCCGGATAAAACCGGGCGTAGTTCTCGTAAATGTCCTGGAACGCTTCGCCGCTGAACCAGGATTCCAGCATGTACCAGGCCTCCGCGACAGAGCAGACGATCAGTAATATGCTAACCGCCACGCACAGGATGCGAATGCGGGTTAATGCCGCACTGTGTTGTTTTGTCTGGTAAACCGCACCGGTCTCGATTGCCATCGATAGCCCCTTATTTTTTAAGAGAGAAGATAAACAGAGCCAGCCCGCCGATAAGCGAGAGAAACACACCCAATCCCATGGCGTACATCACGCTAAGAATAAATGAAGCGCTATATGGCATTGATCTTCTCCCTTACTTTTTAACTTCGCCAGGGTTCTCCTGTGCGGCTGAAAATGGCTGTTTATGCTGGAATAAAAAAGGAGGTAGTAGTCCTGTCTACCACTACCTCAAAGATTGAAAACGAATATTACGTCAATGATATATATGTCTTAACGCTCCTTGTCAGAGCAGGAACGATATTGCGGCTTATTATATAAACAATGCTTAAACATAAAATCGGCAAAGGGTTAATTAAGAAACTTCATATGTGTCTGTATACAGTGGTGAGGTATCGGGAAATCATTTTTATCTCTGAGACGCTTTCGAAGAGAATCCAAATACGTGCGAAACGGTCTGTTCGTCCTTTTTTTTAAAACCCACAACCCGCTCTGCAACGGCTAATTGCTGGAGCAGACGGTTAAGGTGGTGAGTTTGCGCACGAAATGACAATTGGGATGGTGAAATTTTATTTGCATAATGTGCAATGTTTCGAGTAGCGTTAGCATACATTTCGCTAATGAGCTTATTTATTAGCGCGTTAATAAATATCTTTTGGCTAATGGCAAGTTCGGGGTAAAAGATGATTTTTCCGTATAATAATCCCGTGAGAATTCGGTAAATCCTGTCGGTGCACAGAACAAGGGCATTGTCCGCGAGCAAAAGTTCGGGCAAAAAAGAGAGCGCGAGGCACTGGCTATCGTCAGGAAGCAGAAAAACGGTTGAACAAGATTCCGGGAGGCTGTTTTTCTGAGATGATATTAAATGATTAATGCTGCGGTACAGCATCTCATTGTGAAAATAGTCGGGAGAAAAAACGTCAATCTTAAACATAATCCACCACATTATAATTGATTGCCTTCTGGTTTAGAGTGGCATGTTAATTTTACTAAGGTCACATGCCCCTCAGGTTAATAAAGTAATCAGAAATGGCTGGTTGTTGTAATATATGTTTACTGATATCGCTAATATGCTTTTTTTGAGCCGTTTTTTATGAGGATTGAGGTTTTTATGCTAAAATCTCACTTTACTTTCGGTGTGCTCATATCCTGTTGGGGCTATTCAGCTAAGTAAGAGGTTAAATGGAATACGTTATCAACGATATGGTTGTATTCGATATCCAGCGCGGCCGGTTGAGTTTGGCCGATGGGGATGGAGAGGTGTTTCTCGCCCAGGCGATGACGCGTCTTCTTAAGCTCTTTATTGAAAAGAATGGCCAGACCATCGAACGAGAAGAGCTTTTCGAGAAAGTCTGGGATGACTTCGGAATGCGATCCTCCAATGCCAACCTCAACCAGCATATAAGCCTGTTGCGTAAAGAGTTTGCGCTGATGGGCCTGCCGGATAATATCATCGTTACCGTGCCGAAAGTCGGCTTCAAATTTATTGCCGATATCGCCGTGCGGGGAAAAGAGGTTACCGCAGAACGCAAATCCTGGCTAGGCTGGTTGGCTGCGGGCGCTCTGGCGCTATCGGTCTGTTTTGCTGTCTTTACCGCCGTGGCGGTGAGCCGGGATACTTTGCCGCCGGTGAAAAAAGAATATCCGCTGGGCACCGTTAACGGCTGTAAGGTTTTCTCTTTTAACCGTGTCGAACAAAACTTAATTCCTGAACATCTTGATATGGTTCGCTTCTTATTACAAAAGCTGAATCTCTCCTGCAGCGCGGATAAAGAGATCCGCCTGAGTCTCGATCAGCATTTCGCTTCGAAACATGCCCAACGGGTATTTTTCTCTCTTTGTCAGAAAGAGGGTTCGGTAGAATGTATTAATCTCTACACCCATAACGGGGAAGGATAACGCGATGAAAAGGATCCACGCATGGGGAATTCTTGGCGGGTCTGCATTACTGGCCGCCGCCAGTGTTAGCACGCTGCTCTGGCATTCGCACCATAATGGCTACAGCATGGTGTGTGGTACCCGTCTGGATATTACCTACGATTCCCTGAGAAGGGACTCGGATAAGCTCACCGGCGAAATGTCTTTGCAGCTCAAAAGAGATTACACCGGCACGTTAAACGTGGCGGGTGACGTTTACCTAGATGAGAAACATCTCTTTCATATGTTCCGCAGCGTGAAGTTTAACTATGAGCTTGCCGACAGGAAAAAGGGACTGGTCAATCTTAAGTTCACCGGGGTTGAATTCTATCCCCCCGACTCAGAGAAAAATCAATATATCTCCTGGCCGATAAATAAAAAGGACACTGGCAAAGAGATGGAGCTGATCGTCAATATGCTTGAGCCGGGTCTGATGCTGGTCTCGAATTTTTACTCGCCGGTCATGAACTGCGGAGAAATTCTGGATAACTAACCCCGCCGCTAGGGTAGATAAATCTGCTGGTGATGTCCCTGTCTCTCCAGCATCATGTGCGCAATCATGTCCTTCAGCGACAGCGGTTTTGAGAACAAATAGCCCTGCATACTGCTGATCCCTTTGCCGGCAAGGTAGTCGGACTGATATTCGTGTTCTACCCCTTCCGCAATAATATTCATCCTAAGCTTTCTGGCGATATCAATCACACAGTCCAGCAGGACATTATCCTCGTCGTGTTTACCTATCTGGCTAATAAACTGTTTGTCGATTTTGATGTGGTCGGGATGAATGGAGCCCAGGTAGGCCAGGTTGGAATTACCGGTGCCGAAATCGTCCAGCGCAATCGCCACGCCCATTTTGCGTAAGGTTGCCAGCACCTCTTCCAGACGGCTGGTGTTGCCGATGTCATCGCGCTCCGTAATTTCCGCAATGATATTAATGCGGTCTTTGCCCACCGTATCGAACAGTTTTTTACAGTCTTCAATGAAGGTCAGGGATTCAAAATGCTGCTTGCTGAGGTTGAAGCTCACATGAATTTTATTCGGCAGCCTGGCCTGCAGATACTGTAAATCGCTGGCGACTTTCTCCATTAGCAGCGACGTCATCGGGACAATCAGCCCGCTCTGTTCGGCCAGCGGAATAAAGGCGTCGGGCGGGATGACCCCGTGTACCGGGTGGATCCAGCGGGCCAGCACCTCAAATCCGACAATATTGCGCTCATCCACGTTCACCAGCGGCTGATAGTAGGGAACGATCTGCCCGCGCTGAATGGCGTTTTCCAGCATATGAAACGGCGATTGCTGTTTCGACATCCACAGGTGATACAGCCATCCGGCCAGCGCCGACAAAATAACGTTGAGAATAAACAGGTACTTGCCCCGCTGCCAGACCATCGAAAAGGTCGGCGTACCGTAGCTGTAGGCCACGACGTAGGGAAAATTGCCGGAGCGGTAAATTTTGTATCCTTCCTGCTCGCCCGGCGGGGCAGGAACGACTTTGCCGGATTTGGTCATCAGCATTTTGCCCGACTGAAAATAGGCGTCGTTCAGCGCGCCGATCTGCTGCAGAGCGTCACGCAAAAAGTTGCCGTGAATAGTCACCACGACATCCCCTTCCGGGAACTGCTTACGCAACGAAAAGGCGGGAATGCCCGGCGTGACCACGGTGCCGGGATGCAGCGCCAGCTCGCCTCCTTCAAAAAGGTCAACTTCCAGCTGCAGGGTTTTACTGATCAGTAAAGAGGAGCACCAGATCGTGCTCCCCTCTGCCAGATTGATGGAACGAATATAGGGGAAGAAGGCGTTGAGGTGCGCCAGCTGCCAGCCGGTTTCGGCGGTGCATTTTTTGTCTAAAAACGACTGGCTGCGGATAGCCGTCTGCTCGGCCTGGATGAGCATGGCATCAATATGGCGAGTGATTTGTTTTGCATTGTTCTGGGCATCCGCCTGGTAGGAGCGGTAGGTTTGATACCAGATTGAGATGCTCCCTGTGATTAACATAAACACGGTGATAATACCCGCAGTTAATAAGACATAATATTTTCTTTTCAGTGGCATGGTTTTTCTCGTGGCTATTTTTGCCAGCAATCGTGTCGCCATATCGGAATAATCATATGAGGGCGTGAAATTATAATTCAGGACACTATCAGGCTGGATAACATTATGGCGATCATTATACGTGTTGTGGGCTTGTAGGGTTAGTGATGGAATTTAAAATCAGAATCCTCATAGCTTACAGTTAGCCTGTATTTATATAGACTGAATTTCCTGCAAAGCGTTAAGACAATATGTCATTATGATAAAGAAACGTTTATTTTCAGCAATGCTGCTGCCCGTTATTTTATCGGGCTGCGATGACGCGCCGGCTACAAGCGCCCTGCGCAAAATACAGAAAATAGTGGATCACAAAACCACGCCGTTTATCACGGTAGACTCCGTCTGGCGCGGTGACGTGAGCCACTGTTTTTACGAGAAGCGCCACGGCGAATGCCTGATCAATACCATCCAGAACTCCGGCTCGCCGAAAGCGGTGGAGGCGGCGATGTATGTGTCTGCCAAAGAAGATTACGGCTATGTGTCTGGCTACACGCGCATTCACAATATTGCCATTGCGACCGTCACCTACCCGTTTAGGGAGAAAAATACCCAGGAGGATATCCTGGTGCCGTCAGAAGGTGCGCCGGTGGATACGCAGGACGCGCTTCAGGATATTGAGGGGAATGGCCAGTGGCGGCGATTTTTACAAAAACAGCCTCATGCCTTTCCGGTCGGACCGGGTTTTTTAGTCGATAAATCCGTGAACTATCATGGACAGCAGCTATTTTACGCCTATCCGGTAAAAGTGTGCCAAGACTGTGAAACGATTGGGATTTTAACCATGAGTTATAATTTCGACCGTTCAGGTGATTTTACGGGAAATGAGGTGGTCGGTGTCGTTAATTAAAGATTTTATCACCGGGTGCCAGAGCCGATAAAAAGGCGTCGCTACTGCGACGCTTTTTTTATTTGAAATTAAATTTGCCCGGATGATTATCCGCGCTACCCGTCAGGGCAGCAAACAGCACTGTTTTACCGTCGATAGACAGCTCATCGCTGATATTCATCCACTGTAAGGTCTGCTTATTTTCGCTTTCGTTGCTGGTGGCCAGCACGCCCGCCATTTTATGCGTTTTGGGTGAGTAGAGAACGGCAATTTTCTCTGCGCCGCAGTCGTGCGGTTTACAGGCGGTTTGCAGCTGGTACGTCACGCCATCGATAGTAACGTTTTGTCCCTGTGAATCCACGCCGCCTTTTACTACCCACTGCGGCAGGGTAGTTTTGCCCACCATCTCTTTAAACGCGGCGGCGGTAGTTTTGCCCGTCGCCAGCGCGCTGACGGTCGGCATGTCCGCAGCATGTCCGGAGAATGCGCTTAAAGAGAACAGCGATGCGATAAGTACTTTATTCATAGTTACTTCCATATTGGTCACGTTATTAACGGGGTAAAAACTCATTGTAGGTCAGGGTGAACGTCGCGGTGCCGTTGGCCTGGTCTGCGGTCACCGCGGTGGCCGTCTGGTAGTAGCGTGCAGAAAGCGGCACGTTAACGTTGCTGCTCAGCGCTAACGGCACGCCACGTTGTCGAGATACCGCAGCGATGCTTCGTTTTTTTTCTGCGGTGGCAGCACAAAGTCTGCGCGACAGGTACGGCCGTTGCCGTTACCCCATTTCGCCACCAGAGCGCCTTTATCCGGCACGCCGCTCAGGTAAACCTGACCGCCGTCGCCCACAATCCCGGTTCCGGAACCCTCCTCGCCGTCGAGCGTTACCAGCGCGCCAAACGGCAGCGGTTTGCCGCCAAACAGCAGCGTCATCAGCACGCGCGAACCGACGCGGGTTTTAAAGTCAGCGACCACCACCGCACCCTGGGTTGGCACCACGTTTTGGGTTTTCAGATCCACATCCACGTTCTCCGCCAGAGTCTGCGTATCCAGCGCTACACGGTTACGTTTGTAGGCACTCACGTACGGTACAACGGCGTAGCCGCGCCAGTCGGTTTTCACCCCAGAGTGGTTTTCAACCAGCGTACCGGATGCGCCCGGCGCTCTGACCAGCGCGACCGTATCGCCCAGCGGCTGAGACAGCGTAACGCCATACGGATGGACGATAATCCCGCCCGCCAGACCGTAGTTCACCTGGCGCGTATCCTGGGAGTAGTTATATCCGCCCGTCACTTCACCGTAGGTGCCTTTGTAGTCCGCCGTGGCGTAACCGCTGTTTCCTTCACCCTTGTTGGTATAACCTTGACTGATGCTGTAGTTCAGGTTGTTATTGGCCAGCGCCGTCCCGGTCAGGCCGGCCTGCTGCACCGTTTTATGCTGTTTGTCGGTGGTCACGCTGTAGTAGGCGTTGGCGTTCGGCAGCCATTTACCCAGCGGGATCGACAGCGAGAAGGCTAGCTGCTGGTTGTCCGGCCCTTTGTCTGCCGGGCGGGTCCAGGTGTAGTTAAGACCCCAGGTCATGTTCCACAGATTGACGCTGTAGCCCACCGCCAGGTTACGTTCGCTGCCGTTTTGTCCCCAGTAGCGCTGGTCATAACCAGACAGATAAAAACTGCCGTAATCCCCGAGCGTCTGGGTGATGTTGAGCTGGGTACGGCTGCGTTTGTGCCCGTACCAGAAGGTGCCCGGTTCCCCGTTTGACACCATTTCGTTCGCTTCCTGGAAGTCATAAAAGCCGTTGGTCGAGTAGCGATAGCCCGCCAGCGTAAAGTTGGTGCCGGTCTCCGCGATATCTTTTGAATACTGGATACGGTACGACTGGCCCTGCTCTTTGCTGTCATCGCGCATTTTGGTTCTGGACTGGGTCACGTCCGCTGAAACGGAGCCCAGCTCGCCAAAGCCATGGCCGATACCGAGAGCCGCCGACTGATAATCCCCCGCGCCAATCACGCCGCCGTACAGCGTGGTATTCGCCGGCAGGCCGTAAATCAGGCTGAGCTGACCGAATTCCATTTCCCGGGAGCCTGACACGTTGCTGCGGTATTTACCGCCCACGACGCCGTATTTCAGCTGGCCTTCACGCTGCATGATCGGCAGGGAGGAGTAGGGCTGAACAAAGCGCTGCTCGCGACCGTCGGCTTCACGAATGGTCACATCGAGGTTGCCCTGAGAGCCGGTCGGGTAGAGATCGTTAATGGCGAATGCCCCCGGCGGGACATACGACTGATAAATGATGTAGCCGTTCTGGCGCACGGTGATCTGCGCGTTCGACTGGGCGATCCCGCGAACGATCGGCGCAAAGCCGCGCTGGCTGTCCGGCAGCTGGTTATCGTCGGAGGCGAGCTGCACCCCGCGAAACTGCACGCTGTCAAACACTTCGCCCGGCGTGTTGCTGTCACCCATCGTTAGCTGGGCGCGCAGGCTCTGGATGTCGCGCTGCAAATAGCTGTTGACCGAATCCCACTTCGAGCCGGTGTTGCTGGTGCTGCTCCAGGTGGAGTAGTTACGCAAACGCCACGGGCCAAAGTTGGCGCCGCTGCGCAGGTTTAAAAAGTTACTTTCATAGGTTCCGCTCTGACGCTTGTAGTCGGTCTGCGATCCGCTATAGGTGTAGTTCAGCAAAAATGCCGGCACGCCGTGATCCCACTGCGAAGGATCGACATATCCGCGCACCTGATTCCCCATCGCCGCCTGCGGCACGGAGATATCCAGACGCTGCTGGCTAAAGTTCAGTGAGGTATCGGCCTGGGGAATGTATTTCCCCGGCTCGGTAATCACCGCGTCATCTTTAAGGCTGACCAGTTCAGGAAAGAGCGCAACCTGCACACCCCACTGCTTCAGCTGGGCGAGCGTCAGCTCTGGGCGCAGCTTGCCCTCTTCGGACACGAAATTCACGTCGCGGGTTTCAACCTGCTCCCCGTTCACATAGATATTGACGTGATATACCCCCGGCGCCTGCCCGCCGGTTTCGGCAAAGCTTGCCAGATCGGCCGTTTGTCCGCCGTTACGCAGATCGATGGCGTTTGGGTTGAAGTAGTCCCGTGCCAGTACAGGATGGGCGACAATCAGGCCCGGAATAAGGCAGGCCAGCAGCGACAATGTAAAGGGCGGCATTTTGCACAGGTGAACGTCCGCAAAAGGTTTCATAACGGTCCCGTATTGTTGTTTTTGTCGATGGGTGGGGTGACTGGCTACGTTCTGGAATGGGTTAGAGCGTGGCGTGAGCCTCTTTGGTGATACCGCCGAAGTCGTCGATCGCTTTCCAGCGAACCAGGCCGCCATTAGAGGCTTTCAGCGCGAGCGTGCCGCGTGGGGCAACCATGCCAGCGTCTTTAATCTCTTTGCCGCCGATATTCACGCTATAAAACGATACGTAATAGGGGGTCGGGTTGTTCACCACCACGTTGTCACCCTGCCGGCTAAAGGTCAGCGCTTCATAGGCTTTTGCCGCGTCGTCATTGTTCAGCGCAGCTGGGCGCCAGAAGAGCTTGATGCGCGTGCGCACGGTGATTTGCAGCTGGTTTTTGTTGGATTCATCCGATGACGGAATCGATTTCACGTTAACCATAAATACCGATTCGCGATCCTGCGGCAGCGCCGTGGAGGTCGGGATAATTCGCAGGATATTCTCCTGGCCCGGATCCAGACGGAACAGCGGCGGCGTCATGGTGAACGGCGTTTTTTGGGCATCGGACTCGGAATAGTTGTCTATCCATGACTGAATCAGATACGGGATAGACTTGGTTGGGTTCTCAACCGTCAGCTCGGCTTCACGTTTATCCGCATTAAAAACAACGCGCGTTGCGCCAACGATGACGCCAGCAAAGGTCTGGCTTGAATTCAGTAACAGACCTGCCAGACAAAAGGCAGAAAACCAGCGCATGAGTTCCTCCTGGTGATGAATGAACAGAGATGGGAAAAGGGCAGGCCGGGTGCCCGGCCTGCCAGACAACGCTTAGTTGTAAGCGATGGTGAAGTCAGTCGTTGCGTTCGCAGTACCTGCTGTAACAGACGCTGCGGTAGACATATATTTCGCGACGAACGCCAGGCTGTTAGTCGTCAGCGAGCTGTCGATCGTTTGCTTAGCGGACGTAGTGTGCATTGGCACCAGCGTGCTGCCGTCTTTTTCATAGATAGCCACGCCAACGCCAGTCGCGGTGCTGTCGGTAGACAGTTTCAGGATCTGGGTGTTGGTGGTATCGGAGGTACCGTCGAACTTAACGGATGCCGCAGTCACAGTGCTTGGGCAGCTGGTCAGATCGATGGTGAACGCCGTTGGTGCAGCAGTTACGCCCGCAGCGCTAAACGCTGTTGCGGCAACGGTACCGAGGTTAACGGTCTGGCTTGCAGAGGTTGAATCAACGGTACAGGCTGCATCGGTGATGTTACCGGTGAAGTTGATGGTGCCGTCTGCCGCGTTCACTGCGGTCGCGGTGAACAGGCCTGCCATAATGCTTAATGCGATAAATTGCTTTTTCATAGTCCGGTTCCTGGTTCCGTCCGGATTATTACCGGAGGAGCTTTATTTTTATTAAGGCTAAATTCCGATTCCCTGGTGTTGGTGAATAACGGAATGGAGATGCCAGCAGTACTCTGCCTTCCAGTAAAGTGCACTGATAATATTCACCTGCAAGCAAGCGATGTTTATACAAGCGGTAATACTCTCAGGCTCGGTGTCTTAACGATCCCTGTCCATATGCATTTCCTGCTGACGGGACTCATTCTATTTTTTTTAAACCGGATCACAATATGTCCATTTTTGTGTTGAGGTGGAGAAGGTGGATTAAGCAGCAAAATTTGATTTTTGTCTGAATGGGTTGTGATTTTTGGTGGATGATACTGTTTTTTGTGTGCGTTAAGCGCTTATTGTGGTTTATATAACTACTGGGAGTGAAGTGGATAAGTCAGGGTTTTTGCTGCCTGATTATGTATCTATATGAATTTTAAGGGTGATTTTTTATTTGTCGGAAATGTAATCTTTTTAGCTTTCGGAATAGTCGAGCACATGGCATTTTGGCGCCCATAAATAAATTCATAAATCAGAATTTGAATATTGTTTTAACCATGTTTTCTATCGCCTGATAATAGTTTCAGTCAGTGCATGATATTTACTTTCCTGGCGTTTAATCCCGAATTCAGAGGGCATTCCCGATCTTTTTTTGGATCGTGTCGGCAGAGATAAAAGCAGATTTGCCGCCTGGAAAACGTGCAAAATACCTGAAAAATCTCAGTTGCTTCTCTTCGTTTCGCGTCCACATTGCGCCTGTGTTTTTAACACTCACTGCTCTGCAATGGTGTAAAAATCTATAAAGTTATAAATAGTAGATAAAAATATGTATTTATTTGCTGTTTATGGATTTAAATTCCGGCCAGATAAATTTTAGGGGTATCGTTGGCACATCAAAAAACGTGTGAAGCGAAGCGCCTGGATTCTTGTTTTAGATCAACAGAGATGACGCGAGCCGCTGACTTCCATGATGTGCCACTGGCTGAGTGAGTGATATCAAATGAATATTGAGATTGTTACCGAGAATACCTTCTATAAAGAGAGCATGTCCGCGCTTTTCGCGAAAAACCTCGGAACGTTGCGCGCAGAAAAATATAGCCTCGACATGCTCAAGGTGTTTATTCTGCCGGATGATGCAGACTGTATCTATTTGCCTCGCTCTTCAGCGTTGCTGGATGCAGATAATGCCGTGATTTTTTGCACCCCGACCATAAAGCGTATTTTTTCTGGCCTTTTTTTTGACAGAAACGTTTGCTTTATTACGCTGGATGCGAAAGAGGATGTGTTGATTGAAAAATTGCTGAGCGCAATGGCGACAATATCGAAGCAGCCGTCATTCTGTCCGCGCCAGAAAAATATCTTCGAACGCCTGACCTCGACGGAAATGAGTACGCTGGATTTTATTATGTATACCGGGCAGGGCGTTACGCTGTCGAAAACGCAAAGCCTGCATAAACGGAATGCGATGCATAAGCTGGGCGTGATGAGCACCTTCGAGCTGTACTGCAAGATGAAGCTTGCTGAAGCGCTGTTGACCAAAGTGAAAGGGGCGAAGGGCGCCTACATCGATTTTCTGCACACTAAGGGCAAGTTTGCCAACGACGAGTACAGCTCGTTTGATGTTTATGCCCTGAGTACCGCGCATCCTTCCGTGCGTAACCTGCCGTCTGACCGCTTCGGTACCCTTCTGTAAACCCAATGTACCAGACCCTCACGGGCTGGTTTTTTCTCAGTTGTAGGTCATAGTAAAGGTGGCCGTTCCGTTCGCCACGCCGCCCGTAACCTTACTCGCCGTCTGGTAATAGCGCGCGCTTAAGGGCACCGTCATGTTTCCCGCGGCGGTCATGGAACCGACGCTGATGGCGCTGTTCAACGGCGCTGCGGTATTTTTATATAAAAGCTGAATGCCCACGCCGGTGGCCGTCGTACCCGTTGTCGCCGGGTCGAGATTAATCACGCCGTTTGCCGCGTTAAACGCACCGCTGCTTCCGGGGGAGAGGGTGATTTTGGCGTTCGTTGCCTGTGAACAGGTTAAAGAGATATTAAACGTTTGCGTGTTGGCCGTGCTGCCGATGCCGGTGAAGGCGCTGTTTTTTGTCATGCCGAATGGAACGTTAATCGCGGTGTTATTAACGGTACAGGCTTTTAAGGACACTGTTGGCGAGCCTGTGATAGAAATAGGCACTTGTATGACTTCAACGTTATTGGCATTATCTCCAGAGCAGACGAAAGTGATGTTTGAGAAGATGAGAGAATTTAACGTGCCGCTTGATATTACATTGGAGGTTTTAACCAGAGCATAATAGATGTTATGGGTATTTGTCCCACCTGTTTTTGGTTGGTTGACCACAAGGGAAACATTCGCTGGGGTCGGTATACTGTTATCACTCCATACCGATATGCCTATCCCAGAAAGATTTGTTTTAACAACCCGTGCTCCGTTTTGAGAGAAAGTCACACCACTTACCCCTGATGCGGCCCACCCAAAGATGGCAGCAGAACCTCCTCTGCCAATATCCGTGATTGACATTTGAGTTTGTCCGGTCGCAATCGCCGAACCTATGGCAGCTGAAGGGCTTACCGTAATTGGCCCGGTAAAACTGAAGACGGGATAGCTATTAGCTATGGCACAACCATTTGCCTGGCAATTTGCAGCCGCGACCATTAACAATATAAAAAGAAAGAAAGATTTTAACATGTGCTTTTTCACTCATTGAACATAAACATCTCCTGCGAAGATTGGCCTTCTATGCAGGTAAGTAATATTATTTTTAATAATATCATTTCTTACCACCTTGCTTTTATAAATCAGAATATACCCCTGACGGATATCCAGGAATAATACTTTTTTAAGAATTTAGAAATATCATCAGGGGAAATACAGTCATATTCCCCCCGATCCGTTATTTTATTTTGCAGCCGGGTGACGGCGACCCTTCAACCGGCCGATACTATTACAGCGACTTCACGAAGGTCAGCAGATCTTCGTTGAGCTGGTCCTGGTGGGTCAGCGCGAAGCCGTGCGGGGCGTTGTCGTACACCTTCAGCGTGGCGTTTTTGATCATTTCCGCCGCAAGCTTGCCGGTGCTTTCAAACGGCACGATCTGGTCGTTGCTGCCGTGGATCACCAGCGTCGGCACGTCGATTTTCGCCATATCCGGGCGGAAGTCGGTTTCGCCGAACGCGGTCACGCAGTCGATGGTGCCCTTCAAGGACGCCAGCAGGGCGATGTTCAGCGTCTGGGTCAGCGCGCCGGCGGAGACGGTCTGCCCGGCGTTGGTGCCGTAGAACGGGGTGGCGAAGTCGCTGATGAACTGGGCGCGATCTTTACGCAGCCCGTCGCGAATGCCGTCGAACACGCTCTGATCCACGCCCTGCGGGAAGGAGTCGGATTTACCGAAGATCGGCGTCACCGCGCCCAGCAGCGCAAGCCCGGCGACGCGTGAGCTGCCGTAGTTGTTGATGTAGCGCGTCACGTCGCCGCCGCCCATGGAGAAGCCCACCAGCGTCACGTCGCGCAGGTCCAGGGTGGTAATCAGGTCGTTGATGTCGGACGCAAAGGTATCGTAGTCGTAGCCGTTCCACGGCTGATCCGAGCGGCCAAAGCCGCGACGGTCAAAGGCGATGGCGCGGAAGCCGCGCTCCGCCAGGTAGTTAAGCTGGCTGTCCCACATGTCGCCGTCCAGCGGCCAGCCGTGGCTGAAGAGAACCGGTTTGCCCGCGCCGCAGTCTTTGTAGTAAATCTGCGTGCCGTCTTTTGCCTTAAACGTTGCCATAGTGTGTTCCTGTACAGGTGATGGTTATGGTTATACCGGCGCGACCAGATAGCGAATTGCCGGTGATGTTGTGCCCTGATGAAAAGCCAGAACGCGGCTCTGCAGCAGGAGGTCATTCATGGTATGGCGCTCCTGCTGGCGCAGATGCTCAATCCAGGAGCCCATCAGGAAGGTCTCGATAAACAGACCGGGGCGCTCAATATCTTCGTACACCGCCCAGCTCATCGCCCCGGCGCGGCGGCGCACCCGGCGCAGCTCGTGTACCGCCTCGAGGAAGGCCTTCGCGTTCTGCGGGTCGATAATGTACTCGTGCGATACCAGCACCGGGCCGCGCTCGTTCGGCAGGTCGATCTCCACGCCGTCCAGCGGCTGCCCGCTGAGGTCGAGGTTCAGATCGGGATCTTTCTCGAGCTTCCAGCGGAACACCGTTGCGCTCGCCAGCACCATGCCCAGCGTGGCGACCACCAGCGAGGTTGGGGTGCCAAACTGCGAGGCGATCTGCCCCCAGATGGCGCTGCCCGTGGTCATCGAGCCGAAGAACACCGTCAGGTAGACCGCCAGCGCGCGGGCCTTCACCCAGCGGGCGGCGCTGCGCTGCGCGCCGAGATTGAGGGTGGAGAGCACCGCAATCCACGCGAAGCCGGTGAAAAACTCAAACAGGTTCAGCAGCCAGATGTGACGCACGAACGCCAGCGCCAGCATGGTGAGAGCAAAGGTCAGGCTGGCGGCCACCATCAGGCGGTCGGCGTTCAGCCGCTGGCGCAGGCGCGGCAGCAGGATCGCCCCGGCAATCGCCCCCAGGCCGATGCAGGCCAGCATCACCCCGTAGCCCGCCGGGCCTAAGCCCAGCTCGCGGCGCGCCACCAGCGGCAGCAGTGCCCAGCCCGCGCTGCCGAAAACGAAGAAGGCCACCGTGCGCACCAGCACGTTGCGCAGCACCGGCGCGGCGTGCACGTAGCGAATGCCGGATCGCACAGCGGAGAAGAAGTGCTCCGGCGGCAGACGCTGCACGGACGGCGCCGGACGCCAGCGCCACAGCACCCACGCCACGCCGACCACGGACAGCGCGTTCAGAGCAAACACCATCCACGGCCCGGCGAGCGACAGCAAAAAGCCGCCCAGCGCGGGGCCTATCGCCCGGCTGATGTTCACCCCGAGCGAGTTCAGCGCCACGGCGGCGCCCAGCTCCGGCTTGCTCACCAGATCGGGCACCACGGCCTGGAACGGCGGCGAGCTCATCGCCGCGCCCACGCTCAGCAGAAACGTTGCCACCAGCAGAACGGTAGGGGTAACGTGTCCGGTGAAGGAGAGCACCGTCAGCCCGGCGGCGGCGATGAACACCCACAGCTGGGAGAAGAGCAGGTATTTACGTCGGTCGACGATGTCCGCCATCACCCCGGACGGCAGGGCGAAGAGGAACATCGGCAGGCTGCTTGCCGCCTGCACCAGCGCGATGTCCAAAGGATCGGCGCTCAGGGTCAGCATGCTCCAGTTGATGCCGACGTCGCTCATCCATGAGCCGACGTTAGAGACCACCGTGGCGATCCACAGCATGCGGAACACCGGCTGGCTCAGCGGCTGCCACGGCGAAACCGCCTGCGCGGGCGTCGTCTCGACGTGTGCGTCGCGAACGTCGTTAACCTGGGTCATGCGAACCTCTCCGCTGCCTTACGCTGCAGCCGCCACTGGCCCGGCCCGGTGAGGGCGAGGGTGGTGAAGATAATCAGCAGCAGCCAGCCAAACTGCCCTTCGGCAATCGACCAGTCCGGGTGGACCGCCAGCATCGCCACCAGCAGCACGGCGATAATCGGCAGGCACGCCAGGCGGGTGTACACGCCCGCAATGATAAACAGCGGGCAGATCACCTCGGCGACGATCGCCGGGATCAGGCTGGCGTAAGGTCCGAAGCCGAACGGATCTTCAATGCGCGTCAGCTCTTCGCTGAAGTGCAGCACCTTCGGCAGGCCGTGCACGTAGAGCAGCAGCAGGCTGCCGGTCAGGCGCAGGAAGAACAGCCCCAGGTCGATCCGGGGCGGCATAGTGGTGTTTTTCATCAGAATGCAAAGCAGCTGCAGCCCAGCGCCCCCCAGAAAGCGTTATCGTCGGACACCGGCATCTCTGACGTGCGGGCGAAATCATGCTGGTGGCTGTGAACCCCGCACGGCCCGCTGCAGTGGTGAACAGGGCTCATGCCGACGCGTGCGGCCTGCGGCGGCGCGCTGCGGTAGTGGCCCGGCACTTTCACCACCGGGGACCACTCGGGCAAAACCGGAATGGCCGGCGGCGCGAGCGGGCCAAAGCTGCCTGCGGCGTAGACGATATCGCCGTTCACCACCGTCAGGACGGACTCAATGCCCTTGATCTCCTCTTCCGGCACGCGGAAGTAGTCTTTGCTGAGCACCGCCAGGTCCGCGAGCTGGCCGACCTTGATCTGCCCCTTCTGGTTCTGCTCGCTGGAGAACCACGCGCTGCCCTGGGTCCAGAGCATCAGGGCGGTGTCGCGGTCCAGACGGGCGCTGTGGTCGTACATCTGCATCCCGCCGACGGTGCGGCCGGAGACCAGCCAGTAGAGCGCGGTCCACGGGTTGTAGCTCGCCACGCGGGTGGCGTCCGTCCCTAAGCCCACCGGCACGCCGGTCTCGAGCATTTTTGCCACCGGCGGCGTGTGGCGGGTGGCTTCGATGCCGTAGCGCTCGGCAAAGTACTCGCCCTGGAAGGCCATGCGGTGCTGCACGGCAATGCCGCCGCCGAGCGCTTTGATGCGGTCGATGTTGGCCTGGGTAACGGTTTCCGCGTGGTCGAAGAACCAGTGCAGGCCGTTGAACGGAATGTCGCGGTTCACCTTCTCGAAGACGTCCAGCATGCGGCTGATAGACTCGTTATAGGTGGCGTGCAGGCGGAACGGCCAGCGGTGCTCCACCAGATGGCGCACCACGCGCTCCAGCTCGTCCTCCATGCCCGGCGCGAGGTCCGGACGCGGTTCGAGGAAGTCTTCAAAATCGGCGGCGGAGAAGACCAGCATCTCCCCTGCGCCGTTGTGGCGGAAGAAGTCGCTGCCCTGGCCCGGCGTGAGCATGTCGGTCCATTTTTCAAAGTCCTCCAGCTCGTGGCCCGGACGCTGGGTAAACAGGTTGTAGGCGATGCGGATGGTCATCTGCTTTTTCTCGTGCAGCTCGGCAATCACCTCGTAATCTTCCGGGTAGTTCTGGAAGCCGCCGCCCGCGTCGATGGCGCTGGTCAGCCCCAGGCGGTTCAGCTCGCGCATAAACTGACGGGTAGAGTTGACCTGCTGCTCCAGCGGCAGCTTCGGCCCTTTGGCGAGCGTGGCGTAGAGGATCATGGCGTTCGGACGGGCAATCAGCATCCCGGTCGGGTTACCGTTGGCGTCGCGCTGGATCTCGCCGCCCGGCGGGTTGGGCGTGTCTTTGGTGTAGCCGACCACCTTCAGCGCGGCGCGGTTGAGCAGGGCGCGGTCGTAGAGGTGCAGGATGAAGACCGGGGTGTCCGGCGCGGCGTCGTTAATCTCGTCCAGGGTCGGCATGCGGCGCTCGGCAAACTGGAACTCGGTCCAGCCGCCCACCACGCGCACCCACTGGGGCGACGGCGTGCGCAGGGCCTGCTCTTTCAGCATCCGCAGGGCATCGGCCAGAGACGGCACGCCTTCCCAGCGCAGCTCGAGGTTGTAGTTCAGCCCGCCGCGAATGAGGTGCAGGTGGGAGTCGTTCAGGCCGGGGATGGCGGTGTGGCCTTTTAGATCAACAACTTTGGTGCCGTCGCAGTGGTGCTGCATCACCTCGGCGACGGTACCCACTTCCAGAAATTTTCCGTCGCGCACGGCAACGGCTTCCGCGACAGGATTCTCGCGATCGACGGTGTGAAACTGGCCGTTAACCAGAATAAGATCGGCTTTACCGAGGGTAACCATAACTGCTCCTGACTGAGAGGGGGAATGGTCAGGATTATGGGAATCGGTTTCGGCAAAGATCCAGTTATACAATAGGATAGGTATACCAAAGTATAACTATACCTAAGGTTAACTATACGAAGAGATAATTACGCGCGGCGACGGAAAACCGCAGGATGAGGGTGACTTTATCGTCGTGGCACTCACGGCGATTTCTACCCTTAACCACTGGAAAATGCTATGACCTCTTCAAAGCTCGAAGTGTTAACCCCTGCGAACTGTCAGATCATCTTTATCGATCACCAGCCTCAGATGGCGTTTGGCGTGCAGTCTATTGACCGCCAGGTGCTGAAGAACAACACCGTGGCGCTGGCAAAAGCGGCCAAAGTGTTCAACATCCCGACCATCATCACCACCGTAGAGACCGAAAGCTTCTCCGGTAACACCTATCCGGAGCTGCTGGACGTCTTCCCGGGCCAGGACATTCTGGAGCGTACCTCCATGAACTCCTGGGACGACCAGAAGGTGCGCGACGCGCTGAAGGCCAACGGCAAGAAGAAGGTGGTGGTGGCCGGCCTGTGGACCGAAGTGTGCAACAACAGCTTTGCCCTGTGCGCGATGCTGGAAGGCGACTACGAAATTTATATGGTGGCGGACGCGTCCGGCGGCACCTCCAAAGAGGCCCACGACTTCGCGATGCAGCGCATGATCCAGGCGGGCGTGATCCCGGTGACCTGGCAGCAGGTGATGCTGGAGTGGCAGCGCGACTGGGCGCGTAAAGAGACCTACACCGCGGTGATGGATATCGTGCGCGAGCACTCCGGCGCGTACGGCATGGGCGTGGATTATGCCTACACCATGGTGCACAAAGCGCCGTCTCGCCAGAAGAGCGAGCACCGCACCCTAGCGCCGGTCCCGGCTCGCTAAGTTCCGCTGGCGGGCTGGTCCCTCATCCGGCTCGCCGCTGCCTCTTTCTCTGGAGTTCACAATGAGTACTGGGCTGATATCCCTTGCCGCAGGCGTGTTGATTGGCCTGATGTATGCCGTGCTGAAGGTGCGCTCCCCCGCGCCGCCCGCGCTGGCGCTGATTGGCCTGCTCGGGATGCTGGCGGGTGAACAGGCGACGCGCCATCTGTTATCCCGCGACGGCACGCCGCCTCCTCAGGTGACGGTTCCGCAGGCTAAATCGCAGACGGGAGCGTCGTCATGAAAGCATGGATAATTTCGCTGGTGTGCGGCGTGGTTGCTGGGGTAATTTACGCCCTGCTCGACGTTCATTCCCCGGCACCGCCGGTTGTCGCCCTGCTTGGCCTGTTTGGCATGCTGGTGGGTGAACAGCTCATCCCGGTGGGACGGCGTTTACTGAGTCGCGAACCGCTTACCCTTGCCTGGTTTCGTCACGAATGCGTGCCGAAAATCAGCGGCACGGCGCCCCCCGCGCCCGCGAAGGACGATCGCGACGTTTAATGATTTTTTTGAGGAAAGACAGCATGACGCTGCCGTGGCGCATTGCCATCATTGATGACGAACGTTCCGTCCGCAGCGGGCTGAGTAATCTCCTGGAGTCGGAAGGCTATGCCGCCGACGCGTTTGATTCGGCAGAGGTATTTCTGAGCCATCCGCTCGCCCTGTCCGGCGCGGCGCTGGTGATCGCCGATATCAAGCTGCGGGGCATGAGCGGCCTGGAGCTGTATGAAAAGCTGCGGCTGCTGGCCGTCCCGCCTCCGCCGGTGATTTTTATCTCCGGTCATGCTGATGAAAATATGCAGCGGTACGCTCTTAGCCTGGGCGCCGCTGCATTTTTGCGTAAACCCATTAACATCGATATTCTGCTGGATCATATACAGCGGGAGCTGGCCCGCCGACGATAAGGATCGCGGATGAACGAACACGAGCAGCCTGCATTCTGGCCCGCCCAGGGGAATCTTCACCAGGGGCGGGTTTTTGTCCTTAAAGAGGATGTGATTTTTACCGTGCTGGCGCAGGAGGGCGGTATCTCCTGGATGAACGCGCGCCATCCCCATTCCGGCGGCTCGTTCATCATTGCCACCGCGGTGAGCGACGAAGAAGAGGAGCGGGCCACCCGGCTGCTGAAAAACGAGTTTGCCCTGCGCGACGTGCTGCAGGACAGCTGGGCCATCCGCGCCGTTGCCTCCACCCAGTACCGGGGACGCTTCGCGCTGGTGTATGCGCCGTTTTCGTTTGAACTGCTGGCACGGCGCGCGGGCAGGGCGATCTCGGGGATCTCGCGCTTTATCGAGCTGGCGATCCAGATCTGCGCTCCCCTGCGCCAGATGCACCTGCAAAACCTGATCCACGGCGATATCAAGCCCGGCAGTATTTTTGTTCATCACGATGCCACCTGCCGTCTGGGCAGCTTTGGCCTCTCCTGCAGCCTCTCCGGTGCCTTCTCCCAGACCCGGCTTGCCGTTTCAGGCGGAACGCCCGCCTATATGTCGCCAGAGCACACCACCCGCACCCGCCGCCCCGTTGACGGGCGCAGCGATCTCTACAGCCTCGGCATGGTGCTGTATGAACTTCTGACCGGACGCCTGCCGTTTGAGCTGGGGGAGCACGATCAAACCAACTGGGCGCACTACCATATTGCCTCGGAGCCGCTGGCCCCGGACGTGATTCGCCCGGACGTGCCGGGAATGCTGTCGACCATCATCCTCAAGCTGCTGGAAAAGCACCCCGATAACCGCTACCAGACGGTCGACGGGCTGATTGCCGATCTCCGCCGCTGCCAGGCGACGCTGACCTGCGAGGGCGAGATCGTCGCCTTTACGCCCGGCCAGCAGGACCGCACCCCGGCGATCCATCTGGCGGACACCCTGTTCGCGACGCACCCGCAGGCGAATGACGTCATTGCCGCGTTTGAGCGGGTGGGGCAGAGCATGGTGCCGGAGCTGGTGACGATCGGCGGGCCGTCGGGGATCGGCAAATCGTCCATCATCGCGACGGCGCTCAAAACGCTGCAGCAGCGTCAGGTATTGCTGGCGGTGGGGAAAGTCGATCAGTTCTCGCCGTCTTTGCCCTACGGCGTATTAAGCTCCGCGTTCCGCACCCTGACGCTGCACCTGCTGGGGCTGCCCGCGGAAGACGTGGCGAAGTGGAAAATCCGCCTGTCCCGCGCCCTGGAGGGGTACGAGGCGCTGGCCGTCAGCCTGGTGCCCGAGCTGGGGCTGCTCCTTGAGAGCAAGCCGCGCTTCTCGGCGGATACGTTTTCCATTGATGCCCGGGCGCGCTTCAGCCATATGGTGCTGGCGCTGGTGAAAACCTTTGCCACTCAGGGCTGCCCGCTGGTGCTGGTGCTTGACGATCTTCAGTGGAGCGACGCCGCCAGCCTGCACACGCTGAAACATCTGCTGGTGACCTGCGGCGCTATCCCGCTGCTGCTGGTGGTCGCCCACCGCGATATCGGTTCGTTGTCCGAACCGACACTGCAACAGCAGCTGGCGAGCCTGCCGGAGGCGGCGCAAAACGCGACTGAAATTATCCCGCAGGCGCTGTCCGTGAAGGCGGTGGCGCGCTGGCTGGCGACGATATTTCGTACCCGCAGCGCGGCGACGTCCGACCTCGCCACGCTGATCCACGAGAAAACCGGGGGCAACCCGCTCTTTGTGCACGAGTTTTTCCGCCGCATCGTGGATGACGGCCTGGTGGTGCACAACAAATATCAGGACAAGTGGCACTACGATCTGCAGGCGATCCGCGCCCGACACTACACCGAAAACGTCGTTACCCTGGTGCTGGAGCAGCTCGAAGAGATGCCCGACGAGACGCGCCGCCTGCTGGGCAGCATTGCCTGCCTCGGCGGCACGGGCGAACTGGAGATGATATGCCGCGTGGTCGGGGTGTCGGTGGCAGAAATTCGCTATGCGCTGCACCCGGCGGTGATGGCCCAGCTCATCGTGCTGACGGAAAAAGAGTACGCCTTCACCCATGACAGGGTGCAGGAGGCCGCCTTTGCGCTGCTGGATCAGCATGAGAAAAGCCATCTTCACCTGACCACCGCCAGCCTGCTGGCCGACGCCGCGCGTCAGGCGGCGGGGAACGAACTGCTGTTCCGCGCCGTTCACCACGTCACGGCCGCGCTGGACAGCATTCAGCCCGCGCCGCAGCGGCAGATGTTCCGCGAGCTGAGCCTGCTGGCCGCGCGACGGGCGAAGCGCACGGGAGATTATCTTTCGGCGCTCAGCTACCTCCAGACCGCCAGAGCGCTGGGCAACGCCGGGGCGGTCTCAGATTTTATGCTTGATATCGAAGAGGCGGGCTGCGAGTTTGCGCTGGGGCACCTGGAGCGGACCCGCGAGCTGTGTGACGCCATTCTCGGCTGCCCCGGCGGGCTGACCGAAAAGGCGCTGGCGGCCAACCTGCTGGTGGAGGTGTACACTCGCCAGTCGGACAGCCGTCTGGCGCTGGAGGCGGCGCTCTGCTGGCTGGGGATTTTTGGTATTCAGATTGGCCGCCATCCGGAAGACGCCGACTGCGACGAGGCCTGGGCGCTCTTTTGCAACCGCACGGGCGACGCGCCGCAAAACCTTTTTGCCCAGCTCTCGCGGATGGATAACCCGGAAACCGAAGCGGTGATGAACCTGCTCTACAGCGCCAGCATTTGCGCCAGCTTCATCTGCCCGCGCCTGCATTTTTTGCTGCTCTGCCGCATGATGCACCTCACCCTCGACCACGGCATTACCGGCGCCTCCACCACGGCGATGGCCTGGTTTGGGGTGCTGATTGGCCACCGCTACGCCGAGTATCGCCTCGGGTTCCAGTACGGCACGCTGGCCCGAGAGCTGGTAAACCGCCACGGCTACGACGCGTTCGAAGCTAAAACCCTGCTGCCCCTCGACCAGCTCAGCGTCTGGACCCAGCCTTTATCGTTTACCATCGAGTGCGCAAAAGCCTGCTTCACCGCCGCAGTGACCCACGGTGATATGACGGTGGCCTGCTTTGCGGCCTGCCATCAGGTTATTAACTTCCTCTCACGGGGCGATCACCTGGACGGGGTGTTGACCAGCATCGATCGCGGCTTGGCGTTTGTGCGTAAAACCCACTTCCAGGACGTTGAAACCATATTGATGCTCCAGCGCACCTTCGTGGAGTTTTTGCGCACGCCGACGATCGGCACCTGGACCGCGTCGCAGGCGCTGCCCGAGGCGCTGCTTCCCGCGTCGCCGGAGCAGGCCCCGGAGCAGACCTCCACCATGCTGTTCTGGTACTGGCTCTACCGCGGCATGGCGCACTTTACCTGCGGGGAGTATGCCGACGCGCAGGCGGATCTTGAGATGGCGGGCTGGTACGCGTGGTCTGCACCGGGCCATATCCATCTGCTGGATTACCATCTTTACAGCGCGCTGGCGCTCTCCCGTCAGCTGACGCCGGAGACGTTTTCGGCGAACCACCGCCGCAGCATTCACGCCCACTACGACAAAATCGCCCTCTGGGCGCGCATTAATCCCGGCACGTTCGCGGATAAAGAGGCGCTGATCTACGCCGAAATTGTCCGTCTGGACGGGATGAACAGCATTGCGCTTGAGCAGTACGAGAAGGCGGTCCGGCTCTCCCGCGAGGGCGGCTTTAACCCGATTAACGCCCTGGCCCACGAGCTGGCGGGCCGCTTTGCGCTGGCCTGCGGCTACCCGACCGCGTCAGACGCGCACTTCCGCGGCTCAATTGCCGCCTGGGGCCGCGCGGGCGCGCAGGCCAAGGTGCGCCAGCTGGAGCAGGATTTCCCGCACCTGCTGGCCTCCGGGCAGGCCAGCGCCTACGACACGGTGGCGTTTGCCCAGAACGAGACGATCCGCGATCTGCAGAGCGTGATCAAAGCCTCCCGCGCGCTGTCGGAAGAGATCAATCTTGAGCGCCTGATCGAAAACCTGATGACCATCCTGCTCGAACGCGCCGGGGCGCAGCGCGGCCTGCTGCTTCGCGTGAGCGATAACCTGATCCCGGAGATCGAGGCCAGCGCCTGGACCAGCACCGACGGCGTGCGGGTGCGGATCCTGAAAGACGTGCCGATGGCGACCGACATGCCGCTGTCGGTGCTGGCCGCGGTGATCCGCACCGGGCAGGAGATCCGCACCGGCAGGCCGGAGGAGTTTCACCCCTTCAGCCAGGACCCTTATCTGGTGACATCGGGGGCGGCGGTGATGTGCGTCCCGATGTTCAAACAGGCGCGGCTGGTGGGCGTGCTCTACCTGGAAAACCGCCTGATGCCGGAGGTCTTCACCGCCGAGCACTCGCGCGTGGTAAGCCTGCTGGGCGCGCAGGCCGCGGTCTCCCTGGAGACGGCGCGGCTCTACGCCGAGCTGCTGGCGGAGAACATTCAGCGCCGCCGGGTGGAAAAAGAGCTGCGCGCCAGCCAGACCTCGCTGATGCTGGGCGAGCAGATCAGCCACACCGGCAGCTGGCGCTGGGAGCTGGAGCAGGATCTGATGTTTGTCTCGGAAGAGTACGCCCGCATTCTCGGCCTGCCCGACCAGCAAAAGATGATCTCCATGGCGGAGTTTTTGACCTTCGTTCACGAGGACGATTACGCCCGCATCAGCGCCATCGTCACCCAGAGCGTGCGCGACGGGCTCTCCATGCGCGCGGAGTTTCGCATTAAGCGCACCGACGGCTCAACCCGCTACATCCTCGGGATTGGCGATCCGGTAGGGGTAGGCAGCGAGGTGAACGAGTACTATGGCATTATCACCGATATCACCAGCCAGCGCGCCGCGGAGGATGCCATGCGGGTGGCCCAGGCGGATCTGGCGCGCGTTTCCCGCGCCACTACCGTCGGGCAGCTGACCTCCTCCATCGCCCATGAGATCAACCAGCCGCTGATGTCGATCGTCTCGAACGCCGGGGCGAGCCTGCGCTGGCTCAGCCGCGAGCCCGCCCGGCTGGATAAAGTGCGTGAAGGGCTGGAGGAGATCGCCGCGGAAGGCGCGCGGGCGGGGGAGATCATTCGCAGCATCCAGTCCCTGACGCGCAAGCAGGATCCCACCTTCTCGCGCATCGACATGCATTACCTGATCCGCCATATCCTCACGCTTTCCCGCAGCGAGCTGGAGCAGAGACACATTAGCGTTGATTATCTGTTGAACGCCAGCGACAGCTTTATCACCGGGGATAGCGTGCAGATCCAACAGGTGCTGCTGAATCTGGTGATGAACGCGGTAGAGGCGATGGCCGAGGTGAAGGATCGCGCCAGCACCATCATCCTCAGCACCGCCAACGCGGACGGGAAAGTGATTGTCGAGATCGCCGATACCGGGAGCGGCATTGAGCCCGAGCGGCTGGAGCAGATATTTGACTCGTTCTACTCCACCAAGCCGCAGGGGATGGGGATGGGGCTGACCATCAGCGCCAGCATTATCGAGCGCCACTGCGGGAAGCTGAGCGCGCGCCGCCGGGAGCCGCACGGCACGGTGTTTACCTTCGCGCTGCCGCTGGCCGCGCAGGAAGGATAAACGTTACTCCGCGGGCTGGCTTTTGGTCAGGCGCTCAACGGCCCTGACCAGCTCGGCCACGGAGCGCACCTGCATTTTTTCCATCACGCGGCGGCGGTGCACCTTCACCGTGATCTCGCTGACGCCCAGCTCGGCGGCAATCTGCTTGTTGAGCTTGCCGGTGATGGCAAGCTCAAGCACCTCGTGCTCGCGCGGGGTGAGGGACAGATGGCGCTGCTTCAGGGCGTAGTGCTCTTTATTGCGCTCGGCGTTGTTTTCCGCCAGCTGCAGCGCGGACTCAATGGCGTCGATCAGCGCGGCGGATTCAACGGGCTTGGTGAGAAATTCGTACGCGCCGCCTTTAATGGCGCGCACCGACATCGGGATAGTGCCGTGGCCGGTGAGAAAAATAATCGGGATCTCGCGCCCGCTGTCTTTGAGCGCGTCCGCCACCTCGAAGCCCGAAATGGCGGGCATTTGCATGTCGAGGATCACGCACGACGGCAGATCCTCAAACCGGTGTTGAAGAAATGTTTCTGCTGATGAAAAGCCGATGGCGTTCAGACCCGCTGATTCCAGCAGCCCGATTACGGACTGCCTGACGGCGTCATCGTCATCAACCACATACACAATGTGTTCCATTCACCGCCCCGGTGCTGATTTAAATGTCGAGGATGCAAACAGTCCCAACGGTGGCGTAAGAGACTGTTTATGCTGACTTTCATCTTAACACATTAAATATCATTATCATTTAACAATATGATAACCATATGAAGTATAGCGAGCCGGGACGGGGGCGGTGAAGGAACGAAACGCTGTTTTTATGCACCCACAAGCTCAATGCGGTTGCCGTCCGGGTCCGCGATCACCGCTTCGTAGAAACCGTCCCCGGTCATGCGCGGGGCGCTGAGCAGCGTGCCGTTGGCCTGCGCCCGCTCGGCCATGCTGTCCACTTTTGCCTTGCTGCCGACGTTAATGGCGATATGCGCCCAGCCGACAAACTCCGGGTGCGACGGGGCGTCGGGCAGGTCCGGCAGCGTCATCAGCTCCAGGGTCGGCCCGTCATCCAGGGTAATAAAGTGGGATTCAAACCCCGGACGGTTTTTGCTGACGTAGCGTTCGTTACTGCGGCCATTAAACACCGTTTCCCAGAACTGAATCTGGGCCTCAAGGCTGCGGGTCCAGAGTGCGACATGTGCAATATTCATTGTAACCCTCGTTGTTTGTATTGCGCGGTTATGCAACATTATGCGCATTGATACTCGATTAGAAATTTCAAAGGACTTTCAATGCTCGATTATGCAGCTTTTCCTGAACAGCGACAAGAGCGGATCCGACAGATCCTTCAGGAGAGCGGAAGGGTGGTCTGTACCGAGCTGGCGAGCCAGATGAAGGTGTCCGAGCACACCATTCGCCGTGATTTACATGAACTTAGCAAAGAGGGCTATTGCAAAAAGGTCTACGGCGGTGCGGTGCTTCAGCTTCCGGATGCGGGCAGTTTTTTCAGCCGCGGGCAGAAAATAAGTGCAGAAAAGCACACAATCGCGCAGAAAGCAGCAACGCTGGTTCAGGCGGGCGGGTGCATTTTTATCGACGCGGGGACGACAAACCTGGCGCTGGCGAAGGCCCTTGCGGCGGATCTCAACGTCACGGTGGTGACCAACTCACCCGCCATTGCCGCTGAGCTGCTGCATCATCCGCTGTGCGAGGTAATCATCACCGGCGGGCAGATCCAGCGAGCGTCCGGCGGAACGGTTGGCGCCACGGCGGCGAGCCAGATCCAGGGCATTATCTTCGATCAGGCCTTTATCGGCGGCTGTGCGATGGATCCTGAGGCGGGGCTTACGGGGTTTGATTTTGCCGACTGCGAGTTTAAAAAAGCCGTGATTGCCCAGAGCACCCAGACCATTGTGGCCCTGACCGCAGACAAGCTTCCCGGCGTCGCGCGCTTTGTGGTCGCGAAGAGCCGCGACATTGATCTGCTGGTGGTGGAAGAGGGAATGGAACAGGGCGTTTTTGACGCGCTGGCGGCGCAGGATGTTCGCATTGTGTGCGCCTGAGGACTTTCACGGGTAAAACAGGCTACACTCTGGTTTTGAGCGCTAAATGCTGAGGACGTAACAATGCACTACACACTGAAAGAAAGCGACAAGGACAAAGCGGAAGGGTCAAGCGGCGCGGGCGCTCTGCAGCAAAAACTGCTGGAGTCCCGTTCGATTGTCATCTCCGGTGAGATCAACCAGGAGCTGGCGCAGAAGGTGATCACCCAGATGATCCTGCTGCAAAGCGTCAGCAACGATCCGATCAAGCTGTACATCAACAGCCAGGGCGGCCACGTGGAAGCGGGCGATACCATCCACGACTTCATCAAGTTCATCCGCCCGGAAGTGCACGTCATCGGCACCGGCTGGGTGGCGAGCGCCGGGATCACCATCTTCCTGGCGGCGAAAAAAGAGCACCGCTACTCGCTGCCGAATACCCGCTTTATGATCCACCAGCCGCTGGGCGGCGTGCGCGGTCAGGCGACGGATATTGAGATCGAAGCGCGCGAGATCATCCGCATGCTGGATCGCGTCAACAAGCTGATCGCTGACGCCACCGGCCAGCCGCTGGAAAAAGTGAAAAAAGACACCGACCGCAACTACTGGATGTCTCCGGCAGAAGCGCTGGACTACGGCATCGTGGGCAAGCTGATTACCCATTATGACGAGCTGAACCTGGATTAAGTTTTATCGCCGCGTACGCGTCGGGTGGCGGCTTCGCCTTGCCCGACCTACGCGCGCTCGTTTGACCCATGACAAGTTCCCCCTCTGCCTTCTTGCCTATAATCGCGCCTGTTTCCCCTCTCACTGGTGCTACCCATGGCGTATCAACTGAACCTGAACTGGCCGGAATTTCTTGAGAAATACTGGCAAAAACAACCCGTAGTGCTGAAAAATGCCTTCCCGAATTTTGTCGACCCGATTACCCCGGACGAACTGGCAGGCCTGGCGATGGAGCCGGAAGTCGATAGCCGTCTGGTGAGCCACGCCAACGGCAAATGGCAGGCCAGCAATGGCCCGTTTGAGCACTTTGACGGTCTGGGCGAAACCGGCTGGTCGCTGCTGGCGCAGGCGGTGAACCACTGGCATATGCCCGCCGCGGAGCTGGTGCGTCCGTTCCGCGTCCTGCCGGACTGGCGTCTGGATGACCTGATGATCTCCTTCTCCGTGCCGGGCGGCGGCGTGGGGCCGCATATCGATCAGTACGACGTGTTTATCATTCAGGGGATGGGCAGCCGCCGCTGGCGCGTGGGCGACAAACTGCCGATGCGTCAGTTCTGCCCGCATCCTGCGCTGCTGCACGTGGATCCGTTTGAGCCGATCATCGACGAAGATCTGGCCCCGGGCGATATTCTCTACATCCCGCCAGGATTCCCGCACGACGGCTTTACCCATGAGACGGCGCTCAACTACTCCGTCGGCTTCCGCGGGCCGAACGGCCGCGATCTGATCAGCAGCTTTGCCGACTACGCGCTGGAAAACGATCTGGGCGGCGAGCACTACAGCGATCCGGATCTGGCCTGCCGCGAACACCCGGGCCGCGTGGAGCAGTATGAGCTCGATCGCATTCGTCAGATGATGATCGACATGATTAGCAAGCCGGACGATTTCACAAAATGGTTCGGCAGCTTCGTCTCCACGCCGCGCCACGAGCTGGATATCGCCGCCGCCGAGCCGCCGTATTCAGCGGAAGAGGTGCTGGACGCGCTGCAGGGCGGCGAAACGCTGTCACGCCTGAGCGGGCTGCGCGTGCTGAACGTCAACGGTAGCTTCTTCATCAACAGTGAACAGCTGGAGACGGTAGACGCGAAGGGCGCGGATGCGCTGTGCCGCTATACCGAACTCGGTCAGGCCGAGCTGGGCAATGCGCTGAATAACCCGGCGTTTGTGGACGAGCTGACCGGATTGATTAACCAGGGCTACTGGTTCTTCGACGAGTAACAGCAGGCGGCGTTTAGTCAGCCTAAACGCCGCTACGTTCAAACCAGCATGTTACACGCCTTCCAGTAGTTCAAAAGCCGCTCGTCGTCGCGCTCTTTCTCCGCTTTGATTTTCATCGCCTGGGCCAGATTCTCTCGCGATACCTCATGGCCTTTTTGCACGATGTCCAGAACCGCTTCACCAAGAGCCAGCGAAATTTCTGCCCGATTATTGTTGCGAATCGTCATAAATACCTCCTCGTTGGTTGCGATAATTTAATTATGAACGGGAAATAATCAGCCGGTAATAATTCATCTCATTCTTATTTTTTTTAATTTGGCGTTAAATAGACATAATATTCCATTCTGTCAATGATGTTTCAAAATGCTAATAAGCCTTTTAAGCCTGAATTTATGCGCTACAGTTAATTTCGTGCAACAGGCAAATAACCGAAACAGGAGAATGATTATGGTAGATAAAAGCGCAATTAAGGATCACACTCAGGTTGTCGCCAGCTGCGGAACGCACGTCGGGGTTGTGGACCATTTAGACGGTGAGCGTATCAAGCTTGCGAAGAGCGACCCGGAATCGGGCGGCAAGCACCACTTTATTCCTCTCGGCTGGGTCGATAAGGTCGAAGATAATAAAGTTGTCCTGACCAAAAACCATAAAGAGGTTTTTGCTGAGTGGCAGGAAGCATAAAATATATTTCTCGTTAAGAAATATACGCCTTCGCTCCGGCTTTGTCCGGAGCGTAATAGTGTCTGCGCCCGGTGATTGCTGACATGGCAAAGGGATGGTACTGTTTTGCCTGACCTTTCCCCGATGCAGGCCCCGAATTATGCTCCAGAGTGAAAATAGATCAGCGAAACGCCTATTTTTTGTTGAAGATTTTCAGATATTCGGCGAGCGCTACGGCATTGACTACCGTTTCCCGCTGTTAAAAGGGGAGCAGGTTAGCGGCAGCCCGGTGTTGCAGGGGAATGTGGAAGAGATGACGCTCTCGTCCGGCATTTCGCTGACCCACTCCGACGTGCATGTATTACAACCCTACGAAACCACATCCCGCCACAGCAGCCCGCTCTATATGCTGGTAGTCCTGGAAGGGTGCGTTACGATCGCGCTCAATGGCATCGACTATCACGTTCGTCCCGGCATGGCTTTCAGCGCCCGTCTGAGTGAGGAACAGGTGATGAGCGCGCGTCACGACGCCGACAGCTCGCTGAAAACGCTCTCGTTTGGCGTGTACCCGCATGAAGCCGGGCGTGAAGCCCTGCTTGAGTCGCTGCTGCTGGAATGGCAAAACCTGAATACACCCACGTTTGTCTGGCACGTTCCCGAGTTTGTTATGTCAGGTATTCAGCATGCGCAGCAGCAGAGGGGAAGCGTGCTCGCGCGTAAGCTGTTGCTGGAGGGGCTGATGTACCAGCTGCTCGGTCACGGCCTGAACCAGCGCCAGCAGCCCTGCCCGAGCCGCCCTGAGCATGCGCGTCTGGAACGCGTGCGGAGCATGCTGGAACAGTCTCCTGAACGGGATCATACCCTCGCGCAGCTGGCAGCCCTGGCTGCAATGAGCCCAAGCAGCCTGCGCAGCAAGTTCCGTCAGCGCTACGGCTCCACGCTCTTCGATTACCTCCGCGACTGTCGCCTTGCGCTGGCGCGCCGCTATCTGCTGGAAGGCCACAGCGTGCAGCAGGCGGCCTGGATGTGCGGGTATCAGCATGCCACCAACTTCGCCACCGCGTTTCGTCGTCATTACGGGATTTCACCGGGCGACGTGCGCAAACTCCGCTAACGTAATTTCGCCCATCGCGCGAACGCATCCCGTGCGATTTAGCATCGCGCATACGTAACCTGGCGGCGCGCATAGCCGTTTGCGCCCTCAAAAAGGTAATAATTCTTATTAACAATAAGAAATATCTCTGGAGAGGGTTATGTTTGCTAAATCGCGTCTGGCACTGCTGGTGGGATGGGTTACCGGTAGCGTCGCTTTTCCTTTACTGGCGCAGGATGCGCAAAAAACTGACACCGTGGTGGTGACCTCGCAGATGCAGTCTGCGGCCACCAAGCTTGAAACGCCGGATATTGAAACTCCGCAGTCGGTCTCTATCGTCACGCGCGAGCAGTTCGAAGAGCAGGGCGCAACCAGCGTGCGTCAGGCCGTGAGCTACACGCCAGGGGTCTACAGCAACCAGATCGGGGCGTCAAACCGCTTTGACTACATGGTGCTGCGCGGCTTCTCTGACGGCAGCCTGGACAACGTCTACCTGGACGGCCTGAAGATGATGGGCGACACCAACTCCCACAGCTCGCTGGTGGTTGATCCGTGGTTCCTGGACAGTATCGAAGTCGTGCGCGGCCCGGCCTCCGTGCTCTATGGCCGTTCATCGCCGGGCGGGATTGTGGCGCTTACCTCCCGTAAGCCGTCGTTCGATCCGGGCGGGGAGATCAAGCTCTTTGCCGGGAACAATAGCCAGCGTGGGGCGATGTTCGACGTCACCGGCCCGGTTGATGATAACGACCGCGTGGCGGTGCGCCTCAGCGGGATGACCCGCTATGCCGATTCCCAGTTCGATCCGCTGAAGGAAGAGCGTTACGCGCTGATGCCGAGCCTGACCTGGCGTATCACCGATAGCACCCGTCTGGATCTGATGGCCTACCTGCACCGCGATCCGGAAGGCGGCAGCCACTCCGGCCTGCCGTATGAGGGCACCGTTGTGCCGCACAGCGGAAAGAAAATCTCCAACACGTTCTTTGAAGGTGAAGACGATTACGACAAGTACGATCGTCGGGAAAACATGGTCGGCTATAACCTTGAGCACCTGTTTGACAGCGGCTGGTCCGTGCGCCAGAAGCTGCGCTACCTGCACACCAAAGTGGAGCTGAACCAGGTGTATGCCGCAGGCTGGCTGAATGACACCGAGCTGAACCGCGGCTATTCCGGCTCCGACGAGAAGATGAACGCCATCACCCTGGATAATCAGGTCGACGGCAGCTTCGACACCGGGGCGGTGAACCACCGCGTGCTGATCGGCATGGACTACCAGGACCGCACCAACAACGTGACCGGCTACTATGGCGGCTTCCCGCCGATTGACGCCTTCCACCCGGTTTACGGTGCGAAGCCGGACTACATCACCCAGTACAGCAGGGAAAAGCATAAGCTTCGCCAGACCGGCTACTACCTACAGGATCAGATGTCCGTTGACCGCTGGCGCCTGACGCTCGGCGGGCGTTACGACCAGGTGAGCGTGTCGAACGTCGACAACTTCAACCACACCCGCAGCGATCTGGATAAAAACAACTTCAGCAGCCGCGCGGCGCTGCTGTATCTGTTTGATAACGGCGTTGCGCCGTACGTCAGCTACTCCACCGCCTTTACGCCGACCAGCTTTGCCGACGAGCAGGGCAATATCCTGGATCCGATGAAGGGCAAGCAGTGGGAAGCGGGCGTGAAGTATGAGCCAGAAGGGATGAACAGCCAGTTCAGCGCCTCGGTGTTCCGCATCAACCAGAAGAACATTGCCACCAAAGAGGAGCCGACCGATCCGTACCGTTCCATCGGTGAAATCGAATCCGAAGGCGTTGAGCTGGAGGCGATTGGTCAGTTGACCGACAGCCTGCGCATGCAGGCGGCGTACACCTACACGGATATTCGCTACAAGAAGAGCAGCCCGGAAGAGGAGGGCAAGCGCGCCGTCTATGCCCCGCGTAACATGGCCAGCGCCTGGCTGAGCTACGACGTCAAAACCGGCCCGCTGGACGGCCTGACCGCCGGCTCCGGCGTGCGCTATGTCAACGGGATCGCCAGCGATCGCCAGAACACCCATACGCTTCCGTCGTACACGCTGGTGGACATGGTCGTGGGATATGACCTGTCGAAAGTGGGGCTCACGGGCGTGAGCGCGCAGCTGAACGTCAACAACCTGACGGACAAAAGCTACGTCGCGGCGTGTAACTCGCTCTCTTACTGCTACTTCGGTGCAGAACGCAGCATTGTGGGCAGCGTTTCGTGGAAGTTCTGAGTCGTTGATTTTGCCGGGGGCGGGAGCGGTTTTCTCCCTCTCCCTGTGGGAGAGGCCGGGGTGAGGGCAAAATGCTGGACTACTCCTCCATCGCAATCACAATCGCTTCACCCATCTTTTTCAACGCCTCGCGATGCTTCTCCGTTGGCGGCAGCGCCACGTTGATCCGCAGGCAGTTGCGGTACTTCCCGGAGGCGGAAAACAGCGACCCGGCCGCGGCCTGGATCTTCAGCCGACACAGCTGCTTGCTGACGCACACCATATCCACCTTCTCCGGCAGCTCAACCCACAGCAGGAAGCTTCCCTGCGGGCGCGTGACGCAAATCTCCGCCGGAAAATACTGCCGCACCCAGCAGGTGTAGGTTTCCATATTCTGCTGATAAATCTGGCGCATACGGCGCACGTGGCGGTGGTAATGGCCGTCGCGAATAAACGCCGCTACCGCCATCTGGGTGCCCGGCACGTTAAACCCGCCGGCGGCGTATTTCATGTGCATCACCCGATCGTAATAGCGCCCCGGCACAATCCAGCCGACGCGCAGGCCCGGCGCCACGGTTTTGGTAAACGAGCTGCAGAGGATCACGCGCCCGTCGATGTCCATCGAATGAATGGTGCGCGGGCGCGGGTACTCCGCCGCCAGCTCGCCGTAGATATCATCCTCCACAATCACGATATCGTGCCGCTGGGCGAGGGCTAAAACCTGCTTTTTCCGCGCTTCCGGCATGATGAACCCGAGCGGGTTATTGCAGTTGGGCACCAGGATCACCGCCTTGATCGGCCACTGCTCCAGCGCCAGCTCTAACGCCTCGATGCTGATCCCGGTTTCAGGGTCGGTGGGAATTTCAATCGCCTTGATGTCAAACCCGCGCAGCATCTGCATGGTGCCGTGAAACGACGGCGACTCCACCGCCACGATATCCCCCGGTTTGCACACCGAGAGCAGGGCGATCGACAGCGCGCCGTGGCAGCCGTTGGTGATGACAATCTCGTTGGCCGCGACGGTAGAGCCGCCGTCCAGCATCAGGCGGGCGATCTGTTCGCGCAGCTCAAGGCGGCCGTCGAGCACGTCATAGCTCAGCATCTCGCTCGGGTTATGCTGCGCAAGGCGGCTCATCTCGCGCCACAGGGGCTTGAGGCTCGGCTGATTTACGTCCGGCGAGCCGCCGCCAAACGAAATCATCTCTTTGTCGGCGCGGGCGTCCAGCAGCATCATCACCTCGTCCCACTGGGTGACGTCCACCGGGCGCTGCACCGGGCGCGTCATCGCCGGGACGGGCGGCTGGGCTTTGCGTTTCGAGACAAAATAACCGGAGCGCGGCTGAGGGGTAATCAGCTGGAGGTTTTCGAGGATCTGGTAGGCCTGCTGTATGGTGCTGATGCTCACGCCGTGCTCCTGGCTCAGGGCGCGCACCGACGGCAGACGTTCGCCGCTGCGGTACAGCCCTTGTTCAATGCGTTCTGCCAGAAGGTTGGCGAGATGTTGATAGCGCGTCATGCTGTATCCTCTGTTTTCACCATACAGATTGTTAAACCAGTACAGATTGCCGCAAAAAACGGCATGCAGATACCGTTTTAGCGGATCTGTATGTTAAACAAAAGTTGTTTTTGCATCTGTATTGCACGGGCCGATTTCCAGGATGATAACCCCACTGGCACAGTGAGGAGAGCATCATGGAATTCTACGAGAACCGTTCAAAACGTCCGTTCGTCGTGTTTGTCTGGATCGGCAAAACGATCCGCAACTGGTATCGCATCAACCGGACCCGCCGCATCCTGAGCCAGATGAGCGACGAGCAGCTCAAGGACGTCGGGTTATCCCGCAATGATATTTAAACCGTGGCCGGGTAAGGTGAAGCCGCCACCCGGCGATATTCAGCTCAACAGTTCAAGCGTCTGCCGCTTCGGCCTTTCCAGCAGCTCCATCGCCTCCTGATAGGACCGCACGTTGTTATAGCCCATCACCAGCCCGTAGCGTTTGCCCGACCCGCGGTACCACTCCGAAAGCGCGTTCACCTGCAGCTGCTGGTCCTGCCAGCAGCGGGCCACTTCCCGGTCGCAGCTCCCTTTGGTGAGAAACGCCACGATATGCATCCCGCCGTCGTTTTGCTCGGTGAAAAACAGGTCGCCATACACCTCGCGCAGGGCGGCAATCATCCAGTCGCGGCGGGTCTGATACAGCGCGCGCATCTTCTTGAGATGGCGGAAAAAATGCCCTTCGTTGAGAAACGCGGTGAGGATCTTTTGCGTCAGCACCGGCTGGCCGCTGGTGGTGATATCCGCGCAGTCGGTAAAGGCCCCGACGGTGCTGGCGGGCATCACCACGTAGCCCATGCGCAGGGACGGCATGATGGTTTTACTGAAGGTGCCCATAAAAATCACCCGGTCGTGCTGGTCGAGGCTTTTCAGCGACGGCAGCACCTTGCGGGTGTAGTGAAACTCCCCGTCGTAATCGTCTTCAACGATCCACGCTTCGTTCTGGCTGGCCCAGTCGAGCAGCTGCTGCTTGCGCGGCAGGGAGAGCGTCACCGCCAGCGGGCTCTGGTGCGACGGGGTGACGATGGCAAAACGCGCGTCGCGATGGTGGCGGAGCAGGTATTCCGTATCCATGCCGCTGCGATCGACCGGCACCGTGTGCAGGCGCGGCACGATCCGCTTCAGCAGCTGCTGGCCCATAAAATAGCCCGGATCTTCAAACACCACCTTGTCGCTGCGGCTGGCGAGGGTGTCGAGGATCAGCCGCAGGCTGCCGCTGTAGCCGCTGGTGATCAGCACCTGTTCGGCGCGGCAGGACAGGCCGCGCGAGATATTGAGATAGCTGGCGATGGCCTGGCGCAGCGGATACCAGCCCAGAACGGGCGGGTTGAGCATCTCCTCCTGACGCATGGCGCGCGTCGCCTGGCCCGCCAGCAGCAGCCATTTTTTATACGGGAAACTGTCGAGGGCGGGGATGCCGGGGCGCAGAAACCCCGCCCGCTCGCGCTGGCTGATAAGCGAGGCCGGAAGCGCTCCGGTGGGCTGTTCCGCCGGGGCAGCCCTGTCCGGCAGCAGTAAATCCGGGTTAACCCGCGTGCCGCGCGCGCCCTGGCTCACCAGATACCCTTCACCTGTCAGAATGGCGTACGCCGTTTCGACGGTTTTACGCGCCACCTTCAGCTCTTCCGCCAGCACGCGGATGGCGGGCACCTTATCGCCCGGCTTCAGCACGCCGCGCGTGATGTTGTCGCGATAGCGGGAATAAATTTCGTGATAGCCCGGCTTCATGTCCTACCTCATTTCACGCTTTTTGTATCTTTTTACTATGTCATGAACGGCGTAGATTTGCCCCATCGCATGACATATGCCGCACAAAAAGAGGAAAGACAATGAGCACTCGCGTTAACCATCATAAAGCCACACCTGCCCTCGCCAACGCGCTGTCTGCCCTGAGCATGGAGGTGGCAAAAACCTCCATCGACCCGGCGCTGAAGCACCTGATCGACATTCGCGTGTCGCAGCTGAACGGCTGTACCTTCTGTCTGGATATGCACTCGAAAGAGGCCAAAATCGCCGGCGAGCGCGAGCTGCGCCTGTACCATCTGGCGGCCTGGCGCGAGTCCCCGCTGTTCAGCGCCCGCGAGAAAGCCGCGCTGGCCTTCACCGAAGCGCTGACCCAGATTGGCGTTCACGGGGTGAGCGACGCGCTCTACCGCAGCGTGGCGGAGCACTTCTCGGACGTGGAGATTTCAGAGCTGAACTTCGCCATCGTGGCGATCAACGCCTGGAACCGTCTGGGGATCACCTCCCGCATGGAACCCGGCTCGCTGGACGCGGCTTACGGGCTGAATAAGGCTAATCTGGAATAATCCCGCGCTCGCGGATCGTTGCCACCAGCGCCCGCAGTCCAGGCGGGACGTGGCGATGGCCGGGGTAATAGAGGCGCAGCCCGGCAAAGGGCTGCGCCCAGTCGTTTAGCACGCTCACCAGTTCTCCACGCTCTAGCTCTTCCCGGATATACAGTTCCGGCAAAAATCCCACCCCTAATCCCGCTTTTACGGCGCGGATCGAGGCAAAAAGATCGGACGTCGCAAAGCGCGGCGGTACGGCAAGCGCGTACGTTTCCCCCCGACGCGCCAGCTCCCAGCGGTAGATCCCGCCGTGGGCCATGCGCATGCCGATCCCCTGATGTGAAAGCAGATCGTCCGGCGTCTGCGGAGTGCCGTGACGGGCAAAATAGTCCGGCGTGGCGGTCACCAACTGGCGGATCTCCCCGGTCAGCGGCACGGCGATCATGTCCTGCGGCACGGACTCCTCAAGGCGGATCCCCGCGTCGTAGCCTTCCGCGACGATGTCGATCATGCGCGCTTCGCTGACGGTCTCTACGCGCATCTTCGGGTAGCGGATCATAAAGTCGATCAGCAGCTGGTCCAGAAACAGGGTGCCGATATGGTTCGGCACGTTCAGACGCAGCGTGCCGGCGGGTTCCCCGGTGTCGCTGTGGATCTCCTCTCCGGCGAGGCGGATCTCCTGCAGCGCCGGGCCGACGCGCGCCACGTAGCGCTGCCCGGCGTCGGTGAGCGCCACGCTGCGGGTGGTGCGGTTGAAAAGGCGCGTATCAAGGCGGCTCTCCAGCCCGGCGATGGCGTTGCTTACCGCCGTGGCGGACATGCCCAGCTCCTGCGCCGCGCCGCGAAAGCTGCCGCGCCGCACGACGGCCATCACCACTTCCAGCTCTGTCAGACCTGAACGATGCATAGATTATCCTGAAAATCGAAACAACCCTTGCAGCATAGCGTGGATTATCGCAACGGAGAAGCCGTGCCAGACTGTGCCCACACAGCCTGAGGAGGTTTATATGCACACTATCGAACAGATCTTTATTAACGGCGAATTTGTTACCCCGCACGGCACCGAACGGTTTGATTTGTACAACCCGGCGACGGCGCAGGTTATAGGGCAGGTACGCCTGGCGGATGAGGTTGACGCAGCGCGCGCCGTTGCGGCGGCGAAAGCGGCGTTTCCGGCGTGGTCGCATACGACAAAGCAGGAGCGCATCGCCGCGCTGAAGCGTATGCACGCCGCCGTGGCCGCTCGTCACGACGATCTGCTGGAAGCGGTCATCGAAGAGTACGGCGCGCCCGCCTCGCGCTCGGCGTGGATGGCCAGCTATCCGGCGGAGGTGATTGCTCAGGCCATTGAGGCGCTGGAGGCGTTTGAATTCGTCACCCCCGCGGGCGCAGCCACGGTGCAGATGACGCCGCTCGGCGTGGCCGGGCTGATTACGCCGTGGAACAGCGACGCCGGGTTTATCTGCGGCAAGCTGGCGGCCGCGCTGGCGGCGGGCTGTACGGCGGTCATCAAGCCGAGCGAAATGAGCGCCCTGCAAACGCAGATTGTCACCGAAGCGCTGCGCGATGCCGCGCTGCCGCAGGGCGTGTTTAACATCGTTACCGGGCGGGGTGAGACGGTCGGTGACGCTATCAGCCGCCATCCGGACGTGGCCAAAATCTCGTTTACCGGCTCCACGAATACCGGCAAGGCGATCCTGCGCAACGCGGCGGAGAGCTTTAAGCGCGTGACGCTGGAGTTAGGCGGGAAATCGCCGACGATCCTGCTCGATGACGTGGATCTGGCGCAGGCGATCCCGCTTGTCATTCAGGCCGGGTTTATGAACAGCGGGCAGGCGTGCGTGGCCGGAACGCGCATTCTTGTGCCTTACTCGCGCAAGGCGGAGATCGAAACCGCGCTGGCGCAGGCCGTGGCGGCGGTGAACTCCGGCGACCCGCGCGATAAATCAACGTACGTCGGCCCGATGGTCAGCGAAAAGCAGTGGCAGCGGGTGCAGGGCTATATCCGCAAAGGCCTCGAAGAGGGGGCGCGCCTGCTGGCGGGCGGCGAAGGGCGGCCGGAAGGCACGCGGGACGGCTGGTTTGTGCGCCCGACGCTGTTTGCCGACGTCAACAACCGGATGACGATTGCTCGTGACGAGATTTTTGGCCCGGTGCTGTGCGTCATTCCCTATCGTGACGAGGCGGAGGCGATTGCCATTGCCAACGATACGGACTACGGCCTGAGCGCGATGGTGCTGGGCGGCGATTCGGACCGCGCGCGACGCGTGGCGCAGCAGATTGTTTCCGGTCGCGTGCTGGTGAACACGCTCGCCCATGAACCGAAAGCGCCGTTCGGCGGGTTTAAGCACTCCGGCGTGGGGCGCGAGATGGGCGAGTGGGGGATCCGCGCGTTTATGGAGCCGAGGTCTGTTCTGGGCTAAAGCTTCGCTCTTTACCGAAGCATTGTGCTTTTCCATCCCGCATTCTCTCCTCAACATCACAGCGGAGAGACCCTCATGATCGCAGTCATTTTCGAAGCCAAAGCCGCGCCTGCCCATCAGGCGCGCTATCTTCAGCTTGCCGCAGAGCTTAAGCCTTTGCTGGCCGACATCGACGGCTTTATTGATATCGAACGGTTCCAGAGCCTGACGACCGACGGCAAAATCCTGTCCCTTTCCTGGTGGCGGGATGAAGAGGCTGTCCGCCGCTGGAAGCAGAACGTTTTTCATCAGGCGGCGCAGGCCGAAGGGCGGGAGTCGATTTTCTCTTTCTACCGTATTCGGGTGGCGCAGCTGGTGCGGGAGTACAGTTCCGAAACGGGAGGGCGCGCGAATGTATGATGTTCACGTGATTTTCAGCGACGGGCCCGGCGAGCTGGCGCGCTTTGGACAGCTGTTGGGGCGCAACGGCGTGGGGCTTGAGGGCGGCGGCGTTTTCGGTACGGAAGCCCATTTCCTGGTGGAGAACGGGGAAAAAGCCCGCCGAGTGCTGATGGAGGCCGGGTTTAGCGTGCAGGCGGTGCGCAGGCCGGTTATCAGAAAACTTAAACAGGAGCGCCCCGGCGAGCTGGGTGAAATTGCGGCGGCGCTGGCGGCACGCGGCGTGTCTGTTCTTACCCAGTACAGCGACCATGCGAATCACCTTATTCTGCTGACGGATGATGATAAGCTGGCCGCAGAGATCACCGAACCCTGGGCGGCACATGTTAAAGACAAGCTTACCGACTGATAACGGCGCGGCGCTGGAGCAGGCCATTGCGGCGGTGGCGGCGGCAATGGCCGATCCGTCGCGCGTGAAGATGCTGTGCGCGCTGATGGACGGGCGGGCGTGGACCGCTACCGAGCTGAGCGCGGCGGCAGACGTCGCGCCGTCGACCGCCAGCGGGCATCTCGCCCGGCTGGTGGAGGGAAAGTTGATTACCTGTCTGTCTCAGGGGCGGCACCGCTATTATCGTCTGGCCGGGCACGACGTGGCGGAGCTGGTCGAACAGATGATGGGGCTCTCCTGGAGCCGCATTGCGCCGCCGGAAACCACCGCGCCGAAGGCCATGCGGGAGGCGCGGACCTGCTACGACCATCTGGCGGGTACGGTGGCGGTAAAGATCTACGATTTCATGCAGGCGGAAGGCTGGCTGGAGGCAGACGGTTCAGCGCTGACCCTGTATGGCCGGGAGCAGTTCCTGACGCTCGGCATTTCGTTAAGCGCTCACCCGCGGCGCAAGGCCTGCTGCGCCTGCCTGGACTGGAGCGAGCGGCGGTTTCATCTTGGCGGCGAGGCGGGCGCGGCGCTGCTTATTTATCTGGAAAGCAAAGGGTGGATCCAGCGGGTGGCGGGGTACAGGGAGGTGGTGGTGACGGCGACGGGGAAGGTTGCCGTCAGGAAGTATTTTAGCCGCTAAACGCTGCTGCGGGCTGATGCACTTCCTATTGCTACAGGTAACCCTGTTCCAAAAACAGGCTTTCTGTACAATAGTTCTCTGTACCCAAACTGACCAAGACTGGTCGGTTAAGGAATATTCGTCCTGACGACAGAAAAGGAATTTGCAATGGATATCGCTCTTTTTCCTGGGCAGAGTCGGCGCCAGTGGGCTGATACGATGATCAATCTGGAAGCCCGAAAGCTTGTGAATACCGCAAATATCGTCGCGGCCATGCACCTTAGTGATTCACTGACCCGTCTGAAATTCGTGGATGAAATAAGACAGGTTGTCATGCAATAGTTTGACGCGGCGAGGAGAGCAAAGAGCGATGAAGAATGCATTACCTGCCTGAAAAAACTAAGGGCTGAGAATGAGTTCCTGCTTGAACAGTCGCGCATGCTTAAAACCGGTTATGCCCGAATCTACGCTGAAATTCAGTATGTAACAGAGCAGAATAAAATTGTCGGATACTTCATATCCGGGATTAAGGTCGTTCTCGCCGGCGTTCAGGCTGTGTTTGGCGGTGTTATGATCGCAACGATGACGCCTGCTGGTATGCTTGCCGGTGCCGTTCTGGTCGGTGATGCTCTTAATACGGTTTCACGGGAGGCAGCCCGTCAGCTCCTGAATGAACCTTCTTCAGAGGGGATCCTTGCGGATGGCGCCATGTCCGTAGCGGAATTTATGGGCTTCAGCCGCGATGTCGGCCTGGGGATCTTTAATGCAACTACGCTTGCAGCCAACGTTTATGGTGTGTTTGGTCTGACTGGGAAAGCAGAGGCCTGGCGTCTTTTCCGTTATCTTCCTGGAGACTATTACCGCAAGGTAGAAACCATGACTCCGGGCAAACTGACGATGAAGGTTCTGGGATGGGGGGTCAGTGCGAAGGTGGTACTGAAACTCCTTACCCGTGATGACCGGAGTCGCTGATATGTGATCTCATCAGCTTCCATGATTTATAGCCAAGTCTGACCGGCATCACCAGAAGCAGCACAATCAGCAGAAAGATGACTGCAACCACACAGGATATAACATGGCTGGTGCTGCCAAAGATCATGGTAAGCAGGGTGATTATGACCATCCCGCCGGTGATCCAGGCAACCGACAGGAAATAGCCGGCCAGATCCTTCAGAACCTTTTCCTGCGAGTCCCCAGTCGCCTGGTGACGTTTGATCCTCTCAATATCCTTACTGGTGAATCCTGCCGCGATAAGTTCCTGATTGTTAACTGTCATTCACGTCTCCTTTAACCTGATAAAAAGAATACACTATTTAGAAGTTCCGTTCCTTCCTGCTTTTGTCTTTACCTTCCTGGATTATTGTGCCGTTGCCGTTAAATGATGAGCTTGGCAGAAGACGTTATCCGGCATGACCATATTACTGGCGATCCCTCAGCCCACAGGGAGAGGGAGATATCGTTTCGCAATTCCTGCGCTTTAACTTCTCGTTTCTTGATACTTACCCTGATAACTATTATCTTGACCGCGTGTGACGAGAGGTTCCCCCATGAGTGAAGAAGAACTGTTTAGCCGCAGGCCGATGGGCATGCGGATGGCGATGATCGTACGCCAGTGGCGTGCGGTGATCGATGACGCCATTCTCGATACCGGGTTAACCCAGTCGAGCTGGACGGTGATGATGCAGCTTCATCAGCTTGGGGATAACGTCTCAATGAGTGAGCTGGCGGAGGTGCAGGGTATTGAACTGCCGCCGCTGATGCGCACCCTGACACAGCTGGAAAAACAGGGTTACCTGCTGCGCACAACATCGCCTTATGACAAGCGCATCCGGCTTTTGACGCTGACGCCTGAGGGAAAAGCCATATTAAAAAGGCTCACTCAGGTGATTGAGACCTATCAGGCGCGCGTATCGCAACACATCGCGCCGGAGCATATCGAGATTTTCAGCGCTACGTTGAATCAAATCGCCTGCAATTTGCGGACAATCCGCGAAGAAGACAACAAGACCGAAAAATAATGACCCCTGAACAAAAGTTTGCCCGCTGGGTAAGGGTGAGTATTGCCTCTTTCCTGCTGATGTTTATCTATTTTGTCGTCGCGGATATCTGGATCCCGCTGACGCCGGACTCCACCGTGATGCGCGTGGTTACGCCGGTTTCTCCGCGCGTCTCCGGCTATGTGGCGGCCGTTCACGTGCATAACAACAGCCAGGTGAAGAAAGGCGATCTGCTGTTTGAGCTCGACGACACGCCGTTTCGCAATAAAGTGGAGGCGGCGCAAATCGCGCTGGAGCAGGCGCGTCTCTCTAACGAACAGCTGGACGCGCAGATCGCCGCCGCGCAGGCCAGCCTGAAAACCGCCGTGCTGACCGCGCGTAACGACAAAGTGACCTTTGACCGCTATCAGAAGCTGAGCACGTTACAGAACGTCTCGCAGGCGGATCTGGATAAGGTTCGCACCGCCTGGCAGAGCAGCGAGCAGTCCGTCAGCTCGATTCAGGCCAACATTCGCAACCTGCGCATTCAGCGCGGCGAGCGCGAAGAACGCCGCAACGTGACGCTGCAAAAATATCGTAACGCGCTGGATGAAGCAGAGCTGAACCTCGGCTGGACAAAGGTCTACGCCCAGGCGGACGGTACGGTCAGTAACCTGCAGTTAAGCCCCGGTTTTTACGCCTCATCCGGCTCCGCCGCGCTGGCGCTGGTAAACAACCAGACCGATATCGTGGCCGATTTCCGCGAGAAGAGCCTGCGCCACACCCGTCAGGGCACCGATGCCGCCGTGGTGTTTGACGCCTTCCCGGGGCAGGTATTCCGCGCCCACGTGGCCAGCAGCGACGCGGGGATCCTTGCAGGCCAGGAGGCGGTTAACGGCCAGCTCTCCCAGCCGGAGACCTCTAACCGCTGGGTACGAGACGCCCAGCGCATGCGCATTCACGTCACGCTGGATGACGCGCTGCCGAAGCCGCTGCCAACGGGCGCGCGGGCGACCGTGCAGCTCTATAACAGCGAAGGGCCGTTTGCGCGCTTCTTCTCCGGAATGCAGATCCACCTGGTGAGCCTGCTGCACTATGTCTATTAATACGCTGGCGCGGGTCTTTACTCCGCACGGCAACATCGTCTACACGGCAAACGACTTTCGCCAGACCCTGCGCATCGTCTTCGCCGGGATGATTGCCCTGAGCATCTCGAGCTTCTACAACACCAGCTACGGCGTGTTTTTCGTGGTCTACCCGATCATGCTGCTGTCGCTGGTGCCGGTGTTTAACCGCCACGTGGCGAAGCAGTTTATCTTCAGCGCATCGCTGAACTGCGTCGAAATGGTGATTATCATCGGCTATCTGTCCCAATGGCCGGTCATCATGACGCTGGTGGTATTTGCCCTGTACGTGATGCGTTTTCGCTTTATGAGCAAAGGGCCGCTGTTCCTGTTCGGCTCGATGGGCGTGGTGTGCCAGAGCGTGATGCTCAACTTTATGAGCTACCCCACCACCAGCTGGCACACGCTGCTGTTTTCCAACATCGAAGCGAGCGTGATGGCGGTGTGCCTGAGCGCGCTGATGAACTACCTGCTGCCGGACGTTGAGCCACGCAAGCCGCCGCCGCTGATTGAGAAAGACGACGCCCGCGTGCGCCACGAGTCGCTGCTCTCCGGCAGCGTCGCGACGATGATTTTCGTGGTGTTTCAGATTAGCGATTTAAGCGATTCGCTCTCGGCGCTGATGGCGGGGATTCTGATCCTGTTCCCGATGCACTATCGCGGCGCGGTGATGAGCTCCATCTGGCGCGTGGTCGGGGTGGTGCTGGGCTGCCTCTACATTCTGGTGGTGCAGCTTATCCTCTACGATCACAGCAGCCATATGCTGCTGATGATGCCGCTGATTGGCCTCGGCCTGGCGTTTGGCGCGCGGCTGCACGTGATGGAAAAAGTGGGCGCGGGCGTGGGTTTTTCCAGCATCACCACTATCGGCATTATGTTCGGGCAGAACATGCACCCGGACAGCGACCTGGTGTTCAGCGATCTCTATCGCATCACCTCCGTCACCTTTTCGCTGGTGGCGACGCTGACGATGGTCTTTCTGGTGCATTTGATCCTGAACCGCTTCGAGGCGACGCGCTACGTCATTCAGGGCTGATAGCCTATACCGCCGCTGAAGCTCCAGTCTTCAGCGGCCGTAAACTGGATAACGACCATCACGTCCCCACCGTCGATGCCCATCTTCTCATTCAGTTGCGCAGCCAGCTGGCGGTAGAGGGAAGCTTTCTGTTCATTGCTCCTCGGCTTACCGGCCACGATATTGAATAATATCGCCCCCTCCGTTCTGCCCGTGCTGAGATAGTGCCGGTCAATGTATCGATCCCCGGCAGCGAAGCATTCAAAAAAATGAAACCGGTCCTGCGCGGGAACGGCGAAGGTTTCCGTCAGCGCCTGGTGCAGAATGTCCGAGATCTGTTTTTTCTGCATCTCGGTATAGCGGTCACCCGTCATGATGCGAACAAACGGCATTATTTTTTCTCCTCTGCCAGGCAGGTCAGAGCGCTGACGGCTGCCGGCCAGCCTGCGTAAAACGCCAGATGGGTAAACGCTTCGGCAATTTCGTCGTCCGTCACGCCGTTTTGTCGGGCGAAGTCGATATGCCAGGTAAGCTGCGCGGTGCGCCCCAGGGCGGCCAGTGCGGCAAGCGTGATCAGGCTGCGATCCCGCGGGGCCAACTGCGGACGCTGCCAGATATCGCCAAAAAGCACCTGCTGGCTGAGTTCCGCCAGTTTAGGGGAGACCTGCGCAAGCGTGTCGCGATTCAGTGTTGTATTCATTTTTTTCCTCCTGTTGTCTGGCAATGACTCTCGCAGGCTGCCACCATAAAGAAAATCGCAATGTTTCGGACTCAACATCCCGAAAATGAGGATGATATGGATAAACGGTTTTCAGCATTAGACCTGGACGCGCTGCGCAGCTTTGTGGAGGGTATTCAGTCCGCCAGCTTTGCCGTGGCGGCGGACAGGCTGTGCCGGTCTACCTCTGCGGTTAGCGCCCAGCTAAAAAAGCTGGAGCAGCAGTGCGGCGTGGCCCTCACCGTAAAGCAGGGGCGAACGCTGGCATTGACCCCGGAGGGTGAAATTTTGCTGAGCTACGCCCGACGCATGCTGGCGCTAAATGATGAAGCGCTCCGGGCAATCAAGGGAGAGCAGTTGCAGGGAGAAGTGCGTCTGGGTATGCAGGAGGACTTCGGGGAGTCCGTGATGCCGCAGGTGCTCGGCGATTTTAACAGACAGCACCCTGAGCTCCGGTTGACCGCACGCGTCGAACGCAATCAGCCGCTGCTGCGGGGCGTTGCGGCAAACGAACTCGATCTGGCGCTGGTCTGGCAGGAAGGACGAGAAGGCGACTATGTGCGCAGCGAACCGCTGGCATGGATTTGCCGGTCCCGTGAGGACGTCGAGGCACTTTTGCAACGAGGGGAGCCGCTGCCGCTGGTGATGTTTGACGCGCCCTGCCTACTGCGAAGCCGGGCCATCGCTGCGCTGGATGCCGCAGGTATATCCTGGCGTATCGCTTTTACCAGCCATAGCCTGAGCGGGCTGTGGGCAGGCGTCAGCGCAGGATTGGGTATTACGCTTCGCACGCGTATTGGCCTGCCAGAGACCTTACAGATCGACAACCGCCTGCTGCCCAACGCAGGAGAGCTGGGGATTGCGCTGCATCAGGGGGATGATTCCACCGATACAGCCATTTCCAGCATGAAGGCGCTAATCATCAGGACGCTCAATGGATAAGCGTCGGGATTTGCGAGAGTAAAAACAGGATCAGGCCAATCGTCCCGCCCACCAGCGTGCCGTTGACGCGAATAAACTGCAGGTCTTTGCCGATGTTAAGCTCAATCTGCCGGGACATGTCTTTGGCGTCCCAGCTTTTGACCGTGTCGCTGATGTGGCGCGTCAGGAATGCGGCAAAATCCGGCGCGACGCGGTGCGCGGCCTGCTCCAGATGCTCGTTCAGCGACGCCCGCAGGCTGGCGTCGTTAGACAGCGTTTCGCCAAACCACAGCCCGGCGTTTGCGATGCGCTGCTTCACGCGGGAGTCCTCGCTCTGCATATCCGCCTTCAGCCACTGGCGCAGGTCGGCCCACACCTCTCCCAGATAGCGGTTAAACGCCTCATCGTTTTTCAGGTAGTGCTTGATGTTGTCGGCTTTGGCCGCCATCTCCGGGTCGTTTTTCAGGTTATCGATAAGCTTCAGCGTGGCGCGGTCGAACGCCTGACGGATCTGGTGCGTGCGGTCGTGGCTGATATCGTCCAGCAGCGTGTTCACCGCGTTTGACACCATCTCCGCGCTTTGATCGCCTAGCCACTCGGTGGGCAGCACCATCGCCTTGCGCGGGTGTTCGGTCTTCAGCCAGTGGACGATCTGGTCAGAGATAAAGTCCCGCGTGCTTTCCCGCTGAATCAGGGTAATCAGGCGGTTGATGATGGCGTCCAGCAGCACCTGATGACGGTTGTTTTTGGTCATGCTCTCCAGCATGACGGCGCTGGTTTCGGTGAAATCGACTTTGTCGATGGCCTTATGCACCGCCCGTTTGAGCAGGCGCTGAATACGTCCGTCATCGGTAAGCTCGAGAAAACCGCTCATCACCTGCATCAGATGCAGCCCGACGCGCTGGGCGTTGTCGGGCTTGCTGAACCAGGCGCCGATCATCTGCGCAGGCTCATAGCGGCGGATCAGTGCCACAAGGGACTGGGTATCGAGAAATTTCTCCTGCACGAACTGGCCAAGATTGTCGCCGATCCGATCCTTATTGCGCGGGATAATCGCCGTATGACGGGAGATGAACGGAATGGGCACCCGGCGGAACAGCGCGACGACGGCAAACCAGTCCGCCAGCGCGCCAACCATCGCCGCCTCGGCAATAGCCTTCACGCCGCGCACCCAGAAGGTCTGCGGCAGGAACAGGGTGGTGATAAACGCCGCGGCGGCAATCAGCAGCAGCGACAGCGCCAGCAGCTTGGCGCGTTTGAGTTCAGCGATTTTTTCCATGGGTTAAGGATAGAGGGTTGTGAACCAAAATTGCAAAGCTGGTGTAAGGGGGGAGGGAGACGCACTCTTTGAGTGAATAGACGACTTGTATATTAAAAAGTATATACATTAAAACTATCTATTATTAATTTTTCTAAGTTTTCTGTGCTTAGTTATTTTTGGACGTGATGTTTTGTGACCGTCGTAGTCATTTTAACGCTCTTGTTAGCCATAAGATAAATGACTATTCATGAAAGGAGACGGTATTGATGACATGGGAATATAAAGTTTCAACGGGAGTATTAAGTCATAATGGCGAGTTTATCGCAAAATGCTACAGCGGCGCGGGTGAATCAAGAGATAAGCCTGAGTATGAAAGTCAACGAAACAGAGGGCCCATTCCCAGAGGTATTTATTTTATTGCCGGATGGAATAATCATAAAAGTGCAGAGGCCATTATTCTTGAACCTATAGCGGGGACCAATACCTTTGGTAGAGATCATTTTCAAATTCATGGAGATAAAAAGGGTCAACCGCCAGGCTCGGCATCAGCAGGCTGCATCATTATGAACGGCCAGGACAAGCGTCATATGATTTATGATTCAGGTGACACAATACTGGTGGTGCGATAATGAAATATATGATTGCGCTACTCTTCTTATGCGCTCCGATGACTCTCTTTGCCAAAAACCACACTCCTGCGCAGATTATTCAGATGATAAACGATAAGGGTGCAAGGCGTGTTGTAGCAGCATTGTATGCTAATGATAGCGGTGAGTCGGAATGGTGGAATCATGTTATTCCAGAGATAAGTAAAGGAACTCAAGCATGGTTAGCCGTGGCGAGTGCCCTTGAACCCGGTGTAGACGCCAGTACGGCTGAAGATCTAAAGGCGGCGCTTTCAAATGCTATCCCGCATAACCCTTCGGGTGTTTTAGCAATCTTAAATGACGAAAAACCGTTGCTCACTATTGAACAAGTCTGCGCTTTTGCCAATTTCCCCGAGACGGAAGCAGAGAGTAATAAGCTTTTTGTCGATTCAATCAGGGAGATGTTTAAGGTTAAAAGTTCGGCGGGTAAAAGATGTCTCGCCATTATGATCGCCACCGTTGAACACTCTGTTCCATTCGATAAGGATAATTAAATGGCCATTCCGGGATATATGTCATTAACTGACGATGCGGGTAATATCATAAAAGGGAGCGTGAGAGTTAAAGACCGTGAAGACCAAATTGAGGTTTTAGGACTCTATCATAATGTAAGCTATAATTCTGACCTGCATAATGGCAGAGCGTTGAGTAAACGTCAGCATCGTCCATTTCTTATTGAAAAGGAAATTGATGCTTCCAGCGTTTTTCTCTATAGGGCACTCAGCACGGGCGGTACGCTCAGGAAAGCGACTATCGACCTGTACAGAATCAATGCTGCCGGTCAGGAAGAAATCTATTTCACGATCACGCTGGAAGCGGTGAAGGTCGTCACAGTGTTTTCATTGATGCATGACGTGAAAGAGACTTACCATGAAAAACAGGGCCATCTTGAGCTTGTTTTGCTTCGTTATGAAAAGATTACCTGGCATTACCGTGACGGTAACGTTATTCACTCGGATGACTGGGATTATCGGTTAGGGGCTTGATTAACAGTCTCCGGGATACAGACGGTTTCCCGGAGACAGAGCGCGATGACGTTAAATTTCGCCTTTTAATCCCTCTTCCAGCTCATCAAAAAGCTGTAAATCCACATCCAGCAGCTCGACCGCGTTGCTGCGTCGAATGCCGACATTATTCTCAATCAACAGTTCTAGCAGCCGGTCACCATCTATCAAGGTAATAGGAGCCGCACCGGGATGCAGAGCCGCTTTTTCACAGTTCCCGGCAAAACGCCCCGTGGTGATGAGCGTGCCCCGGATCGCGCTGTGATAAGGCAACGCACCACGTAACTGGTCGATAACAGGGCGGGTAATATTGCTCTGCATACGCTTAACCTGCACCACTTCCGTGATGGTGGTAATGCCCACCTGTACTCTGCCGACGACATCGACGCCCTTATCGCCCGACGCTTTGGTTACTTCCACCTGTTCATAACCCATCGCCTCCAGAAGCTGACCAATCAAATGCTCGAACTTGTAGGGATTCATGGTGCTGATTTGTTCGCGAAGCTGCTCTTTTTGCTGGTGGTTATAGCGCTTCACCGCGTCCAGAAGTTCTTTTCGAGGATCGGCTTTGCGAGCCGGTAGGGCATTCGCTAACCATGCGCGACCTTTATCGGTGATGTAGTAACTCATCCCTTCCCGGGCGATCATATCGCGATCGATCAGGTTGTAGAGGCGCGAGTAGAGCGTGCTTTTGATAGAACTGGTAGAAGCGAACTTTGAATGCTGGTGTAAAAAAGCCTGCCATTCCGGGAGTAAGTCAGCACGACGGGACATTTCACGTCCAGCCAGCAGCTCAAGAAGCTGCAGTAACCCTTCTTTATCGTCCAGCGTGCGTAACGTGGCGTCATCATTATTCAGAAATTGCTGACCGCGCTGGGTAGGGAACCAGGTATCTTTCGGCGTCGTTTCCATCAGTTCAAAGACATGAGAGTTTAGAAACAAATAGCTACCGTAACTATGGCGCGGATTGAGGATGTGGTTATCCTGATCCCAGATCCGCAGCGCTATCTCAGCGTCTTCGCCTTTCAGGCGTTCGTTGATCCACATATCAGGTTCGGACCAGTCGACCGGGTTTTGCGGTGTGCCGGTTTGTTCCTGAATCGCACTGATCATGTTACGTACCGAATTCACTGAATAGCCGGAGACGGCTTTCATCATTGCCTGAACCTGCGCATAGGTTGGAAAAAGTGGCGTAATGACTTTGTAATTTTTCACGTTGTTCCCTTAACGATTGCTGTGGCGTTAGCTTGCCACGTCAGGGAATAAATACTAATAGCTAAGTCACTTATTTTGTAAGGTAATAAAGGCGTTGCTTTCTATAGGGGCAACACACTATTTGCCAGCACCCGCCACAGC
>NZ_JAWNEU010000018.1:0-77783 GCF_034107645.1 Enterobacter sp. 118C5 | reverse complement strand
ATTAACACTTGCTTTAAAATTCGTAAAAGCTAGATTGAAATTAGATGTACGAAATTGGTTTTATATTTACCTCCCTGCGGAGGTTATGTTCTGATTCTACATACAGCAGTGCAACATCTGTCAGTACTTCTGGTGCCCTCTTCTTTACAAAGAGGGCTGCTGTCAGGTGCCAAAAATAAGTGGGGTTTCATCATGTATAATGAAGTCCATAGTTTACATGGTCATACATTACTGTTGATCACAAAACCTTCTCTGCAAGCGACAGCTTTATTACAACATTTAAAGCAATCTTTATCACTGAACGGGAAATTGCATAATATTCAACGTTCTTTTGATGATATTGCGCCTGGCAGCATCATTCTGTTTGATATGATGGAAGCCGATAAAAAGCTTATCCATTACTGGCAAGATAACTTAAGCAGGAAAAACAATAATATCCGCGTGTTATTATTGAATACGCCTGATGAATATCCTTTCAGAGATATTGAAAGCTGGCCGCATATCAATGGCGTGTTCTACGTCACTGAAGAAGAAGTTCGGGTGGTAGATGGTCTGCAAGGCATATTGCGCGGCGAATGCTATTTCTCGCAAAAGCTTGCCAGCTACCTCATCACGCACTCCGGAAATTACCGCTATAACAGTTCGGAATCAGCGCTGCTCACCCACCGTGAGAAAGAGATCCTGAACAAATTACGCATTGGTGCTTCAAATATTGAAATCGCCCGTTCGTTATTTATCAGCGAAAATACGGTAAAGACGCACCTTTATAATCTTTTCAAGAAGATAGCTGTTAAAAACCGAACTCAGGCGGTTTCATGGGCAAACGATAACCTCAGGCGTTAATCACATGAAGCGCACGTTGAGTTGGATCGCCGCAGCGAGTTTTCTGCTCGCTGCAGGGAACCTGCAGGCCGTTGAGGTCGAAGTTCCCGGATTGTTAACTGACCACACTGTCTCATCGATCGGGCACAGTTTTTACCGGGCCTTCAGCGATAAATGGGACAGTCCCTACACGGGTAATTTAACAATCAACGAGCGGCCCAGTGCACGTTGGGGAAGCTGGATAACCATAACGGCCAATCAGGACGTTATTTATCAAACGTTTTTATTCCCCTCGAAAACAGACTTCGATAAAAACGTAGCCTTAGCACTGGCTCAAACTGAAGACGCTATTAATCGCCTGCAAATAGATAAAGCCCTATTAAGCACCAGCGATTTAGCAAAAGATGAGTTCTAGCGAACCGATATGCGGAGGCTGTCATGCGTATTGCATATGCAGTTGTTTCGATCATGCTTATTGCTCCCCTGAGCTGGGCCGGAAATATGACCTTCCAGTTCCGTAACCCTAACTTTGGCGGTAACCCCAACAACGGTGCCTTTCTGCTGAATCAAGCCCAGGCACAAAACTCCTATAAAGATCCGAGCTATCAGGATTTTACCGTTGATACCCCTTCCGCACTGGATAACTTCACCCAGGCTATCCAGTCGCAAATTTTAGGGGGATTGCTGACCAACATTAATACCGGCAAGCCCGGCCGAATGATGACCAACGACTTTATTGTCGACATCGCCAACAGGGACGGACAGCTTCAGTTGAATGTGACCGATCGTAAAACAGGAAAAACGTCCACCATAGAAGTTTCCGGCCTGCAAAATAATTCAACTGACTTTTAAACAACAGCTAAATAAGGACAACGACCATGCAGCGCTTCCTGATATTTGTTGCAGTGTGCTTATTGAGCGGTTGTTTAACTGCTCCGCCTAAAGAAGCTGCAAAACCTACATTAATGCCTCGGGCCCAGAGTTATCGTGATTTAACCCATTTGCCTTCGCCTACGGGCAAGATATTTGTCTCGGTATACAACATTCAGGATGAAACCGGGCAATTTAAGCCTTACCCGGCAAGTAACTTCTCCACCGCGGTGCCGCAAAGCGCCACCGCCATGCTGGTGACCGCACTTAAAGATTCGCGCTGGTTTATTCCGCTGGAACGCCAGGGATTGCAAAACCTGTTAAATGAACGAAAAATCATTCGTGCCGCGCAGGAGAATGGCACCGTCGCGGACAATAACCGGATGCCCCTGCAGTCTCTGGCCGCCGCAAACGTGATGATTGAAGGGTCGATTATCGGTTACGAGAGCAACGTGAAATCGGGCGGCGTGGGCGCGCGCTACTTCGGTATCGGCGCAGATACGCAGTACCAGCTCGACCAAATTGCGGTTAACCTGCGCGTCGTGAACGTCAGTACCGGTGAAGTGCTCTCTTCGGTCAACACCAGCAAAACGATATTGTCTTATGAAGTTCAGGCTGGGGTATTCCGCTTCATCGACTACCAGCGCCTGCTGGAGGGAGAAATTGGCTACACCTCGAACGAACCGGTCATGATGTGTCTGATGTCAGCCATTGAAACCGGCGTGATCTTCTTAATCAACGATGGTATCGATCGCGGGCTGTGGGATCTGCAAAACAGAGCGGACGTGCAGAACCCGATCCTGGTGAAATACCGTGATATGTCGGTGCCTCCGGAATCCTGACGGGCAGCGCATAAAAAAGGCGAGATGATTATCTCGCCTTTTTTTATTCACTCACCGCGGTGATGTTTTGCGTTTTTTCCCGTCGCGCCGCCAGCCAAAGACCGCTGTTCTTCATGGCGAAGCCAAACAGCAGTCCCAGCGCCAGGGAAGGAACCACCAGCTTCCAGTCCCCCTGACCGGCAAAGGTCGCACAGGCCCCCATAAAGGTGCCCGGCACAAACGACAGCAGCAGATGCTTCGCCTGGATGCACATCAGGAAGGCGACGACACCCGTCATGACGTACCCCAGCATCTCCAGATGCGGCGCCAGCGCGCTGCCTTTCATGATGACCAGCGCCCAGATAACGCCGCTCATCAGCGTGCAGCCTGAGATAAACAGCCCCTTAAGCCCGCCCTGAGGACAGGCGAAATAGGCCGTGCAGCCCAGAAAGCCAGCCCAGCTTAACAGACCGAGAGACACCGCTACCCATCCCCAAATACCGGAGAGGATGCCCGTCGTGATCGCAATACAAAGTAATATGTTCATGGCGCGCATCTTAGCAGAAGCGCGCCATAGAAATGAGATCAGAAGCACATTACGTGCAAGTTGAAATGTATCGTTGCAGATTTTTTGTGATTTAAATCACTCTTCACTCTCTTCTTCCAGCTCGTCCCACATTGCTGCGATGGCGTCACGCGTCAGCGGGGCCAGCGTTCGCCAGAATGGAGAGGTGGCATGGGCTTCCACTTTACCCAGGAAGGTTCCCACCCACGGCAGCAAATACGTTTCGAAGAGGATCCCGATGGCTTCATTTTCGTCGTCACCAGCGTTGTCTTCGATCCAGGAGGCGGCCAGCAGCAGCGTACCGATATGATCGGCTGGCGTATCGCTCAGCGGCATCCCGCGTTCGGAGAGAAATGCCCGCACTTCCGCTTCGGTCGCTCCTTCCTGCCAGGCGGAACGATACGGCGACACGCGGCACTCTTCGCCCACGAACAGAGCATTGTAGTCCGTTGAGATTTGCTGCATGTCGCAGCTTTTCTGCAGGCGTTCCAGTAACTCATCCTGTTCCAGCGGCCAGTTCTGCGCCAGCTTACCTTCGCGAATCAGCGTAAACAGCGGAACCAGCAGCGGATCCTGCGGCTGGCGGTAATACAGGGAGCCCAGCACGCGGCAAAGGATGGAAAATTCATTCATTGTTTTATTCCGTTATTCAATTAAAGATCGGCAAATTCATCAATCGGCGCCATGCCGCGCGATTCGAGGAAATCGAGCATACGACGCGGTGTGACGTTCAGGATGCGTTCTTCCGGGAAATCCACATCCTGCAATATTTTCAGGCACTCGCTAAAATCCCCCAGCGTGAAGGCCGTGTGCGAATCAGAGCCCAGCGCCACCATGCCACCCGCATCTCGCACGGCGGCAGCCACTTCGCGACAGTTGGCTTCACTGCCCTTACGCGAGTGCACGAACGAGGAGTTATTAATCTCCAGCGCCACGCGGTGTTTCGCCGCGGCCTGCGCCACGGCCTGAATATCAATCGGGTACTTCGGGTTGCCCGGATGGCTGATGATGTGCACGTTGCCGCTGGCAATTGTGGCAATCATCGCCGCGGTATTGGTCTCTTTATCCTGCGGCGGGAATACCGGCTCATGGAAACCGGCAAGGATCAGATCTAACGAAGTCAGCATCGGGCCGGTACAGTCAATTTCACCGTCGGTGTTTTTGATGTTCGCCTCAATGCCGCGCAGTATCCCAATGCCGTCCACCAGACGTGGCCAGATACGCATATTCACAAAATGCCAGTAGTGCGGCGCATCCGCCATATCCGGGCCGTGATCGGTTATTGCGAACAGCTTGATGCCCTTAAGCTTCGCCTGGGCGATATAATCATGGAGGTTGCTATACGCGTGGGTGCTGGCGACGGTGTGCATATGCAGGTCAACGGGATACATCTTTCTCTCCTCTGCGTTTTTTCCAAAGGATAGCAGTTATCAGCGGCGAATATTAGCAAAAACCCGGCGAACGCCGGGTTTCTCTCAGTAACCGCGCTGTCGGTCGACCTGTCCGGTGACCGGGTTACCCTTCTCTATTTCACCGATCGTGTGCGAGATATAGGCCACCGCCTCGGCAGGTCGCGTCACGGCGGCAACGTGCGGAGTCATTGCCACGCGCGGGTGTCGCCACAGCGGGCTTTCCTCCGGCAGCGGCTCGCGGCTGTAGACATCCAGTATGGCGCCTTTAAGCTTCCCGCTGTCCAGCGCCTTCAGCAGATCCGCCTCGACCAGATGCACGCCTCGCGCCAGGTTCATCAGGTAGCTCCGATCGTCCAGCTGGTTGAGCAGACCTTCATTGATGATTCCCACCGTTTCCGCCGTATTGGGCAGCAGGTTAATCAGCACGCGCGTGCCGTTCAGAAAGGCCGGAAGTTCATCCGTTCCGGCAAAGCTCTCAACGCCCGGATAGTTTTTACGGCTGCGGCTCCAACAGCGCAGCGGGAAGCCCCACGGCGCGAGCGCTTCAGCCACTTTCGAACCCAGCACGCCGGCGCCGAGGATACCAACGGTAAACGCTTCGCGCTGATATTCCGGCAGCGGCTCCCAGCGTGATTGCTGCTTAAGCGCCTGATAATCATCAAAGCGGCGGAACCAGTGCAGAACCTGGCTGACGGCATATTCCTGCATTTGCTGGCCCATACCGGTATCTTCCAGGCGGAACAGGGGAATATCTTCCGGCAGCATTTCAGGGTGTGCTTTCAGCTTGCTCAGAATGGAATCCACGCCGGCCCCGAGCGCGAACACGGCCTTCAGCTTACGGCCCTGAAGCATTTCTACCGGCGGATGCCAGACCAGCGCGTAGTCGGCATGTTCGTTATCGCCCCGCTTCCACTCACGAACGCGAGCGCCCGGCAGTGCCGCCGAGAGTGCTTTAATCCAGTAAGCCGTATCAAAAGTGGGGTGATAGAAGAGTATATCCATAGTCAATCCTGCCTTTTATTGCGCTGATTTATTTTGCTTTTTAACTGGACGGTCAGCATAGCAAATTTCTTGCGCGACTGTGTTGTTGATAAAAAAGACGCTTTCAGCACATTTAAGAATCATGTTGCCTGAAGTTTGTCTAAACGCGCTAAATTACTGAAAAAGTGGGTTGACGGCAGTTCGGCTTTTCCTTACATTAGCGCCCGTCCCGGCAACAACGGGATGACAATATGGTGAGGTGTCCGAGTGGCTGAAGGAGCACGCCTGGAAAGTGTGTATACGGCAACGTATCGGGGGTTCGAATCCCCCCCTCACCGCCATATTTAAAGAAGAGCTCGCATGAAAATGCGGGCTTTTTTTTCGCATGTTGCACGCCTGTGGGGGGATGAGAACCCCCGACCGGGGTTCGACAACTGGCGCAGCCAGTTGGACAGATGACGAGCCTGCGAGGAATCTGCCCGAAGGGCGAGCGAAGCGAGTCAATCCCCCCCGGTGCTATATTTAGCTCAATGCGGCCTGAGCCCCTCCCCCTAACCCTCTCCCCAAAGGGGCGAGGGAATTGTTCACTTGCTCGCATTAGTTTCCGGGGACTCCTCAGCCCGCAGGGCAAGGGGATCTTTACTCCTCCACCATCCGCGCATACTCTTCAGTAAGAAAATCCACCAGCGTTCTGACGGACGGCAGCAAACCTCGCCTGGAGGGATAAACAGCGTGAATCACTTCCCGTCTTGGCTCCCACGCGCCCAGCACCCGTACCAGTTCCCCTGATGCCAGCTGATCCTTGACCATTAAAATCGGCAGCTGTACTACCCCCACACCCGCCATCGCCGCTTCACGCAGCGCCAGCATATCGGTGGTAATCAAGCGCGGCGTAAAGTGAATCTCCGCTTTCGCCCCTTCCGGCCCGCTCAGTTCCCATTTATGCAGCTGCTTTCCCGCCCCCATGCTCAAACCCGGCCACTCGCTCAGTTCAGAGGGCACGGCAGGGTTGCCCATCCGCTCGATCAGCGCAGGGCTCGCCACCAGGCAGTGCCCCCTGTCTGCCAGCACTCTTAACACCAGGTCGCTGTCGTCAAACGGACGTGGACGAACGCGGATTGCCACGTCAATGCCCTCGCCCACCAGATCGACCCGCCGGTTGGTAGCCTCAAGCTGAAGATTGATCCCCGGATAGCGCGCCATTAACCGCGCCAGCATGGGCCCCACGTGAACGTGCAGCAAGGTGACCGGACAGGTGATCCTGACCACGCCGCGTGGCTCGGCCTGCAACGCCGCCACCGCCTCTTGCGCAGCTTCAGCCTCTACCAGCATGGCTTTACAGTGCTGATAGAACGTCTGCCCCACTTCCGTCACCGTAAACTGCCGGGTGGTACGCTGGATCAGCTGCACGCCAAGGCGTTCTTCCAGCTGGGCAATCCGGCGGCTCAGTTTCGACTTGGGCTGATCGAGCGCCCGGCCTGCCGCCGCAAACCCACCATGGTCCACCACCTTCACAAACCACGCGAAATCATTGAGATCCTGCATACGCCCTCATCGTTCTATTTTCAGAACAGTGAATGTCATTTTCACTATCTACCGGGATATTAACCCTGAATATAAGCTAATTACATCAACAGAACATCAGGAGTTCATCATGAAAAGCGTAACAGGCGTTTATACCGCACCTCGTCCGCACTGGGTCGGTGACGGTTTCCCGGTTCGTTCAATGTTTTCTTACCAGACGCACGGCGAGCCGCTGAGCCCGTTCCTGCTGCTGGACTACGCAGGACCGTACACCTTCCCGGCGGACGGCGCGAAACGCGGCGTGGGCGAGCATCCTCATCGCGGGTTTGAAACGGTGACCATCGTTTACTCCGGCGAAGTGGAGCACCGCGACTCCACGGGCAAAGGCGGCGTCATCGGCCCCGGCGACGTGCAGTGGATGACGGCGGGCGCAGGCATCCTGCACGAGGAGTTCCACTCCAGCACCTTCGCGCAGAAAGGCGGCGAACTGAAAATGATGCAGCTGTGGGTCAACCTGCCTGCCAAAGACAAAATGGCGACGCCCGGCTACCAGAGCATCACCAAAGCGGATATCCCGGTGGTCGCGCTGCCGGATAACAGCGGCACGCTGCGGGTCATCGCCGGTCGCTTTGAGGACGTGACGGGCCCGGCCCATACCTTCTCACCGCTGAACGTCTGGGATCTGGCGCTGCACCAGGGCAACCATCTGACGCTCGACCAGCCCGAAGGCTGGAGCACGGCGCTGGTGGTACTTGAGGGCAGCGTAACGGTGAACGGCACCACGCCAGCGGGTGAAGCGCAGCTGGTCGTGCTGAGCCAGAGCGGCGACAGGCTGCATCTGGAAGCGAACAGCGACGCGAAAGTGCTGCTGATGGCCGGCGAGCCGCTGAATGAACCGATTGTGGGCTACGGCCCGTTTGTGATGAACAGTAAAACCGAGATCGCGGAAGCCATTCGTGATTTCAACTCCGGCCGCTTCGGCCAGATCTGAACGAAATAAAGGAGCGTAATATGTCTACCCCTGCAAACTTCAACGGTGCACGTCCCGTCATTGACGTAAATGATGCCGTCATGCTGCTTATCGACCACCAGAGCGGGCTGTTCCAGACCGTCGGCGACATGCCCATGCCGGAGCTGCGCGCCCGCGCGGCGGCGCTGGCAAAGATCGCCACGCTGGCAAAGATCCCGGTGATCACCACGGCCTCCGTTCCGCAGGGACCGAACGGCCCGCTTATCCCGGAGATCCACGCCAACGCGCCGCATGCGCAGTATGTGGCCCGCAAAGGTGAGATCAACGCCTGGGATAACCCGGAATTCGTGGCGGCGGTAAAAGCCACCGGTCGCAGGACGTTAATTATTGCCGGCACGATCACCAGCGTCTGCATGGCCTTCCCGTCCATCAGCGCGGTGGCGGACGGGTATAAAGTGTTTGCGGTAATTGATGCCTCTGGCACCTACAGCAAAATGGCGCAGGAGATCACCCTGGCACGCGTGGTTCAGGCAGGCGTGGTGCCGATGGATACCGCCGCTGTGGCCTCTGAGATCCAGCGAACCTGGAACCGTGAAGACGCGGCTGAATGGGCTGAGGTCTACACCCACATCTTCCCGGCCTACCAGCTGCTGATCGAAAGCTACGGCAAAGCGCAGGAGGTGGTGAAAAACAGCGAAGCGCTCGATTCGCAGCGTTAATCCTGCGCCGTGCGGCATAAGCTGATTAAGGCTTAACCGAACAAGCAGGAATGCAGAAAATCTGCTTGACCGCTTTCGCGCAACTCCCTATAGTAGCGCCCCGTTGCCCCCCAAGCGGTCAGGCAGCAAAACAATATGGTGAGGTGTCCGAGTGGCTGAAGGAGCACGCCTGGAAAGTGTGTATACGGCAACGTATCGGGGGTTCGAATCCCCCCCTCACCGCCATATTCAAGATAAGAGCTCGTACGAAAGTACGGGCTTTTTTATTTTATATTCTCCGTAAGGGGGGGATGAGAACCACCGACCGGGGTTCGACAACTGGCGCAGCCAGTTGGACAGACTGAGAGCGAAGCGAACAGGCTGCCCGTAGGGCGAGCGAAGCGAGTCAATCCCCCCCGGTGCAGACTCAGCACCTCACTTATAAAAAAAAGCCCGTGTCAAAGCACGGGCCTTCTTATTCTATTCCTCAGCTATTCAACTTCCCTGCCGGCTGCTTTCCTTCAGGAGATGAAACCTGCCCAAGATTAGCAATATTCTCTTCCTTGCGCTCCTCCAGCCAGTAATCCGCATTTTTAATCCCCAGTCGAACCGGGTCAAACTGCGGATCCAGCCCCTGCGCATTTTGAGTTTCATAATCCTTCAGGCTGGCAAACGCTTTTTTATGCAGCAGAACAATGGCAATAATGTTGAGCCATGCCATCAGCCCTACCCCAATATCCCCCAGCCCCCAGGCCAGATCCGCGGTACGAACCGTGCCATACACCGTCGAAGCCATCAGACATAATTTGAGCAGGAACGTCAGCCACGGGCGGTGAATTTTACGGTTAATGAAGGCGATATTGGTTTCGGCGATATAGTAGTAGGCAATAATCGTGGTGAAGGCAAAGAAGAACAGCGCAATGGCAACAAAGTAATTACCAAAGCCCGGCATCATACTTTCCATCGCCGTCTGCACGTAGCCAGGCCCCGCGGCCACGCCTGCAATACCGGTATAAAGCGCCGCGCCGTCGACGCCCTGCACGTTATACAGCCCGGTGATCAGCAGCATAAACCCGGTCGCGGAGCAGACAAACAGCGTGTCGATATAGACCGAGAATGCCTGCACCAGCCCCTGCTTCACCGGATGGCTTACCGCCGCCGCGGATGACGCATGCGGCCCGGTCCCCTGCGCCGCTTCGTTAGAATAGACGCCGCGCTTAACGCCCCACATAATCGCCTGGCCGAGGATGGCGCCAAAGCCCGCTTCCAGGCCGAAGGCGCTTTTCCAGATCAGCAGAATAACAGAAGGAAGCTGGTCAATATTAATGGCGATAATCACGCAGGCGACAATAATATAGCCCAGCGCCATAAAAGGAACGACCATACTGCTAAAGCTGGCGATCCTTTTCACGCCGCCGAAAATAATAAAACTTAACAGCACGGCAAGTAATGCCGCCGTGACGTTCGGGCTCAGACCAAAGGCAATATCCAGGCTTGCACCAATCGAGTTTGCCTGTACGCCCGGAAGTAATAACCCGCAGGAGAAAATAGTCACAATGGCAAATAACCAGGCATACCACTTCACGCCTAAACCTTTTTCAATATAAAAGGCAGGACCACCGCGATATTCACCGTTTATTTTTTCTTTATAAACCTGACCGAGAGTGGATTCAACAAACGCTGAGCTGGCGCCCAAAAACGCCACTATCCACATCCAGAAAAGCGCCCCCGGCCCGCCAAAGGTAATTGCCGTGGCCACACCGGCGATATTCCCTGTCCCCACGCGGCCTGCCAGCGTCATCGTCAGCGCCTGAAACGACGATACGCCTGCATCGGTAGGACGCCCCTGGAACATCAGGGTAATCATATGTTTGATATGACGTAATTGCAGAAAGCGACTACGCAGTGAGAAATAGAGGCCAACACCCAGACATAAAAATATTAACGCAGGGCTCCAGATTACACCATTAATAGCACCAACCAGTTCGTTCATGTATGACCCTCAGCGTGATGTTTCGGGGGAACGGATCCCCTGTTGTGTTTCTTCTTAGAATTTTGTTCGAACAAGTACGAAACATAGATAACTCCCCTGCAGACACCAACTTAATTTTTACTTCGTAGTAATGATCTGTGACAACATTCACGTTTAATTTTTAACTAACAATTAGCGCGATCATTATATTCATAGATATTTTGTGGGTATTATAAACACATGTCACACTTCTACCGCTCAAATAAAAACCAGCCGAATATAAATAAATAATCGAAATGATTAATTATGAATAACAGGTGAGGTATGCAAATAATAAATGATGCTTCCCGGCATGACGCCGGGAAGAAATGGCTTAAAAAGAATGATCTTAATCGGAATACACTTCCAGCGTCCGTTGACACAGCGCTGAACGCACGCAGTCCTCTTTGGTGAAACGTACCACCCCAATCATCTCATCTTCCTCAAAACGTGACATGGCATCGCTGAGGCCGGACTTCACGCCCGACGGCAGGTCACACTGGGTAATATCGCCGTTAACGATAACCGTCACGTTCTCCCCGAGGCGCGTTAAAAACATCTTCATTTGCGCAGCGGTCACGTTCTGAGCCTCGTCAAGAATGACGACCGCATTTTCAAATGTACGTCCGCGCATATAGGCGAACGGCGCGATTTCCACCTTGCCAATCTCTGGTCGCAGGCAGTACTGCATAAAGGATGCACCCAGTCGCTTCACCAGCACGTCATAGACGGGCCTGAAGTACGGAGCAAACTTCTCCGAAATATCCCCGGGCAGGAAGCCGAGATCTTCATCCGCCTGCAGTACCGGACGAGTAACAATAATGCGCTCCACGTCCTTATGGATCAGCGCTTCCGCCGCTTTGGCCGCACTGATCCAGGTTTTCCCGCATCCGGCTTCACCGGTTGCAAAGATGAGCTGTTTACTCTCGATAGCATTCAGGTAGTGCGCCTGAGCCTCATTGCGCGCCACAATTGGAGAATTATCACGGCTGTCTCTGGCCATGCCAATTGCTTCTACGCCACTCATCTGCACAAGCGAGGTGACCGATTCTTCTTCACGCTGTTTATGGCTACGTGAGTCCCGTCTCAGCACACGTTTTGCTTCGCGACGAGCTTTGATCACTGCTTTTTGTCTTCCCATGGATAGCACCTTGAGTTGTTGGTATTCATCACACGCGCCAGCTTCGGCACGATTATGCGCACGAACATCAGAGGGTTGGCTTCCTTGTAAGCCATTGCTTGCTTTATCAGATGACGATACAGAACGGCTACGCGCACCGGTCTGCACGTCGGTCGAATCAGATTCTTGAGGTGTGGGGGAGAATTTAGTGGTGAGGAAATCGCTGCCGGAGTCTGAGCCTCCGCGCCGGGTGCTGCGGTTGTTATGTTTACCTTGTCCAGTACAGGACGCAACCATTCGCGATCTCCATAGTGATTCAGCATCACTGCCGGGAACTACCGCTGTCTTATCTTAAGTACATCAGGAGTTATCATAAATGCAACATTTATTTTACCTGAATGCAACTTTTAAGACTGTTCCTGCAGCGGAATCAGTCTTATATATGAATATTACAGAAATATAACAATAAGATAGTCATATGAAAAAATAATGTCCCCGCGAACAATCGCAGGGACGATTATCAGGCTTCAATCAGACCCTGTGCGAGATACGCGCCAGCATCGCGCGCGCCGGGCAGAGCAAAGAAATAGCCGCCGCCGATGGGCTTAATGTACTCTTCCAGCGCTTCGCCGTTTAACCGCTTCTGCACGGTCAGGAAGCCTTTCTCCAGATCGTGCTGATAGCAGACGAACAGCAGCCCCATATCAAGCTGGCCGGAGTTGGTCACGCCCAGCGAATAGCTGTAGCCACGGCGCATCATCAGGCTGGACTGCGTCTCTTTGGTGCGCGGGTTGGCAAGGCGAATATGGCTGTCGAGCGCAATGACGTCGCCATCCGGATCGCTCGCGTAGTCCGGCACATCATGCTCGTGCTTCATGCCCAGCGGCGCCCCGCTCTGCTTGTCGCGGCCAAAAATCGTCTGCTGCTCTTTCAGCGGCGTGCGGTCCCAGAACTCCACGTGGAACTGGATAATGCGCACCGCCTGGTAGCTGCCGCCCACCGCCCACGCCGGTTCGCCCTGATCTGCCGTCACCCACACCACGTCTTTCATCAGCGCCGCATCGCTGCTGTCCGGGTTGGCCGTGCCGTCCTTAAAGCCCAGCAGGTTAACCGGCGTCTCTTTGCCTTTGCTGCGGGCGGCGTGGTCAGAGATAAACCCTTCCCGCTTCCAGCGCACGCTCAGCAGATCCGGCGTGTGCTTAATGATATCGCGCAGGGCGTGGATCACCGTGTCCTGAGTATTGGCACAAATCTGCAGGAGCAGATCGCCGTGGCACAGCGCCGCGTCGAGAGAGTCATTCGGGAAGCGCGTCATCTTCTGCAGCGCTTTCGGCTTCTGTTTTGCCAGGCCGTAGCGGTCATTGAACAGCGACTCCCCTACCGACACGGTAATGGTCAGGTTATCCGGCGCGATAAACGCCCCGAGGATACCGGAATCCATCGGCGGCAGGCGCGGGTTCGGCGTCTCCGGCGCCGGCCCGCCCGCGGTCAGAAACGCGATGCGCGCCGTCAGCAGGCGGAACAGACGCTCCAGATCCGCCTTATCGCTGGCCAGCGAATCAAAGGCCACCAGCATCATGGAAGCCTGCTGCGGCGTCAGAATACCCGCCTGGTGCGCGCCGTAAAACGGCTGGGTCTCCATGCGGGCATCCGGCGACAGCGTGCCGGGCGCGCTTTGCGGTTTTGCCGCGTGCGCCACCGGGCAGCCGCCCGCCAGGGCAAGCGCGCCGCCCAGCGCCCCTACCCCTTTCAACAAACGACGTCGGGAAGGTTCCGCCACGTCGAATTCGTCGTGCTTGTTCATCGTGCTTAGTCCAGACCCAGTACGCCGCGCAGCAGGGAGAGATCTTCCGCCAGCGTCGTAATCGGGCCTTTCAGCGCGTTACGGTCGGCGTCGGTCAGCTTGTCGTAGGTTTCGAACCCGTCTTTGGTACGGTACTTCGCCAGGATGGTGTCGACCTTTTTGAAGTTGGCATCCACTTTTGCCAGCAGTTCGCCGTTCTCTTTTTGCAGCTGAGGACGCAGCAGATCGACAATCTTCTGCGCGCCGTCGACGTTGGCCTGGAAGTCCCACAGGTCGGTATGGCTGTAGCGATCTTCTTCACCGCTGATTTTGCTCGCGGCCACTTCTTCAATTAGCCCCGCCGCGCCGCCCACCACTTTTGACGGCGGGAAGGCCAGCTCGCTGATGCGCTTTTGCAGCTCCAGCACGTCGGCGTTCAGCTGATCGGCGTATTTCTCCATTCCTTTGGTGGAGTTATCGCCAAACAGGGCTTTTTCCAGACGGTGGAAGCCGGTGAATTTCGGATCGGCGGCCTTCTGCTCGTAGTCGTCTTCGCGGGCATCAATGCTGCCGTCGAGGTCAGAGAACAGCTCGGCAATCGGCTCGATGCGCTCGTAGTGCTGACGGGTTGGCGCGTACAGGGATTTCGCTTTTTCGATATCGCCCGCTTTCACCGCGTCGGTGAAGGCTTTGGTGCCCGTGACCAGGTCCGCCGTCTCTTTGGTGACGTAGGCTTTATAGGCGGTAATGGCGTCGCCCAGGCTCAGCAGGGCCGTGCCTTTGGCCGCGTCCGCCGTCGCTTCACCTTTGACGATCAGCTTGCCTTTAGGGTTGGTCAGCAGGCCGCAGGTCATGTCGTATTCACCCGGCTGCAGGTTGGCGGTCATCTTCTGGCTGAAGCCCGGCGCGATGTTTTCGCGCTCTTCCACCACCATCACGCCTTTGAGGATCTCCCACTCCAGCGCCTTCTGGCTGTGGTTCTGGATGATAAACTGGGTTTTACCGCTGTTGACCGTGATGGTCATCGGCTCGCACTGCTTATCGTTAACGGTGACTTTCACCTGCGGAATATCCGCAGCCTGCGCGGCGAATGCAGAAGCGAACAGCGCGGCAATGCCTGCGCACAATGCACTACGACGAAACTGAATTGCCATGACTCTTCCCTTAAAAAGTATGTTGTAACTAAAACGACAATTACGGCGCAACGCGCGACGCCTGCGAGCCGGTACGCGGCGGCATTGCGAACAGCACCAGCGCCGGCACCAGATAGATAAAGTACATCGCCACTTCGCTGACGCTCGGCGTTTCCTGGTAGCCGAAGATGCCTTCGAGCAGGGTGCCGGTCAGTGAATGGGTGGAGAGGACGTTGCTGAGATCGAACGCCACGTCCTGGAAGTGGTTCCACAGGCCCGCCTCGTGGAAGGCGCGGATCGCCCCTGCCGCCAGCCCCGCGGCCACCAGCAGAATGAACAGGCTGGTCCACTTAAAGAAGGCGCCCAGATTGAGGCGAATGCCGCCCCAGTAGAGCAGAAAGCCCAGCACCACCGCCGTTGCAAGACCGAGCATAGCGCCCAGCGGCGGCCAGATGCCCACGTCCTGCTGGAATGCCGCCAGCAGGAAGAAGACCGATTCCAGCCCCTCGCGCGCCACGGCGAAAAAGACCATCATAATCAGCGCCCAGCCGTGGTGATTCCCCTTCTGCAGGGCGTTATCCACCGCCTGCTCCAGCTGCACCTTCACGTTGCGGGAAACTTTGCGCATCCAGAAGACCATCCACGTCAGGATGAATACCGCAATCACGGCAACGATACCCTCAAACAGCTCTTGTTCTTTCTGCGGGAATTCGCCGGTGGTTTCATTGATGAGGATACCTAAGCCCAGGCAAAGCGCCGCGGCAAGGAAGACGCCAACCCACATCACGCTAATCCAGCGCCCACGCTGGGTGCGCTTCAGATAGCTGGCGATAAGGCTGACAATCAGGGCCGCTTCAAGGCCTTCACGTAACATAATGAGAAATGGAACAAACATGCCGACACCTTAAATGTTTATCGCGGTCAACTGATGCAAAGAAAGGTAAATTCTTGTGATAGTGATTATCATTACGGCGGAGGGAAACACAAGCGAAATGTGTGGTGATTTGATGACGAGTTGTAAACGCAAAGCCTGTTAATAGTTGCTGCCGTTACCGTTAAGTTTATAAGTTATAATAAAAATGCCCATTTACGGTTAACCAGCGCTGTGGCTAAATATCCGCCTCAAAAACCAACCGAAAATAACCCATGTTTAAGATTGTCCATTTCCTGCTGGCGCTGGTGATTATTCTTGCGCTTGCCTGGCTGGTGAGTTTCGACCGCCGAAAAATTCGCATTCGTTATGTTTTCCAGCTGATTGTTATTGAAATTGCTCTGGCGTTCTTTTTCCTGCACGCCGAAAGCGGGCTATTCCTGATTAAATACGTTTCCGGCTTCTTTGAGTCACTGCTGAAATTTGCCTCGGAAGGAACGAATTTCGTCTTTGGCGGAATGGGTGAAAAAGGGCTGGCGTTTATTTTCCTCGGCGTGCTGTGTCCGATTATTTTTATTTCCGCATTGATTGGTATTCTCCAGCACTGGCGGATCCTGCCGATTTTTATTCGAATCATCGGAACGCTGCTGTCAAAGCTGAACGGCATGGGCAAGCTGGAATCGTTCAACGCGGTGAGTTCGCTGATCCTCGGCCAGTCGGAAAACTTCATTGCCTATAAAGGCGTGCTGGGAGATCTCTCCTCGCGTCGCCTGTTCACCATGGCCGCAACCGCGATGTCGACGGTCTCCCTGTCGATTGTCGGCGCCTATATGACCATGCTCGACGCCAAATTTGTCGTTGCGGCGCTAATCCTGAACATGTTCAGCACCTTTATTATTCTCTCGGTCATTAACCCGGTGCGTCCGGAAGCCGAGCCGGATATCAAGCTGGAAAAGCTGCACGAATCCCAGAGCTTCTTTGAAATGCTGGGCGAGTATATTCTGGCAGGTTTTAAGGTGGCGATGATTATTCTGGCGATGCTGATTGGCTTTATCGCCCTCATTAGCGCCGTTAACGCCCTCTTCTCCAGCGTATTCGGCATGAGCTTCCAGCAGATCCTGGGCTACGTTTTTTATCCGCTGGCGTGGCTTATCGGGATTCCGCTGAGCGATGCGCTTAACGCGGGCAGCATTATGGCAACCAAGCTGGTGGCGAATGAATTTGTAGCGATGATTGAGCTGCAAAAAATTGCCCATGAAATGTCACCGCGCGGGCTGGGTATTTTGTCCGTCTTCCTGGTATCGTTCGCCAACTTCGCTTCCATCGGCATCGTCGCCGGGGCGATTAAAGGGCTGAACGAGCAGCAGGGCAACGTGGTATCGCGGTTTGGTCTGCGTCTGGTGTACGGTGCGACGCTGGTGAGCCTGCTGTCGGCGAGCTTTGCGGGGTTAGTGCTGTAAATTGCTTTGCTAGAAAACAACAACGGCGGGATTTCCCGCCGTTTTTATTAAAACTGCACGCACACCGGCTGGTCGACGCGCATCACCGACTCCTGCGCGAAGCGTGATTTATAAATCCCGCGTAACGCTTCGATATTTGTTTCACTCTGCGCGTCTTTACCGTGGATCAGCATCAGCGCCTTGCTGGGCTCACGCGCCACTTTTCCATCGTTACCCAGCCACTGCCCGCGCGCATCAAATACCGTTAAGCCATCGCGAAAGCGCGGCGTCACGTCCTGGTCAACAAACTGCTGCCACTCGCTACCGGTAATCTGCGCCCCTGCCGGGCGATTTAAGCCGAAATAGAGCGTGGTTTGCTGCATCTGGTTATCCGCTTTGCAGGTCTCCACCGCCGCGCGCTGCGTGGGAGCAGCGCAGCCTGCCAGCATCACTAATGCTGCCACCATTAACCCTGTTTTAATCATCATTTTTCATCTCGAACTGGTGAACGGTCTATCCCCTCTCCCCTATGGGGAGAGGGTTAGGGTGAGGGGGTGGGTATATTTTTACTCTGCCTGAAGCTTAGTCGGCGGCGCAGTGTGGTAATGCGCGTCCGCTTCCGCAAAGCGCTTCTGCATAGAGGCAGACGGCGCTTTACCCAGCAGGCTGAACACCACAATACCGATGCTGCCGAAGATGAAGCCCGGAATGATTTCGTACAGGCCCAGCCACGCGAACTGCTTCCAGACGATGACGGTCACCGCACCGATGATCATCCCCGCCAGCGCGCCGTTGCGGGTCATGCGTGACCACAGCACGGAGAACAGCACCACCGGACCAAACGCGGCACCGAAGCCCGCCCACGCGTAGCTCACGAGACCCAGCACGCGGTTTTCCGGGTTGGCCGCCAGCGCAATGGCCACCAGCGCCACCACCAGCACCATAAAGCGCCCTACCCATACCAGCTCTTTCTGGCTCGCGTCTTTACGCAGGAAGGCCTTGTAGAGGTCTTCGGTGATTGCGCTGGAGCAAACCAGCAGCTGGCAGCTCAGGGTAGACATCACCGCCGCCAGGATCGCAGAGAGCAGAATACCGGCAATCCACGGGTTAAACAGCACCTGCGCCAGCTCGATGAACACGCGCTCGGCGTTCTGGTTCACCGCGCCCGCCTGGGCCGGGTTATTGTTAAAGTACGCGATACCGAAGAAGCCCACCGCACAAGCGCCCGCCAGACACAGGATCATCCACGTCATGCTGATGCGACGCGCGTGAACGATGGTGTGGTGAGAATCCGCCGCCATAAAGCGCGCCAGGATATGCGGCTGACCGAAGTAGCCCAGGCCCCAGCCCATCAGGGAGACGATGGCCACGAAGTTCAGCCCCTTCAGCATGTCGACGTTTTCAATGCTCTTCTGCTTGATCACTTCCAGCGATTCGCCAAAGCCGCCGACGGTGAAAATCACAATCACCGGGGTCAGGATCAGGGCGAAGATCATCAGGCTTGCCTGCACGGTGTCGGTCCAGCTTACCGCCAGGAACCCGCCCACGAAGGTATAGAGGATGGTTGCCGCGGCACCGGCCCACAGGGCGGTTTCATAGCTCATGCCGAAGGTGCTTTCGAACAGGCGCGCACCCGCCACGATGCCGGAGGCGCAGTAGATGGTGAAGAACAGCAGGATCACCACCGCGGAGATAATGCGCAGAATACGGCTGTTATCCTCAAAGCGTCCGGTGAAGTAGTCCGGGAGCGTCAGGGCGTTGTTGTTGGCTTCGGTGTGCACGCGCAGACGCCCTGCCACCAGCTTCCAGTTGATCCACGCGCCGACGGTCAGGCCGATGGCGATCCAGCTTTCGGAAATACCAGAGATGAAAATCGCGCCCGGCAGCCCCATCAGCAGCCAGCCGCTCATGTCGGATGCGCCCGCAGAGAGCGCGGTAACCATCGGGCCTAAGCTGCGGCCGCCCAGAATGTAGTCGTCAAAGTTCTTTGTCGAACGCCATGCCAAAAACCCTATCAGGATCATGCCAAAAATATAAACGAGAAATGTCACCAGCATCGGTGTGCTAATTGCCATTCAAATTCTCCAAAATGTCGAGCGACAGCCGTCCGGGCTGCCTTGTTATGTCATCACCGGAACGTAGTGATGTGTGTATGTGTTTCCGTTGGGCGCGCTATCCTGCCGTATGCGCATCCCGCTGACAAACGATTTAACACTGCATTTACATCAAATTCATCCCCGGTTTGATACGAGTTTCCTATAGGTTGCACTCGCTCACGCTTTTGCGGGTTGCACCTTTAAAAAGTGTTAAGCACCGCATAAAAACTGGGTTCAGAAACAGCAGGCAGTTCTTTTTCTCAGCTAACTAATCGTTAACAATCCATTCATTTTCCAGCTTGCAAACCAGGTCACATTTAACACGGTTGCACAAAGTTGCAACATGGTGGATATTTCACGCTATCAACAGAACGCTATTACAGAACAACAGGAGTTTTGGCATGGGGATGACCACCATGGGGGTTAAGCTGGATGACGCGACCCGCGAACGGATTAAAACCGCAGCAACCCGCATTGACCGCACACCGCACTGGTTAATCAAGCAGGCGATTTTTAACTATCTGGAAAGGCTTGAGAGCGAAGAAGGCCTGCCGGAGCTGCCTGCCCTGCTGGCGGGCGCAGCAAACGAAAGCGACGACGCCGCGACGGCGGTGGAAGAGAACCACCAGCCGTTCCTCGAATTTGCCGAGCAGATCCTGCCGCAGTCCGTCAGCCGCGCCGCCATTACCGGGGCTTACCGCCGCGCCGAAACCGACGCCGTGCCGATGCTGCTGGAGCAGGCCCGCCTGCCGGAAGCCATTGCCGCCCAGGCGCACAGCCTGGCGTATCAGTTAGCCGACAAGCTGCGCAACCAGAAAACCGCCACCGGCCGCGCCGGGATGGTACAGGGGCTGCTGCAGGAGTTCTCCCTCTCCTCGCAGGAAGGCGTGGCGCTGATGTGCCTGGCGGAAGCGCTGCTGCGTATTCCGGATAAAGCCACCCGCGACGCGCTGATCCGCGACAAGATCAGCAACGGCAACTGGCACTCCCATATTGGCCGCAGCCCGTCGCTGTTCGTCAACGCCGCCACCTGGGGCCTGCTGTTTACCGGCAAGCTGGTCTCCACCCATAACGAAGCCAACCTGTCACGCTCTCTGAACCGCATCATCGGTAAGAGCGGCGAGCCGCTGATCCGTAAGGGCGTGGACATGGCGATGCGCCTGATGGGCGAGCAGTTCGTCACCGGGGAAACCATTGCCGAAGCGCTGGCGAACGCCCGCAAGCTGGAAGATAAAGGTTTCCGCTACTCGTACGACATGCTGGGCGAAGCGGCGCTCACCGCCGCCGACGCGCAGGCCTACATGGTCTCTTACCAGCAGGCGATCCACGCCATCGGTAAAGCGTCCAACGGTCGCGGTATTTATGAAGGCCCTGGCATCTCTATTAAGCTCTCCGCCCTGCACCCGCGCTACAGCCGCGCGCAGTACGACCGGGTGATGGAAGAGCTCTATCCGCGCCTGAAGTCCCTGACCCTGCTGGCGCGCCAGTATGACATCGGCATCAACATCGACGCCGAAGAGGCCGACCGTCTGGAGATCTCCCTCGATCTGCTGGAAAAACTGTGCTTCGAGCCGGAGCTGGCGGGCTGGAACGGAATCGGTTTTGTCATCCAGGCCTACCAGAAGCGCTGCCCGTTCGTCATTGATTACCTGATTGATCTGGCAAGCCGCAGCCGCCGTCGCCTGATGATCCGCCTGGTGAAGGGCGCCTACTGGGACAGCGAAATCAAACGCGCCCAGATGGAAGGGCTGGAAGGCTATCCGGTCTATACCCGCAAGGTCTACACCGACGTCTCTTACCTCGCCTGCGCGAAAAAACTGCTCGGCGTGCCGAACCTGATTTATCCGCAGTTCGCGACCCACAACGCCCATACCCTGGCGGCGATCTACAGCCTGGCCGGGCAGAACTACTATCCGGGCCAGTACGAGTTCCAGTGCCTGCACGGCATGGGCGAACCGCTGTACGAACAGGTAACCGGTAAAGTGGCCGACGGCAAGCTGAACCGTCCGTGCCGCATCTATGCCCCGGTGGGCACCCACGAAACCCTGCTGGCGTACCTGGTGCGTCGCCTGCTGGAAAACGGTGCGAACACCTCCTTCGTTAACCGCATCGCCGACACCACCCTGCCGCTGGACGAGCTGGTGGCCGATCCGGTGCAGGCCGTAGAGAAGATGGCCGCGCACGAAGGCCAGATTGGCCTGCCTCATCCGAAGATTGCCCTGCCGCGCGAGCTGTATGGCGAGAGCCGCGTCAACTCGGCGGGTCTGGATCTCGCCAACGAACACCGTCTGGCGTCCCTCTCCTCTGCCCTGCTCAACAGCGCGTTGCAGAAGTGGCAGGCCAAACCGATCCTTGAGCAGGCCGTCGAGGACGGTGACATGCAGCCGGTGATCAACCCGGCAGAGCCGAAGGACATCGTCGGCTACGCGCGTGAAGCAACCGAAGCGGAAGTGGACCAGGCGCTGGAGAGCGCGGTGAACAACGCGCCAATCTGGTTCGCCACCCCGCCGCAGGAGCGTGCCGCCATTCTGGAACGCGCCGCGGTGCTGATGGAAGATCAGATGCAGTCGCTCATCGGCATTCTGGTGCGCGAGGCGGGTAAAACCTTCAGCAACGCCATCGCCGAAGTGCGCGAGGCCGTCGACTTCCTGCACTACTACGCCGGTCAGGTGCGCGATGATTTCGACAACGAGACTCACCGTCCGCTCGGTCCGGTGGTCTGTATCAGCCCGTGGAACTTCCCGCTGGCGATCTTCACCGGCCAGATTGCCGCCGCGCTGGCCGCAGGCAACAGCGTGCTGGCAAAACCAGCTGAGCAGACCCCGCTGATTGCCGCCCAGGGCATCAACATCCTACTGGAAGCAGGCGTACCTGCGGGCGTGGTCCAGCTGCTGCCGGGCCGCGGTGAAACCGTCGGCGCGAAGCTGACCTCCGATAACCGCGTGCGCGGCGTGATGTTTACCGGTTCGACCGAAGTGGCTTCTCTGCTGCAGCGTAACATTGCTACCCGTCTGGATGCGCAGGGCCGCCCTACGCCGCTCATCGCCGAAACCGGCGGGATGAACGCCATGATCGTTGACTCCTCCGCGCTCACCGAGCAGGTGGTGGTCGACGTGCTGGCCTCCGCCTTCGACAGCGCCGGTCAGCGCTGCTCCGCCCTGCGCGTGCTGTGCCTGCAGGACGACGTGGCGGACCACACGCTGAAGATGCTGCGCGGCGCGATGGCGGAATGCCGCATGGGCAACCCGGGCCGTCTCACTACCGACATCGGGCCGGTGATCGACGCGGAGGCCAAAGCCAACATTGAAAACCACATTCAGGCCATGCGCGCCAAAGGCCGTCCGGTGTTCCAGGCGGTGCGCGAGAACAGCGAAGATGCCCGCGAGTGGCAGACCGGCACCTTCGTGCCGCCTACGCTTATCGAGCTGGCAAGCTTCGACGAGCTGAAAAAAGAGGTCTTCGGCCCGGTGCTGCACGTGGTGCGCTACAGCCGTAACAACCTCAACGAGCTTATCGACCAGATCAACGCCTCCGGCTACGGACTGACGCTCGGCGTGCATACCCGTATCGACGAAACCATTGCGCAGGTCACCGGCACGGCCAAAGTCGGCAACCTGTACGTCAACCGCAACATGGTGGGCGCGGTCGTGGGCGTGCAGCCGTTCGGCGGCGAAGGCCTCTCCGGCACCGGTCCGAAAGCGGGCGGCCCGCTCTACCTGTACCGCCTGCTGGCGAACCGTCCGGAAAACGCGCTGGGCGTAACGCTGGCGCGCCAGGACGCACACTATCCGGTGGATACGCAGGTGAAAACCGTGCTGACCCAGCCGCTGGAGGCGCTGATCGCCTGGGCGGAAAAACGTCCTGAGCTGCGTACGGTTGCCCGGCAGTACGGCGAGCTGGCTCAAGCGGGCACGCAGCGCCTGCTGCCGGGGCCAACCGGCGAGCGCAACACCTGGACGCTGATGCCGCGCGAGCGCGTGCTGTGCGTGGCGGATAACGAGCAGGACGCGCTGGTGCAGCTGGCCGCGGCGATGGCTACCGGCTGCGAAGTGCTGTGGCCGGAAGATGCGCTGCATCGCGATCTCGCCAAGCAGCTGCCGAAAGCGGTCTCGGCCCGCATTCGCTTTGCGAAGGCCGATGCCCTGCTGACCCAGCCGTTTGATGCGGTGATCTACCACGGTGATTCCGACCAGCTGCGCGAACTCTGCGAGCAGGTGGCTGCCCGCAGCGGGGCGATTGTTTCCGTGCAGGGCTTCGCCCGCGGTGAAACCAACCTGCTGCTGGAGCGCCTGTACGTGGAGCGCTCGCTCAGCGTCAACACCGCGGCGGCGGGCGGTAACGCCAGCCTGATGACAATCGGCTAACGCTGTGCTAATAAGGCTCCGGAGACGGAGCCTTATTTTATTGGGGAGTATATGAAACGATATCTTATCGCCGGTGCGGCACTGCTGTTCAGCGCCAGCGCGCTGGCCAACGAGTGCGACAAAGCGACCACCCAGCTTGAAATGAACACCTGTAGCGCGCAGCAGTACCAGGCTGCAGATAAAAAGCTCAACCAGACCTATCAGGCCGCCATTAAGCGTGCCGCGGCTCCCCAGCGCGATCTGCTGAAAAAGGCGCAGCAGGCGTGGATTGCCCTGCGCGACGCGGACTGCGCGTTTATCGGTTCGGGTACGGAGGGCGGCAGCGTTCAGCCCATGATTGTGAATCAGTGCCTGGCGGAGAAAACCGTGGAGCGCGAAGCGTTTCTGTCCTCGCTGATGCAGTGTGAAGAGGGCGACCTAAGCTGTCCCCTCTCCCCATAGGGGCGAGGGCGAAAAGACAGCACAGAACAGTCCCCTCGCCCCTCCGGGGAGAGGGTTAGGGTGAGGGGGAACTAGCGCACGCGGATCCCTTCAATAATCATCCGCTGCACGTTTTGCAGGGTACTGTGGAAAAACGCCTCGTCCTGGAGCGTTTTTCCGGTTACCGCCTCGACCTGGGCCGCAAAGTCAGCGTAATGCTGGGTAGCGGCCCAAATCATAAAGATCAGGTGCTGCGGGTCGACCGGGGCCAGCTTTCCGCTGGCAACCCATCCGGCGATAATCGCCGACTTATCGTCCACCAGCTGCTTTAAATCTCCGGTTAATACCCCCTGCAGCAGCGGCGCGCCCTGCAGCATCTCAAGACAGAACAGCCTTGACGCCTGCGGGTAATCGCGCGACACCTCCAGCTTCAGGCGAATGTACTCCTCTATAGCCACCAGCGGGGCCAGCTCTTCGCGGAACGCCTTAAGCGGCGCCAGCCAGATATCGAGGATCTGCTGCATCACCGCCACATAGAGCGCCTCTTTCGACGGGTAATAGTAGAGCAGATTAGTTTTGGATACCCCGGACTGCTCCGCCACCTGTTCCAGGCGCGTGCCGTGAATGCCAAACTGTGAAAAGGTCTCCAGCGCGGCGCTGAGGATCGCCTGTTTCTTGGCGCTCACCGCCTGCGAACGTTTACCTGGTGTTTTCACTGCGCCTTGTGTCATTCCCGCTCTCCTTATTCTGCGTTGCCCTCAGCATAGCAAAACCCCCGTCTCGCCACGACATTCTGCACTCCCATCGCGCATGAGTGCCTGTTTTCTGTGCAATGTTTTTGACCATTTAGTCCACATTTAGCAGCATCAATTCCCCAACCTCTGATTAACACATTAATAACACAGCCATTTTCAAAACTGGCATTGCCTTTGCAAAACCACCGTTACACCTGCGACGTAATGAAGAGAGGTTCGTGATGAAAATTGGCGTATTTGTACCCATCGGCAACAACGGCTGGCTTATCTCGACCACTGCACCGCAATACATGCCCACCTTTGAGCTGAATAAAGCCATCGTACAAAAAGCGGAGCACTACCATTTCGACTTTGCGCTTTCGATGATCAAGCTACGCGGCTTTGGCGGCAAAACTGAATTCTGGGACCACAACCTGGAGTCCTTCACCCTGATGGCCGGGCTGGCGGCGGTCACCTCGCGGATCCAGATCTACGCCACCGCGGCCACCCTCACCCTGCCGCCCGCAATCGTGGCGCGCATGGCCTCCACCATCGACTCCATCTCCGGCGGGCGCTTCGGCGTTAACCTGGTAACCGGCTGGCAAAAACCGGAGTACGAGCAGATGGGGCTCTGGCCGGGCGACGATTACTTCTCCCGCCGCTACGACTACCTGACCGAATACGTGCAGGTGCTGCGCGACCTGTGGGGCACCGGCAAAAGCGACTTTAAAGGCGACTTCTTCACCATGAACGACTGCCGCGTCAGCCCGCAGCCGTCTGTGCCGATGAAGGTGATTTGCGCCGGGCAGAGCGACGCGGGGATGGAATTCTCCGCCAAATACGCCGACTTCAACTTCTGCTTCGGCAAAGGCGTTAACACCCCAGCCGCCTTCGCCCCAACCGCCGCGCGGATGAAAGAGGCCGCCGACAAGACCGGGCGCGACGTGGGCTCCTACGTGCTGTTTATGGTGATTGCCGACGAAACCGACGACGCCGCACGCGCTAAATGGGAGCGGTATAAGGACGGCGCTGACGACGAAGCCCTGAGCTGGCTTACCGAGCAGAGCCAGAAAGACACCCGTTCCGGCGCGGACACCAACGTGCGCCAGATGGCCGACCCGACCTCCGCCGTCAATATCAACATGGGCACGCTGGTTGGCTCGTATGCCAGCGTCGCCAGAATGCTCGACGAAGTGGCGGCCGTACCCGGCGCGGAGGGCGTCCTGCTGACCTTCGATGATTTCCTCACCGGCGTGGAAACCTTCGGCGAGCGCATCCAGCCGCTGATGCAGTGTCGCGCCCATATTCCTGCCGTCACGAAGGAGGTGGCGTAATGACGACCCTAAACGCTCGCCCGGAAGCCATCACCTTTGCGCCGCAGCAGAGCGCGCTGATCGTGGTGGACATGCAAAACGCCTACGCCAGCAAGGGCGGCTATCTGGATCTGGCGGGGTTCGACGTCTCCGCCACAAGGCCTGTGATCGAGAACATCAAAACCGCCGTCGCCGCGGCGCGCGCGGCGGGCATGCTCATCATCTGGTTCCAGAACGGCTGGGATGACCAATACGTCGAGGCAGGCGGCCCCGGCTCGCCCAACTTCCACAAGTCCAACGCCCTGAAAACCATGCGTAAGAACCCAGACCTGCAGGGCAAGCTGCTGGCCAAAGGCGGCTGGGATTATCAGCTGGTGGACGAGCTGGTGCCGCAGGCGGGCGATATCGTCCTGCCGAAACCGCGCTACAGCGGCTTTTTCAATACCCCGCTCGACAGCCTGCTGCGCAGCCGGGGCATTCGCCATCTGGTCTTCACCGGTATCGCCACCAACGTCTGCGTGGAGTCGACCCTGCGCGACGGCTTTTTCCTTGAGTATTTCGGCGTGGTGCTGGAGGACGCGACCCATCAGGCCGGGCCGGAGTTCGCCCAGAAAGCCGCCCTGTTCAATATCGAAACCTTTTTTGGCTGGGTCAGTAACGTTGCCGATTTCTGCAACGCCCTGACCCCGCCGCTCGCCCGTATCGCCTGAGGAGACGCCTGATGCCGAAATCCGTGATTATTCCGCCGGGTACCAGCACGCCCATTGCCCCGTTTGTTCCCGGCACCCTCGCCGACGGCGTGGTGTATGTCTCCGGCACGCTGCCGTTTGATAAAGACAACAACGTGGTGTTTATCAACGACCCAAAGGCGCAAACCCGCCACGTGCTGGAGACGATCAAAACCGTCATCGAAACGGCGGGTGGCACCATGGAGGACGTGACCTTCAACAGCATCTTTATCACCGACTGGAAAAACTACGCCGCGATTAACGAAATCTACGCCGAGTTCTTCCCCGGCGATAAACCGGCGCGGTTCTGCATTCAGTGCGGGCTGGTAAAACCGGACGCGCTGGTTGAGATCGCCACCGTTGCGCACGTCGCGAAGTGAGGCAGGCATGAAACTTTCCGTCTCGCCGCCGCCGTACGAGGGTGCGCCCGTGGTGGTCTTTATTTCCGGTCTCGGCGGCAGCGGCAGCTACTGGCTGCCCCAGCAGGCCGCGCTGGAGCCGGAGTATCAGGTGGTGTGCTATGACCAGCGGGGAACGGGTAATAACCCCGCCACCCTGCCGGAGGGTTACAGCCTTGCGCAGATGGCAGACGAGCTCGCCCAGGCGCTGGCTGACACGGGCATTGCGCGCTACAGCGTCGTCGGGCACGCGCTCGGCGCGCTGGTCGGCCTGCAGCTGGCTCTAGACAGGCCCGACGCCCTCACCGCGCTCGTGTGCGTCAACGCCTGGCTGACCCTCAATGCCCACACCCGCCGCTGTTTTGACGTTCGCGAGCGGCTGCTGCATTCCGGCGGCGCGCAGGCGTGGGTCGAGGCGCAGCCGCTGTTTCTCTACCCGGCAGACTGGATGGCCGCCCGCGCGCCGCGACTGGAGGCCGAAGAAGCGCTGGCGCTGGCCCATTTCCAGGGCAAAACCAACCTGCTGCGCAGGCTCAGCGCCCTGAAAAAAGCCGACTTCCGCCGCCAGGCCGCACGCATTCGCTGCCCGGTTCACATTATCTGTTCCGCCGACGACGTGCTGGTGCCGTCCGTCTGTTCCGCTGAACTGCACGCCGCCCTCCCGCACGCCCACAAAACGGTCATGCGCCAGGGCGGGCATGCCTGCAACGTCACCGAGCCGGACACCTTTAACACTCTGCTGCTGAACGGGCTCGCCAGCCTGCTGCACAGCCCTGAACCCGCTTTATAAGGAGCTTTAATGAGCGAAGCCATTACCCCCGCCGCGCTGGAAACGCTGTTCACCGGCGCCCGCACCCACAACGGCTGGCTGGATATGCCGGTCAGCGACGAGACGCTGCGCGAGATCTACAACCTGATGAAATGGGGGCCGACCTCCGCCAACTGCTCCCCGGCGCGGATTGTGTTTGTGCGAAGCGCAGAGGTAAAAGAGAAGCTGCGCCCGGCGCTCTCCAGCGGCAACCTCGAGAAAACGCTTACCGCCCCGGTCACGGCCATTGTCGCCTGGGACGGGGAATTCTACGAGCGCCTGCCCGAGCTGTTCCCGCACGGCGATGCAAAGAGCTGGTTTACCGCAAGCCCCGCGCTGGCGGAAGAGACGGCCTTTCGCAACAGCTCAATGCAGGCCGCGTATCTGATCTTCGCCTGTCGCGCGCTCGGGCTGGATACCGGGCCGATGTCGGGCTTTGACCGACAAAAGGTCGACGAGGCCTTTTTCACCGGCACCACGCTTAAAAGCAACCTGCTGATCAACATTGGCTATGGCGATACGCGCAAACTTTACGGGCGCCTGCCGCGCCTGACCTTCGACGATGCCTGCGGGCTTGCGTAAGGAGCGATCATGACGACACCGGATAAACAGACCTTTCGCGACGCCATGGCCTGCGTTGGCGCGGCGGTCAACATCATCACCACCGACGGCCCGGCGGGGATGGCGGGCTTTACCGCCAGCGCGGTATGCAGCGTCACGGATTCCCCTCCCACCCTGCTGGTGTGCCTGAACCGCGGCGCGTCCGTCTGGCCCACGTTCAGCGAGAACCGCACCCTGTGCGTGAATACCCTGAGCGCCGGACAGGAGCGTTTATCCAATCTGTTTGGCGGCAAAACGCCGATGGAAGAACGCTTTGCCGCCGCCCGCTGGCAGACGGGCGACACGGGCTGCCCGCGTCTGGAGGATGCGCTGGCCTCGTTTGACTGCCGCATCAGCCAGGTGGTGAGCGTCGGTACTCACGACATTCTGTTTTGCGACATCGTTTCCATTATTCGCCACCCCGCGCCGCAAGGTCTGGTGTGGTTTGACCGCGGCTACCACGCGCTTATGCGACCCGCCTGCTAAGGCGCTTTAAGGAGACAGACCATGTTCGGATTTCCCCACTGGCAGTTGAAATCGACCTCCACAGAAGCAGGCGTGGTCGCGCCGGATGAACGGCTCCCGCTCGGGCAGACGATGGTGATGGGCGTCCAGCATGCGGTCGCGATGTTTGGCGCGACGGTGCTGATGCCGATGCTGATGGGGCTCGATCCCAACCTGTCTATTCTGATGTCGGGTATCGGCACCCTGCTGTTCTTTTTTGTTACCGGCGGGCGCGTGCCCAGCTATCTCGGCTCCAGCGCCGCCTTTGTCGGGGTGGTCATCGCTACTACCGGTTTTAACGGCCAGGGGATCAACCCCAACCTGAGCGTGGCCCTCGGGGGCATCATAGCCTGCGGTCTGGTGTACACCCTGATTGGTCTGGTGGTGATGAAGATCGGCACGCGCTGGATCGAACGGATGATGCCCCCCGTCGTCACCGGTGCAGTGGTGATGGCAATAGGCCTGAACCTCGCGCCGATTGCGGTGAAAAGCGTCTCCGCTTCGCCGTTTGAAAGCTGGATGGCGGTTATAACCGTGCTGTGCATCGGCCTGGTGGCGGTGTTCACGCGGGGGATGATCCAGCGGCTGCTGATCCTGGTCGGGCTGATTGTCGCCTGTCTGATATACGCCCTGCTGGCGAACGTGTTCGGCATGGGCAAGCCGGTGGATTTTACCCTGCTTCATCAGGCCGCCTGGTTCGGTCTGCCGCAGGTGACCTCGCCCACCTTTAACACGCAGGCGATGATGCTTATCGCCCCGGTGGCGGTGATCCTGGTGGCTGAGAACTTAGGTCACCTGAAGGCGGTCGCGGGGATGACCGGGCGCAGCATGGATCCGTACATGGGCCGCGCGTTCGTCGGCGACGGGCTGGCAACCATGCTCTCAGGCTCCGTGGGCGGCAGCGGCGTGACCACCTACGCGGAAAACATCGGCGTGATGGCGGTGACCAAAGTCTACTCGACGCTGGTCTTCGTCGCGGCGGCGGTCATGGCGATCCTTCTTGGTTTCTCACCGAAGTTCGGCGCGCTGATCCACACCATTCCGTCGCCGGTCATCGGCGGCGCGTCGATTGTGGTGTTCGGGCTGATCGCCGTGGCCGGAGCGCGCATCTGGGTGCAGCATCGGGTCGACCTCAGCCAGAACAGCAACCTGATCATGGTGGCCGTCACGCTGGTGCTGGGCGCGGGCGATTTTGCCCTGACGCTGGGCGGATTTACGATTGGCGGGATTGGTACGGCGACCTTCGGGGCGATCCTGCTTAACGCCCTGCTGAGCCGCCGGATGGCCGCTGCGCCGCAGGGTGCCGTGGTGCATCAGGATTCGTGAAACCGATATGTCGGGTGAAGGCTACGCCTTACCCGACCTGCATGCTCCTTAAGAGCGATCACGCCTGCTCAAACAGCCGTTCGATAGATTTTGTCGGGAAGAACAAAGAGTGGCTGTTTTCGCCTGCCAGCGGGATAAAACCCAGCTTCAGATAAAATCGTTTAGCCTGCTCGCTAAGGGCATCAACAAATATTCCGTGTACGCCCACAGCCTGCGACGCCAGGTAAACCACGCGCATAGCGTGTGCAACAAGCGTTATTCCCCACTCGTTTCCCTGTAGTTCTTTATGAATAGCCAGACGTCCCAGCGTCACGCTGGGTACGTTGCTATAAGGGATCCCTCGCTGCTGAGTCTTAGAAGGAAGCATCGCTCTCTCAAAGTAACTTCCCGATAGCGTGTAATAGCCCAGCACGCGCGGATGGTCGCGCTCTTTAAGCAGGTAGGCTCGTAGAATACGCCCATTGTGCTGGCGCACCAGGTGTTCTCTCAGAAAGGCATTTAGCGAGGGTTCACCACAATCAAAATCCCCGAAATCGTAATCGGTTCCCTCTGAAAACATTTCAATCGTGAGATTTTCCAGGACGCTTCACTCCATGTTTCGAAGACGTTTTGCCGCTCGCTTGAGGCGTTCATTTGGCTCTGGTGGATTGTCGATGGCATCCATCACCGCATTCCATGAGGCTTCGTTCAACACGAGACGACGGTGCTGCTCGATGACCTCTGCAGCACGCTCTGACGCACTGTTCACCATAAACTGGGTGATCGTTTGATTCGTCATCGCCGCCGCTTCTTCAATCATTGTTTTGTCTTCGTCCGTTAAGCGAAGATCGATACGCTGTTTTTTAAGTGCTGGCATGGTTTACATCACCGTGTACGGTTTTAATCCGTACGCACCCTAAGTAACGTTGCGCTTTTTTTCAATCTAAACCTTTCTCAGCAGTCAAATGACTCGCTTCACGCCGCCGCTTTCTGAGCTTTAGCTCGCTCACCAGCACCCCGGCGACAATAAACGCCGCGCCCACCAGCGCCAGCAGCGGCAAACGCTCGCCAGCGAGTCGTCCGAAAATCCCCGCCCACACCGGTTCGCCGGTATAAATCACCGTCGCGCGCGTTGGCGATACGCTGCGCTGCGCCCAGTTCATGGTCACCTGAATAATGGCGCTGAAGATGCCGAGCCCCAGCGCGACCACCACCAGCCCCGTGGATATCTGCGGCACGGATTCCCCGGCGGGCACCATCGTCGCGAACGCCACCAGCGACGCCGTCGCGAGCTGCACCACCGTCACGCGCTTGACGTCCACTTTCCCAGCCCAGGCGCTGATCAAAATAATTTCCGCCGCGATGGCAATGGCCCCTACGAGGGTAATGATCTCGCCCGGCCCCAGCGCCAGCAGGTTATTTTCCGGCCCGGCTAATAAAATCAGGCCGATAAACGCCAGCACAATGCCAATGCAGGACATCAGGCCCGGAATTCTGCCGAGACAGAGCCACTGCAATAGCGGAACCAGCGGTACGTACATGGCGGTAATAAATGCAGATTTGCTGCTGGAGATGGTCTGCAAACCCCACGTCTGCAGGCTGTACCCCATCGCTATCGCAATCCCAATCGCCACGCCGGCCTTGAGCTCCTTCAGCGTCAGACCCCGCAGCGTTTTAAGGGAGATCAGCCCCACGGCTATCGCCGCCGTCGCAAAGCGCAGGCCTACAAAAAAGAACGGATCGCTGAGGGTTACCGCGTACTGGACGGCAAGAAAGGTCCCGCCCCAGAACATGGTGATGAGAATAAGGATGGCTTCCTGCGGTTTTATGGAGAATTTAAAGCGTGAGACGGACATGCGACACCAGCAAGTGAGATCAATTCTGTAGTGTGCGTTGCCTTTGGTTACAGTTCAATGTTGCAGAAATAAAAAAACCGCCGGGAAACCCGGCGGCAGGGAGTCAACCCGGCGTACTACTTGTTGCTGCCGTGGCTATTTTTACCCCCTTTTTTACCAGCCTCTGACGCGCGCTGAGGGTCATTCTTGAAGTTACCCCCGCTAGACTGGCCACCTTTACGACCTGCTTCTGATGCTCTTTCACGGTCTTCAGCGAAATTACCTGAACCACCACGATGGTTTGCCATCTCTAACCTCCAGAGTGTGAAACATTAGACATCATATTGCATTCAGTAAAAGAGGATTCTTTCACCTCGCGGCTAAAGGACAGGGCCTTTATCTGTGCCGCGTGAAACTAAGCTTAGTGGACTGAGGCTATCCGGCAAGCCACGGGTAATATTCTGCAACATGATCTTCGCCATTCAGGTCAGATAACGCGACGGAAATCTATAAGCCTTTCTTATCATTTTAAAATTCGGCGACCAGAAAGTTGTTTCATTTTGCTACAGTAGCCTTATTGTAACCATATTGTTATAAATCAAAGAAATGCCGTTCATTTTTGCAGTCTGGCCGTGATGTCATATCTTTAAATGAACGCAGCGATCCGCTGTCAGAAAAAACCAACGAGGAGTGATGCAAAATGGCAAAAGTTCTGGTGCTCTATTATTCCATGTATGGACACATTGAAACCATGGCTCACGCGGTAGCAGAAGGCGCAAACAGAGTGGACGGCGTTGAGGTTGTGGTAAAACGCGTACCGGAAACCATGCAGGCGGAAGCGTTCGCCAAAGCCGGGGGAAAAACCCAAAATGCCCCGGTCGCCACCCCGCAGGAGCTGGCGGAGTATGATGCCATTATCTTCGGCACCCCGACCCGCTTCGGCAATATGTCAGGCCAGATGCGTACCTTCCTCGATCAAACCGGCGGGCTCTGGGCATCCGGGGCGCTGTACGGCAAGCTCGCCAGCGTATTCAGCTCTACCGGCACCGGCGGCGGGCAGGAGCAGACGATTACCTCAACCTGGACTACCCTTGCTCATCATGGGATGGTGATTGTGCCAATTGGCTACGGCGCGCAGGAGCTGTTTGACGTTTCTCAGGTGCGCGGCGGCACGCCGTACGGCGCAACCACCATTGCCGGTGGAGATGGCTCACGTCAGCCAAGCAATGAAGAACTCTCTATCGCCCGCTATCAGGGTGAATACGTTGCGGGTCTCGCTAAAAAACTGAACGGCTAACCCAACAGGAGGAAAAGTATGCCAACACAGGAATCCAAAGCTCACCACGTGGGCGAATGGGCAAGTTTACGCAACACCTCTCCGGAGATTGCCGAAGCCATCTTTGAAGTCGCGAAGTACGATGAAAAGCTGGCAGAGCAGATTTGGGAAGAAGGCAACGATGAAGTGCTGATTCGCGCTTTCGAAAAAACGGACAAAGACTCGCTCTTCTGGGGCGAGCAAACCATCGAACGTAAAAACGTCTAAGCGTTTCCCCCCGCCGCCGCGGGGGGTTCTCTTTTACTTCGCCGCGTTATTCATAACCGCATTGAATTTATCCACCGGACAGAAGCCGTTCGCGTCCACCGGACAGCCCTTCAGCTCCAGCGTCACGCGCTGCGCGGGCGACTGCAATGACAGCACGCTGGCGTTGCGCAGCTGCTCCGCGCTCTGGTAGACATACTCAATTTTCATCAGCTCCTTATTGCCGTTTTTGTCGTGCCAGCGCTGGAAGACAATTTTGCCGCCAATCGGGGTCCGTTCCTGCTGGTCGTGCAGCTGATACGGCCTGAAGTCCAGCGCGGTGAGCAGTGAAGCGATGTTCGAATCGTGCCCTACCAGCAGGGTGATCTTCGGCGCTTTCGCCTGTTCGGTGACCAGCGTTTTATCGATATATTTGACCAGCGGCTTCGCCACGTTCTGCGCCACCTCGGTGGAGGTAAACAGCGAGCCCTGATAGCCGTTCTTCAGCTTCGACAGCACGCGCCACTGCTGGTCGGTCTTGATTTCACCCCACGCGACCTGGTCGGCCGGGAAGCCTTCGTAATACTGCAGCGTAAACGCGTCCACCAGCGAGTTACCCACCTTCAGCGGGCCGGATACGCCAGGCTCCTTTTCATAGTCGGCGCTGAAGGTGTCTTTCGCGTCCGCCAGTGAGCAGACTTTTTTCTCTTTGCAGGAAGGGGAATCGGCGTAATTCGTCATCTGCTCCAGCAGCTTATAGCTTTCGCCAAGCTGCATTTTCTGCCGCTCGGTCTCCATCGCCTTCAGCGCTTTTTCGCGGAATTCCGGCGAGTTATCGGTAATCACCGGATTAAAAGTCGGATCCATGGTGCCCATTTTTTCCTGATGGTGCACGGGAACGTCGCACCCCGGGAACGCGCCGGTAATGAAGAACTGCGCGGTGGCGACGGTACGCTGCAGGCTGTTGGCGTAAGCATAGACGCTATCCGCCGCTGGGCACTCTCCCGTCTTCACCATCCCCTGCTCTGCCAGCCACTCGCGCATGTAATGGCCCATATAGACTTCCAGCACGCCGCCCTTGGTGGTGAGCTGACCGCCCGGCACGTCCCACTCCGGCCACTGCTTCGGCGTGGACTGCTCCAGCACGCTGCCATTGTTGGCGAGCGGCGCGCGCAGGTTGTGACGGCTCATGATTAACACCTGCTGCAGCTGATAGCCTTCCGGCGTCTCCTGCGCCTGTGCGCCAAAGGTCATTGAAAGGGTACCTGCCACGGCCACTGCGAGTAGTGCTTTTCTCATCCCTCGTTCCTCACGCTTTTTTAATGTTCCGCTGAGTGTGACAGATTCGTGACAGTTTTTTCGGGAAGCATTTCTCAAACTGATGATTAACGTGCTTACGGTGGGCGCTAATTAGTTTTATAATAAAACCACACCCCACCGGAGACCTTACCGTGAAACGTACCCGCCTTGAAGAGAGCCCCTGCCCCGTCGCCCGTTCGCTGGATATCATCGGCGACTGGTGGTCGCTGCTGATCGTTCGCGACGCGCTGCGCGGGATTAAACGCTTCGGCGAGTTTCAGAAAAGCCTCGGTATCGCGAAAAACATGCTCACCTCGCGGCTGAAGCTGCTGGTCGACGAAGGCATCCTCCGGCTTCAGCCCGCCTCCGACGGCAGCGCATGGCAGGAATACGTTCTGACCGACAAGGGACGCGCTCTCCAGACGGTGCTGGTCGCCCTCTCCCAGTGGGGCAATGAATTTTTGTTCGCGGAAAACGAATGCGGCACCGTGCTGGTCGATAGCGAACAGCGCAAACCGCTGCGTAAACTGGCGCTTATCGCCGACGATGGGCGCGAGCTGACGCCTGAAGAGATCGTGGCTAAACTCCCCTCCTGATCGTTCCCAACGGCAAAAGCACAAAATGCCCAGCAAAATGGTTGCATTATAAAACCAAATAGCAGAGAGTTAATTCAGTTTCATATTGAAACCAAACAACCCACTTTGCCTTGAGGTAACACACGATGACTACGCAAATCACCACCGCCCTGATCACGGGCGCCTCTTCCGGGATCGGTGCCGTCTATGCCGATCGCCTGGCCGCGCGCGGCGCAAACCTGGTCCTGGTCGCCCGCCGCGAGGATCGCCTGAAAACCCTCGCCGCCGCCCTGCGCGCGCGCTATGGCGTGGCCGTCGATATTCTGGTGGCCGATCTCAGCGATGAAGCCGGGATCCGCGCCGTGGAAGAGGAACTGCGCAGCAATACCGCCATCGATACGCTGGTAAACAACGCGGGCACCGCGCAGATGGCCCCGTTCCTCGCGGGCGACGTGGCGCAGCATCAGGCCATCAACACCCTCAACACCACGGCGCTGATGCGTCTGACCTACGCCATCCTGCCCCGCCTGGCGAAGAACAATCGCGGGACGCTGATCAATATCGCCTCGGTGCTATCGCTCCATGTCCGTGCGGGCAGCTCGCTGTACAGCGCCACCAAAGCCTGGGTGCTGAGCTTTACCCGCGGGCTGCAGGAAGAATTTGCCGACAGCAGCGTGCGCATTCAGGCGGTGCTGCCCGCCGCCACCGCGACGGAGATCTGGAGCCATTCAGGGGTTACGGTGAACGATTTGCCGGAAGGGTCGGTGATGACCACCGACGATATGGTCGATGCGTCACTGGCGGGTCTGGATCAGGGCGAACAGATCACTATTCCGCCGATGCATGACGCCACCTTGTGGACTCGCTACGAAGCGGCGCGCCTTGAGCTGTTTAACAGCGCGCGCACCGGTATTCCGGCACCGCGCTACGCTAAACTCTAGTCTGGCGTCAGACGAGTCGAGCTACACGCCAGGAACAGAGCTGCTGGTGGACGGCGGAATGGGGAGTCTGTAACTCAAAAGGCGCTGATGCCGGTGACCGCGCCGACATACAGCGCCGCCCACGCGCAGGCGGAAAGCAGGCTGACGGCGTAAACTTTGACGGCGTTCAGCCTGAGCATCCCCGCCGCCAGCGGCACGACATAACGCAACACCGCCAGAAAGCGCGACGTAAACAGTACGATGATGCCGTTCTTTTGCAGCTGATGCTGAACCCGTAAAAACGTAGCGGCATGCTTCGCCGTAAAGCGCGCGACCAGCCGGGTGTGCCCCATCAGCTGGCCGATATGGTAATTCAGCGCCGAACCGGCCGTTGCCCCCAGCACCACGGCGAGCCACGCCAGCGCGGGATGCATGCTCCCCTGGCTGACGCCGATGCCCGCCAGCAGCATCACCGAAGCGGGCGGCAGCACGGAGGAGATCAGCACCGTGGACTTGCTCAGCGCCATCACGAATAACAGCGCGAACAGATGTGCGGGATAATGCGCAAAATGATTCAGCAGATTATCAAACCACGCCATTTTTCTCCCCCCGTTAATTAATCCTCCATTTAAAAGGAATAACCTTAAATAAACCCTCAACATTTTATTATTAAGATTTACCTAAACCTTTCTTAAACATTATTTAATTTCCTGAGCGGTAAATTTAAACAGGCGTATTATTCCTCACGCTTTACAACGATCTCGTTATGGCGAGGCTCCTGTACAAATACACGTTATCGCTCTGGTGGGTTCGAGAGAACCGGCACAGGGTAAAACAGGCACTGTCGAATCAAGGCTTTGTCAGTATAACTTCCCTTGCGGGATACGGTGTACAGTGCTGAACCCAGGACGTGGGGATCTCCTTTCCGACATGCCCTGTCTTGCTCGCCCCTGAGAGATATTATTATTCAAAGGGAATTCACTATGTCTTACGCTATTCACAACCAAAACCTGGCATTCAACGACAGCGCGGTCGCGCAATATATGAATACCGATTTTATCGTCCTCGACGTTTCATTATGCGTGGCGCTGGCGCGCGAGCAATTCTTCGAAAAATTAAAAGACGATGATATTCCGTCGCATATTTTTATTGAAGACCATGGACGCCTGGCGGGGATGATTGCGGTGCGCAAATTATTGCAGGTCACGGATACCGTGCAGCCAGTTAAAAGCCTGATGATTTCTCAGTTTTTGCAGGTCAAACCGGAAGATGAACGCGCTGATGTCGCCGGGCTTCTGGCCCACGGCGAGGCGGACGTCGTGCCGGTTGTGACCCACGGCAAGCTCGTCGGCTGCCTGACCGAGCGCGAAATTGCCCATCTGCTGGAAGATGACGTCACCGAAGACGCCCAGCTCCAGGGGGCGACGCTGCCGCTGGAGAAGCCCTATCTGGAAACCAGCGCCTTCAGCCTGTGGAAGAAACGCTCCGTCTGGCTGCTGCTGCTGTTTGTCGCGGAAGCCTACACCAGCTCGGTGATCCAGCACTTTGAAGAGGCGCTGGAATCCGCCATCGCGCTCGCGTTCTTTATTCCGCTGCTGATCGGTACGGGCGGCAACAGCGGAACGCAGATCACCTCCACGCTGGTGCGCGCCATGGCGCTGGGTGAAGTGCATCTGCGCGACGTGGGCCGCGTGCTGCGCAAAGAGATGACCACCTCGCTGATGATTGCCGTCACGCTCGGTATTGCCGGGTGCATCCGCGCCTGGATGATGGGGATCGGGCTGGAAATCACGCTTATCGTCAGCCTGACGCTGGTGTGCATTACGCTCTGGAGCGCGATTGTGTCGTCAGTGATTCCGATGGTGCTCAAGCGCTGCGGTATCGACCCGGCGGTCGTCTCCGCGCCGTTTATCGCGACGCTTATCGACGGTACCGGGCTGATTATCTACTTCAAGATCGCGCAGTATACGCTGGGGCTGGAGTAGCGCGGTCCGCCAGCTGAATCACCGCACGTGAAAACGCCTCAACCGCCAGCGCGACATCCTCAGCCATCACCGATTCCGCCGGGTGGTGGCTGACACCGCCCCTGCAGCGCACGAACAGCATGCCCACCGGCCAGCGTTCCGCGATGGCAATCGCATCGTGGCCCGCGCCGCTGGGCAGCGACAGCGAGCGCCCCTGTACCGATTTGACGGCCTCCCCCAGCACGTTCTGCAGGTGGAGATCGCACGGCGTGGCGGCAATGCGGTAAAACTCCTCGGCGCTAAACGCCAGCCCGCGGCGCGATGCGATCGCCCGGGCATGTTCCAGCAGGTCGTTGAGCAACCTGTCCAGCGGTGCATCCTGCGGGCCGCGAATATCGAGGGAGAGCTGAACCTCGCCGGGGATCACGTTCACCGCCCCCGGCAGGCAGCGCAGCTCACCAACCGTCGCCACCAGGTTGCCGCCCTGCTGTCGGGTCGCGTTTTCAATGATAACCATCCACTCGGCGGCGGCGGCAAGGGCGTCCCTGCGGTGGTGCATTGGCACGGTTCCCGCGTGCCCGGCCTCGCCGGTGAAGCGGCAGTTCAGGCGACGAGCGCCGTTAATGGCCTCCACCACGCCAAGCGCGAGCGCCTCCTGCTCAAGGCACGGCCCCTGCTCAATATGCAGCTCCAGATAGGCGCTGAAATCCTCCTGACGGCGCGCGGCATGCGACACGCGGGCGGGATCGAGCCCCGCCTGGGTCATCGCCTGCGCCACGCTGATGCCGCTGGCGTCGGCTTTTTCCAGCCAGCCCTGCGGCCAGGTGCCCGTCAGCCCCCGGCTGCCCAACAGCGTAATGCCGAAGCGGGTGCCCTCTTCATCGCAAAAGCCGACAATCTCAATGGCCTGTGCCAGATGCACACCCTGCTGGTGCAGGCTGTCCACCACTTCAATGGCCGCGAGCACCCCGAGCATGCCGTCGTAGCGTCCCGCGTTGCGCACGGTATCCAGATGCGATCCGAGCAGCACCGCCTGCGCCCCTTCCTGCGCGCCCTCATAGCGGCCGCTGATATTGCCCACGCTGTCCTGCCAGACGGTCATTCCCGCCTGGCTCATCCACTGCCCCACCAGCTGGTTGGCCTGCAGATGCTGCGTGGAGAGGTAGACCCGGGTCAGCGCATCCGGGGTTTCGCTGATGGCGGCCAGCGCGTCGGCGCGGGCCATCACCCGTTCTGCCGCCGGGCTCATTGCGGCGTCTCGCGGCGATAGTGGTCCCACGCGGCCTGCATCGCCGCACCCTGCGTGGTGGTGAATTTCAGGTAGTTCAGCACCGACTCCAGCGCGCTCAGGGTGGTCATCACGCAGTCCTTACGCGCGTTATAGCCCATGGTGCCGATGCGCCACACCTTGCCGTGCAGCGGGCCAAACGAGGTGCCAATTTCAATCCCGAAATCCTCCAGCATCAGCTTACGCACCTGGTCGCCGTTGATGCCCTGCGGAATAACCACGCCCAGCACGTTGTTCATCTTGTGCTTCAGGTCGCCGAAGGTCTCCAGCCCCATCGCCTGAATGCCCTTCAGCAGCGCATCGCCGTGCAGCTTATGACGCGCGATGCCGTTATCCAGCCCTTCCTGCAGGATCAGCCGCGCGCACTCGCGGGCGCCAAACAGCGCGGTGGTGGCTTCGGTATGGTGGTTGAGGCGCTCCGGCCCCCAGTAGTCCATCACCATGCCGAGATCGAAATAGTTGGAGTAGATCATCTCCTCGTCGCCGTCGCGGTGGGCGTCGGTGCGTATGCCCTCCTCAACGCATTTACGGCGGCGGATCGCCTCCTCCATGCGCGCGCTGAGTGTGATCGGCGAGGTGCCCGACGGGCCGCCGAGGCACTTCTGCATTCCGGCCGAGACGGCATCCAGCCCCCAGGCGTCGGTCTCCAGCGCGTTACCCCCGAGCGACGCTGTGGCGTCGGTGTAGAACAGCACGTCGTAGCGGCGGCAGATGGCCCCGAGCTCGGCGAGCGGCTGTAGCATGGTAGTGGAGGTGTCGCCCTGTACGGTCAGCAGCAGGCGCGGACGAATACGCTTAATCGCGTCCTCGACCTGGTCCGGGGTGAACACCTCGCCCCACGGCACCTCGATGGTGTGCACCTCCGCGCGGCAGCGGCGGGCAATTTCGCACAGCAGGTGTCCAAAGCGGCCAAAGACCGGCACCAGCACTTTATCTCCGGGGCGGATGGCGGAGACCAGAATGGCTTCAATCCCCGCGCGGGAGGTGCCGTCCACCAGCATCGTCCAGCGGTTCTCGGTGCGGAACACCCCGCGGTAGAGCGCCATCACCTCGTTCATGTAGTGGGTCATGGCCGGATCGTACTGGCCGATCAGCTGGCTCGACATGGCGCGCAGCACGCGCGGGTCGGCGTTGATCGGCCCCGGCCCCATCAGCAGGCGCTGGGGCGGGTTAATTTGCGGAAAGCGTGCGATATCCATTTGTCAGTCCTTATCAGTTGAGGCCGCGCACGGAGGAGATGAACTGCTTCAGTTCCGTGGTCTGCGGGTTGGCGAACAGCGTTTTGCTGTCGCCCTGCTCCCAGACTTTCCCCTGGTGCATAAACACCACGCGGTCGCCCACTTCGCGGGCAAAATTCATTTCATGGGTCACGAGGATCAGGGTCATCCCGTCGGCCGCCAGCTGCTCCAGCACCTTGAGCACTTCGCCCACCAGCTCCGGGTCGAGCGCGGAGGTGATCTCGTCGCAGAGTAAAACCTTAGGCGACATCGCCAGCGCGCGGGCAATCGCCACGCGCTGCTGCTGGCCGCCGGAGAGGCTCGACGGGTAGTAATCCAGACGATCGCCAAGCCCCACTTTCTCCAGCATGCGCTGCGCCAGCTCGCGGCATTCGGCGGCGCTTTTCTTCAGCACCCGACGCGGGGCGAGCATCACGTTCTCCAGCGCCGTCATGTGCGGGAACAGGTTGAAGCTCTGGAACACCATCCCGACCGAGCGGCTGATTTCGCGCGCCTGGGAATCCCGGTCGGTAATGGTCATGCCGCCCAGCTTGATGCTCCCGTCCTGATACCCTTCCAGGCCGTTGATACAGCGCAGCAGCGTGCTTTTGCCCGAACCGCTGCGCCCGATAATGGAGATCACCTGGCCCATGTCGATATCCAGATCGACGCCCTTGAGCACGTGGTTATCGCCGTAGTACTTCTGCACCTGATTAATGGTGATGAGAGGCATTGAATTTGGTCTCCAGATAGCGGCTGTAGCGCGACAGCGGATAACACAGAATAAAGTAGCCGAGCGCCACCAGCGCAAAGACCTTAAACGGCTGATAGGTCACGTTGGTCAGCATGGTGCCGGCCTTGGTCAGCTCGATGAAGCCGATAATCGACGCCAGCGCGGTGCCCTTGATCACCTGCACGGCAAAGCCGACCGTCGGGGCGATGCCGATGCGCAGCGCCTGCGGGGCGACCACGCGAAACAGGGTCTGGCCGAAGGTCAGCCCCAGGCAGCGCGAGGCTTCCCACTGCCCTTTTGGCAGGGCGCGAATGCTGCCGTACCAGATATCGAGCAGAAACGCGCTGGTGTAGAAGGTTAACGCCAGCGAGGCGGCGGTCCACGGCGAGACGTCGATGCCGAACAGCGCCACGCCGAAGAAGGCCAGGAACAGCTGCATCAGCAGCGGGGTGCCCTGAAACAGCTCAATATAGCCGCGGATGATGCGCTTCACCGTGCGCCCGCCCGTCAGGCGCAGCAGCAGGAGCGGCAGCGTTACCGCCGCCCCGCCGACAAACGCCACCAGCGACAGCAGCACCGTCCAGCGCCCGGCCAGCAGCAGGTTGCGAATAATGTCCCAGTCGGTAAAGGTGGTCATCATGCCTGCACCCCCAGCCATTTACGTCCTGCCGCCATCATCAGCTGGCGCAGGGTAATCGACAGCGCTAAGTAAATCCCGGTTGTCACCAGATAGACCTCAAAGCTCAAAAACGTTCTGGACTGGATCAGGTTGGCGGCGAAGGTCAGCTCTTCATACGAGACCTGCGACACCACCGACGAGCCGAGCATCACGATGATGCACTGGCTCACCAGCGCCGGATAAATGCGCTGCAGCGCGGGCGGCAGCACCACGCGAATAAACGTCTGCAAACGAGTCAGCCCTAATACGCGCCCGGCCTCCCACTGCCCTTTCGGCGTGACCTGAATGCCCGCGCGGATTATCTCGGTGCTGTACGCGCCCAGGTTCACCACCATTGCCAACAGCGCCGCTTCCCCCGCCGTCATCTTCAGTCCCAGATTCGGCAGGCCGAAGACGATGAAAAACAGCTGCACCACAAACGGCGTGTTGCGGATGATTTCCACGTACGCGCCCCAGATCCGGCTGAACCAGGTGGCGCGTCCGCTGCGGATCGCCGCCCCGAAAATCCCGATTGCCAGCCCGCCGACGGTCGCCATCACCGTCAGCTGAATGGTGACCCACAGCCCCGCCAGCAGCTCCGGCCAGTGCGGCCAGAGGGCTGAAAAATCAAGTTGCTCCGTCATCGGCTCAGGCGCCAAGGTTTGCCGGCAGCGGGGCCTTCAGCCATTGCTCGGACAGGCCGTTCAGCGTGCCGTCCTTGATACCCTGCTCAATCAGCGCATCCACTTTTGCCTTCAGAGCCGGTTCGTTTTTCTTCAGCCCAATAAAGCACGGCGAATCTTTCAGCATAAAGCTCGGCACGGGAGCTTTGTCCGCGTTCTGGCGCGAAATGGCCGCCACCACGAGGTTGCCGGTCGCCACGTACTGCACCTGGCCGGAGAGGTAGGCGGAGAGCGTGGTGTTGTTGTCTTCGTAACGTTTCACGTTGGCGTCTTTTGGCGCCAGGCCGGTCAGCACCATGTCCTCCACCGCCCCGCGCGTCACGCCGATGGTTTTCCCGCTCAGCGCGGCGGCGTCCTTCAGCTCGGCCCCTTTCGGGCCAAACACGCCGAGGAAGAACGGCGCGTAGGCGCGGCTGAAGTCGATCACCTTCTCGCGCTCCGGGTTTTTACCGAGGCTGGAAATGACCAGATCCACCTTATCGGTTTGCAGGTACGGCACGCGGTTGGCGCTGGTCACCGGCACCAGCTGAAGCTTGAGCTTCATCTGTTTCGCCAGATAGCGCGCCATATCGATGTCGTAGCCCTGCGGCTGCAGATCGGTCCCCACCGAGCCAAACGGCGGGAAGTCCTGCGGAACGGCAATGCGGATGGTGCCGCGCTTCTCGATATCCTGAAGCTGGTCAGCCTTTGCCGGCAGCTGAGTGAAGAGACAGGCGGCCCCGGCCAGTGCAATTAACAGTTTTTTCATGGTGCTTCCCCGTAACGTTAACATGAAACAAAAGATTCTTTGAATGTGATTTTGCAACTAATGTGCCAGATAAGGCGAAGCGGGGAATATTCTTGTAAAGCCTGATAAAACGAGGACGGGTCGAAAAAAGCCTGCGTTTTCCCGACCCGTCAACTGCACCATTTTAATGCAAAGCACCAGCCTGATGCCCCATTATCGTTGTTCGAGTTCATCCAGCTGCTGGTAAAGGGAGGCAATTTCGTGAATGCGCGGACGGCCTTTATCGAGAATTTCATGCAGGAAGGCGTTTGCCAGCAGGTTAATCAGGCTGTTGACCGAGGAGTAGCTGTCGTAGGCGGAGACGCTGTCCAGCGGGGCGCAAAGCTGCCAGCTCGCCAGCGGAAACAGGCTGTGGGCCTGCGGCTCGCACATCAGCAGCACCGGAACACCGCTACTCTGAAGCTGCTGCATCAGCGGGCGGATGATGCGCGGGCGGCGGCGAAAGGCCATCATCACCACCAGATCGTCCGGCGTTAAGTCCACCAGCTCCTCGCTCAGGCTCTGCCCCGGCTGCGGCAGAACCAGCACCTGACCGCGCGCCTGCAGCAGCTGCTGGCGCAGGTGCAGCGCCGCCGGATAGGCGTTACGCATGCCGATAATCACGATGCGCCGCGCCTTGACCATGCAGGCCATGGCGTCGGCAAACTGCTGCGCGTCAAGGGCATTGACCCACTGGGTCAGGTTCGCCATCTCCTGCTTGTAGTGGCGCGCCAGCAGCGTATTGCCCTGCACCGCATCGCGGTTATCGGTGAGCGGCATCCCGCTCTGGCGCAGGGTGCGCAGCTCGTCGCGCATATCCTTATATTTCTCATAGCCCAGACGCTTAAACAGGCGGCTCACCGTGGCTTTCGACACCCCGCTCAGCTGCGCCAGCTCGGCGCTGTTGTAGCTAATCAGGTCGTCAAAATGGTCGAATATAAAATCCGCCACCCGCTGCTCCTGCGGCGACAGCGACGGGTACTGTGCTTTCAGACGTTCATCCAGTTGTTCCATAGCGCCTCTGTAACTTTTGTTTCATCACATTATGCCATTCTTTAATACGTATTCATTATACGTGCCAGTTTACTGAAACTTTTCTCTCAGAACTGGAACAGCTTTTGCAGCGCCTTGTGACTTTCAGGGTTACGAGGACTTCTCATGCAAAGCAATGTCTCCACGCACGGCATGGCCGTTGCGCCCCACCACCTTGCCAGCCAGAGCGCGCTGGCGGTGCTGCGCGAAGGCGGCAGCGCGATTGAAGCGATGGTCGCGGCAGCGGCCACCATCGCCGTGGTTTACCCCCACATGAACGGGCTGGGCGGCGATGGCTTCTGGCTTATCGTTCCGCCGGAAGGCGACCCCATCGCCATTGACGCCAGCGGCGCGGCGGGATCGCGGGCAACGCTTGCCGCCTACGACAGGCTCACGCACATTCCCCATCGCGGACCGCAGGCGGCGCTGACCGTCGCCGGTACGGTGAGCGGCTGGGACGAGGCGCTGAAGGTCTCGCGCGAGATGACCGGCAAGTCGCTGCCGCTGGCCCGCCTGCTGGGCGACGCCATCGACTATGCGCAGAACGGCACGCCGGTCACGGCCTCACAGGCCCATGCCACGGCCAGTAAATTCGACGAACTGAAGGCCATCCCCGGCTTCGCGGAAACCTGGCTGGTGGACGGTAAGCCGCCGCAGGTCGGGAGCCGTTTTTACCAGCCCGCCATGGCCACAACCCTGACGCGCCTGGCGGAAGACGGTCTGGACAGCTTTTATCGCGGCCCGCTGGCGAACGTGCTGGCGCACGGCATGGAGACGCTGGGCCTGCCCGTGACGCTGGCCGATCTTAACGCGCACGCAGCCCGGCGTACCGCGCCGCTGAAGCTGCAGCATCAGCAGGGGGAGATCTTTAACCACGCCCCGCCGACGCAGGGGCTGGTCTCGCTGGCGATACTCGGCATCACCGACCGCCTGAATATGGCGGAGGCCGACGACGCGGACACCATTCACCGCATCGTTGAAGCCACAAAGCTGGCCTTTGGCCTGCGCGATGCCCACATCACCGACCCGCGCGAGCTGAAAACCGATGTTCAGGGTCTGCTGGATCCCGCCGCCCTGCAGGCGCTTGCCGACAGGGTTGACGACGGCCGCGCCGCGCCGTGGGGCACCGGAAAAGGGCCCGGCGATACGGTGTGGATGGGGGTGATGGATAATAGCGGGTTTGCCGTGTCGTTTATCCAGAGTATTTATCACGAGTTCGGCAGCGGCGTGGTGCTGCCCGATACCGGCATCGTCTGGCAGAACCGGGGGGCGTCGTTCAGCCTCGACCCCGCTCATCTGCTGGCCCTCGCGCCGGGCAAACAGCCTTTCCATACCCTGAACCCGGCGGCGGCGCGTCTTAAGGACGGGCGCGTGATGGTCTACGGATCGATGGGCGGCGACGGACAGCCGCAAACCCAGGCCACGCTCTTTACCCGCTACGTGGTTCAGGGCATGCCGTTGCAGGAAAGCATTTCCCGCCCGCGCTGGCTGCTGGGACGCACCTGGGGACAAACCTCAGACACCTTAAAACTGGAAGGACGCTTTAGCGCTGAGACGGTCGCTCAGCTTCGCGGGCGGGGGCACGAGGTGGAAATGTTCCCTGACTTTAGCGAAGCGATGGGCCACGCGGGCGCGATTGTCCGCCACCCCAACGGGCTGTTCGAAGGGGCGTTTGACCCGCGCAGCAACGGCGCGGCCGCCGGATTCTGAGGAGAAAATAATGACGACACAACAACCCGACTGGCCAGCGTACCTGGCGCAAATGGAGTCCGTGCTCGGCGTGACGCTGGACGATGCCCGCCGCGCCGAGCTGCAATTACAATTCAGCCGCATTGCCGGCATGGCCGCCCCGCTGATGGCGCTGCCGCTCGACGACCGTCTGGAAATCGCAGGAGTGTATAAAGCATGACGCTACACGAGATGAGTATCAGCGACATTCAACAGGCGCTGAGCGCGGGCGAGCTGAGCGCCCATGAGATTGCCCGCCAGACGCTGGAGGCGATCGGGCGCGTTAATCCGCAGATCAACGCCTGGACCACCGTGACGGAAGCACGCATGCTCGCCGAGGCCGAGAACATCGACACCCTGCGCCGCGAAAAGCGCCCCCTGCCGCCGCTGGCGGGCGTGCCCTACGCGGTGAAAAACCTGTTCGACGTTGCCGGACATACCACCCTCGCGGGCGCAGAGCTGTTCAGCCAGCGCCCCGCCGCGGCTGCTGACAGCTTCGCGGTGCGCCAGCTGCGCAGCGCGGGCGGGCTGCTGTCCGGGATGGTGAATATGGACGCCTACGCCTACGGCTTTACCACCGAGAACAGCCACTACGGCGCGACGCGTAACCCGCACGACCTGACGCGCATTGCGGGCGGCTCCTCCGGCGGTTCAGCCGCCGCCGTGGCCGCCGGGCTGGTGCACTTTTCGCTCGGCACCGACACCAACGGGTCGATTCGCGTCCCGGCCTCCCTGTGCGGCATCTATGGCCTGAAGCCCACCTTCGGCCGCCTGTCGCGAACCGGCAGCCATCCGTTTGTCGCGAGCCTGGATCATATCGGCCCCTTTGCCCGCCGGGTGTGCGACCTGGCGTCCGCGTACGACGCGCTGCAGGGCCGGGACGGCAGCGACGGTTTTCAGGCAGAGAGCTCGCGCGAGCAGACGCGCCCCCTGCTCGATCGCGGGCTTGACGGCCTGCGCTGCGCGGTGCTCGGCGGCTACTTCACAACCTGGTGCGATGCGGACGCCAGAGACGCCGTGGCGCGGGTGGCGAAGGCGCTCGACGTGCAGGATGAATTACAGTTCCCGGACGCCGAGCTGGCGCGCTCCGCGGCGTTTATCATCAGCGCCTCCGAAGGGGGAAATCAGTACCTGCCCGCGCTTCGCCGCGAGACCGAGCGCTTTGAGCCGCACTCCCGTGAACGCCTGCTGGCCGGCGCGATGATCCCCTCCGCCTGGTATATTCAGGCCCAGCGGTTCCGCGCGCACGCCCGGCAGGCGTTTCACGCGCTGTTTGCCCAGGCCGACGTGCTGATCGCCCCCGCGACGCCGCGCAGCGCCACGCGGATCGGCGAACAAACCATGGAGATTAACGGTCAGCCGCTCCCCATCCGCGCCAGCATGGGGATGCTGACCCAGCCAATTTCATTTTTGGGCCTGCCCGTGACCACCGTTCCGCTGCGCACCGCTCATGGCGCGCCGATTGGCCTGCAGCTGATTGCCGCACCGTTTAACGAGCAGGCCTGCCTGCGCGTCGCGCGCGTGCTGGAAGAGAGCGGCATCACCGATGCCCGTCCGGCGGAGGTTGCAGCATGATAAATCACGATGACATTAACCTGCCGTGGGTGGTGGCCGAGGTGACCGCCGCGTTTTATCGCTACGAAGACGCGCTGGTGAGCAACAACATTGCCGTGCTGGACGAGCTGTTCTGGCACGACAAAAACACGGTGCGTCTGGGGGCGGGTGAAAACCTGTACGGGATCGATGAAATCCGCGCCTTTCGCGCGGCCCGCCCGTCTGCCGGATTGCAGCGGACGCTGCGCCACACCGTGATTACCACATTCGGGGAGGATTATGCCGTATGCAGCACCGAGTTTACCCGGGAGGGCACGGAACGCATTGGCCGCCAGCAGCAGACGTGGGTGCGGTTTGCGTTTGGGTGGCGGATCGTGGCGGCGCAGGTGAGTTTGATGGCGTAGGCCGGGTAAGGCGCAGCCGCCACCCGGCAAAACACCGCACACTTACTTCTGAAACGGATGCACCTCCCGCCAGTGGTCGGCAATCTGCTGGCGGGTACAGACCCACACCCGCTCGTGCTGCTGCACGTAGTCAAGGAACCGCTGCAGCGCGCGAAAACGCCCCGGCCGCCCCAGCAGGCGACAGTGCATGCCGATGGACATCATCTTCGGCGCGCTTTCCCCCTCCTCGTACAGCACGTCAAAGCTGTCCTTCAGGTAGGTATAAAACTGCTCGGCGGTGTTAAACCCCTGCGCGGTCGCAAAGCGCATGTCGTTCGCATCCAGCGTATAGGGCACGATCAGGTGCGGTTTGCGGGTGCCGTCGCCGCAGGCCACTTCCGTCCAGAAGGGCAGGTCGTCGCCGTAGTAGTCGCTGTCGTAGTCGAAGCCGCCGTGCTCCACCACCAGCTGGCGGGTATTGGGGCTGTCGCGCCCGGTGTACCAGCCCGTTGGCGGCTTGCCGAACAGGTCGGTCAGCACGTGCACCGCCTTATGCAGGTGTTCGCGCTCCTGGCTGATGTCCATGTTCTGATAGTGGATCCAGCGCCAGCCGTGGCTGACCACGTCGTAATCCGCCGCCCTGATCGCCTCAACGATCTCCGGGTGACGCGCCAGCGCCATCGCCACGCCAAAGACCGTCAGCGGCAGGCCGCGCTTTTGAAATTCACTGTGGATCCGCCAGAATCCGGCGCGGCTGCCGTATTCGTAGAGGGAGTCCATCGACATGTGTTTGTCCGGGTAGCTGGCCGCGCCGATGATGTCCGACAGGAACTGCTCGGATCCGGCATCGCCGTGCAGAACGTGGTTTTCCGCCCCTTCTTCATAATTGAGCACAAACTGCACGGCGACGCGCGCCTGATTCGGCCACCGCGCGTGCGGCGGGTTGCCCGCGTAGCCGCGCAGATCGCGCGGGTAATCCTGTTCAAAAAGCCCCATTGCCACCCCCAAAAAATTAAAATGGATTCAGTGCCTGAAAATGTCCGCTTAACGCTTTTTTCTCCGGGAAGGCCAGATCCCCGTGCTTGCTGGTCGAGAGCCCCAGCGCCACCAGCGACTCCACCATCTTCACCGCCGCGCTGACGCCGTCGATAACCGGCACGCGCAGCTCGCGGGTCAGCTCGTGCGCCAGGGTCGCCATGCCGCCGCAGCCCAGCACGATGGCGCCGCAGCCGTCCTCCTTCAGCGCCTGTATACAGCGCGCGCGCACCTTCTCCTGCGCCAGACCGCTGCCGTCTTCCAGCGCCAGCACGGGGAGATCGATGGCGTGCAGTGCCGCGCACTTGTCCTGAAAGCCGTACTGGTGCAGCAGATGGCGGGCAATAATCAGCGTGCGCGGCAGCGTGGTGACCACCGAAAAGCGCGTCGCCACCAGCGTCGCCATATGCATGGCGGCTTCCGCAATGCCGACTACCGGCCCCTGCGCCAGCTCGCGCGCCGCCAGCAGGCCCGGATCGCCAAAGCAGGCGATGACGTGACCGTGCACGCCCTGCTCTCTCCCGAGCCTGACCTGTTCGAGAACCCCCACGGCGGCGATGGCTTCATCAAAGTGGCCCTCGATAGACGGCACGCCAGCGCTGGGGCAGACCGCGAGGATCTCCGTGCCCGGCGCCGCCACCGCGCGGGCCGCCGCGCCGATGGTTTCCGTCATCGCGAGGCTGGTGTTGGGGTTAATGACTTGTATACAGACAGATGACATTACGACTCCTTGTGGCCGGCAAACAGCCGGGCAAAATCAGGCAGGCACTCGCCCGCCCGCTCGAAGCATAGGCTGGCGACGATATGTTCAAAATGGTGCATTAGGGCATCGCTCAGCGGCTGCAGCGCCTTCTGACGCAGCAGATCCACCAGCTGTTCGTGGTCGTTGCAGCGGCAGCCCTGACGCCACGGCGCGCCCCAGGTGGCAATCACCAGCGAGGAGCGCTGGCTCAGGCCTGTCACCATCTCCGTCAGCACCTGATTGCCGGAGATGGCCTGCAGCTGAATGTGGAAATTGGCGGAATGTCGGATCGCCGCCGGGCCGTCGTACGCCTCGTGCGCCTGCTGCTCCTGACGATTAATGGCCTCCAGCGCGGCAAGGTGCGGCGGCTGGCAGCGGGCCAGCACGTCCGGCAGGTTGGCGACCTCCAGCAGGGCGCGGGTGCGGAAGATGTGCCGCGCCTCTTCGACCGTCGGGCTGGCAACGTGTGCACCACGCTTGGGCGTTAAGGTGACCATTTGCACAGCGGCGAGTCGTTGAAGCACCTTGCGAATGCCCGTGCGGCTCACGCCAAACACCTCGGCCAGCGCCTCTTCCGGCAATTTGCTTCCCGGCAGCAGCTGATGTTCGACAATCGCGGTCATCAGCGCCTGAAAGATCGATTCGTCTTTGTCATGCAGGTCTGGCGCGGTCTGCAGGGCGTTTACGATGTTCATTTACCACTCCATCTTTTACCTTTCGTTAGCGAATCGTATACATAAAAATAAAATATTGCATACAAGATTTATTATTTTGGCCTGAATCCTGCAATACCGTTTGCACTCCCACTCAACGGGTTTTCATTAACAGGAGCAGGATTCATGCCAAACAGTCAAAACGCACAGCAGGGTACGGCCGCTGATTCCGGTGCGGTTTACAGCCCACGTCTTTGCAATGAGGATCTGGCACCAACGCGTGACCAGAACTGGAGCTGGTACAACATCTTTTCTTTCTGGATGTCCGACGTTCACAGCATGGGGGGTTACGTTGTTGCCGCGAGCTTCTTTACGCTCGGGCTGGCAAGCTGGCAGGTGCTGCTCTGCCTGCTGGTGGGGATCTGCATTGTGCAGCTGTGCGCCAACCTGGTCGCAAAACCTAGCCAGATGGCGGGCGTACCCTACGCGGTGATCAGCCGTCAGGCGTTTGGCGTCTTCGGGGCCAATATTCCGGCGGTGATCCGCGGGCTTATCGCCTTTGCGTGGTACGGCATCCAGACCTGGCTTGCCGCCAACGCGCTGATGCTGGTGGTGCTGAAGTTCTGGCCTTCTCTGGCGAGCCTTACCACCGGTGCCTTCCTGGGCCTGTCGCCGCTGGGCTGGATCTGCTTTGCCATCATGTGGGTCCTTCAGGCGATGGTCTTCTGGCACGGCATGAGCGCCATTAAGCGCTTTATTGATATCGCTGGTCCCGCGGTCTATGTGGTGATGCTGGCCCTCGCGGGCTGGATTGTATACAAGACCGGCTTTGACGGGATCTCCTTTACCCTCGCCAGCAAATCCCTGAGCGCGGGCGAGCAGACCTGGCAGATGATCACCGCGACCGCGCTGGTGGTCTCCTACTTCTCCGGCCCGCTGCTCAACTTTGGCGACTTCTCCCGCTACGGCAAAAGCATGGGCGAGATCCGCCGCGGTAACCGCTGGGGGCTGCCGTTTAACTTCCTGCTGTTCTCCATCGTCACCGTGGTGATTGTCTCCGGCACCCAGTCGCTGTTTGGCCGCATGATCACCGACCCGATCGAAACCGTCAGCCGCGTGGGTAACGATCTGGCCGTGGCGATTGGCCTGCTGACCATGATCACCGCCACCATCGGGATCAACATCGTCGCGAACTTTGTCTCACCGGCGTTTGATTTCTCTAACTGCTCGCCGCAGAAGATCAGCTTCCGCACCGGGGGGATGATTGCCGCCGTCGGCTCGATCCTGCTCACCCCGTGGAACCTGTTCAACTCGCCGGAGCTTATCCACTACACCCTGGACGTGCTCGGCGCGTTTATCGGGCCGCTGTTCGGCATTCTGATTGCCGATTTCTACCTGATTAAGCGCGGCAAGGTGTCGGTAGACGATCTGTTCGACGACACGCCAAAGGGCAAATACTGGTACCGCAACGGCTTTAACCCGAAGGCCATTGGCGCGCTGATCCCGTCCGTTGCCGTGGGGCTGGTGATTGGCTTTATCCCGGCCCTGCATGAGGTGGCAAACTTCAGCTGGTTTATCGGCGTCTTCCTCGGCGGCGTGACCTACCGCTGGCTGGCGCGGGAAGAGCGCGAGACGGCAGGCGCGGCCTCGTTCAGCTCCCGCGTGGCAACGCAAAAAGAGTAACCCCCTCCCTCCGGCCGCAGTTTATCTGCGGCCCGTTCAATCTGGCACCGTTCTTGCTGAGCCTTTTCACCCCGCTACGCAAACACTAAGGCAGGACCCACGATGGAATACCAGACTGCGATACGCGGTGCATTTTTCGATATCGCCCAGGTCTGCGACAGCGCAGACGCGATCGCCCAACACGCGCGCTACCTTGAGGACGGGCTGCTGTTTATCCAGAACGGTAAAATTCTGGCGCGCACGGCGTGGCAGGAGGGCGAGCAGTATCTTGACCCTCACAAAGGCTACACCGACCTGCGCGGCAGGCTGCTGCTGCCCGGTTTTGTCGACACCCACGTTCATTATCCGCAAACGGAGATGATCGGCGCCTTTGGCGAACAGCTGCTTGAGTGGCTAACCACCTACACCTTCCCGGTGGAGAGCCAGTTTGCCGATGAAGCCTACGCGAAGGAGATCGCCGAATTTTTCATTAACCAGCTGGTGAGCAACGGCACCACCACCGCGCTGGTGTTTTGCACGCTGCATCCGGAATCGGTCGAGGCGCTGTTTACCGAGGCCCTGCGCCTCAACATGCGCCTTATCGCCGGGAAGGTGATGATGGACCGGCACGCGCCGGACTACCTGAGCGAAGACGCAAAGCAGAGCTACCGGCAGACGCGGGAGCTTATCCAGCGCTGGCATCAACGGGGGCGGCTGGGGTATGCCATTACGCCGCGCTTTGCCCCAACGTCCTCACCCGAGCTGCTCGCCGCGGTCAGCCTGCTCAGAGAGGAGTTCCCGGATACCTGGCTGCAGACCCATCTCAGCGAAAACCCAAACGAAGTGGCCTGGGTGAACGATCTCTGGCCGGAGCACGAGCGCTATCTGGACGTGTATCACCACTACGGCCTGACCGGCGAGCGCAGCGTGTTTGCCCACGCGATTCATCTCCACCACAGCGAGTGGCAGTGCCTGCACGACACCGGTTCAGCGGTGGCGTTTTGCCCAACCTCGAACCTGTTTCTCGGCAGCGGGCTGTTTCGCCTGCCCGCCTGCTGGCAGCACAGGGTGCGGATGGGCATCGGCACCGACGTCGGCGCGGGCACCACCTTCAGCATGCTGCGCACCCTGGGAGAAGCCTACAAGGTCGGCCAGCTTCAGAGCTACCGCCTGCGCGCCAGCGAGGCGTTTTATCACGCCACGCTGGGCGGCGCGCACGCCCTCAGGCTGGACGATAAGATTGGCAACTTCGCCCCCGGCAAAGAGGCGGATTTTGTGGTTATCGATCCTGACGTGACGCCGCTGCAGCGCCTGCGCAATCGCCGCTGTCAGGATATCTACGAGCAGCTATTTGTGCTGATGACCCTGGGCGACGAGCGCAACATCAGCGAGACCTGGGTCAACGGCGAGCGGGTGTGGTCAACTGCCCCGGTAGGTTGACCACCCGCCGGGCGCAATCACAAACGGCAGATGGAAGTGCTCGTCTGCCGTTTCTCCCGTCACAAAATCAATTTGCGCGCAGGGGTAGATCGTCTCCCGGCCGGTTTCGTGAAACCACGCGCCGATCTCCGCCACCAGCCGATAGCGGCCTGCGGGCAGAGAGGAAACGAACGCGGCAATGCGCCCCTGCGCGTTGGTCACGCCCGTGGCCAGCGTGTTCCCGTCCTGCTGCAGATGGACCGTCACGCCCTCTGCGGGTTTGCCCGTTGAAATATCGAGAATATGGGTGCTGAGCGTGCTCATTCGCTAATCACTCCTTCCAGCCGCAGCAGCGTAATTTCCCGCAGCTGTTCCAGCGCCGCCTGCACTTCCTGCGCGTCGCTGTTCTCCAGCCGCGCGTTCAGTATCTGTAAAATGTCCTCGCCGCTGCGGCCCTTCGCGCGGATCAGAAAAACGCGCCCGAAGCGGGCCTCATAGCGGGCGTTGCCCTCGCGCAGCGCCTGCGCAAGCGCCGCGTCCCGGTCATTCACCGCGCCCTGCTCCTGACGCGACAGCGCCGCCTCCGCCTGTGCACCCGCGGGCTTTTCGCCGATGCGCGGGTGGGCGCTCAGGGCTTGCGCTAACGCCGCCTCATCCCAGCGCTGCATCAGCGCCTGCGCCGCGATCGTTAATTCACTCCGGCTCGGGTAAGGCCGACCGCAGACCAGCGCCTCAGCCCAGCCGGGGAGCGCCACGCAGGGATGGAGTAGAGCGAGAGCCTCTTTCTCAGGAAGATGATTGAAGTCGTGCAGCGCGATCATGGTGTCTCCTTTATTGTCATCCTCCGGGTTGTTGCACAAACCGCGCCACTCTTGTGACCGGCATGAAACAGTCGATTCTGTATGGCTGAACAGGAAATTATTGATTCATAAAAAGGCATGTTCACCGCGTTTGCGCACCTTAGCAGTGCAAACCCGCCTCCCACAACGCCGTTTTCGCCACTCTACAGCCTGGTACGCAAATTGCTGAATGTTTTTACACCCTGCAAAAGGAGAGAAGCATGAAAGCAATCGTCATTGGCGCGGGTATTGGCGGCCTGAGCGCCGCCGTCGCGCTAAAGAAAGCGGGCATCGACTGTACCGTGTTCGAAGCCGTAAAAGAGATCCGGCCCGTCGGGGCGGCCATCTCTATCTGGCCTAACGGCGTGAAGTGTATGCAGCACCTCGGCATGGGCGACATTATCGAGACCTGGGGCGGTCCGATGCGTTTTATGGCCTACAAGGATTACCGGCGCGGCGACACCCTGACCCGCTTCAGCCTCGCCCCGCTGGTGGAGCGTACCGGCGGGCGCCCCTGCCCCGTCTCGCGCGCTGAACTCCAGCGCGAAATGCTGGACTTCTGGGGGCGCGACAAGGTGCAGTTTGGCAAGCGCGTGGAACACGTCCACGAAGACGACGCGGGCGTGAGCGTCACCTTCACCGACGGCACCACGGCAGCCGGGGATTTCCTGATTGCCGCAGACGGCAGCCACTCGGCGGTTCGCCCGTATGTGCTGGGCTATACCCCGGAGCGCCGCTACGCCGGCTACGTGAACTGGAACGGGCTGGTGAAAATTGACGAAGAGATTGCCCCGGCGCACCAGTGGACCACCTTCGTTGGCGAGGGTAAACGCGTCTCGCTGATGCCCGTCTCCGGCGGACGCTTCTACTTCTTTTTTGACGTGCCGCTGCCCGCAGGCCTGGCGGAGGATCGCACCACCCTGCGCGCCGATCTCACGGGCTACTTCCGCGGCTGGGCGCCGCCGGTGCAGAAGCTTATCGCCGCGCTGGATCCCGATACCACCAACCGCATTGAAATCCATGACATCGAGCCGTTCGACAGCCTGGTGCGCGGCAACGTCGCGCTGCTCGGCGATGCCGGGCACAGCACCACGCCGGATATCGGCCAGGGCGGCTGCGCGGCCATGGAGGACGCCGTGGTGCTGGGCGAATGCCTGCGTGAAAACCACAACATTACGCTGGCGCTGCGGCAGTACGAAGCCCTGCGCTGCGACCGTGTGCGTGACCTGGTGCTGAAGGCGCGTAAACGCTGTGACGTCACCCACGGGAAAGACATGGCGTTGACGCAGGCCTGGTATCAGGAGCTCAAAGAGGAGACCGGAGAGCGCATTATCAACGGTCTGTGCGAGACCATTCAGGGCGGCCCGTTAGGCTGAACAAGAGGGACAACGATGAAAAGAGAACCGACTCCACCCGCCCACTGCACGTTTGATCCGGAAGACTGGCTGCGTCTGGCGAAATGCTGGCATCCGGTCGCGCGCGCCTGCGACGTCGGCCCGGCGCCCGTCAAAGCCACTCTGCTGGATGAACAGCTGGTAATTTACCGAATTAACGACCAGGTCGTGGTCGCCCGTGACGTCTGCCCGCACCGCGGCGTGCCGCTGACGCTCGGCTTTCACGATGAGCACGGAATTATCTGCCCTTACCACGGCCTCCGCTTTGGGGAGGACGGGCGCTGCAACCGTATTCCGTCCAGCCCCGACCAGCCCGTTCCGGCGAAGCTGAACCTGATTAACTACGCGGTGGAAGAGCGCTTCGGCCTGATCTGGACCTGCCTGGCGTTTGACCCGGACGATCCCGTGCCGCTGCCCACCATGCCGCACTGGGACGACGACGGATTTCAGCAGATCAACTGCCCGGCGTTTGAGGTGAACGGCTTCGCCGGGCGCCAGGTGGAGGGGTTTCTGGACGTGGCGCACTTTGCCTGGATCCATACCGATACCTTTGCCGACCCCAATAACCCGCTGGTGCCCCACTATCAGCCGCAGGAGACGCCCTTCGGTTTCGTGGCCGATTACTGGAGTTCCGTGAGCAACTATCCCGCCAGTTCACCCGTGCAGGCGCCAGAAGGGTTCCAGTGGCTGCGCCATTTTGAAATGCATCTGCCGTTTACCGCCACCCTGACGATTCACTTTCCGGGTGAATCGCGGCTGGTGATTATGAACGCCGCCTCGCCCGTCTCGTCACGGGTGACCCGCATGTTCGCGCCCATCGCGCGCAACTTTGACCTGCATATTCCGGTGGAAGACGTGCATGCCTTCAACCTGCGCATCTTCGAAGAGGATCGCCTGATGGTCGAAACCCAGCGCCCGGAAAGTCTGCCGCTGGATCTCACTCTGGAAGCCCATATTCCGGCAGATAAGAGTTCGATTGCCTACCGCCGTGGACTGAAGAAGATGGGCTTTGGCGAATTTTTCCTGGTATGACGGAGGCCAATATGCTGAACGCGATCGTTGACGGGCTGTGGCGCGAGGGGGATAAAAGCCTCGCCGTCAGGCTGGTGGCCGAAAACGGCGACGCGCTACCGGCGTGGCAGCCCGGCGCGCACATTGATGTCCACCTGCCCTGCGGCGTGGTCCGCCAGTACTCCCTGACCGGGGATTGTGGGGAGGAGAGCTATCTTATCTGCGTGGGGCGGGAAGCCGCCTCGCGCGGCGGGTCGCGCTACGTTCACGAAACGCTGCGTCCGGGCCAGAGGCTTTCGATCTCGGCCCCCCGCAATCTGTTTCCGCTGCATCAGGCAGAGCGGGTATTGCTGCTGGCAGCAGGGATTGGCATTACGCCGCTGTATGCGATGGCTCTGCATTTGAAAGCTATCGGGACGCCGTTTACGCTGCACTATTACGTCAGAAAACGGGAAAGCGCGGCGTTTGCGCGCGAACTCTCGCAGTGCGGTGACTGCATTATTCATACCACCAGCCCACGAACCACGCTGGCGGAGCATCTCCCGGCGCCTGAGGCGGGGCTGCACGCGTGGGTGTGCGGACCCGCGGGGTTTATGGAGAAAGCGCGCGACGTGGCGGCGGCGAAGGGTTGGGATGACGCCCATATCCACAGCGAGGCGTTCCAGCCTGTAGCCTCTCCTGCCGCGGGAGAGATTTTTACCGTCAAACTTGCCTCCACCGGCGAGCGCTGGCCGGTGCCTGCGGATAAGACCATCGCTCAGGTATTACAGGAAAACGGCGTGGACGTTCCGCTGTCCTGCGAAATGGGGATCTGCGGCGCCTGCCTGACGCCGGTGATTGACGGCGTGGTGGACCACAGGGATAGCGTGCAGTCGGATGCAGAAAAAAGCGCGGCTAACCAGCAGGTGGCGCTCTGCTGTTCGCGGAGTCACTCCGGGGAGCTGGTGATTGCGCTGTAAAACGAAATAACTATCCTCCGGCATAGCCGGAGGTTTTTCAGTTGTGCCAGCAACGCTTTGTTATCAGACGCGTCCCGGCGGCCACGCATAATCAATATGGCTGGCCTGCTCGCGCGCCAACGCTTCATCGCCCTGTAATCGCGCCGCCAGGGTAAAGGCGAAATCAAATACTTTACCCAGCCCACGGCCGCTCAGCAGATTGCCGTCTTCCACCACGTCGGCATCGACGTAAATGCCATCGCTGACCGTTTTCCACAAATCGCCAGAACAGACATAGCGGCGCCCTTTGAGCAGTCCGTTGCCGCCCAGCACGCGGGCGGCGGCGGAGCAGATCGGGCAGATATATTTGCCCGCTTCATCATGGCGGCGAACGAAGGCAATCACCTCCGTGCTTTTCGCCAGGTTGACGCTGCCTTCCGGGCCCCCCGGTAACACCACGGCGTCAAAGGTCCGATCGAGGCTGGCCTTCAGGGTGCTATCCGCCACCATTGGGATGGCGTGATAGCTCACCACCTCGCGACTCTCGCCGCAGGCTATCGTCTGTACCGTAATATTCAGGCGGCGCAGGATATCGATAGTGACAATCGCTTCCCCCTCTTCAAAACCGGGGGCTAATAGCACGGCTACGCTTTTCATCTTGCTCTCCATTGCTTAAGGGTTACCAGTACGGGTGCCAAATCTGTCGCAGCCGCACCAGCAGCTCAAGATAAAAATAGTCTCCCCAGCTACAGCACTGATCGACGCCCTTACCGCTGCCCATATGATAAACCGAGTGCTGCAGCAACCCTTCGGTCGGATCGTCGTCATGAGCAAGGTAGTTATCGGTCAGCGACTGCGCAATACGCAGTGCCATCTCTTCATAATACGCACGGTTTGCGTCGAGCGTTGGCAGCGCCTTGACCAGCTCCAGCAGGCCGCAGGCGGCAATCGCCGCCGCTGAACTGTCGCGCACGGCGTCGGTACCGAGCAGGGCCAGATCCCAGTGGCAAACATCATCTTCCGGCAGACGGTTAAGGAAGTAATGCGCCAGGCTGCGTGACAGCTCAACCATCTGCTTATCGCCGGTGTGCTGATAGCTGAGCAGGAAGCCGTAAATGCCCCATGCCTGGCCGCGCGACCAGCATGAGGTATCGCTGTAGCCCTGATGTGTGTTGCCAAAGCGCGGCTCACCCGTCTGCACATCCATATAGTAGGTGTGATACGTCGAGGCATCTTCACGCACGATATAGTTCGCGGCCTGTCCGGCGTGAGCCGTTGCCGCGTGCGCATAGCGCGGATCCCCGGTCTGTTCGCTGGCCCAGTACAGCAGCGGCAGGTTCATATTGCAGTCGATGATCATTCGCCCCTGCTGCTCCGGGTCGTTTAAATCACCCCACGCCTGAATAATGCTGGCCGTTGGGTTAAAACGCTCCATCAGGAGCCCGGCTGCCAGCAGCGCCGACCGGCGAGCGGCTTCGTTACCGGTGAGCCGCCAGGCGCTGATGCAGGAGAGCGAATAGAGAAACCCGAGATCGTGCGTGGCGGTGTCGATACGCTGCTCAATACGCCGGGCGAACGACGGTAAATAGCGCTCGGCGGCTTTGCGGTAATGCGCTTTGCCGGTCATCTCCCACGCCAGCCACAGCTGGCCAGGCCAAAAGCTGGTGGTCCACTCCACGTTATCGGTGCGCGGCCAGACCCCCTTCTCACAGGCTTCGCCGGGGAACTTATCGCCGAAGGCGACAATATTCTTGTCTAGCTTGCGTGTGACGCGGGTTAAGGCCGCTTCCAGCTTCTGGCTCAGCGCCAGGCGATCGACCTGATGCAGTTCGATCGGCCGCAGCGCTTCGGTGATAACAGATTTGGTCATAACAACTCCTGAGTTAATGTTTGGCTGGTTCAACCGGGGCGGTATCTAAAGCCGGAGCAAAGGGTCGTGAAACATCGCGATTCGACTGGCAGCGCGACAGCGTAAAGGCGGAAATCAGCGTAAACATCAGGGCGCAGCAGCCCATCAGCAGATAGGTATGCTCAAAGCCTATCCTGTCGTACAGGTAGCCGGCAGGCGGGGCGACCACAATCGAACCCACGTAAATCATCGCCTGGTAGCCCAGCAGGTACATCGTGGCGTTAACCCGACGATGGAAATGTTCGGCGATGTATTTGAAGACCGAAATCAGCAGCAGCGCGATCTCGACGCCATAAAACGGTTTGATGATGGAGATAACAATCGGGTCGCTGGTCAGCCCGGATGCGATCAGCCGTGCTCCGACCACGCAGCCGCAGAACAGCAGGCCGCGCTTCGCACCGTAGTGGTTCACCAGCCACGGGATAAACATCATCATCACGAACTCCATTCCCGACTGGACGGTGCTCAGGTAGCCGTACCAGGCATTACCCTGCTCTTTGGTGGCGAAGAACGACACGAAGTAGCGCGGGAACTGCTGCTCGGCGATAAACATCATCCACGCCACTCCGGCGACGTAGAGGCTGAACATCCAGAATTTGCGGTTTTTCAGCAGCATCAGCACGTCGGCAAAAACGATCTTATTGGCGGAGATGACGCTGTTGTTGCGCAGCTGTTCGTCGCCGATTTTGAGGCTCATCAGCACCAGCAGCATCAGTACCGAGGTACCGCTGCTGAGCAGAAAGTTGGCCAGCGGCGTGAAATTAAACAACAGCCCGGAGACCGAAGCCGCCATCGCCCAGCCCAGCGAACCCCACATTCTGATGCGGCCAAACTCCAGCCCGTACAGGCGGCTAAAGCGGTCGGCATAAGATTCAGACGCCGCCACGCCGGCGTACCAGCCCAGGCTCAGATACAGCGCGCCGATGATAATCCCCGCCATCGCATGGCTTTGCAGCAGCGGCTGGTACACCAGCGCGAAGAACGGCGCCATCAGCGCAGAGATGGCGCAGACAAAATAGAGCAGCCACTTGCTCATGCCGATTTTGTCCATGATGTAGCCGTACACCGGCTTCAGGACCACCGCGAAGACGCCGTTGATGGCGAACACGCTGCCGATGGTGACGCTATCGAGACCCACTTTCTGGCTCAGCCATAAGGCGTAAAGGCCAAAGCTGGATGACCAGGTGAAGAAGTAAAGAAAAATAAAGGTACTCATTTTGTACTGTGCGGCGCGTACGGACGATGATGTGCTCATAGCGATGCCTCCGGGGCCAGAACGAGCGTCGTTTCTTGTCGTGCCGTCACGAAGCGTACCGCGTCATCGCTAATGATGGCCTGTGGACAGCGTTGCGGGTCGAAGTCGGCGGCATTTCCCGCCCACACCGCGCTGATTAACACATGCTTGCCGGGGTCGAGTTCACCGCGCAGCACTGGCACCGCCGCGCGCTCGGCGAACAGCAGATTACTGTTTGGCGGCGTCACTACCGTCTCGCCGCGGCGGGCGTGCGGGTGTAAACAGAAAATGGCTGAGACATCCCGGGCATTGCGTAACCAGCAGGCGCCGTCGCTCTCGTGGACCTGCGGCTGCGGGCGGTTCGCCAGGCTAAAGCCTCCCTCCGCGCAGTCCAGCGCGCGCCGGGTATGGATACGATGGACGCGCAGCTGCCAGTCGCCCAGCGCCAGCAGCCAGCTCTCAATCACCGCGTCGCGCCACGGCAGCCAGCGGCTGTAAATGGTGCCGTCAGCGGTGACCACGTGCTGGCATTCGCGGCGCCCACGCCAGTAGTTATCCTTTTCGGCCAGCAGCAGCATCGAATCGGGCGCGGCATGGTTCAGGCCGTAGCGCCCGCGTTCGATGGTGAAGCCAAAGCGGGTGGAATAGGCAAATTTGCAGTATTTCGCTTCGGTATTGACGAAGTTGTTCAGCTCCAGCTGGCCGGACGTCAGCATCCACAGGTGGTCGGCCTGATGCACCACCACCTGATCCGCGTGGGCTATCGTGTGCTGCGCGGGCAACGGCGGCAGCGGCAGCTCAGCCGCCTGCCAGAAGGCATTGCCCTCATCTAATGCCAGCACCAGCAGGGTCTTTAGGCCCCAGTATGGCGAACCCGGCGCGTTGTAGTCTTCCGCCATCGCCAGGTTCGGATAGCTGTAGCCGACGCTCAGCACGCCGTCGCGGTCGAACATCGGTTGCTTCAGCCACCAGCGCAGATGGCGCAGAACGATGCCCTTCATCACGCCAGGCGAAAAGACCTCCAGCCCGGCGAAGGCCGCCGCACTCCAGAACGCCGCCTCGGCAAAGCGGTAGGTCAGGCTACGGCCAAACGGGATCGCCGCGCCGTCTTCGGCAAAGAAATGGATGAAGTCAGAGGAGAAACGCGCGGCCCGGTCATGCAGCGTTGCACAGCGCTGTGGATCGACCCCGGCCATGAGCTTCGCGTAAATCAGGCCATAGAAATGAAAGCCCATCGAGATGTAATAGTCGCGCGGCCGGCCCGGACCATCGGAGTACCAGCCATCGCCGAGGTAGTAATGCTCCATGGCAGCAAAATGATCTTCCAGCGCCTGCGGGTTAGTTGGCATGCCGCAATAATGGAAGCCGACCTGCACCAGAATCGGAAAGAAGTGCCAGTTGTTATCGGGGATTTCCCGGGTCTCGCACTGCTTTAGCCAGCGCCATAAATTCTCTTTCTCCGTCTCGGTGAAGTGCGCCAGTACGGTTTCACCCGCCAGCGCCAGCAGCAGCCCGTAGGCCGCCATCTCGACAATTCGCTGATCGTAAGGCGCCACGTCGCCCCAGTAATCGGCATGCTGCGGATTGGTGCCGTTTTTTATCGCCTGTATATAGAAAGAGAAGTGCTGCGGCTCGCTGCCGCCAGCCAACAGCGGCGTCACCCCCCACAGCAGGCGGGAAAAGGTTTCCATGCTCGCGACCTGCTGGCCGTAGTGAGCGGTAAAGTTCGCTAAATCAATGCGGCTGGCGTCTTTTTTAAAAAAGGGCGCCACCGCGTTCAGCATGTCGTTGACCAGCCGTTGCACCTCTTCCCGGCTTGTCAGTGAATTATCCAGATGAATGTTTTCAGGTTGCACAGGGTCCTCCCGCATTACACGAGGGTAGAGATAAGTTATTGTTATTAGGCTTTTTAAAGCCACGAGCGCGACGTCTGGATGAAGAGTAACTGCTTTTATTCCCGGCGCTGAGTGAGCAGACTCACAAAATTAAACCGCTATTTCATTTTTGCTGGATTTTGTCGATCGGGAGGGGGATAAATTACAAACGATGGCCTAAAAATTTAAATCTGTTGTCCTGGAGGCAAAATGGGTGAAACGCAACTGCTGGAACGCATAACGCTCGATCGGCAGGCCATTTCTTTTAACCGCATGTACACCACCAGCGCGATTTACTACCACTGGCATCAGTGCGTTGAATTGCTCTATATTTCCAGCGGCTACGGCATCGTGGTGGTGGATAATCAGCACTACACCGCCCGTCCGGGGCGATTATTTATCTTCCCGCCCTTCCGTTTGCACAAAGTGCAGGTCGATCATAGCGATAAGAATCCCTACCACCGCACTACCATGCACATTGAGCAATCGGTCGTCGAAAGTGCACTCGGCGCCTTCCCTCGCCATCAGGCCCGGTTCGCCGCGCTGGCCGCCAGCAATCTGCCAGCACAGATTTACGATCTCAGCGAACATGCGGCGTTTATCGAGAGGATCCTTGAACAGTTTCAGCGCCTGGAGGGCTACGAACAGACCGAGGCCTGTGAGGTGGCATTTCTGGTGATGCAGCTCATGACGTTTCTGCCCGAGCAGCCGCAGCCCTACCCGCCGCGCCAGCAGACCGTCGCCTCGCGAATTATGAGCTGGGTCGAAGCCCACTATGCCAGCAAGTTTTCGCTCGACCAGCTGGCCCACGACATGGGGCTTTCGCGCAGCTATACCTCACGAATTTTCCGCCAGCAGACCGGCGGTACCATCCACGAATATTTGCTGACCCGGCGAATAAAAAGCAGCTGCGAGCTGTTACGGTACAGCGATGAGCCTATTGACGCCATCGCCCTGGCCGTCGGGTTTAGTGAGGTAACCTATTACATTACCTGCTTTAAAAAGATGATGCGTCAGACGCCGCTGAAGTATCGACGAAGTCACCTCAGCGCCAGAACGTCCTGTTCCCGTATTTGAACGTCATTAACAGATCGAAAGGGGTTTTCTGCGCATAAAAAAACCCAGGTCGCATAACGACCTGGGTTTCAAATTTGGCGGAAGCGTAGAGATTCGAACTCTAGAACCCTTTCGGGTCGCCGGTTTTCAAGACCGGTGCCTTCAACCGCTCGGCCACGCTTCCAAAGTGAGGCGCACTATAAACATCTATTAGCGCCTTGTAAAGCAGGAATTTTTCGTTTTTTGCCTGCCGGCGTTTGACTGCGCAAAAAGTCGCCCGGACGCTTTCCTGCCCTCGCGCCTTCCCCCTTGTACATACCGTTACACAGCAACGCTCATCCTTTTAAATCACTGTGGTATAGAATGCCCAAAAAAATAGACGGCCATGTGTTTCGTAATGGTAATAAATCCGGGTAACGCGGGTTTAAACGCATTACTGTCATAACGCCTTACTGGTTGATGATGAAAATCAAAAATACGTTTTGCTTACATATCCTGATGGCCGCTTTGGCCATTTTAGTCCTGAGCTTTCACCCGCTGGTGACAAGCTTTGATCCGCCGCTTAAATTCCAGCCGCTGATCAAATCTATGGCGGGGACGACAAAAGAACAGGCGGAAAAAATAGCCACTATTTCCCATGCCTTAGAAGGGAACGCTATTTTCTTCCTCGGCGCGTCTGAGGTTGCTACCTCAGAAGATGAGCATTACGCGGTATATAATTATTTTAATAAGCAATTGCACCAGCCCGTCGTGGCCTATGGCGATGCGTTTGTCGATGACGAAACGCAATTTTTACTTCTCTCGCGTTTTAAAAATAGCCTTAACGCAAACAGTAAAGTCGTTTTGCTGCTGGCACCCGACGCCTTTTACTCAAAAGGCCTGCCGCCCGCTATTTATGCGGATAATTTTCCGGGCTCCATTTTTAACCCCCTGATGAAAGATCCGCAGGCGCGCCCGTTACTGGTTAATTACCTGAAGCATATTGATGCGAAAGAGATAAGCCATTTAACCTTCGGGCAAATGGGTGTCTATGGCTGGCATCCGGCGCTGATGTGGGACGAGCTGAGTTTTCAGTTTGCAAACTTCTGCACCCTGATTAAAAACGACTGGCTGTCGCTGCTCAACATCACGCCACAGCCGGCGCAGCCCTGGCCTCAGCAGCCAGTCGCCCGTCTTTCCCCTGACTGGGATAAAGCGCTGGCGAATGCCCGGGAGTTGAATAAAAAACGCCATCAGAGCGCGGCCACGCTGTGGATGGACAAAACGATTTACGACGAGGACGAAAAGCCGCAGCAGTGGGATGACACGCCGGTGGTGCCGGGGCAGTTCGCCGCGTTCAGGAAAACCGTTCAGCTTTTGAAAGCGCATCACGTGCAGGTGATTGCGATCGTCGACCCGGTTAACCCCTGGGCGCTTTACAATACCGACACCTTCCGCCCGTTCGATAAGCAGATTCAAACCATTCTGAAAGAGAACCAGATCCCGTATTTAGATATGTACGCCATGCCGTATCAAAATGGCTGGAACTGGGATCGTCTGCACCCTACCGAACTGGCCTGGGTGCCAATGCTTCGCTTTATTGCACAGAGTTTTAAATAATGAAAATCGCGATCCGTCTTTTTTGCCTTTATTTACTGCTGGCGATCACCATCGTCGCATGGACCGCTGTCGATGACAGCATGAGTATGCAGCTGCATTTTGAATATCAAAAATTCTGAGGCGAAATGATGTACAGCTCAGGAATGTTTTTTGTCTGTTTATTTTCATCCGCGCTGGCGTTTACGCTGGTCAATCGCGTATTACGTCATCGTCTGACTTATTTATCGGCCTTATCCGTCCTTGCTGCATTAGGCTGGGGCTATATTTTTCAGGGTGATTACATTATCCCCCTGGCCGTCTTTTGCTGTTTTTATCTCTTCGCTACGCTAAAAGAAAAAGGATGGTTAAAAACCTGGCAGGCGATCGTTTTAACGCTGGTGCCCCTGTTTTTGGTGAAATTACACCTTAATCATCATCTCGGCATGCTCGGTCTCTCTTTTATGACGTTCCGCGCGGTGGACGTGCTGCTCTATCGCATTAAAAAAGAGGGCCAGAATTTCCTGCACTATTTCTGCTATCTCTTTATGCCCTTTATTATTCTGGCCGGCCCGATGTACCGCTGGCGGACGTGGATGAGCGATGTAAATAAGCCGGCATTTGTCCTTAATCGCGAACAGTTTTTAACGGCGCTGGAGCAAATTATTACCGGCATCATCCAGAAGTTCCTGTTTGCCATGCTGATCGATTCGCTCGTCGTGCAGCCCTGGAGCCATAAGCCGTTTAACCTGACCGTGGGCGTAGTGATGTCGATTGCCTACAGCGCCTACCTCTACTTTGATTTTGCGGGCTACAGCAATATGGCCATCGGCGCGGGTCGCCTGTTTGGGCTGAATATTCCGGCAAACTTCAATATGCCGCTTCTTGCGAAGAACCCTCAGGATTTCTGGCGCCGCTTCCACATCAGCCTGTCCGAATGGCTGCGCGACGTGGTCTTTATGCCCGTCTATATGAACCTGATGAAGTTTAACTTTTTCCGCCAGAACAAAACGCTGGCGCAAAATATCGGCATTTTTTGCACCCTGTTCTGCATGGGGGCGTGGAATGGCCTGGAACGCCATTACGTCATCAGCGGCGCGCTGTTTGGCGCGATTTCCGTCGCGCACAACATGCTGCTGTGGTCAGCCAAACGTAGCCCAACGTTACACCGCGGATTGCAGTATCCGGCCGTTGCGTTTTTAGGGCGAATTCTGACGCTGGGAAGCGCCGCAGGATCCCTTTACATCTTCAGTGGAATGTCACCTCTATGAAAAATCATACCGATCCGCAGGAACTGCAGGATTTCTTACGTGCTGCACTGCGCGATCCCGCCTCCCCGCAGCAGCTGGCCATCAACGGCAGCGACGAAACCCTAAGCTGGCAGCAGCTTTCCTCTGCGGTTACGGACTGGGCAGAGCGCTATGGACGCTGCCAGCCCGCAGACGGTACGCCAGTCGTGCTGTACGGCCATCAGCAGGCCGAGTTCGCCGTGGCAATCTATAGCTGCCTGCTGCACAACATTCCGTACATCCCGGTGGACTGCATCTACCCGCAGGAGCGGCTTCGCGAGATCTGCAACCTTGCCAGTGCCCCTTACTACTACGACGTGGCGACGCGGCAGTTCATCGCCACCGGCGAGGCGGGCAAGGTGCTGGAGGAGCAGGATCTGGCCTATATCATGTTTACCTCAGGCAGCACCGGAAAACCGAAAGGCGTGCAGATTGGACGTGAAAGCGTGTGGCACTTCATGAAGTGGGTCAGCCGGGACTTTTCGCTGCCGGAAAAGCCGGTGCTGATGAACCACGCGGTGTTCAGCTTTGACCTCTCCCTGATCCCGCTGCTGGCGAACCTGGCGATGGGGGGACACATCGTGCTGAACGCTAAAGAGGATATTCAGAAAGCGAACTGGCTCGAGCGACTGCAAAAGAACACGGTCTCCGCCTGGGTTTCCACCCCCTCTTTTGCCTACCAGCAGCTGCTTTCCCCGCAGTTTAACAGCGAGTACTTGCCTGCACTCAACGTCTTTATCTTCATTGGCGAAGTGCTCAATAAAGCGCTGGTTAAGCAGCTCCGCCGCCGCTTCCCGCAGGCCAAAATCATCAACTCCTATGGCCCAACGGAAGCGACCATCGCGACAACCGTGGTTGAGATCACGGATGAGATCCTGAACAGCGACAGCGCGGTGCTGCCGGTGGGCGTGATGATGCCGGACAGCCGAATGGAAATTTCCGCCGAGGGCGAGCTGATTATCTGGGGTAAAAACGTCATGCGCGGCTATCTCGGCCTGCCGCAGGAGAACGCGGCAAAACTGCTGCGTCGGGAAAATGAAGCGTTTCGCGGCTACCGGACCGGCGATCTGGGTTATGAAGACGGGCTTATCTACTGCCAGGGCCGCAACGACAGCCAGGTCAAGCTGAATGGCTACCGCATCGAGATCAACGAGATTGAAAACCGCCTGCTGGCCATGTCCGGCATCAGCGAAGCGGTGGTGATGCCGCTGATGAAACCGTGCGGCAGCGTGCTGCGCATCGCCGCGTTCTGCGTGACGGAGCTGGCGCCGGATGCCATCAAAACCTCGCTGGCAAACGTGGTGCCCCACTACATGGTGCCTTCACAAATTATCGTAAAAGACGCTTTGCCGCTGAATCCTAACGGCAAAATTGACCGCAAGCTGCTGGACGCTTACGCCCGCACACATTAATTATCCCAGGAAAAATGATGGAACACGATATTCTCGCCCTGTTTGAAAAAGTGTTATCCCGCAAGGTGGGCTTTCACGATGAGCTGATTGAATCCGACATTCTCGACTCCATTCTGGCAGTCGACATGGTGCTGGAGGTGCAGGACGTTTACGGCTGTATGATCCCGCCTACCGACGTGGCGACTGTGCTAAAAACCCCGGCGGATCTGGCTCGCTATATTGAAGAAAACCGCTAAACGCCCCTGACGTTAACGTTATTGTGAAGGCTCTGGAGGATCGCTCCAGAGCCATGCCGAAACCTGAGTAACATGAAGATTCCGGGTATCATTGTCCGCTTACAGCCCGGAGCCCACGTTGAAATACACCGCCTGTTTATGGTCGCTGAAGGCAATATCTATCCCCGAATGCAAACCATATTCTTTGGCAATCACATAGCGAAACCCGATTTCCCAGGCGACTTCCGCCGTTCTATAGATATCACTGGCGCGGTCTGCTGCGCTCCCTGCGCCGACGAACCCCTGAATCACCCACTGCGGTGTTGCTTGCCAGGCAATTTGAGTCTGTACCGTGCTGACATCCTCTCCCTGCGTCATTAAATCGTAGCGATAATCACCCCCGAGGTAGTGACCATAAAACTGGTATTCACCGCTAAGAGAGATCCCCTGGCTGGGCCAGAAGAAATTACCGGTGGTATCATACTCCGCCACGATATCCATTATGCTATTCACCTCCTCCTGGCGACCGTGCCGGTGATATCATTGGCACCATAAACAAGCAGTTTAAATATATTAATTTTGCAGTGCCGTGTGTTGCGGGTCGTAGTTAATTTTCGATTTATTAACTTCCCGGATGATCATCGGACTTATATCGCGGTATTTATTATTTTCAGTTATGTTTTGATTATATACCACAAGAGATAATTTATTTTTGAGCCTGTAATTTTCAATGGCTTCATTAATGACCGACATACTTTTCATTCGGAGATGATTAGTCTCATTTCTGAACTGGTTATTTAAGTTTGTCATATCAACAAAACGGTTCTCACGCCGGAGCGGTTCGGGCATATTGGCGTAAGCATTTTCAAGGTTCTTCATATCATTCTCAAGACGTTTCTTGATAACCTCACGCTGAGCCTTTTCCTGCGTCAAAATAGTGGACTCCATGAGGACACGCTGCACATCAACATAAGCCAACGCATTATTATCCTGATGCCGCGTATGTATTTTTTGTACGAAATAGACTGCTAAGACAGAGAAGATGACGACGGCGAGCGTTTTCTTTTTTTCTGGAAGTTTCATAGTTCCTTACCGGCTCCTTAATACGCTTACCGCTTTCATTTACCCGGCTCAGGCTACAAAAAGTGAACCTGCATCAGGATGAATGCCTGCAACGAAATGGGATACAGCATCAGTATAGACATTTTTATATACCTCGCGAGTTACCGTGAAAAATCAGTCATACGTGTGCGAAGCAGTTCAAGAATCAGAGTATTTTTTCAGACGGGCAGCCGAACCGGACTCGGCCAGGGAAGAATACGTTGTAAAGAAATCGCCATGATTTCGGGGTGTCGAAAGACCTTCGCCAGCGAGCGACGATCATGGATATGGCAAGGGAAAGTAGTGCAAAGTGGAAGGAGGCCAATATGCTATTTCGTGCCAACCCCATTAAAATTCAAAATTTCTATTTTTTTAAATTTATATATCAACACTATCAACAAGCAGTCTTCTTGGTATAACCATACAAATCATGTAAGTTATATTTCAGACAAACAAGGAGTGACGTCAAAAAAGGGATAATAGCAGACAAACACGCAGCAACAATCAAACCTCTGAAAGAAGAGCGATAAAAAGTGACATTTATTTACCAGTAACTGCCACAAAGAATTGTCAATATTTCAACTTAACCACCCTAATTTATTAGGATAAAAGGAAAAATAAGGAAAACTATGAAATTAATTAAAACGACCCTGGCTTTCGTTGTAACGGCAGCAATTTCTTCTGGCGTAGTGCACGCAGCAGAAACGACCTTATCAGGCGGTACTATTAACTTCACAGGCCAGGTTGTCGATGGCGCATGCGCCGTCTCTGCTGACAGCCTGAACCAGACCGTAACATTGGATCAGGTTCGTGCTTCTCGCCTGCAAACTGCCGGCCAGGCCGCGGGTCAGGCGAAATCCTTCAACATCACGCTGGAAGATTGTGATACCACCGCATGGTCAAACGTTGCTGTGACTTTTAACGGTCAGTCAGACGCGAACACAGTTGGAGCCTTAGCCAACACCGCCGGTGCCGGTGCAGCCACAAACGTTGCTCTGCAGCTGTACGGTCAGGATGGTAATGCCATGACCCTGGGCACGACAGGTAATGCTACCACCATGACTACCGGCGAAAACATCCTGCCATTTAGTGTGGACTATGTTGCCACTGCCGGTGCTGCTACCGCAGGTGGCGTAGCCGCTGTTGCCACCTTCACCACGACCTATTCCTGAGTAAATGGTAAGCCCCGTTGGCGGGGCTTTTTCTCTGAAGATGTATATCCATATGAAAATGTTCAAAATAGCCATCACGGCAAGCCTGCTTAACATCGCAGGTATCAGTGCTGCTCATGCGGGTGGAATTGCACTCGGCGCGACGCGAGTAATCTATAGCGAAAATGAAAAGCAAATTTCATTACCGTTAAATAATACGTCAGAAAACATGAGTTTTCTTGTACAAACCTGGATTTCACGCGCAGATGGTTCAAAGGCGGCTAACTTTATCGTCACTCCGCCATTATTTGTCCTTAAGCCTAAAAAAGAGAATAAGTTACGTATTATTTACACTGGTCCAATGCTGCCTCAGGATCGGGAATCCGTTTTTTATATCAATAGCAAAGCCATACCTTCAGTCCCGAAAGAATCGCTTAAGGGTAATACCCTGCAGATTGCTACACAAAGTGTCATCAAATTGTTCATGCGTCCGGAAGGTTTACCGTCACGTTCTGTCGATGCTCCTGCAACAATAACCTGCCATGTCGAGTCCGCGAAAACAGTGTTCAATAACCCTTCCCCTTATTACGTGACGTTAGTACAGCTCAGCATCGGCGGAAAAAAAATGGCGAATAATATGGTTGCCCCAAAATCCTCATTAACAGTGGCAGGCCAGGGCGCCGTCAAATTCAGCACCCTTAATGATTTCGGTGCGAATACACCGCTTCAGCACTGTCGCACCTGACAGGTGTTCCGCTTTGCCATACACGTTAAAAGGAAACTTGTCGACGATGGTTAATAAACATTATAAAAAAACTACACTTGCGTTTTTTATATCGCTTGCCACCATCAATTGCTACGCAGAAAATATTTTCAACCCGGCATTTCTCTCTGCCGACCCTGATGCCGTAGCCGACCTTTCCCGATTTCAAAATGGTAATCAGGCTCCCGGTCAATATCGCGTGGACATATGGGTAAATGATATTTTTCAGTCCTCGCAAGATGTTACCTTTGTAGTGGATACCACCGATCAATCCTCACTGGACGATACCGGTCTTCGGCCTCAACTTCCCCTGAAAATGGTTAAATCGATGGGATTGAATGTCACCGCGATCCCTGAGCTTACTGCATCGAATCCGGACGCAACCATCGATATAGCCCGGGTTATCCCTGGTGCTCACACGGAATTTGCCTTCGACCAACAACGCCTGAACATTACCGTTCCCCAGGTTGCCATGCTGAATACCGCCCGTGGCTATATTCCTCCCTCTCGCTGGGATGAAGGCATTACAGCACTGATGTTTAATTACACGTTCTCGGGATCGGATACGCATGATGACGAGTCAAACCGAAATTATTTCCTGGGGCTAAATAGCGGATTTAACTATGGCCCCTGGCGTCTGCGGGATTACGCTACCTGGAACTACAGCGACGGGTCGTCTGGTGAAAACCACTGGAACCATATTAATACCTATCTGGAGCGCGCGATCATTCCATTGCGTAGTGAACTGGTGATCGGCGACAGCACGACCCCATCAGATGTGTTCGACAGCATTGGTTTCAGGGGCGTCCAGCTAGCGTCCGACGATACTATGCTGCCCGATAGCCTGCGCGGTTTTGCGCCGGTTGTGAGAGGTATTGCCAAAAGTCACGCACAGGTCACCATTAAACAGAACGGTTATACCCTTTATCAGACTTACGTTCCGCCCGGTGCTTTCGAAATTAATGACCTCTTCCCCACTTCGTCAAGTGGCGATCTTGTCGTGCAGGTAAAAGAAGCTGATGGAAGCGTGAACGTTTACAGCGTGCCTTATTCCAGTGTGCCGGTTTTACAGCGAGAAGGTCACATAAAATATGCTCTGACCGCCGGGGATTACCGCAGTAATAACGATCGGCAAGACAGCGTTGGGTTTGTGCAATCTACGTTAATCTACGGTTTACCCGCCGGTGTGACAGCCTATGGTGGAACACAGCTTGCCAGCCAGTACAAGGCGTTCGCATTAGGTCTTGGAATCAATGTCGGCCAATTTGGCGCCATTTCAGCTGACGTGACACAGGCCAAAAGTAGGCTTATCGACGGAAGCGACCACAGCGGTGCTTCTCTTCGTTTTTTATATGCGAAGTCCCTGAATGAACTGGGTACAAACTTCCAGTTACTGGGTTATCGCTATTCGACAGAAGGTTTTTATACCCTCGAAGAAACGACCTGGAAAAAGATGTTCGGGTTTATCGAGGATGAAAGTAATACAGATAATAACGACGCGTCGCCGTATGTCGACTATTACAATTTAAAAAACAATAAGCGTGCAAAGTTCCAGGTTAACGTGTCGCAACAATTAGGTCAGTACGGGTCAATTTATCTCAGTGGTAGCCGTCAGAGCTACTGGAAAACGAATGAATCTAATACGTTGCTACAGGCGGGTTACAGCGGAAACCTCAAGGGTATCTCCTGGAATGTCAGCTACAGTTACAACAAAATTCCGAGATTAGGCGATGCCGACAAGCGTATTGCGTTCGGTTTCTCCGTTCCTCTGAGTTTGTGGCTCTCATCAGGTGACGATATTACCCAGCAGCATCACGAAGCCTACGCCAGCTATAACTTCAGCCATGATCAACACGGTAATGCCTCTCACAGCGCAGGAATTAACGGGACGCTGCTGGAGGACAATAATCTCAACTATAGCGTACAGCAAGGATATCAAACCGGCAGTGAAAGCAACGCAAACGGTGCGGTGAACATCGGCTACGACACCTCCTGGGGAAGCTCCAGCGTGGGATATAACTACAGCGATAACGGCGACTACCAACAGCTTAATTACAGCTTGCGTGGCGGAATTGTCATCCATGACGAGGGTATCACCTTCAGCCAGCCGTTGGGTGACACCAATGTTCTTATCGCCGCACCAGGGGCGAAAAATGTCAAAGTCGATGATGTTGAGGGCCTTAAAACGGACTGGCGGGGTTATGCCGTCGTGCCTTTTGCCACGACATATCGTCGCAACCGGATGTCCCTGGATACCACTAATATGCCAGCTAACGTTGAGCTGGAAGAGAACGTGGTCAACGTTGTTCCTACCCGTGGTGCGCTGGTGCGTGCCGAATTCAATCCTCATGTGGGTGCCCGCGCGTTAATTAACCTCACCCACAATGGTAAACCGCTTCCCTTCGGAACAATGGTTAGCACAGACCAAAACAGCAGCATTGTTGGCGATGCCGGCCAGGCCTATCTGTCAGGACTGTCGCCTGAGGGGGATATCGTTGCCAAATGGGGCGCCGGAGCCCAACAGGCGTGTACTGGTCATTACCGTCTTCCTGGGGATGCGGCCGGAAAAACAATAAATACATTGAACATAGAGTGTCGATAATGAAAGCACTGAAACATACTCTCATAGCAAGCGGACTCTTGTTCGTCGCCTTATCACTGCAAAATGCCTGGGGTTATACCTATACCTGTCATTCCCGTACGGGAACGCCTAACCCTATCATCGCCAATTTTGGGACTTACACGATTACAGACCCCTCCGCGAACGTGCCGGGTCAGACCTTTATGTCGGCAGCCACCTGGAGCCAGAGCGTCAGTAGCCAGATTCGATGCGATGAACCGACTACAGGCTACCGTTATCGTTACTTCTCTGCAGACTCCACGCTCACACCGACCACCAATGATGGGCACCAGTGGTACTATATCAATGAGTACCTGGACAGTACCGTCGCACTGAATATTAAGGGGGCTGCACGCTACGTCCCCTTCAGGAATGTTCGCGGTGGTTTGGCGAATGATGCTAGCTCAAATACTCAGGTCAACGGCGGAGGGTCAGGTAAACTCGATCTCCGTTTCAAGAAAGCCGTTATGGGTAGCAGCGATTTTGACAATATCCATGTGGCCGATTTTTATGTCACCAAGAGTACAACTGCCACCAGCCCTGAGCCCGTCGCACAGATTTTCTTAAGCGGTACGGTGGTGGTACCCCAGAATTGCGTCATCAATGCCGGAACGGTGATTTCACTGGATCTGGGGGAAATGTACAGTTCGGATTTTATCTCCGCTGGCGAGAAGCCACGCAATGTAAATGCCAAATCCTTTAACGTTCCCGTGTCATGTAACTATGGGGCGTCGCTGGCGAATCTGACCTTGCGTGTGGACGGAACGCCTGCCACCAGTGTACCCGATGCCCTGGAGACCACAAACCCGGATGTCGGCGTCAAAATCATCGCTTCTGATGGCATGACGCTACGCCCCACAGATACCAGCAGCGCCATTCCGATTACGTTGGACATGGTCGACAGTGATACTTACACCACCAACGTCTCGCTGCAGGCCTACCCTGTCAGCACCACTGGCCTGCCTCCTGCCGAGGGGACATTTACGGCCCTCGCGATACTGCACATTGATTTCGCCTGAGGATAAAAAATGCAACTTAAACATTATTCCATGGCAGTTCTGGCCTGCATGATAGCAACAGGGTTAAGCGTACAAGCCCTTGCCAGCTCGCCTAATTTGCAGATCACTGGCACGATATTGTCGCGGACCTGCGATGTTGCCAGCGATAGCCAGAATATGGATGTCGATATGGGCCAATTCAACGCCAGCTCGTTCACCTCTACCGGTGCCACCTCGTCAGCCACTCAGTTCAACATCCATTTAACTGGCTGTGGCTCGAAAGCATCTGGGGCAAAAATGGTGTTTTCCGGCACGTCCGATGCCACTAACCCATCATTACTGGCACTCTCGGATACGTCTGGTCAGGGCGGCATGGCATCAGGCGTCGCCATAGAGATACTTGATAATACACAGCAACCTATCGCAGTAAATACGGTAACGTCGGGTCACGTTCCTCTGACATCCGGGGACGTCATGCTGCCGTTTTATCTGCGTTATAAATCCACACAAAACAGCGTCACTCCCGGAAATGCCTCGGCAGTGATGTATTTCGATATTCAATATCAATAGGACGATCGCGTGACACGCTTTTCTGTGGGTTTATCCGTCTCTGCAACATTGCTACTCTTTACACTGACCACGCATGCCTATGACGGCACGGTAAATATCACCGGCAGGATCACAGATAACACCTGTGTTGTTTCGGCAGATTCGACCGCCCTGACCGTAGATATGGGAAATATTGCAAAAGCGCAGTTTACGCGTGCCGGAGAAGGGGGGCCCTATCAACCTTTTACACTTCATCTTGAACGATGCGGGGATGCCGCGAAGCGGGTAAGTGTTACTTTTTCAGGTATCCAGGACACGGTTGCACCGGATTTTCTGAGGCTGGACACGAATACATCTGGCGCACAGGGCATTGCCCTCGCCCTCTATAATAGCGATCAGACCCTTATTCCGCTAAATTCGCCATCCGCGGCGACCGATCTGGTGACGAACCAGGCAAACGTCACCCTCTCTTTCTATGCTCGCTTCCTCGCAAATGGCAGCCCGGTTCGCTCTGGTTCTGCAACGGCCTCCACGACATTCACCCTGAATTATGATTAAACTTCTCGCCGCGGTATTTTTGACTGCTTATACCACTACCGCCCTTGCTGGCGTCAGCATTGGTGGAACACGTTTTATATACAGTGAGAAAGCCCGTGCATTGACAGTACTTGTCATGAACAGCAGTGCTGAAATCTGGTTAATTAACACCCATATTACCTCGGGTGGGACATGGAACGGTGTTCGCCCCTCACCACAACCCGCGCCATTTATTATTGCCCCTCCCCTGTTTGCGTTAAAAGGGAAGAAACAAGGCACGCTGAGAATACTGAAAACCGCGCAGACGTTGCGGCAAGATCGGGAAACGCTTTTTACACTCAGCATTGCAGCTATTCCTGCCGGAAACGCCACAGGCAATAGTGTGCAGGTTGCGCCCCGTTCCTTGCTGAAATTGTTTTACCGCCCGATGGGTCTACAAGGGAAGCCCCAGGACGCCAGTAAACAGCTACGCTGGAGACAAGTGGCTCGAAAGGTTGAGGTCAACAACCCTACGCCCTATTACGTCACACTGGTTAATCTTAACGTTAATGGGCTGAATGTTCGTGACCCAGGCATGGTCGCCCCCTTCAGTACCCGCCAGTTGGCAGAGTGCGACCCGGCTTCACGTTGTATTTTGAGCTGGCAAAGTATTAATGATTATGGCCGCATGATGCCCAAAACTACCGTTGAGCTATCAGATAAATAACAAGGAAACTAGCGGTAGGTCATGGTAAAGGTCGCGGTTGCGTCGGCCTTGCCGGCAGTGACTGGCGTACTGATCTGAACATACCGCGCCTTCAGATTAATGTATTCGGTGCCGCCGTTGGTGGAGGTCAAATAATCCTGAACGATTTCACCTGGGTAGATACGCGTGTCGTCAGCAAAAAACATTTGAACGCCCACCCCCTGCGCGGTAGAACTGCTGCCCGCGTCGTCCAGAGGCATTGTCGAAACAAGGCGCCCTGGAGCTATGCTAAAGTCAAACTGCACTGAGACAATGGTACCCTGAACGCAGTCCAGTCCTATCGCGAACTTTTGCCATGCGGTGACCGTATTCTCAGCAAATTCACCTGGACGATGAAAGCCAAGATTGACATTCACATCGGGGGTCGTAACGGTACAGGTGGCTGCGGCCAGAGCATTGACCCCACTCAGTTTCAATGACCGTACCGGCTCAGCCTCTCGTGTTTTCTGTTCCGCAATGATGCCATTTTCCAGCACCCCACCGGAAATCTCGCCCGTCTTGATTAATTCAATTTTTAATGGCCCTTGTATGGCTGCGTCCGGTGAACGCGTTGTGGTGGAGATGACCTTCCCGCCTTGTGTCATGCGGATCCCCACCCCCTTCAGGTTCGTCTGATAG
>NZ_JAWNEU010000017.1:0-81166 GCF_034107645.1 Enterobacter sp. 118C5 | reverse complement strand
GCGCGGTGGTCCCACCTGACCCCATGCCGAACTCAGAAGTGAAACGCCGTAGCGCCGATGGTAGTGTGGGGTCTCCCCATGTGAGAGTAGGGAACTGCCAGGCATCAAATTGAGTAGTAAACCGGTGCATTAATCCGGTGGTTACAAGCAGTCTTCGGTGGAGCGGTAGTTCAGTCGGTTAGAATACCTGCCTGTCACGCAGGGGGTCGCGGGTTCGAGTCCCGTCCGTTCCGCCACTTATTAAGACGTTAAGCCTGCCAGTAATGGCAGGCTTAATGGCAAAAAACTTTAGGGGCGTAGCTCAGTTGGTAGAGCACCGGTCTCCAAAACCGGGTGTCGCGAGTTCGAGTCTCTCCGCCCCTGCCATATAGAATCCTTTGCTTCGGCAAAGGATTTTTTTTTGCCTGAAACCTGGTGAAACTTCACCATTCTTAAATGCAGCCAGCATCCCTGCTGGCCTCAGCATCAATCCATTATATTGATTTTTAATAGATCTTTTATCTGCGATTGCTTGTCGCTATTTTGCAGCCAAATTGCATACAGCGGCCGCGAAAGGGTGGTGGAATCCACCACGGTATGCAGTCCAGGCCTGGTGTCTGCCCAACGGACTGGTAACCAGGTGCAACCCTTCAACAGGGGAAGTTGCTGACAGGCAATCTCGGCAGAACTGGTTGTTAACTGTGGAACATCATCAGGTGCAATCAATCCCGTCTCATGCTGCTGAAAATCAGGTCCCCACTCCAGCCGCAAATAGTTCAGGTCTGCTTTCATCATTGAGGGTTCAGAAGCATAAAGAGCCAGACCGAACTGCCCTACAATCTGGCTGCTAAATTCGTCCATCTTGGGGGCTTCTGTTGTAATAAGCAGATCCAGCTGACGCTCATGGAGTTGCTTAACCAGCGACTGACGTTGCGCAATTCTGGCTTCAAATTGTAAATGGCCATGGGAGTGATATAGCCGGGTAAGCCACTGACTGAGCATGCATTCCCACAGAGATGCGCTGGCCCCTATCGAGAACTCGTTGTGCCTCGACGTATGCGCAACCTCTTTGCGCGCTGCCTGCCAGGTATTCATCAATGTCTCCGCATACGGAAGCAGTTTTTCACCGGCAGGCGTGAGACGGATGTTGTTGCGATGGCGGGTAAAAAGATTCACACCCAGTTGATTTTCCAGCTGTCGAATACGAAAACTGACTGCTGACTGCGTCAGGTAAAGGGCTTCAGCGGCTCGCCCGAAGTGACGCGTTCTGCTCACTTCAAGGAAAGTTTTTAGCAATTCCGTATCCACATCTTTCTCCGCAAAATAATTTGTCGTTATGATTTAAATGTTTTGTTTTACACTCTGTCAAGCGTAACTAATACTCCGCGCCATAAATAGCTCGGCCAAAGAATTAGGAGCGTGTAGGATGGCGGAAAGCTTTACGACGACTAATCGTTTTTTCGACAATAAACATTATCCGCGCGGGTTCTCTCGTCACGGCGATTTCACCATCAAAGAGGCGCAGCTGCTTGAGCGTCATGGTTATGCCTTTAACGAGCTGGATCTGGGTAAACGTGAGCCTGCAACTGAAGATGAAAAGCAGTTTGTTTCAGTGTGCCGTGGTGAGCGTGAGCCGCAGTCTGAAGCAGAACGTGTATGGATCAAGTACATGGCTCGCATTAAGCGTCCAAAACGTTTCCATACGCTGTCTGGCGGTAAACCGCAGATGGAAGGTGCAGAAGACTACACCGAGTCTGACGACTAATAAAAAAGGGGCTGCGGCCCCTTTTTTATGCCAGTAACTTTTGCAGATGCAAAAGCAAACGATCGATCGCCCGATAGCTCAGCGCCTCCTGCAAGTGTTTCCTCTCAATGTCAGCACAGCCCTCCACGTCCGCAATGGTTCTGGCCACTTTCAATAAACGCTGCCACGCACGTATGGAAAGCCCAAAGCGCGTCAACGTCTCCTCCAGCCACGCCGCATCGTCAACGTCAAGAGAACAAAACTGTCGGATCCCGGCATTATCCAGCCGTGCATTCAGCCTGTTTTGACGGGCATACTGTCGCGCCTGCGCCGCGATAACCCGCTCGCGAACGTGCGCGGAGCTTTCACCCAGTCTATCGGTCTGCCTGAGCAGGCCCGGCGGCGGAAGGGGGATTTCCAGTGATAAATCGAAACGGTCGAGAAACGGGCCAGACAGCTTTCCCAGATAGCGCAGCGTCTGCTCTGGCGTACAGCGGTTATGGTTGCCCTGATAATGCCCCGTCGGGCTGGGGTTCATCGCCGCCACGAGCTGAAAACGGGCGGGATAGCTTATTTTGGCTCGCGTGCGTGAGATATGTATCTCACCGGATTCAATGGGCTCCCTCAGTGCATCCAGCACGCGGCGCTCAAATTCAGGCAGCTCATCGAGAAACAGAATGCCATTGTGTGCCAGCGAGATCTCACCCGGCCCCGGAATAGACCCACCGCCGACCATTGCCGTCAGCGAAGCGCTATGATGCGGGGAACGAAAGGGACGCCGACGCCACTGTTTGTGCAACGACGTCGAACCGATCAGGCTGTAGATGGCGGCGCTTTCCAGCGCTTCATGGTTATTAAGCGGCGGGAGCAACCCGCTCAGCCTGCTTGCCAGCATGGTTTTGCCCGTACCCGGCGGGCCAATCAGCAGAAGATTGTGACCACCCGCTGCCGTAATCTCCAGCGCCCGTTTCCCTTGCTCCTGTCCCATGATCTCGCTGAGGTCTTCTGGCGCATCCGCTATAGCCTCGTCACATTCTTCCGGCTCGGACAGTTCATGGCGGCCTTCCAGCCAGGCGCACACTTCCTGAAGATGCCCGGCGATGAGGCATCCTTTTTCTGCAATAAGACTCACTTCTGATGCGTTTTCATTGGCCACAACGATTTGCCGCCCTGCACGTATGGCTTCCAGCGCTCCCGATATCGCACCGGGAACGCCTCTCAGCGCGCCTGTGAGCGCGAGTTCACCCATGAACTCATACGAGCCTAGCCTGGTCGTATTAAGCTGCTCAGAAGCCGCGAGAAGCGCAATTGCGATAGGTAAATCGTATCGACCACCCTCTTTGGGCAGGTCGGCGGGAGCAAGGTTGATGGTGATCTTCTTTGCGGGGAAGGTATAACCGCTGTTTATTATTGCGCTACGAACGCGGTCCCGGGCCTCTTTGACCGTGGTTTCAGGTAACCCGACAAGCGTGAGTCCGGGCAGCCCATTACTCAAATGAACCTCAACGGAAATAAGCGGAGCCTTTACCCCGAGAGCCGCTCGCGTATAAACAACTGACAGTGACATTTGTACTACCTCCTGGTGTGACTATGCCAGTGCCTGTTTTTTCTGTTTAGCGTCTTTTTACGTATTTACGCCGCCTGTTCAGAGATTTTCAGGGCGCAGTGAAACTTTTGCCTAATCGTGGAAGAACACTCGCAAAATGTAAAAAGGCGCGCTTTCACGGCCAGGTCCGTAATAAAAAAAATGAAAAATATTCATCCCCTAATTTCCTCATATAAAACAATGCTTTCAGAAAATATGATTCGCTTGCTAACCAAGCTCGTCATAAATAAATCTTGTGTTTGATTTAAAAACTGTGATAACTCTTTAGGTATTCCTTCGAACAAGATGCAAAAAGAACTGAAAATGACAGCCCTTCTACGAGTGATTAGCCTGGTCGTGATTAGCGTGGTGGTGATTATTATCCCACCGTGCGGGGCTGCACTTGGACGAGGAAAGGCTTAGAAATCAAGCCTTAACGAACTAAGACCCCCGCACCGAAAGGTCCGGGGGTTTTTTTATGACTAAAAAACTTAAACGAGGAGCAGAGCATGACGACTAGCACAAAATTCTGTTTCTTCAGATTTATGACGGGGAACTAACTATGAATGGGGCACAATGGGTAGTACATGCGTTGCGCGCGCAGGGAGTCGAAACCGTATTTGGTTATCCGGGTGGCGCAATTATGCCGATTTACGATGCACTGTATGACGGCGGCGTGGAACACCTCTTGTGCCGACACGAGCAGGGCGCAGCGATGGCAGCCATTGGCTATGCCCGCGCGACAGGTAAAACCGGTGTATGCATGGCGACTTCAGGTCCGGGCGCAACGAACCTGATCACCGGCCTGGCTGACGCGCTGCTCGATTCCGTCCCCGTCGTGGCGATCACCGGTCAGGTGGCCTCTCCGTTCATCGGTACCGATGCCTTCCAGGAAGTGGACGTCATCGGCTTATCGCTGGCCTGCACCAAGCACAGCTTCCTCGTTCAATCTCTCGAAGAGCTGCCGCGCGTGATGGCTGAAGCGTTCGAGGTTGCCATCTCTGGCCGTCCTGGCCCGGTTCTGGTGGATATCCCGAAAGATATCCAGGTTGCACTTGGCGATCTGGAGCCGCACTTCTCTACCGTTGAAAGCAACGATGCGTTCCCGCAGGCAGACGTTGAAGAGGCGCGCCAGATGATGGCGCAGGCGAAGCAGCCGATGCTGTACGTCGGCGGTGGGGTAGGCATGGCGCAGGCCGTTCCTGCCCTGCGCGAATTTATCGCTGTGACGCAGATGCCCGCTACCTGCACGCTGAAAGGTCTGGGCGCAGTCGACGCGGACTACCCGTACTACCTCGGCATGCTGGGAATGCACGGCACCAAGGCGGCAAACCTGGCGGTGCAGGAGTGCGATCTGCTCATTGCCGTGGGGGCTCGTTTTGACGACCGCGTCACCGGCAAGCTGAATACCTTCGCGCCGAATGCCAAAGTGATCCATATTGATATCGATCCGGCGGAGATGAACAAGCTGCGTCAGGCGCACGTCGCGCTGCAGGGCGATCTCAACGCGCTGTTACCGGCACTACAGCAGCCGCTGGATATCGACGCATGGCGTCAGCACACCGCGGACATGCGCGCGGAGCACGCCTGGCGTTACGACCACCCCGGCGAGGCCATCTACGCGCCGCTGCTGTTGAAACAGCTGTCCGACCGTAAACCCGCAGACAGCGTGGTGACGACGGATGTGGGCCAGCATCAGATGTGGTCCGCCCAGCACATGACCTACACCCGCCCGGAAAACTTCATCACCTCCAGCGGCTTAGGCACCATGGGCTTCGGTCTGCCGGCCGCCGTCGGCGCACAGGTAGCCCGCCCGAACGATACCGTAATCTGTATCTCCGGTGACGGCTCCTTCATGATGAACGTTCAGGAGCTCGGCACCGTGAAGCGCAAGCAGTTACCACTGAAGATCGTGCTGCTCGATAACCAGCGTTTAGGGATGGTTCGCCAGTGGCAGCAGCTGTTCTTCCAGGAGCGTTACAGCGAAACAACCCTGACCGATAACCCCGATTTCCTCACCCTGGCCAGCGCCTTCGGCATTCCTGGCCAGCACATCACCCGTAAAGACCAGGTTGAAGCGGCACTCGACACCATGCTGTCAAGCGAAGGGCCATACCTGCTTCATGTCTCAATCGACGAGCTTGAGAACGTCTGGCCGTTGGTACCGCCCGGTGCCAGTAACTCACAAATGCTGGAGAAATTATCATGATGCAACATCAGGTCGCCGTGCAGGCTCGCTTCAACCCGGAAACCTTAGAGCGCGTTTTGCGCGTGGTCCGTCACCGTGGCTTTCAGATTTGCTCTATGAATATGGAAACGGCCACCGACGCGCAAAACATCAGTATCGAATTAACCGTTGCCAGCCCGCGGCCGGTCGACTTACTGTTTAGTCAGTTATCAAAGCTGGTAGACGTTGCCCATGTTGCCATCTGCCAGAGCACAACCACATCACAACAAATCCGCGCTTGAGCGCGACAGGACGAAAAAATGACGACAAAAAAAGCTGATTACATTTGGTTCAATGGTGAGATGGTTCGCTGGGAGGACGCGAAAGTCCACGTGATGTCCCACGCGCTGCACTACGGTACCTCCGTGTTTGAAGGCATCCGTTGCTACGATTCTCACAAAGGGCCAGTGGTGTTCCGCCATCGCGAACACATGCAGCGTCTGCATGACTCAGCCAAAATTTATCGTTTCCCGGTTTCTCAAAGCGTTGATGAGCTGATGGAAGCCTGCCGCGATGTGATCCGTAAGAACAACCTGACCAGCGCCTATATTCGTCCGCTGGTCTTCGTGGGCGACGTCGGCATGGGCGTAAACCCACCAGCGGGCTATAACACCGATGTGATCATTGCCGCGTTCCCATGGGGTGCCTACCTGGGTGCAGAAGCCCTGGAGCAGGGGATCGACGCAATGGTCTCTTCCTGGAACCGCGTGGCGCCTAACACCATCCCGACCGCTGCGAAAGCGGGCGGTAACTACCTCTCCTCACTGCTGGTCGGCAGCGAAGCGCGCCGCCACGGCTATCAGGAAGGTATCGCGCTCGACGTGAATGGCTACATCTCTGAAGGTGCGGGCGAAAACCTGTTTGAAGTGAAAGACGGCATTCTTTTCACCCCGCCGTTCACCTCGTCGGCGCTGCCGGGCATTACCCGCGACGCCATCATCAAGCTGGCGAAAGATCTGGGTATCGAAGTGCGCGAGCAGGTGCTGTCCCGCGAATCCCTGTATCTGGCCGATGAAGTCTTTATGTCCGGCACGGCGGCTGAAATCACGCCGGTGCGCAGCGTAGACGGGATCCAGGTGGGTGAAGGCCGCTGTGGTCCGGTCACCAAACGCATTCAGCAGGCGTTCTTCGGCCTCTTCACCGGCGAAACAGAAGACAAATACGGCTGGTTGGATCAGGTTAATCACTAAGTATAAATTTGGGACGGCACGCACCGTCCCATTAAATAGTCAGACGGGAGTAAATAAAGCATGCCTAAGTATCGTTCAGCCACCACCACCCACGGCCGTAACATGGCGGGAGCCCGCGCGCTGTGGCGCGCCACCGGAATGACCGACGCCGATTTCGGCAAGCCAATTATCGCCGTGGTGAACTCCTTCACCCAGTTTGTACCGGGCCACGTGCACCTGCGCGATCTCGGTAAGCTGGTTGCCGAGCAAATCGAAGCCTCCGGCGGCGTGGCGAAAGAGTTCAACACCATTGCGGTGGATGACGGTATCGCGATGGGTCACGGGGGCATGCTCTATTCGCTGCCGTCGCGCGAGCTGATCGCCGACTCCGTAGAGTATATGGTTAACGCCCACTGCGCCGATGCGATGGTCTGTATCTCCAACTGCGACAAAATCACCCCGGGGATGCTGATGGCCTCCCTGCGCCTGAACATTCCGGTGATCTTCGTCTCCGGCGGCCCGATGGAAGCGGGGAAAACCAAGCTCTCCGATAAAATCATCAAGCTCGACCTGGTCGATGCGATGATCCAGGGCGCGGATCCGAAAGTCTCGGACGAGCAGAGCGATCAGGTGGAACGCTCCGCGTGTCCGACCTGCGGCTCCTGTTCCGGGATGTTCACCGCCAACTCCATGAACTGCCTGACCGAAGCGCTGGGCCTCTCGCAGCCGGGCAACGGCTCGCTGCTGGCGACCCACGCCGACCGCAAGCAGCTGTTCCTCAACGCAGGTAAACGCATCGTTGAGCTGACCAAACGCTACTACGAGCAGGACGACGCCAGCGCGCTGCCGCGCAGCATCGCCAGCAAAGCCGCGTTTGAGAACGCCATGACGCTGGATATTGCCATGGGCGGTTCCACTAACACCGTTCTGCACCTGCTGGCCGCCGCGCAGGAAGCCGAAATCGACTTCACTATGAGCGATATCGACAAGCTCTCCCGCAAAGTGCCGCAGCTGTGTAAGGTCGCGCCGAGCACCCAGAAGTACCATATGGAAGATGTGCACCGCGCGGGTGGCGTCATTGGTATTCTCGGCGAGCTGGATCGTGCCGGGCTGCTGAACCGTGACGTGAAAAACGTGCTCGGCCTGACGCTGCCGGAGTCGCTGGACCAGTACGACGTGATGCTGACCAAAGACGACGCGGTGAAAAAGATGTTCCGCGCCGGCCCTGCCGGTATTCGTACCACCCAGGCGTTCTCGCAGGACTGCCGCTGGGACACCCTGGACGATGACCGCGCCGAAGGCTGCATCCGCTCGCTGGAACACGCCTACAGCAAAGACGGCGGTCTGGCCGTGCTGTACGGTAACTTTGCGGAAAACGGCTGCATCGTGAAAACCGCAGGCGTGGACGACAGCATCCTGAAATTCACCGGTCCGGCGAAAGTGTACGAAAGCCAGGATGAAGCGGTAGACGCCATTCTCGGCGGCAAAGTAGTGGAAGGCGACGTGGTTGTCATTCGCTACGAAGGGCCGAAAGGCGGTCCGGGCATGCAGGAGATGCTCTATCCAACCACCTTCCTGAAATCCATGGGACTCGGTAAAGCCTGTGCGCTGATCACCGACGGGCGTTTCTCCGGCGGCACCTCCGGCCTCTCCATCGGCCACGTTTCCCCGGAAGCGGCAAGCGGCGGCAACATCGCCATCATCGAAGACGGCGACCTGATTGAAATCGATATTCCGAATCGCGGCATCCAGCTGAAGCTGAGCGAGCAGGAGATTGCGGCCCGTCGTGAAGCGCAGGAAGCCCGCGGCGACAAAGCCTGGACCCCGAAAGATCGCCAGCGTGAAGTCTCCTTCGCCCTGCGCGCTTACGCCAGCCTTGCCACCAGTGCAGATAAAGGCGCGGTGCGCGATAAATCTAAACTTGGGGGCTAATGATGGCCGAGTCTCAACCCTTATCCGCCGCCCCCGAGGGGGCGGAATACCTGAGAGCGGTGCTGCGCGCGCCGGTCTATGAAGCCGTGCAGGTCACGCCCCTGCAGAAGATGGAAAAACTCTCTTCGCGCCTCGACAACGTTATTCTGGTGAAGCGCGAAGATCGCCAGCCGGTGCACAGCTTCAAGCTGCGCGGCGCCTACGCGATGATGGCCGGGCTGACCGACGAGCAGAAAGCGCGCGGGGTGATTACCGCGTCGGCGGGTAACCATGCCCAGGGCGTTGCCTTCTCGTCTGCCCGTCTGGGGCTGAAAGCGCTGATCGTGATGCCGGTCGCTACCGCAGACATCAAAGTCGACGCGGTCCGCGGTTTCGGCGGGGAAGTGCTGCTTCACGGTGCCAATTTTGACGAAGCGAAAGCCAAAGCGATCGAGCTGGCGCAGCAGCAGGGCTTCACCTGGGTGCCGCCGTTCGACCACCCGATGGTGATTGCCGGGCAGGGCACGCTGGCGCTTGAGCTGCTGCAGCAGGATGCCCACCTTGACCGCGTCTTCGTTCCGGTGGGCGGCGGCGGGCTGGCGGCGGGCGTGGCGGTGCTGATCAAACAGCTGATGCCGCAGATCAAAGTCATCGCCGTTGAAGCGGAAGACTCTGCCTGCCTGAAGGCGGCGTTGGATGCCGGTCATCCGGTAGACCTGCCGCGCGTTGGGCTGTTTGCCGAGGGCGTGGCGGTGAAGCGCATTGGCGACGAAACCTTCCGCCTGTGCCGGGAATATCTCGACGATATCGTCACCGTAGACAGCGATGCTATCTGCGCGGCGATGAAGGATCTGTTCGAGGACGTGCGTGCGGTGGCGGAACCGTCCGGCGCGCTGGCGCTGGCGGGGATGAAAAAATACATCGCGCAGCACAACATTCGCGGCGAGCGTCTGGCGCACGTGCTTTCCGGCGCCAACGTGAACTTCCACGGCCTGCGCTACGTTTCCGAGCGCTGCGAGCTGGGCGAACAGCGTGAAGCGCTGCTGGCGGTGACCATCCCGGAAGAGAAGGGCAGCTTCCTCAAGTTCTGCCAGCTGCTGGGCGGTCGTTCGGTAACGGAGTTCAACTACCGTTTTGCCGATGCCAAAGATGCCTGCATCTTTGTCGGCGTGCGTCTGAGCCGGGGCGTGGAGGAGCGCAAAGAGATCCTCAGCCTGCTGCATAACGGCGGCTACAGCGTGGTCGATCTTTCTGACGACGAGATGGCAAAGCTGCACGTGCGTTACATGGTTGGCGGTCGTCCCTCAAAGCCGCTCCAGGAACGTCTGTTCAGCTTCGAGTTCCCGGAATCACCGGGCGCGCTGCTCAAGTTCCTGCACACGCTGGGCACGCACTGGAACATCTCTCTGTTCCACTACCGCAGCCACGGCACCGACTACGGCCGCGTGCTGGCGGCGTTCGAACTGGGCGAGCACGAGCCGGATTTCGAAACGCGGCTGAACGAGCTGGGCTATGAGTGCCATGACGAAACCCATAACCCGGCGTTCAGGTTCTTTCTGGCGGGCTAGTGGTTCGGCAATATCTGCCAGAACGCATCAATAAGCGGCTCATGCAGCCGCTTTTTTTGTGCGCACACGCCAAGCTCAAACGGCGTCTTCTCGTCGCTGCGCTCCAGAATCATCACGCGATTGCGCACCGGTTCCGGGCTGTTTTCCAGCACCACTTCCGGCAGCAGCGCCACGCCGCAGCCGAGCGCCACCATCGACACCATCGCCTCATGGCCGCTGACGGTAGCGTAAATGGACGGGTTGCTGATTTTCTGACGGCGGAACCACAGCTCGATGCGGCGACGCACCGGCCCCTGATCGGCCATGATAAACGGCACCGTTGACCAGTCCGGTTTTTCCACCGAGACCTGATTACGCACCGGGCAGGGCAGCGCCGGGGCAATCAGCACCACCGCCAGATTCTCCAGCATCGAGAACGCCACCGCGCCCGGCAGGGTTTCGGGTTTCCCGGCGATGGCGAGATCCGCTTCGCCGGTCACCACTTTTTCCATTGCGTCGGCGGCATCGCCGGTGGTGAGCTTAATTTCAACCGACGGATGCGCCGCGCGGAAGCGGTCAAGGATCGGCGGCAGATGGCTGTAGGCGGCGGTCACGGAGCAGAAAATATGCAGCTCGCCGGAAAGCGATGGCCCCTGCTGGTCAATGGCGTGCCGCAGCTGCTGGTACTGCAACAGCGTCTGCTGGGCAAAGATGCGCAGCTCTTCTCCCGCTTCCGTGAGGGTGACGGTACGGTTATCGCGCACGAAGAGCGGCTGGCCGAGGTCTTCCTCGAGGCGCTGGATCTGGCGCGAAAGCGTGGAGGGGCTAACGTGCATCGCCCGGGCGCTGCGGCCAAAGTGGCGGCTTTCCGCCAGATGCAGGAACATTTTTAGATCGCGTAAATCCACCGATTCCACTCCCTCATTTTACATTGCAAAAATTGCAATGTGATGTTGTGAATATATCAATTTCCGCAATAAATTTCCTGTTGTAATGTGGGTACATTCTCGCTGAAACGCGAACCGAACAATAAGACACACAACATCACGAGGTATCACCCATGGCTAACTACTTTAATACACTGAACTTGCGCCAGCAGCTGGCGCAGCTGGGCAAATGCCGCTTCATGGCGCGCGATGAATTTGCCGATGGCGCGAGCTACCTTCAGGGTAAAAAAGTGGTCATCGTCGGCTGTGGCGCACAGGGTCTGAACCAGGGCCTGAACATGCGTGACTCCGGTCTGGATATCTCCTACGCCCTGCGTAAAGAAGCGATTGCCGAGAAGCGCGCTTCCTGGCGTAAAGCGACCGAAAACGGCTTCAAAGTGGGTACCTACGAAGAGCTGATCCCGCAGGCGGATCTGGTTGTTAACCTGACGCCAGACAAGCAGCACTCCGACGTAGTGCGTTCCGTACAGCCGCTGATGAAAGACGGCGCCGCGCTGGGTTACTCCCACGGCTTCAACATCGTTGAGGTGGGCGAGCAGATCCGTAAAGACATCACCGTAGTGATGGTGGCACCGAAGTGCCCGGGTACGGAAGTACGCGAAGAGTACAAGCGTGGTTTCGGCGTGCCGACGCTTATCGCAGTTCACCCGGAAAACGATCCGAAAGGCGAAGGCATGGCGATTGCCAAAGCGTGGGCTGCGGCGACTGGCGGCCACCGCGCGGGCGTTCTGGAATCTTCCTTCGTGGCTGAAGTGAAATCTGATCTGATGGGCGAGCAGACCATTCTGTGTGGCATGCTGCAGGCGGGTTCTCTGCTCTGCTTCGATAAGCTGGTGGAAGAAGGTACTGACCCGGCATACGCAGAAAAACTGATTCAGTTCGGCTGGGAAACCATCACCGAAGCGCTGAAGCAGGGTGGGATTACGCTGATGATGGATCGCCTGTCCAACCCGGCAAAACTGCGTGCTTACGCGCTGTCTGAACAGCTGAAAACCATTATGGCACCGCTGTTCCAGAAACACATGGACGACATCATCTCCGGCGAATTCTCTTCCGGCATGATGGCGGACTGGGCCAACGACGACAAAAAACTGCTGACCTGGCGTGAAGAGACCGGTAAAACCGCGTTCGAAACCGCGCCGCAGTATGAAGGTAAAATCGGCGAGCAGGAGTACTTCGATAAAGGCGTACTGATGATTGCGATGGTGAAAGCAGGCGTTGAGCTGGCGTTCGAAACCATGGTGGATTCCGGCATCATTGAAGAGTCTGCGTACTACGAATCTCTGCACGAGCTGCCGCTGATCGCGAACACCATCGCCCGTAAGCGTCTGTACGAAATGAACGTGGTTATCTCTGATACCGCAGAATACGGTAACTACCTGTTCTCTTACGCCTGCGTACCGCTGCTGAAAGAGTTCATGACCACCCTGCAGACGGGCGATCTGGGCAAAGCAATTGCGGAAGGTGCGGTAGACAACGCGCAGCTGCGCGACGTAAACGAAGCGATTCGCAGCCACCAGATCGAGAAAGTGGGCCACAAACTGCGTGGCTACATGACCGATATGAAACGTATCGCGGTAGCAGGTTAACATCAGGTGCGGGCTGATGCCCTCACCCCGCCCCTCTCCCACCGGGAGAGGGTGCAAACATTAAAGGCCTTCTCTTAGAGAAGGCCTTGCTGTTTATTTCCGATACAAGACCTTGATCACGTGATAACCGAACTGCGTATGCAGTGGGCCAGTCGGCTCCAGCACCGGGCAGGAGAAGACCACTTTATCGAACGCCGGAACCATCTGACCCTGACGGAATTCGCCTAAATCGCCGCCACGCTTGCCTGACGGACAAATAGAGTGCTTCTTCGCCAGCTTGCCGAAGTCGGCGCCGTTTTTGATCTGCTCCAGAAGATCCAGAGCCAGTTTCTCTTCTTTAACAAGGATATGCAGTGCTGCTGCTGTTTTTGCCATGATCGTGCCTTGAGTGGTATGGATTAGGCTCGCTATACTACCACGCTGTTATTCTCCCCTCCTGACTTTCATTGAGCGATCATTTATGCGTTTAAACCCCGGACAACAACAAGCCGTCGAATTTGTCACCGGACCGTGTCTGGTACTGGCGGGCGCAGGATCCGGTAAAACGCGCGTCATCACCAATAAGATTGCGCACCTGATCCGCGGCTGCGGCTATCAGGCCCGCCACATTGCGGCGGTTACCTTTACCAACAAAGCGGCGCGCGAGATGAAAGAGCGTGTCGGCCAGACGCTGGGTCGCAAAGAGGCGCGCGGGCTGATGATCTCCACCTTCCACACGCTGGGGCTGGATATCATTAAGCGTGAATATGCCGCGTTGGGGATGAAATCCAACTTTTCGCTGTTCGATGACACTGACCAGGTGGCGTTGCTTAAAGAGCTCACCGAGGGGCTGATCGAAGATGATAAGGTGCTGTTGCAGCAGCTGATCTCCACGATCTCAAACTGGAAAAACGATCTGATGACCCCGGCCCAGGCCGCGGCGATCGCCAAAGGCGAACGGGATCGTATCTTCGCCCACTGCTACGGTCTGTACGACGCGCACATGAAAGCGTGCAACGTGCTGGACTTCGACGATCTGATCCTCCTGCCGACGCTGCTTTTACAGCGAAATGAAGAGGTGCGCGAGCGCTGGCAGAACAAAATTCGCTACCTGCTGGTGGACGAATATCAGGACACCAACACCAGCCAGTACGAGCTGGTGAAGCTGCTGGTGGGGCAGCGCGCGCGCTTCACCGTGGTAGGCGACGACGACCAGTCAATTTACTCCTGGCGCGGCGCACGCCCGCAAAACCTGGTGCTGCTGAGCAAAGATTTTCCCGCGCTGCAGGTGATTAAGCTGGAGCAGAACTACCGCTCCTCCGGGCGCATCCTGAAGGCGGCAAACATCCTGATTGCCAATAACCCGCACGTGTTTGAAAAGCGTCTCTTCTCCGAGCTGGGCTACGGTACGGAGCTGAAGGTGCTCAGCGCCAATAATGAAGAGCATGAGGCGGAGCGCGTGACGGGCGAACTGATCGCCCACCACTTCGTCAATAAAACTGAATATAAGGATTACGCGATCCTCTATCGCGGCAATCACCAGTCGCGCGTCTTTGAAAAGATGCTGATGCAGAACCGCATTCCGTACAAAATTTCCGGCGGCACCTCGTTCTTCTCACGGCCAGAAATTAAAGATCTGCTGGCCTATCTGCGCGTGCTCACGAACCCGGATGACGACAGCGCGTTTCTGCGCATCGTGAATACACCAAAGCGCGAGATTGGTCCGGCGACGCTGCAAAAGCTGGGTGAATGGGCGATGACCCGCAATAAGAGCCTGTTTACCGCCAGCTTTGATATGGGGTTGAGCCAGACGCTGACGGGGCGCGGGTACGATAATTTAACCCGCTTCACCCACTGGCTTGGCGAAGTACAGCGGCTGGCAGAGCGCGAGCCGGTCGCTGCCGTGCGCGATCTGATCCACGGCATTGACTACGAATCCTGGCTGTACGAAACCTCCGCCAGCCCGAAAGCCGCTGAGATGCGCATGAAAAACGTTAACCAGCTTTTTAGCTGGATGACCGAAATGCTGGAAGGCTCGGAAATTGACGAGCCGATGACGCTGACCCAGGTAGTCACCCGCTTTACCCTGCGCGACATGATGGAGCGCGGCGAGAGTGAAGAAGAGGCCGATCAGGTTCAGCTGATGACGCTGCACGCGTCAAAAGGGCTGGAGTTCCCGTATGTGTATCTTGTCGGTATGGAAGAAGGGTTATTGCCGCACCAGAGCAGCATTGATGAAGATAACGTCGACGAGGAGCGCCGTCTGGCCTACGTGGGGATCACCCGCGCGCAGAAAGAGCTTACGTTCACGCTGTGTAAAGAGCGCCGTCAGTACGGTGAGCTGGTACGCCCTGAGCCGAGTCGTTTCCTGCTGGAACTGCCGCAGGACGATCTTATCTGGGAACAGGAGCGCAAAGTGATTACCGCGGAAGAGCGGATGCACAAAGGGCAGGCTAACGTGGCGAACATTCGCGCCATGCTGGCAAAAGCCAAAGAGAAAGGATAGCGATGCGCAGGCCGGGTAAGTCGAAGCCGCCACCCGGCAGTGTTCAGCGTATTACTTCACCTCAAGTATCCAGTGCACATAGCTCTGCCACTGGCACTCCTGCTCGATCATCTCTGCCCCAAGCGGGTGATTCTCAATCCAGTTTTCCGGCAGCGTCAGCGTCAGCTTCTCGTCTTCGGCTAGCAGATTAATGGCGGGTAACAAATCATCGCGGCGGCGGCTGGCAAACAGAATTGCCAGACGCAGCAGGCGGCACAGATGCTCGGCCACGCGCGGCGGTACGGCATTTTGCTGATGCAAAGAGGAGAGATCGACGGCGTTGGTCTGGTTCAGCAGCAGCGTTGCCAGCAGCTTTTTCTGTGCGGGCGTGTAGCCCGGCAAATCCAGGTTGCGCACCAGATACGCTGCGTGAGCCGGTGCCTGTTTAAAATCAATGCTTAGCCCCACTTCATGCAGCGCGCAGGCGCTCAGCAATAAATCGCGGCTCAGATGATCAAGCTCCCAGGCGTTAGCGACCTGGTCGGCAAAGCGTGATGCCAGCTGCGATACGCGGCCAGCCTGATCGATATCAACCAGAAAACGACGCTGGACGTTGCGCAGAGTGCGGTTGCGGATGTCCTGCTCCACCGACAGATGCAGCATCCCGTAGACCAGACCTTCGCGCAGCGCGCCGCCGGCCAGGGTCATACACTGGATATTTAGTTCGGTGAATATGGCGATCAGAATGGCCAGCCCGCTCGGGAAAACCAGGGCACGTTCCAGCGTAAGACCTTCAATTTCCAGCTCTTCCAGACGTCCGCACTGAATGGCACGCTGTTTAAGCTGCTGAAGTTTGGCAAGCGTGATCCGCTCGTCCATGCCCTGCGCCATCATGATTTCCTGCAGGGCCTGCACGGTACCCGAAGCCCCCACGCAGACTTTCCAGCCGTGATAGCGCAGTTCGTCCATCACCGGGCGTAACACTTCGCGCGCGGCGTTTTCCGCCTCGTCGAAGTTCTCTTTACCCAGATTCCGGTCAGTAAAGTAACGCTCAAGCCAGGTTACGCAGCCCATCGACAGGCTGAACAGCGACGTGGCCTGCGCGCCGGTGCCGGTGACCAGTTCGGTACTGGCACCGCCGATATCCACCACCAGACGGCGATCGTCACCCCCGGTGGTGTGGGCAACGCCCTGGTAGATCAGGCGTGCTTCTTCTTCGCCGCTGATAACCTGAACCGGACACCCCAGAATTTCCTGCGCTTTGGCAATAAAATCTACGGCGTTAACCGCCAGTCGGAGCGTCGCTGTGGCGACGACGGTGATTTGGGCATGCGGGATATCCTGCAGGCGCTCAGCAAAGAGCCGCAGGCACTGCCAGCCACGTTCCATGGCTTCAGGTGAGAGGTAATTATCGCTGCTCAGGCCCGCCGCGAGGCGGACCTTGCGCTTAATGCGCGTCAGCGTTTGTATGCTTCCCGCCACCTCACGCACAACCAGCATATGAAAACTATTCGAACCGAGATCAATTGCCGCATAGAGCGAGGTGGAGCTGAGCATCATGTTTTAACCTGAACGACGACGATTACGCGGTGCGCCGCCTGAACGACGCGGACCATTGCCGGAGCGCGGGCGGGTAAGACGCTTAGGCGGCGGCAGTTCGCTTAACAGCGCTTCCGGATTGTATTTACTCTGCGGAATAGAGTGACCGATGTAGGTCTCAATGGCTGGAAGATTCAGCGCATACTCTTCACACGCAAGGCTAATTGAGTGACCGCTTGCGCCCGCACGACCAGTACGACCGATACGGTGCACGTAGTCTTCGCAGTCGTCTGGCAGATCGTAGTTAAAGACGTGCGTCACGGCCGGAATGTGTAAACCACGTGCCGCTACGTCGGTTGCGACCAGAATATCAAGATCGCCACGGGTGAACTCGTCGAGGATACGCAGGCGTTTTTTCTGCGCCACGTCGCCGGTCAACAGGCCAACGCGGTGACCGTCTGCAGCCAGATGGCCCCAGATGTCTTCACAGCGGTGTTTGGTATTCGCGAAGATAATGGCGCGATCGGGCCACTCTTCTTCAATCAGCGTTTGCAGCAGACGCATTTTCTCTTCATTGGAAGGATAGAAGAGCTCTTCTTTAATGCGATGGCCCGTTTTCTGCTCAGGCTCCACTTCCACATATTCCGCATTGTTCATCTGCTCGAACGCCAGCTCGCGTACGCGATAGGAAAGGGTGGCAGAGAACAGCATGTTCAGGCGCTGATTGGCCGGCGGCATGCGGCGGAACAGCCAGCGGATATCTTTAATGAAGCCCAGATCGTACATACGATCAGCTTCATCGAGCACCACGACCTGGATGGCGCCGAGGTTAATGTGATTCTGTTTGGCGTAGTCGATAAGACGGCCAGTGGTACCGATGAGGATATCCACGCCGCTTTCCAGCACTTTCAGCTGCTTATCGTAGCCGTCGCCGCCATAGGCCAGGCCGAGTTTCAGGCCGGTGGCTTGCGCCAGAGGCTCAGCGTCTGCGTGGATCTGTACCGCCAGTTCTCGCGTCGGGGCCATAATTAGCGCGCGCGGCTGGTTAACTTTGCGGTCTGCAATCGCTGGGTGAGAAAGTAAATAATGAAACGTTGACGTTAAAAACGCCATCGTTTTGCCGGTACCGGTTTGCGCCTGCCCTGCAACATCGCGACCAGCCAGCGTCAGCGGCAGGGCGAGAGCCTGAATGGGCGTGCAGTTATGAAACCCTTTTGTTTCAAGGGCTTCGATCACTTTTGGGTGCAGGGCGAAGTCGGAAAACTTCTGTTCTGTTAAATGTGTTTTGCTCATAGTGTGGTAGAATATCAGCTTACTATTGCTTTACGAAAGCGTATCCGGTGAAATAAAGTCAACCTTTAGTTGGTTAATGCGACATCAACACGTCGTTGGTGGAGACAAAACCAACGTACCAGGCTTATTCCTGTGGAGTTATATATGAGCGATAAAATTATTCACCTGACTGACGACAGTTTTGACACGGACGTACTTAAGGCTGACGGGCTGACCCTCGTCGATTTCTGGGCTGAATGGTGTGGTCCTTGCAAAATGATCGCCCCGATTCTGGATGAGATCGCCGACGAATATCAGGGCAAACTGACGGTTGCCAAGCTGAACATCGACCAGAACCCGGGCACCGCACCAAAATACGGTATCCGTGGCATCCCGACCCTTCTGCTGTTCAAAAACGGCGAAGTGGCGGCGACCAAAGTGGGCGCGCTGTCCAAAGGTCAGCTGAAAGAGTTCCTGGACGCTAACCTGGCGTAAGGTTTCTCCGCTGTGCGTCCAGAGCCCCCGGCTAAATGATGTGGAACTCTGGACGCCCGGCTGAAGTCGTGCTAAGTTAGCTATGACTTCGTTTTAAACATATCTGTTGTTTGAATCTTGTTTTACCCGATACTTCCCGTTGTTGACATGAACAATGCGTGAAGTGGCTAAATTCCGGGCTTGTCACTCAATCCGTCTTGTCGTTTCAGTTCTGCGTTCTTTCCCTGTGACCAGACAGCGAACAGACATGAGGTGATGGCCGCTAAACAGGCATGGATGACCCTGCCATACCATTCACAACATTAAGTTCGAGAATCACCCCGAGTTTAAGAACCCACACCATTATGAATCTTACCGAATTAAAGAATACGCCGGTTTCTGAGCTGATCACTCTCGGCGAAAATATGGGGCTGGAAAACCAGGCTCGTATGCGCAAGCAGGACATCATTTTCGCCATCCTGAAGCAGCACGCTAAGAGTGGCGAAGATATCTTTGGCGACGGTGTGCTGGAGATATTGCAAGACGGATTTGGTTTCCTCCGCTCTGCAGACAGCTCCTACCTCGCCGGCCCTGACGACATCTACGTATCCCCCAGCCAAATCCGCCGTTTCAACCTCCGCACTGGTGACACCATTTCAGGTAAGATTCGTCCTCCTAAAGAGGGTGAACGCTACTTTGCGCTGTTGAAAGTTAATGAAGTTAACTTCGATAAACCAGAAAACTCGCGTAACAAGATCCTCTTTGAGAACTTAACGCCGCTGCACGCGAACTCTCGCCTGCGCATGGAGCGTGGTAACGGTTCTACCGAAGACTTAACCGCGCGCGTTCTGGATCTGGCATCGCCAATCGGTCGTGGCCAGCGTGGTCTGATTGTGGCACCGCCGAAAGCGGGTAAAACCATGCTGCTGCAGAATATCGCGCAGAGCATTGCCTACAACCACCCAGACTGCGTGCTGATGGTGCTGCTGATTGACGAACGTCCGGAAGAAGTAACCGAGATGCAGCGTCTGGTTAAAGGTGAAGTGGTTGCTTCTACCTTCGACGAGCCAGCATCTCGCCACGTTCAGGTTGCGGAAATGGTTATCGAGAAGGCGAAACGCCTGGTTGAGCACAAGAAAGACGTGATCATCCTGCTTGACTCCATCACCCGTCTGGCGCGCGCTTACAACACCGTGGTCCCGGCTTCCGGTAAAGTACTGACCGGTGGTGTAGACGCTAACGCCCTGCATCGTCCGAAGCGTTTCTTCGGTGCCGCGCGTAACGTGGAAGAGGGCGGTAGCCTGACCATCATCGCAACGGCGCTGATCGATACCGGTTCTAAAATGGACGAAGTGATTTACGAAGAATTTAAAGGTACAGGTAACATGGAACTGCACCTTTCTCGTAAGATCGCAGAAAAACGCGTCTTCCCGGCTATCGACTACAACCGTTCCGGTACCCGTAAGGAAGAACTGCTCACCACGCAGGAAGAGCTGCAGAAAATGTGGATCCTGCGCAAAATCATCCATCCAATGGGTGAAATTGACGCGATGGAGTTCCTCATTAACAAACTGGCGATGACCAAAACTAACGACGACTTCTTCGACATGATGAAGCGCTCGTAACGCAAATAAAGCCAGCGAACGCCACGTTTTTACGTGGCGTTTTTCTTTTATGGACTATACGCTAGTAGCGCCTACTCCCAATTTTGACCGGTCAGTGCGACAATAAGATAATTCGCACAGTAAAAACATTAATAGCTTGAATAATAAACAAATGGAATTGTAAGAGGTTTGCTTTATAACTTCAGGCGCGGCGCCTTGATGGTTATACTTCCTTGACTAACATTTGTTGAGAACATCCATTGTGAACCTACTTGATACGTTTACTGAACTAACCAGTATTTTCTTGTTTACCACCTGCTTTTTGTTTCTGGCACGTAAGGTGGCGAAATATCTGGGCTTAGTGGATAAACCCAACTTCCGTAAACGTCATCAAGGCATGATCCCTCTGGTCGGTGGCATCTCTGTTTTTGCGGGGATCTGCTTCACTTTTGCTATTGCAGATTACTATATTCCGCATGCCAGGCTTTATCTCTTATGCTCAGCAGTTCTTGTCGTGATTGGTGCGCTTGACGATAGATACGACATTAGCGTCAAAATCCGCGCTTTCGTTCAGGCTGCTGTCGCTATTGCGATGATGGTGTTTGCTAAGTTGCACTTGAGTAGCCTGGGCTATATTTTCGGGGCCTGGGAGATGGAACTCGGCCCATTCGGTTATTTCCTGACACTTTTTGCCGTGTGGGTGGCGATTAACGCGTTCAACATGGTTGACGGTATTGATGGTTTGCTGGGGGGCCTGTCCTGCGTCTCATTTGCCGCCATTGGTTTCATTTTATGGTTTGATGGGCAATATAGCCTTGCTATGTGGTGTTTCGCCATGATTGCGGCCATCCTGCCTTATATCCTGTTAAATCTCGGCGCATTGGGCCGACGCTATAAAGTCTTCATGGGCGATGCGGGTAGCACGCTTATCGGCTTTACTATCATTTGGATCTTGCTGGAAACTACTCAGGGCGATGTACATCCCATCAGTCCGGTAACAGCTTTATGGATTATCGCCATCCCGTTAATGGATATGGTTGCGATTATGTATCGCCGCCTGCGTAAAGGAATGAGCCCATTCTCTGCTGACCGTCAGCACATTCATCATTTGATCATGCGAGCCGGATTCACTTCCCGGCAGGCATTTGTGCTTATTACGCTGGCGGCTGCTATTCTAGCGGGGATTGGCGTGACGGCGGAATATACGCACTTTGTGCCTGAGTGGGCCATGTTGGTATTGTTCTTGCTAGCATTTTCTCTCTACGGCTACTGCATTAAGCGCGCATGGAAAGTGGCGCGATTCATTAAACGTATTAAGCGCAGGATGCGACGTAACAGTGGCAAAAACACAACATTAACTAAGTAAAACCGGGACTATGATGACTCAACCGTTGGCGGGAGCGAAATCAGTGGTAACAGAGAATGAACTGGACATTCGGGGTTTATTTCGCGTGTTATGGGCAGGCAAACTTTGGATTGCGGGGATCGCGCTGGGGTTTGCACTGTTAGCGCTGGCCTATACGTTCTTTGCAAAACAGGAGTGGAGCGCCACGGCAATCACGGACAGGCCAACGGTTAACATGCTCGGGGGGTACTATTCCCAGCAGCAGTTCCTGCGAAACCTGGATATCAAAGCCAATCTTGCCACACCTGATCAGGCCTCCGTTATGGATGAAGCCTATAAAGAGTTTGTAATGCAGCTGGCCTCGTGGGATACGCGCCGCGACTTCTGGTCCCAGACGGATTACTACAAACAGCGCCGGGTTGATAACACCAAAGCCGACGCCGCGATGCTGGACGATCTGATTAACAATATTCAGTTCATGCCGGGCGATGCGCTGCGTAACGTCAACGACAGCGTCAAGCTGATTGCCGAAACCGCTCCGGATGCCAACAACCTGTTGCGCCAGTACGTCGCGTTTGCCAGCCAGCGTGCCGCAAGCCATCTGAATGAAGAGCTTAAAGGCGCCTGGGCAGCCCGCACTATCCAGATGAAGGCGCAGGTCAAACGTCAGGAAGAGGTGGCAAACGCCATTTTTGCGCGCCGCGTGCATAACATTCAGCAGGCGCTGAAAATTGCGGAACAGCACAACATTTCCCGCACTGAGACGGATGTCCCGGCTGATGAATTGCCTGATTCTGAAATGTTCCTTCTTGGTCGCCCAATGCTGCAGGCGCGTCTGGAAAACCTGCAGGCCGTTGGGCCTGATTTTGACCTCGACTACGATCAAAACCGCGCGATGCTTAATACGCTAAATGTCGGCCCATCCCTGGACCCGCGTTTTCAGACCTATCGTTATTTGAGAACGCCTGAAGAACCTGTAAAACGCGACAGTCCGCGCCGCGCATTCCTGATGATCATGTGGGGGATTGTGGGCGCACTCGTTGGGGCTGGCGTGGCGTTAACGCGTCGTCGTACAAACTAAGAACGCCGTTTACGATGAAGGCTGAGGCCTTCATCGCCTAATCGAAGAGAATCGATGTGAAAGTACTTACCGTATTTGGCACCAGGCCGGAGGCCATTAAGATGGCGCCTCTGGTTCATGCGCTGGCCAGCGATCCTGATATTGAAGCGAAGGTCTGCGTCACGGCCCAGCACCGTGAGATGCTCGATCAGGTCCTAACCCTCTTTTCCATCGTCCCGGATTACGACCTCAATATTATGAAGCCGGGGCAGGGATTGACGGAAATAACCTGCCGCATTCTGCAGGATCTCAAGCCGATCCTGGAGTCATTCAAGCCCGACGTCGTACTGGTGCACGGCGATACCACAACGACGATGGCAACAAGCCTGGCCGCGTTTTACCAGCGTATTCCCGTCGGCCATGTTGAAGCGGGCCTGCGCACCGGCAATCTTTATTCTCCGTGGCCAGAAGAGGCCAACCGTACGCTTACCGGGCATCTGGCGATGTACCACTTTGCGCCAACCGAGAACTCTCGCCAGAACCTGCTGCGTGAAAATGTCGCCGATAACACCATCTTTGTGACCGGCAATACGGTCATTGATGCGTTGATTTGGGTACGCGATCGCGTGCTGGCAAATAGCGATTTGCAGAAAGAGCTTGCTGCCCGCTATCCGTTCCTGAATAACGGTAAAAAAACCATTCTGGTCACTGGCCACCGTCGCGAAAGCTTTGGACGGGGCTTTGAGCAAATCTGTCACGCGCTGGCTGAAATCGCCGCGCAGAACGACGATGTGCAGATTGTCTATCCGGTACACCTTAACCCTAACGTCAGCGAGCCGGTCAACCGCATCCTGGGCCACGTCGAAAACGTCCTGCTGATTGAACCGCAGGACTACATGCCGTTTGTCTGGCTGATGAACCACGCCTGGCTGATCCTCACCGATTCCGGCGGTATTCAGGAAGAAGCGCCCTCTCTTGGCAAGCCGGTGCTGGTGATGCGTGAAACCACTGAGCGTCCGGAAGCGGTTAAAGCCGGGACGGTGCGTCTGGTCGGCACTAACGCACAGCTCATCGTTGAAGAGGTCACGCGCCTTCTGCACGACGATGAAGCGTATCAGGCGATGAGCCGGGCCCATAATCCCTATGGAGACGGGCAGGCTTGTGGCCGTATTTTGCATGCACTTAAACACAATCGGGTATCGCTATGAGTTTTACTACCATCTCTGTCATTGGTCTTGGCTATATTGGCCTGCCCACGGCGGCGGCATTCGCCTCTCGTCAAAAACAGGTTGTCGGTGTGGACATCAACGCACGGGCGGTAGAAACCATTAATCGTGGCGAAATTCATATTGTGGAGCCCGATCTTGACCGCGTGGTGAAAGAGGCGGTTGATGGCGGCTTCCTGCGCGCCAGCACGACGCCAGTGGAAGCGGATGCTTACCTTATCGCCGTCCCAACCCCTTTTAAAGGCGACCACGAGCCGGATATGGCCTACGTCGAGGCCGCGGCAAAATCCATAGCCCCCGTGCTGAAGAAAGGCGCGCTGGTGATCCTGGAGTCAACCTCTCCGGTGGGGGCCACCGAGCAGATGGCGCAGTGGCTTGCAGAAGCGCGTCCTGATTTACGCTTCCCACAGCAGGCCGGCGAGCAGGCGGATATCAACATCGCCTACTGTCCGGAGCGCGTGCTGCCGGGGCAGGTGATGGTCGAACTGATTAAAAACGACCGCGTCATTGGCGGCATGACGCCGGTATGTTCTGAACGCGCCAGCGCACTGTACAAGATTTTCCTGGAAGGCGAATGCGTGGTGACCAACTCCCGCACCGCAGAGATGTGCAAGCTGACGGAAAACAGCTTCCGTGACGTTAACATCGCCTTCGCAAACGAACTGTCGCTGATCTGTGCCGATCAGGGGATTAACGTCTGGGAGTTAATCCGCCTGGCGAATCGCCATCCGCGCGTCAACATTCTCCAGCCTGGCCCGGGGGTGGGCGGCCACTGTATCGCCGTCGACCCGTGGTTTATCGTCGCGCAGAACCCGGCGCAGGCGCGTCTGATTCGCACCGCGCGTGAAGTGAACGACAGCAAACCTCACTGGGTGCTCAACCAGGTTAAAGCAACGGTAGCGGATTGTCTGGCAGAGAGCGGCAAGCGCGCCAGCGAGCTGAAAATTGCCTGCTTTGGTCTGGCATTTAAACCCAACATTGACGATCTGCGCGAAAGCCCGGCGATGGAAATTGCTGAGATGATTGCCGAATGGCACAAGGGCGAAACGCTGGTGGTCGAGCCAAATATTCATGAACTGCCGGCAAAACTGGCGGGGCACTGCACGCTGACGGCGCTGGATGACGCGCTGGCGACGGCGGACGTGCTGGTGCTGCTGGTGGACCACAAAGAGTTTAAAGCGACGTCCGGCGATGCAGTGCGTCAGCAGTATGTGGTTGATACGAAAGGCGTCTGGCGTTGAGTGCACTCCACGGCATGCTTGAATCCCTTGAGTGGGAAAGCGCATTTTTTGCCCGCCCCTCGGCGATAGTCCGCTGGCGCGAGAATGCGCCCGCCCTGCAGGAAGCGGACTTCAGCGCCTGGCAGCGCGTGCAGGCTAAGATCCCGGCGGACCGTGCCGACCTGCTCGACGCGCTACAGCAGCACGGTTTTCAGCTGGTTGAGGGTGAGGTAGACCTTTCCATTGCTCTTACCCGGCACGATGCATCCGGCGCGGAAATTGCAACGGAACAGGACATTCCTGTGCTGCGCCAGATGGCGGCCCGGGCGTTTGCGCAGAGCCGCTTTCGCACACCCTGGTATGCACCTGACGACAGCGGACGTTTCTATGCCCAGTGGATAGAGAATGCGGTCAAAGGTACCTTTGACCACGTCTGCCTGATTTTCCGTGCAGCGAACGGTCAGATTCAGGGATTTGTCTCGCTGCGCAAGCTCAACGAGCGCGAGGCGCGTATTGGCTTATTAGCCGGGCGCGGCATGGGGGAGAAACTCATGCAGGCGGCGCTGCACTGGGCGCAGCAGCAGCAGGTTGAGACGCTGCGGGTGGCGACCCAGGTGGGCAACACCGCCGCGCTTAAACGTTATATTGCGAGTGGTGCCAACATCGACGCCACCGCCTACTGGTTATACAGGTGACAAGATGATTCCATTTAACGCACCACCCGTCGTGGGAACCGAACTCGACTATATGCAGTCTGCCATGGGAAGCGGCAAACTCTGCGGTGACGGCGGTTTTACCCGTCGGTGTCAGCAGTGGATGGAGCAGCGTTTTCGCAGCGCTAAAGTGCTGCTGACCCCGTCCTGCACGGCATCGCTGGAAATGGCGGCCCTGTTGCTGGATATCCAGCCCGGTGATGAAGTGATCATGCCGAGCTATACCTTCGTCTCTACCGCGAACGCATTTGTCCTGCGCGGGGCGAAAATCGTCTTTGTGGATATCCGCCCGGATACCATGAACATTGATGAGACGCTGATTGAAGCGGCGATCACCGACAAAACGCGCGCGATTGTGCCGGTTCACTACGCGGGCGTGGCCTGTGAAATGGACACCATCATGGCGATCGCCAAAAAGCACAGCCTGTTTGTGGTGGAAGATGCCGCGCAGGGCGTGATGTCCACCTACAAGGGGCGCGCACTGGGCACTATCGGCCACATCGGCTGCTTCAGCTTCCACGAAACGAAAAACTACACCGCTGGCGGTGAGGGCGGTGCGACGTTGATTAACGATCGTGCTCTGGTTGAGCGTGCGGAGGTGATCCGTGAAAAAGGCACCAACCGCAGTCAGTTCTTCCGCGGTCAGGTTGATAAGTACACCTGGCGCGATATCGGCTCAAGCTACCTGATGGCGGATCTGCAGGCGGCATACCTGTGGGCACAGCTGGAAGCGGCAGAGCGAATTAATCTCCAGCGCCTGTCCCTGTGGCAAACCTATTACGATGCGCTTGAGCCGCTGGCAAAAGCCGGGCGTATTGAGCTGCCAACGATTCCGGCTGGTTGCGTCCACAATGCCCACATGTTTTACATCAAGCTGCGCGATAACGACGATCGCAGCCAGCTCATCGCCTGGCTAAAAGAAGCCGAAATTATGGCGGTCTTCCACTATATTCCGCTGCACTCCAGCCCGGCGGGGGAAGCGTTTGGGATGTTCGCAGGTGAAGACCGTTACACCACGAAAGAAAGTGAGCGTTTGCTTCGCCTGCCACTGTTCTACAACCTCGCGCCAGTTAACCAGCGTACGGTGATCAATACCCTCCTGAGTTATTTCGGCTGATATGTCTCTGGCAAAAGCATCGGTGTGGACCGCCGCGTCCACGCTTGTAAAAATTGGTGCCGGACTGCTGGTCGTCAAGCTGCTGGCCGTCTCATTCGGTCCTTCAGGCGTTGGGCTGGCGGGCAACTTCCGCCAGCTTGTTACCGTCCTTGGGGTGCTGGCCGGTGCCGGAATCTTTAACGGCGTGACCAAATACGTTGCTCAGTATCATGATGATGCGGCCCAGCTTCGCAGGGTAGTGGGCACCGCGTCGGCGATGGTGACGGGCTTTTCGACCCTGCTGGCGATTGTGTTTCTGCTGGCGGCGGCCCCCATCAGCCAGGGATTGTTCGGGCACACCCATTATCAGGGGCTGGTGCGTCTGGTCGCGCTGGTGCAGATGGGCATTGCCTGGGCCAACCTGCTGCTGGCACTGATGAAAGGTTTTCGCGATGCTGCCGGGAACGCGCTTGCGCTTATCCTGGGGAGCGTCATCGGCGTAATTGCCTACTACTTCTGCTACCGCCTGGGCGGCTATGAAGGCGCACTGCTGGGGCTGGCGCTGGTCCCGGCGCTGGTTGTTGTGCCTGCGGCGTTCATGCTGATGCGCCAGGGCGTTATCCCTCTGAGCTACCTGAAACCGCAATGGGACAAGGTGCTTGCCAGCCAGCTGGGTAAGTTTACCCTGATGGCGCTCATTACTTCCGTCACGCTGCCGGTGGCCTACGTGATGATGCGAAACCTGCTGGCGGCGCATTACAGCTGGGATGAGGTGGGGATCTGGCAGGGCGTAAGCAGTATTTCCGACGCTTACCTCCAGTTTATAACGGCTTCCTTTAGCGTTTATTTGCTGCCAACCTTATCGCGTCTGACGTCCCGGCAGGATATTACCCGCGAAATTTCCCGCTCCCTGCGTTTCGTATTACCCGCGGTGGCGGCGGCCAGCTTGACCGTCTGGCTATTGCGCGATGTTGCCATCTGGCTGCTTTTCTCGGCAAAGTTTACCGCCATGCGCGATCTCTTTGCCTGGCAACTGGTGGGCGATGTGCTGAAAGTGGGGGCTTACGTTTTCGGCTATCTGGTGATTGCGAAAGCCTCGCTGCGGCTGTATATCCTGGCGGAGGTGAGCCAGTTTGCATTGCTGACAGCATTTTCACACTGGCTGATACCCGCGCACGGTGCGCTGGGGGCGGCTCAGGCCTACATGGCAACCTATATCGTTTATTTCGCTGCCTGCTGCGGCGTATTTTTATTGTGGCGTAAACGCGCATGACTGCACTGATTCACATCCTGGGATCGGATATCCCACACCATAACCAGACCGTTTTGCGGTTCTTCAACGACGAGCTGGCATCGGACAATCCTGATGCGCGCGAGTTTATGGTTGCAGGTCAGGATAATGGCCTGAGCGCGGCGTTTCCGGCGCTGAAAATCGCCTTCTGGCCGGATAAAGCTACCCTGGCGAAGGCGGTTATTGCCAAAGCCAAAGCGGATCGTGAGCAACGTTTCTTTTTCCACGGACAGTTCAATACCGGCCTGTGGCTGGCTCTGCTCAGCGGGGGAATTAAACCCTCCCAGTGCAGCTGGCATATCTGGGGAGCCGATCTCTACGAAGTTTCCCGCGGCTGGAAATTCCGGCTTTTCTATCCGCTGCGTCGCATGGCGCAGGGAAGGGTGGGCTGCGTTTTTGCCACCCGTGGCGATCTGAATTATTTTGCGAAGCAGCACCCTAACGTGCGCGGTGAGCTGCTCTATTTCCCAACCCGTATGGATCCGGCGCTGAACACCATGGCGAATGACGCGGTTCGCGAAGGCAAGCTGACGGTGCTGGTGGGGAATTCCGGCGATCGCAGCAACGAACATGTTGCGGCGCTCCGGGCGGTACACCAGCAGTTTGGCGACACGGTGAACGTGGTGGTGCCGATGGGCTATCCGTCCAACAACGACGCCTATATTGATGAGGTTCGCCAGCAGGGGCTTGCGTTATTCAGCGAAGAAAATTTGCACATTCTCAGCGAAAAGCTGGAGTTTGATGACTATCTTGCGCTGCTGCGAAAATGCGATCTGGGCTATTTCATCTTTGCCCGCCAGCAGGGGATTGGTACGCTGTGCCTGCTGATTCAGGCGGGTGTACCTTGTGTGCTTAACCGTGAAAACCCGTTCTGGCAGGACATGGCCGAGCAGCATATTCCGGTGCTGTTCACCTCAGACACGCTGGATGTCGAAGTGGTGCGTGAAGCACAGCGCCAGCTCACGCTGGTGGATAAAAACAGCATCGACTTTTTCAGCCCGAATTACCTCACGCCGTGGCACCGCGCGCTGCGTATCGCTTCAGGAGACAACGCATGAGTCAGTTGCAGTTTAGCGGCTTGCTGGTTGTCTGGCTTCTGAGCACGCTGTTTATCGCTACGCTCACCTGGTTTGAGTTCCGCCGCGTGCGCTTCAACTTTAACGTGTTCTTCTCGTTGCTGTTTCTGCTGACCTTCTTTTTCGGCTTCCCGCTGACCAGCATTCTGGTCTTCCGTTTTGACGTGAGCGTCGCGCCGCCGGAAATTCTTCTCCAGGCCCTGCTGGCGGCAACCTGCTTCTATGCGGTTTACTACGTCACCTATAAAACGCGTCTGCGGCCCGCGCAGGCTGCTGCCCCGCGTCGGGCGCTCTTTACCATGAACCGGGTGGAGACCCATCTGACGTGGGTGATGCTCATGACCATCGCCCTGGTCAGCGTCGGCATCTTCTTCATGCATAACGGCTTCCTGCTGTTTAAGCTCCACTCCTACAGCCAGATTTTTTCGGCGGAAGTCTCAGGCGTGGCGCTTAAGCGATTCTTCTATTTCTTTATCCCGGCGATGCTGGTGATCTTCTTCCTTCGCCAGGACAGCAAGGCGTGGCTGTTCTTCCTGGTCAGTACCGTTGCGTTCGGTATCCTGACCTACATGATTGTGGGCGGTACGCGCGCCAACATCATTATCGCTTTCGCTATTTTCCTGTTTATCGGCATCATTCGCGGCTGGATCTCGCTGTGGATGCTGGTTGCGGCAGGGGTGTTTGGCATTGTGGGGATGTTCTGGCTGGCGCTGAAGCGCTACGGGATGAACGTGGCGGGCGATGAGGCGTTTTACACGTTCCTGTACCTGACGCGCGATACCTTCTCGCCGTGGGAAAACCTGGCATTGCTGCTGCAAAACTACGATAAGATTGATTTCCAGGGGCTGGCGCCGATTGTGCGCGATTTCTACGTCTTTATCCCGAGCTGGCTCTGGCCGGACCGCCCTGGCGTGGTGCTCAATACCGCGAACTATTTTACCTGGGAAGTGCTGAACAACCATTCGGGCCTGGCGATCTCGCCAACCTTGATTGGTTCTCTGGTGGTGATGGGAGGAGGCTGGTTTATCCTGCCGGGCGCGTTTGTCGTAGGGTTGATTATTAAGTGGTTTGACTGGCTTTACGTGCGCGGTAACGAAGAGACCAACCGCTATAAAGCGGCCATTTTGCACAGTTTCTGCTTTGGTGCCATTTTCAATATGATCGTTCTGGCGCGCGAGGGGCTGGACTCGTTCGTTTCGCGCGTAGTGTTCTTCATGGTCGTTTTTGGCATCTGCCTGTTACTGGCCAAACTGCTGTACTGGCTGTTCGAAAGCGCAGGGCTTGTGCACAAGCGCGAGCCACAGGGCAGCACAACGCTGTCGCAAGTCTGAGTAGGGAAAGTAATGACTGATAAAATTTCTGCACCGCGCTATGCGCTTCGTGGCTTGCAGCTGATTGGCTGGCGCGACATGCAGCACGCGCTGGATTTTCTGTTCGCCGACGGGCAGATGAAATCCGGTACGCTGGTCGCTATCAATGCGGAAAAGATGCTGGCGGTGGAAGATAACGCTGAAGTCAAAAGCCTGATTGAAGCGGCTGAATTTAAATACGCGGACGGTATCAGCGTGGTCCGCTCTATCCGTAAAAAGTATCCTGACGCTAATGTTTCCCGCGTGGCGGGTGCCGATCTCTGGGAGCAGCTTATGGCCCGCGCAGGCGCGGAGGGCACGCCGGTGTTCCTGATTGGCGGTAAGCCTGAGGTGCTGGCCGAGACCGAAGAGAAACTGCGTCGTCAATGGAATGTTAATATCGTTGGCAGCCAGAATGGTTACTTCAAGCCTGAAGACCAGCCGGCTTTGTTTGCCCGCGTGCGCGACAGCGGGGCGAAAATCGTCACCGTGGCGATGGGGTCCCCGCGCCAGGAGATCCTGATGCGCGACTGCCGCCTGGTCAGCCCGAATGCGCTTTATATGGGCGTCGGCGGCACCTACGACGTCTTTACCGGCCACGTGAAGCGCGCGCCGAAGATTTGGCAAAATATGGGGCTGGAGTGGCTGTACCGCCTGCTCTCCCAACCCACCCGCATTAAACGACAGATTCGTCTGCTTCGCTACCTCGCCTGGCACTATACCGGTAAGATGTAATCAAAATGTAGCGCGATATGCTGTTCGCGCTGCAACTCACCTGCAAAACTGCTGATAATTTGCTCAATGCATTCATTTTTTTAATGCATCGTTTGCCATTTGGCCGATTTTAAGAAACCATTCGCACCGTATTTTAGTACCCCTAAAAAACAATAACCGGTATTAAGCCGGGAAACAGCAAACACAATCGAGGATCTATGGCAGAGAAACAACCGGAGCTACAGCGTGGGCTGGAAGCTCGTCATATCGAACTGATAGCGCTGGGCGGCACTATCGGCGTTGGCCTGTTTATGGGCTCCGCAAGCACCCTCAAATGGGCAGGCCCTTCCGTATTACTGGCGTATATCATCGCCGGACTGTTTGTTTTCTTCATCATGCGCTCAATGGGCGAAATGCTCTTTCTGGAGCCGGTGACCGGTTCCTTCGCCGTTTACGCGCACCGTTATATGAGCCCGTTCTTCGGCTACCTGACGGCCTGGTCATACTGGTTTATGTGGATGGCGGTAGGCATCTCTGAAATCACCGCGATAGGGGTTTACGTCCAGTTCTGGTTCCCGGACATGGTCCAGTGGATACCGGCACTCATTGCCGTGGGGCTGGTGGCCCTGGCAAACCTTGCAGCCGTGCGCCTTTACGGTGAAATCGAGTTCTGGTTTGCGATGATCAAAGTGACCACCATCATCGTGATGATTGTTATTGGCCTGGGCGTGATTTTTTATGGCTTTGGCAACGGCGGACACGCCATCGGCTTTGGCAACCTGACTGAACACGGCGGCTTCTTCGCCGGCGGCTGGAAGGGCTTCCTGACGGCGCTGTGTATCGTTGTGGCCTCGTATCAGGGCGTGGAGTTGATCGGGATTACCGCCGGTGAAGCTAAAAATCCGCAGGTCACGCTGCGTAGCGCGGTGGGGAAAGTGCTGTGGCGTATCCTGATTTTTTACGTGGGCGCGATCTTCGTCATCGTCACCATCTTCCCGTGGAACGAAATCGGGACGACGGGTAGCCCGTTCGTATTAACCTTCGCGAAGATTGGAATTACAGCAGCAGCGGGTATCATCAACTTTGTGGTCCTGACGGCAGCGCTGTCAGGCTGTAACAGCGGGATGTACAGCTGTGGCCGAATGCTCTACGCGCTCTCGAAAAATAACCAGCTGCCTGCGGCGATGAGTAAGGTCTCACGTGCTGGCGTGCCGGTAGCGGGCGTGGCGGTCTCTATTGTCATCCTGCTGATTGGCTCCTGCCTGAACTACATCATCCCTAATCCGCAGCGCGTGTTTGTTTACGTCTACAGCGCCAGCGTGCTGCCGGGCATGGTGCCATGGTTTGTTATCCTCATCAGCCAGCTGCGTTTCCGCCATGCGCATAAAAAAGCGATCGCCAGCCATCCGTTCCGCTCGATTCTTTTCCCGTATGCGAACTATTTGACGATGGCGTTCCTGATTTGCGTATTAATTGGAATGTACTTTAATGAAGATACCCGCATGTCGCTGTTTGTCGGGCTGATCTTCCTGGCGGCAGTGACGGCCGCGTATAAGCTTTTTGGCCTGGGTCGCCGTGCCACCACGCAGAAAGTGGAGGAATAAGCGGCAAAATGTGCAAACCATAACCAAACGCGCATTTTTTTCAAAAAAGCACTAGACAGCGGGGGCGGAGGTACGTAATATCCAGCCCCGCAACGGCGCTAAGCGCCCGTAGCTCAGCTGGATAGAGCGCTGCCCTCCGGAGGCAGAGGTCTCAGGTTCGAATCCTGTCGGGCGCGCCATTTTAGTTCCCGGCGCTAGAGCTGCGGTGGTCTGAGAAGTAGTCAGTACCGCGTGAAAAAATACAGTGGTGGCTATAGCTCAGTTGGTAGAGCCCTGGATTGTGATTCCAGTTGTCGTGGGTTCGAATCCCATTAGCCACCCCATTATTGAAAGAGTTGTGAATTGCGAAGGTGGCGGAATTGGTAGACGCGCTAGCTTCAGGTGTTAGTGTCCTTAGGATGTGGGGGTTCGAGTCCCCCCCCTCGCACCACGACTTTTTAAATGAATTGAACTAAAAATTCAAAAAAGCAGTACATCGGCGAGTAGCGCAGCTTGGTAGCGCAACTGGTTTGGGACCAGTGGGTCGGAGGTTCGAATCCTCTCTCGCCGACCAATTTTGAACCCCGCTTCGGCGGGGTTTTTTGTTTTCTGCAACTTTTATCCCCTGTAGTTATCCCCCGACAGCGCCTTGTATCACTGTCGCGATTAAGCGACTTGCAACTCATTGTAAACAGAAGAAATAATAATTTATGGGATTTGCTGTCTCTTCCTGGCGACATATTTCTGCTTTTGCCGATACGCTGTGAAGCGTCAGATGCTCCTTAACAGCATAATTTCCTTTTATCTTAAAATGTTGCGCCATGTAAAAGTTCTGCGTGTAAATCTGGCACGTTACGTGCAATAATATACGTGTAGATGCTCATTCCATCTCTTATGTTCGCCTTAGTGCCTCATAAACTCAGGAATGACGCAGAGCCATTTACGGTGCTTATCGTCCACTGACAGATGTCGCTTCGGCCTCATCAGACACCATGGACATAACGTTGAGTGAAGCACCAAATATGTTGTCTTACAGACCTGTTTTAACGCCTGCTTTTATAGCAGGCGTTTTTTTATGCCTTATTCCCGATAAAAGCGCATGATGAGGGCAACCATCAGCAGAGCCGCTGACGAAACCATATAAAGCGCCTGTACTGAGCCAAACCCTGATGCGGCTATCGCTGCTAATCCGGTAAAAAGAGAGGCACTGAGCGTTTGCCAGCGCCAGGCTTTACCGCTGGCTACAGCGGTTTGCGTGGCCTGAAAACTACTGAGCACGCCAAACGTACCCGCCGCAAAGAGCACGTTTGAGGCCAGGTGCGCGACAAAGATCATTCCCAGCGCGTACCCTGTCCAGCCGGCCATAAACGGCAGCATTCCATAAGCGGCCACAAAGATACCGAGGCAAAGCAACAGTCGCGGCGTATGAGCCGCAAAACGCGCCAGGCTGTCTCTTTTCAGCAGTAAGGGGCCGCAAAGCTGCCCCATACTCCTTGCGAAAAGCAGAGGCAGCGCAAGGCCCGCCGCATCCTGAGGACGGAGCTGCTGGGCCAGCGCCGGAAGAAGCGCCATCGCGGGTGACCCGACGGCGGCCAGCGCTGGCAAAATGAGCAAGCTGCGTTTCTGCCGAACGGTCAATGTCTGCCAGCGCAATATAGCTGAAGCCCTCTTTTCCACATGGCCAGTGCGCGACGCCGAAGAAAACAGGCGTCCCGCCAGCCATAACATGACCAGCGACCCGAGAAAGCTGATGGCATCAATGGTCAGCAAGGCGAGCACGGGTATCTTCTGAAAAAGCACCACGCCCAGACCGGTACCTAACAACACCTGAGACGCAAAAATCACATTTTCCAGGCAGGTGGCGGCAGGCAGTTCCGTTTCGCTGAGGCCGCGCTTGAAGAGCAACGTCAGGGCGGGCCAGCTCATCCCGCTGAGCAGCGCTTCGGTGGATTGCACGGCGAGTAACGCTGCAACGCTATGATAACCCACGCCAAGCACGGGAAAGAGCAGGGCAAGCAAGCCCAGTCCTTCGGTCAATATCAGCAGGGATACCGGAGAATAGCGCGAACACAGCCTTTCACCGAGCATACTGCCGATAAACCCCGGCACCGTGGCGAACAGAAAAGCGAGGGTCAGCAGCGCTGGCGGGGCCGACCACGCTAACAGCAGGCCGAAGACGACGACCTGGGTTAACCCATTTCCCAGAGAAGAGAAGATAAAAGCACAGGCAAGCAGGCGCAGCCAGCGGTGGCAGCGCAGCGCTTCAATAAGCGCATACAAAAGCGAGTTCATGACGATTTCCTTTCAGAAACGATTTAGTCCATGCGCAAATCGCGCATGTGCGAAAAAAGGTTAATGAAAAGATATCGTTACATTGGCGGGTTCGTTTGCAGCTGTCGGTGTAAAGAATGTAGCAGGAGAACCGTGATAAAAAAAGGAGGCCGTCTGGCCTCCTGTTGAATTACGGCTGGGTACCGTTATTTTGCAACGTCAATAACAGCCCATCACGCCGCATGGCGGCCGCCTCTTCCGGCTTATGCTGTTTGTCCAGCGTATCGGCAAGCCACGCGTAGTCAAATGCGTCCGGACGCTGTTTTAGCGCCGCACGGAAGGCCAGGCTCGCCTCCTGCCATTCGCCGTGCTTCATCAGCGACTGGCCCAGCGTGCTCCACAGCAGCGGACGGTCACCGACGGTTTTGATCTGCTGGCGCAGCACTTTTTCGACCTGCTCAGGGTTATTGGTTTTCAGGCGCGGGATCACCATGACCAGACGATCGTCGTACTGGCGCTTCAGGCCGTCGAGGAGGATCTCCTGCGCGGTGTCATGATCGTCACATTCAATAAGATGTTCCGCCATGGCCACCTGCAGAGGAACCTGCTGACGCGTTTTCCGGCTCTGATTCTTCCACCAGGTTTTCAGGCCGTCGCTGCCCAGGTCGGCGCGCGCCTGATCCATCAGGCCAATCCATGCCAGACGCTGAAGCTCATCACGATGCTCATCATCACCCACCTCGGCCTTCGCCATCGACGGAATGATGTCCAGCAGCGAGCCCCACGCGCCGGTACGAATATAGGCCTGCTCCGCAAGGCGCAGGACTTCCGGATGACGCGGTGCGATTTCCAGCAGACGGTCAATGCCGTGGCGCGCCGCGTGGTTTTCATTGCGCGCCAGCTGCAGGCGGACGCGGGTAATTTCCACTGGGATCGGGTCGCCAGACGCCAGTTCTGACGCGCGTTCCAGATGCTGGTTAGCGCGCGCTTCATCACCGCGCTGCTGCGCCGCCTCGGCGGCCAGAAGATAGTTCACCACCGGCTGTTCCGCGTGGTCGGCGTTTTTCGACATCAGCTTCTCAACCTGCTGATAATCGCCTTCGGCCAGCTTCAGCAGCGCCTGTTCCGTTTGCTTACGGGCGCGGCGGCGCTTACGGCCAACGAACCAGCCGCGGGTATGGGCACCGGTGCGGAAAATACGGCGCAGGATCCATTCAACGGCAAGCAGGACCACGACGCCGAGGATCAGAACGATCGCCAGACCCGTTACGCTGGTTTCAATGTTGTAGTTATCGGTCTGGATCAGGACGTATCCCTGATGGCCCGCAAGCATCGGCCCCAGGACGATCCCGGCGATCAGCAGGATGAAGAGTAAAAGGACTTTTAGCATCATTACTCTCCCTGTGGCGCGCTTTCAGGCGCTGGTGCCGCCGCTGTGCCGGTCTGCTCGGCCGGAACGCCCGGCTGCGCCAGCAGGTTACGCACGCGCGTTTGCATCAGCTTCTCCAGAATCGGCTGGCTGGCCAGCTTATCCGGCACGTTCATGGTGATGTTCTGCTGGCTCAGCTTGTCGATATCTTCGAGGAACGCGGTGGTCGTTGCATCATCGGTGTTGTAGTAGGCGCGTACCCACGTCGAAACGTTATCCAGCGCCTGTTTGTAGGTCTCTTCCTGATGGCGCGGCACGGCCTGCGCCGCGACCAGCAGGCGGGAACGGATGTTTTCGCGCAGATAGATATCCTGATTCGGCGCCAGCAGCGGTACGGCGGTTTCATCGCGACGGCGGATGGTAATGAAGCTGTCCATAAAGTTCTGCCAGCTTTTCTGCAGGTTTATGCGCCATTCGCTCAGGGAGCTGGACAGCTCGGTACCGTCAGAGTCCATCGGGGAGTCGTCGTCGTTGTTATCCGCCAGCTGCAGGTTATCAATCTGATTCGACAGCTGATTCACTTTAAGGATAATGCCGTCGTAATCCACCTGTGAAACGGCGGAGAGGCTGGCGATATCTTCGGTAATTGCGCGGCGCGCGGTAATGAGGCTCGGATCGTTCATGTCGGCCAGGCTCGCATCGGCGCTTTTCAGCAGCGCGGCGGCGGTGGTCACGTCCTGATCGCTCCACAGCTTACGCCCGGCGAGTTTGACGAGGAAATCGGCCTGCGAGAGCAGCCAGGTTTTGGCATCGGTTCCGGAGATCGTGGCGACTTTCTGCTGTACTTCGCCCAGCTGTTTGGTCAGCTCTTCCTGTTTGCTGTTCGCCTCGGCAAGCGCGGCGGCCTGCTGCTTGATCACCGCTTCCAGCTCGGTTTTCTGCGTTTCCTGGGCCTTTTGCAGGGAGGTAAGCTGATTGACCAGCGTATCGCTGGTGGCCGTCTGGTTAGCACTCTGTTGCTTCACCAGACCATACAGGCCGACGACGGCTGCCAGCGCAATGGCGATGGCAATCGCGCTCAGCGCGAGGCTGGTTTTATTGCTGCCGTTTTTCTTCTCAGCGGTTTTCTCAGTCGTCTCTGGCTGTGGCGTTGTCTCCACAGTCTCCCTGGTCTCTTCAACCACGGCGGAGGATTTTTCGTGTTCCGTCATTATGGCTTCCCATTTGAGAGTTATTGTAATGCGCGCAGCAGCGCATCGTTGTCGGCGTTATCAGCGATCCGAATATCCTGCCAGCCCAGTTCCCGGGCGAGGTTCGCCAGACGCTCACTGACGACCAGAAGCCGACAGCGGAGTAACCAGTTTTCGCGATACCAAAGCGGTATCAGCGACCAAAGCTGTTGTAACATTTCACCGCTGGTGACCACCAGCGTATTAATACCGCGCGCGTGCCAGCGCATCGCCTCTTGTGCGCCATCGTAGTGTTTTGCACAGCGCTGGTAGCACTCAACAAACGTGACGTTAGCCCCGCGTTCGCGCAGCGTTTCGCCCAGCAGTTCGCGGCCACCGTTGCCGCGCAAAATGAGCGCGCGCTTTCCGGCAATAGTTTGTAATTCAGGTAATTGTAGCAACACTTCACTGATTTCCCGATCTAACGGATAACGAACGTCCGCACCGCTTACGGTATGCAGTGCTAGTGCCGTTGTGCGGCCAATCGCGAAATAGCGCGGGTCGTCAGGCCAGGCCAGGCCCTGCTGTTGCAGCTGCGCGTGGGCAAATTCCACGGCATGCTGCGATAGCGCAAACAGCAGGTCGCCTTCCTGCAGGGTATTCATCTGGTCGGCGAGCGCAGAGAGCTCCCGGCCGGGGGAGAATTCAATCAGCGGAAAACTCCAGGCCACCTGCCCCAGTGCGCGCAGACGGCTCACTAATTGCTCTCCTGCGGGAGAAGGGCGGGTGACAAGAATACTCATGCAGGGGGTTCTCCGTTATAGACCTCGGCCAGAATTTCACGCGCGCCGTTATTCAGCAGCTCTTCCGCCAGCGACACGCCAAGCTGCTCGGCATCCTGCGGTTTGCCGCGACGTTCGCCGCGCACCATCTGTGAACCGTCCGGGGCGCCCACCAGCGCGCGCAGCCACAGTTCACCTTCGGTTAATTCAGCATAGCTGCCAATCGGCACCTGACACCCTCCTTCGAGGCGGGTATTCATCGCCCGCTCGGCTTTTACGCGGGTCGCGGTCTCGTCATGGTTCAGCGGGGCGAGCAGTTCGCGGGTGCGCGCATCGTCCAGACGGCACTCGATGCCAACGGCACCCTGGCCCACGGCCGGCAGCGACAGCTCCGGCGGCAGCGCCACGCGAATGCGTTCCTCCAGCCCAAGACGCTTCAGGCCGGCAACGGCAAGAATAATGGCATCGTAATCGCCGTTATCCAGCTTGCCCAGACGCGTGCCGACGTTACCGCGCAGCGAGCGGATGATAAGGTCAGGACGACGTTCCGCCAGCTGACACTGGCGGCGTAAACTGGACGTGCCAACTATGCTACCCTCCGGCAGCGCGTCGAGCGAGTCATAGTGGTTCGAGACAAACGCGTCACGCGGATCTTCGCGCTCGCAGATGGTCACCAGCCCCAGCCCTTCAGGGAACTCGACGGGCACGTCTTTCATCGAATGTACGGCGATATCGGCGCGGTTCTCAAGCAATGCCAGTTCCAGCTCTTTGACAAACAGGCCCTTGCCGCCCACTTTCGCCAGTGGCGTATCCAGAATCACGTCACCGCGCGTGACCATCGGCACCAGCTCGACGCGCAATCCACTGTGGCAGGCTTCAAGGCGCTGCTTAACATAATGTGCCTGCCAGAGCGCAAGAGGGCTTTGGCGTGTGGCAATTCTCAAAACATTGTCTAACATGCTTGTTACCGTCATTATCAATCGCTAACCATCCTAACATTGTTGACTCTGGGATGGCAGTTTTACGGTTGATGAAGCGTGAGAGGGACAAGGCGGCGTATTCGTCAGCCGTAGCCGTATTCAGGAATTTACACGTACAGAACGGTGCTACACTTGTATGTAGCGCATCTTTCTTTACGGTCAACCGGCAAGGTGTTAAATTGATCACGTTTTAGACCATTTTTTCGTCGGTACCACCATAATGATAAGGGCGAAAAAAGGGCAACGGTTATCTTTTTGAAATACTGCGGGCTCGCTGTTATTCGTGTTTTGAATAGCTTACGACACCCGGAAACATCAGGCGATACGTCTTGTACCTCTATATTGAGACTCTGAAACAGAGACTGGATGCCATAAATCAACTGCGTGTGGATCGCGCGCTTGCTGCCATGGGCCCTGCTTTCCAGCAGGTATACAGTCTGCTGCCGACATTATTGCACTATCACCATCCGCTAATGCCTGGCTACCTTGATGGTAACGTTCCCCAGGGCATTTGCCTCTTCACGCCTGATGAAACCCAACAGCATTATCTGAACGAGCTGGAACTCTACCGCGGCATGCCGCCTCAGGTTTCTCCGAAAGGTGAGCTGCCGATTACCGGCGTTTACTCGATGGGGAGTACCTCATCGGTAGGGCAAAGCTGTTCTTCGGACCTGGATATCTGGGTCTGCCATCAATCCTGGCTCGATAACGAAGAGCGTCAGCTGCTGCAGCGTAAATGCAGCCTGCTGGAGAGCTGGGCGGCCTCGCTCGGCGTGGAAGTGAGCTTCTTCCTGATTGATGAAAACCGTTTCCGCCATAATGAAAGCGGCAGTCTGGGTGGTGAAGACTGCGGCTCGACTCAGCACATCCTGTTGCTGGATGAATTTTACCGTACTGCCGTTCGTCTGGCCGGGAAGCGTATTCTGTGGAATATGGTCCCGTGCGAAGAAGAAGAGCATTACGACGACTACGTCATGTCGCTTTACGCGCAGGGCGTACTGACGCCAAACGAATGGCTGGACCTGGGCGGCCTCAGCTCCCTGTCCGCCGAAGAGTACTTTGGCGCAAGCCTCTGGCAGCTCTATAAGAGCATTGATTCACCGTATAAAGCGGTGCTGAAAACACTGCTGCTCGAAGCCTACTCCTGGGAATACCCTACGCCGCGCCTGCTGGCGAAAGATATCAAGCAGCGCCTGCACGATGGCGAGATTGTCTCCTACGGGCTCGACGCCTACTGCATGATGCTGGAGCGCGTTACCGAATACCTGAAAGCCATTGATGACGTCACGCGTCTTGACCTGGTGCGTCGGTGTTTCTATCTCAAAGTCTGTGAAAAGCTGAGCCGCGAGCGCGCCTGCGTGGGCTGGCGTCGTGAAGTGGTCAGTCAGCTAGTGAAAGAGTGGGGATGGGACGAAGCGCGTCTGTCCATGCTCGATAACCGCGCCAACTGGAAGATCGATCAGGTGCGTGAAGCGCACAACGAACTGCTCGACGCGATGATGCAAAGCTACCGTAACCTGATCCGCTTTGCGCGCCGGAACAACCTCAGCGTGTCCGCCAGCCCGCAGGATATCGGGGTGTTAACCCGTAAGCTGTACGCCGCGTTTGAAGCGCTGCCGGGCAAAGTGACCCTGGTTAACCCGCAGATTTCGCCTGACCTGTCTGAACCAAACCTGACCTTTATCTACGTGCCGCCGGGCCGCGCAAACCGCACCGGGTGGTATCTGTACAACCGTGCGCCAAGCATGGATTCGATCATCAGCCATCAGCCGCTTGAGTATAACCGCTACCTGAACAAGCTGGTGGCGTGGGCCTGGTTTAACGGCCTGCTGACCTCGCGCACGCGCCTGTTTATCAAGGGCAACGAGGTCGTCGATTTAGCCAAGCTGCAGGAGATGGTGGCGGATGTCTCGCACCACTTCCCGCTGCGTCTGCCTGCGCCGACGCCGAAAGCGCTCTACAGCCCGTGCGAGATTCGCCACCTGGCGATTATCGTCAACCTGGAGTACGACCCGACGGCGGCCTTCCGCAATCAGGTGGTCCATTTTGACTTCCGCAAGCTGGACGTCTTCAGCTTTGGCGAGCAGCAAAACTGCCTGGTGGGCAGCGTAGACCTGCTGTACCGCAACTCGTGGAACGAAGTGCGTACCCTGCACTTCAACGGCGAGCAGGCAATGATCGAAGCGCTGAAAACCATTCTCGGCAAGATGCACCAGGACGCCGCGCCGCCGGACAGCGTCGAAGTGTTCTGCTACAGCCAGCACCTGCGCGGTTTAATTCGTACCCGCGTACAGCAGCTGGTCTCCGAGTGCATCGAACTGCGTCTCTCCAGCACCCGTCAGGAAACCGGGCGCTTTAAAGCGCTGCGCGTCTCCGGGCAGACCTGGGGCCTGTTCTTCGAGCGTTTGAACGTGTCGGTACAGAAGCTGGAAAACGCCATTGAGTTCTACGGCGCGATTTCGCACAACAAGCTGCACGGCCTGTCAGTTCAGGTGGAAACCAACCACGTCAAGCTGCCGCAGGTGGTGGACGGCTTTGCCAGTGAAGGGATTATTCAGTTCTTCTTTGAAGAGTCGGGCGACGATGCCGGGTTCAACATCTACATTCTGGATGAGACCAACCGCGCCGAGGTGTATCACCACTGTGAAGGCAGCAAAGAGGAGCTGGTGCGCGACGTCAGCCGCTTCTACTCTTCCTCGCATGACCGCTTCACCTACGGCTCCAGCTTTATCAACTTCAACCTGCCGCAGTTCTACCAGATTGTGAACGTGGATGGGCGAGCGCAGGTGATCCCGTTCCGTACGCAGGCGATTACCCCTGCGGTGCCTGCGAATCAGGATACCGCACCGCTGTTGCAGCAGTATTTCTCCTGAGCCTTTGTAGGCCCGGTAAGGCGTAGCCGCTACCGGGCACAGAAACTACCTGAAACTCACATCCTCACCCGCCTGCGCGGTCGCCGCCTGTTCCAGCAGATCCCAGAACGTTTCGCCGCTGCGGTCGCAAACCCACTCGTCACCCTTCAAATCAAAGTGATAGCCGCCCTGTTTGGCCGCCAGCCACACCTGGTGAAGCGGCTCCTGGCGGTTAATAATAATTTTGCTGCCGTTTTCGAAGCTCAGGGTCAGAATGCCGCCGTTGATTTCACAATCGATATCGCTATCGCCGTCCCAGTCGTCGATACGTTCTTCGATGGTCATCCACAGGGTGTCGGCAAGGCGATGGAATTCACTGTCGTTCATGGTTTTGTTCCTGTTTTTCGTGATGGCGGCAGTATAACGCTAAATAATTCCCGTTGCAGGAAAGCGGCAAACTCTTGCTTTTGTGTCTTCTCCTGCGATGATAGAAACAGATTTGAACTTACGGGCAACTTTATAATGAAAAACGCTTTCCGAACGCTTGCCGTTCTCATCACGCTGTTTAGCCTGACCGGCTGCGGACTGAAGGGACCACTCTACTTCCCGCCTGCGGATAAAACCGCGCCGCCGCCGACAAAACCGGTTAACAGCGGCATTGAGTCTTCCACGCCAAAGACTAACGATCGTGGCGACAACGGCGGTCCGACTCAGGTTAACCTCTGACGACAACGTTCTGTACCCGCGCAATGGAGCAAATGATGCAGTTCTCTAAAATGCATGGCCTTGGCAACGATTTTATGGTCGTCGACGCGGTAACGCAGAATGTGTTTTTCTCCCCGGAACTGATCCGTCGCCTGGCGGATCGGCACGTGGGCGTGGGGTTCGATCAGCTGCTGGTGGTTGAGCCGCCTTACGATCCTGACCTCGATTTCCACTACCGTATTTTTAACGCGGACGGCAGTGAGGTGAACCAGTGCGGCAACGGCGCGCGCTGTTTTGCCCGCTTTGTCCGCCTGAAGGGGCTGACCAACAAGCGCGATATCCGCGTCAGTACCGCTAATGGTCGTATGGTGCTCAGCGTCACCGACGACGAGCTGGTGCGCGTCAATATGGGCGAGCCTAACTTCGAGCCTTCCGCCGTGCCGTTTCGCGCAAACAAAGCGGAAAAGACCTATATTATGCGTGCGGCCGAGCAGACAGTATTGTGCGGCGTCGTCTCGATGGGTAACCCGCACTGCGTGATTCAGGTGGATGACGTGGAAACCGCGGCGGTTGAAACGCTCGGTCCGGTTCTGGAGAGCCACGAGAGGTTCCCGGAGCGCGCGAACATCGGCTTTATGCAGGTGGTGAAGCGTGAACATATCCGCCTGCGGGTTTACGAGCGCGGCGCGGGCGAAACCCAGGCCTGCGGAAGCGGCGCCTGTGCGGCTGTCGCCGTCGGTATCTCTCAGGGGTTACTGGCAGAAGAGGTTCGCGTGGAATTACCGGGCGGTCGGCTTGATATCGCCTGGAAAGGACCGGGTCATCCACTGTATATGACGGGCCCGGCGACACATGTTTATGACGGGTTTATCCATCTATGAAACAACCAGGGGAAGAACTGCAGGAAACAGTGACGGAACTGGACGACAGCGCTGTTGTTGATTATCTGCTGAACAATCCTGAGTTTTTTATTCGCAATGCACGCGTCGTCGAACAGATGCGCGTGCCGCATCCGGTTCGCGGGACCGTGTCGCTGGTCGAATGGCACATGGCGCGCTCGCGTAACCACATCAACCAGCTTGAAGAGAACATGACGCTGCTGATGGAGCAGGCCAGCACCAACGAAAGCCTGTTCTATCGCCTTCTGCACCTGCAGGCGCGTCTGGCCTCGGCGCACAGCCTCGAAGAGTTTCTCAGCCGCTTCCACCGCTGGGCGCGCGAGCTGGGGCTGGCAGGCGCAACGATTCGTCTGTTCCCTGACCGCTGGCGCATTGGCGCACCGTCGGGATTTACACATCTGGCGCTCAGCCGTCAGGCGTTTGAGCCGCTGCGCATTCAGCGCCTGGGCCATGAGCACCACTATCTGGGGCCGCTGAACGGACCTGAGCTGCTGGTGGTGTTACCGGAAGCCAAAGCGATTGGCTCGGTGGCGATGTCGCTGATGGGGCGCGACGGCGACCTGGGAGTCATATTATTTACCAGCCGCGACGTGCACCACTATGAGCAGGGGCAAGCCACGCACCTGCTGCAGGAGATCGCCCTGATGCTGCCCGAGCTGCTGGAGCGCTGGATTGAACGCGTATGACGGACGGACTGCTCGCCACTGACGTCTCGCGCTTTCTGCGCTATCTGGGCGTTGAACGTCAGCTCAGCCCTATCACGCTGCTCAACTATCAGCGTCAGCTTGATGCCATCATCCAGATTGCCGAAGAAATCGGCCTGAAAAGCTGGCAACAATGTGACGCCGCCACGGTACGCGGGTTCGTCGTGCGTAGCCGTAAAAAAAATCTCAGCCCGGCGAGCCTTGCGCTTCGGCTCTCTGCGCTGCGCAGCTTCTTCGACTGGCTGGTCAGCCAGGGCGGCCTGAAAGCCAACCCGGCAAAAGGGATCGCCACGCCGAAAGCCCCGCGCCATCTGCCGAAAAATATCGACGTCGACGACGTAAACCGCCTGCTGGATATCGACCTTAACGATCCGCTGGCCGTGCGCGACCGCGCGATGCTGGAGGTGATGTATGGCGCGGGCCTGCGTCTCTCCGAACTGGTGAACCTCGACTTAAAGCATCTCGATCTGGAATCCGGCGAAGTGTGGGTGATGGGCAAGGGCAGCAAAGAGCGCCGCCTGCCGATTGGCCGCAACGCCGTCTCCTGGATTGAGCACTGGCTGGATCTGCGCGGCCTGTTTGGCGCGGAAGAGGATGCGCTGTTTCTATCTAAGCTCGGCAAGCGGATCTCCGCGCGTAACGTGCAGAAGCGCTTTGCGGAGTGGGGCATTAAGCAGGGACTGAACAGCCACGTGCATCCGCACAAGCTGCGCCACTCCTTTGCGACACACATGCTGGAATCGAGCGGCGATCTGCGCGGCGTGCAGGAACTGCTTGGCCATGCGAATCTGTCGACCACTCAAATCTACACCCACTTAGACTTCCAACACCTTGCCTCGGTGTATGACGCGGCGCATCCACGCGCCAAACGGGAGAAATAATGCGTTTTTACCGCCCACTCGGTCAGATCTCAGCCCTGACGTTTGACCTTGATGACACCCTTTATGACAACCGCGAGGTGATTCTGCGTACCGAGCAGGAGTCGCTGGCGTTTGTACAGAACTACCATCCGGCGCTGAAAGCGATGCAGAACAAGGATTTCCAGAAGCTGCGCCAGTCCCTGCGGGAGACCGAACCGGACATTTACCACGACGTGACCGAATGGCGTCGCCGGGCGGTTGAGCAGGCGATGCTCAACGCTGGCCTGAGCGCGCAGGATGCGGCCATCGGTGCCGAAGCGTCCATGGAAAACTTCGCCAAATGGCGCAGCCGGATCGACGTTCCGCAGGAGACCCACGACACGCTGGCAAAGCTTGCCGAAAAGTGGCCGCTGGTGGCCATCACCAACGGTAACGCCCAGCCGGAGCTGTTTGGCCTGGGCGATTACTTCGAGTTCGTGCTGCGCGCGGGTCCGCACGGGCGCTCGAAGCCGTTCAGCGATATGTATCACCTGGCAGCGGAAAAGCTGAATTTGCCGCTCGGGAACATTCTTCACGTGGGCGACGACCTGACCACCGACGTGGCGGGTGCCATCCGCTGCGGCATGCAGGCCTGCTGGATCAAGCCAGAAAATGCGGAGCTGATGACCGCCACAGACAGCCGTCTTCTGCCGCACGTGGAAATTTCACGGTTGGCATCCCTCACTACGCTGATATAATCATCAATTGTTCTGTATAAATTAACAGGGTTTTGGCGAGTGGAAACATTTGCCTGCCCGACATGACGTGACGGTGCCAATGGACGTTTCTTACCTGCTCGACAGCCTTAATGACAAACAGCGTGACGCGGTTGCCGCCTCGCGCACCAACCTGCTGGTTCTGGCTGGGGCGGGCAGTGGTAAGACGCGCGTGCTGGTTCACCGTATCGCCTGGCTGCAGAGCGTGGAAAACTGCTCACCGTACTCCATCATGGCGGTCACGTTTACCAACAAGGCGGCGGCGGAGATGCGCCACCGTATCGCTCAGCTGATGGGCACCAGCCAGGGCGGCATGTGGGTTGGCACCTTCCACGGCCTGGCGCACCGCCTGCTGCGCGCGCACCATATGGACGCCAACCTGCCGCAGGATTTCCAGATCCTCGACAGCGAAGACCAGCTCCGCCTGCTGAAGCGCCTGATCAAGGCGATGAACCTTGACGAGAAGCAGTGGCCGCCGCGTCAGGCGATGTGGTACATCAACGGTCAGAAAGACGAAGGTCTTCGCCCGCACCACATTCAGAGCTTCGGCAACCCGGTCGAGCAGACCTGGCAGAACGTCTATAAGGCCTATCAGGAAGCGTGCGATCGCGCCGGCCTGGTGGATTTCGCCGAGCTGCTGCTGCGCGCCCACGAGCTGTGGCTCAACAAGCCGCACATCCTGCAGCACTACCGCGAACGCTTCACCAACATCCTGGTGGACGAATTCCAGGATACCAACAACATCCAGTACGCGTGGATCCGCCTGCTGGCGGGGGATACCGGCAAGGTGATGATCGTGGGCGATGACGACCAGTCGATTTACGGCTGGCGCGGAGCGCAGGTGGAGAACATCCAGCGCTTCCTCAACGATTTCCCCGGCGCGGAAACCATCCGTCTGGAGCAGAACTACCGCTCAACCAGCAACATCCTGAGCGCGGCCAACGCCCTGATCGAGAACAACAACGGGCGTCTGGGCAAAAAGCTGTGGACCGACGGCGTCGACGGCGAACCGATCTCGATTTACTGCGCCTTCAACGAGCTCGACGAAGCCCGTTTCGTGGTGAACCGCATCAAAACCTGGCAGGACAACGGCGGCGCGCTGGAGCAGTGCGCCATTCTCTACCGCAGCAACGCCCAGTCGCGCGTGCTGGAAGAGGCGCTGCTGCAGGTGAGCATGCCGTACCGCATTTACGGCGGCATGCGATTCTTCGAACGTCAGGAAATCAAAGATGCGCTCTCTTACCTGCGCCTGATCGCCAACCGCAACGACGACGCGGCGTTTGAGCGCGTGGTGAACACGCCGACCCGCGGCATTGGCGACCGTACGCTGGACGTAGTTCGTCAGGCCTCGCGCGATCGCCAGCTGACGCTGTGGCAGGCGTGCCGCGAGCTGCTGCAGGAAAAAGCCCTCGCCGGACGCGCCGCCAGCGCGCTCCAGCGCTTCCTGGAATTAATTGACGCCCTGGCGCAGGAAACCGCCGACATGCCGCTGCACGTGCAGACTGACCGGGTGATTAAAGACTCCGGCCTGCGCACCATGTACGAGCAGGAGAAAGGCGAGAAGGGCCAGACCCGTATTGAGAACTTAGAGGAACTGGTCACGGCAACGCGCCAGTTCAGCTACAACGAAGAAGACGAAGATCTGATGCCGCTGCAGGCGTTCCTCTCCCATGCCGCGCTGGAGGCGGGTGAAGGGCAGGCGGACACCTGGCAGGACGCGGTTCAGCTGATGACCCTGCACTCCGCCAAAGGTCTGGAGTTCCCGCAGGTGTTTATCGTTGGCATGGAAGAGGGCATGTTCCCAAGCCAGATGTCGCTGGATGAAGGCGGACGCCTGGAAGAAGAGCGTCGTCTGGCCTACGTGGGCGTGACGCGAGCGATGCAGAAGCTGACGCTAACCTACGCGGAAACCCGCCGTTTGTACGGCAAAGAGGTCTATCACCGACCGTCGCGCTTTATCGGCGAACTGCCGGAAGAGTGCGTGGAAGAGGTACGTCTGCGCGCCAGCATCAGCCGTCCGGTTAGCCATCCGCGCATGGGCTCGCCGATCTCTGAAACCGACACCGGCTACAAGCTGGGCCAGCGCGTGCGCCATTCGAAGTTTGGTGAAGGCACCATTGTGAATCTGGAAGGCAGCGGCGAGCACAGCCGCCTGCAGGTCGCGTTCCAGGGGCAGGGGATTAAATGGCTGGTGGCCGCCTATGCCAGGCTGGAAACAGTGTAACTTTCAGAAAAATATCATTATTTTGTAATAATCTGCTAGCCTTATACGTTGAAGGTCAATTAATGCCCTTCAGCGTTCCGTTGCGTGTTGACGTCGCAGTTACTGCTGGCGTAACATGCGCGCACGATTACGCTAAGAGGACATTCGCCTTGGACACACCCAGTAGATACTGGCTCAATTCCCTGTCATTCAGGAACAACTCCTAAGGCTATCTCCTCTTGCTGATGGCCTTAGTGGTTGTCAGCGACTGCATTATTCCCGTCGCGCTGAGTCAGGCTGTTTAATGGTCTGAAACCCAATTTGTTTCTGTGTGCCCACCGAACTGTCCGATATTTTTTGCATTGGGAGTCCCGGTCATGTTGAGCGCATTTCAACTCGAAAATAACCGACTGACTCGGCTTGAAGCCGAAGAGTCACAGCCCCTCATTGATGCCGTATGGGTGGATCTGGTCGAGCCGGACGACGATGAGCGCCTTCGCGTACAATCTGAGCTGGGGCAAAGCCTGGCAACCCGTCCTGAACTGGAAGACATCGAAGCCTCCGCGCGTTTCTTTGAAGATGAAGACGGCCTGCACATTCACTCCTTCTTCTTCTTTGAAGATGCGGAAGATCACGCGGGTAACTCCACCGTGGCGTTTACCATTCGCGACGGTCGTCTGTTCACTCTGCGCGAGCGCGAACTGCCGGCATTTCGCCTCTACCGCATGCGCGCCCGCAGCCAGGCGATGGTGGACGGCAACGCATACGAGCTGCTGCTCGATCTGTTCGAAACCAAAATTGAACAGCTGGCGGACGAAATTGAAAACATCTACAGCGACCTGGAAAAGCTGAGCCGCGTGATCATGGAAGGCCATCAGGGCGATGAGTACGACGAGGCGCTCTCGACGCTGGCAGAGCTGGAAGATATCGGCTGGAAGGTGCGTCTGTGTCTGATGGATACCCAGCGCGCGCTGAACTTCCTGGTGCGCAAGGCGCGTCTGCCGGGCGGTCAGCTGGAGCAGGCGCGTGAGATCTTACGCGATATCGAATCCCTGCTGCCGCACAACGAATCCCTGTTCCAGAAGGTGAACTTCCTGATGCAGGCGGCGATGGGCTTTATTAACATCGAGCAGAACCGCATCATCAAGATCTTCTCGGTGGTGTCCGTGGTGTTCCTGCCACCAACGCTGGTGGCGTCGAGCTACGGGATGAACTTTGAGTTTATGCCGGAGCTGAAGTGGAGCTTTGGCTACCCTGGGGCGATTATCTTTATGATCCTCGCCGGGCTGGCGCCGTATCTGTACTTTAAGCGTCGGAACTGGCTGTAAAATCTGGCGGGTGGCGCTGCGCTTACCCGCCCTACAAAACACCTACATTCCTCTGCGGGTTCTGCGCTGGGTATAAATCGCATCGGCGACGAAAATCGCCAGCGCCACCCAGATAAAGGCGAAGGTCACCATCTTATCCGCACCCGGCACTTCGCCGTAAAACACCACCGCCAGCAGGAACATCAGCGTCGGGCCGATGTACTGGAAGAAGCCCAGCGTGGAGAGGCGCAGGCGCGTTGCCGCACCGGTGAAGCACAGCAGCGGAATGGTGGTCACTACGCCCGCCGCCATCAGCATCAGGTTCAGCGACCACGGGTTGCTGCCCATATGGCTGGTGGCGCTGTCGGCGATACCGAACAGATAGACCGCCGCCACTGGCAGCAGCCACAAGGTTTCAAACAGCATCCCGGTTTGCGCTTCCACCGCAATTTTCTTACGTACCAGGCCGTAGAACGCAAAGCTGAACGCCAGACCGAGGGCGATAACCGGCAGCGAGCCAAACGTCCACAGCTGCACCAGCACGCCGCAGAAGGCCAGAATCACCGCCACCCACTGCATCCGGCGGAAGCGTTCGCCGAGGAAAATCATCCCCAGCACGATATTCACCAGCGGGTTAATGAAGTACCCCAGGCTCGCTTCGAGCATGTGGTGGTTATTCACCGCCCAGATAAACAGCAGCCAGTTGCCGCCGATCAGCACCGCGGAAAGCGCCAGCAGGAAGACCTTTTTCGGGGTTTTCAGCAGCGTTTTAACGCCGGACCACTGACGGCTGATGCTCATCAGCGCGATCATGAAGAAGAACGACCAGATGACGCGGTGAGTGAGGATCTCGTCGGCCGGAACATAGGCGATAAATTTGAAGTACGCCGGGGCGATACCCCAAATAAAATAAGCGGCAAGGGCGAGTAAAACGCCCTGCCGCGTCTGTTTAGCATCCATCGGGAAAATCCGTTACAAGAAAGTGAATCAATTTTACCCGATTTTGCCGCTTCAACCCACCATATAAGTGGCGGTTGCGCTGGCGATATACACCTGTTCTTCGTTATGCAGCTCAACGCGGGCAACGGCAACTTTATTCCCGGCGCGCAGCAGGCTGCTGGTGCAGGTAAAGCGGTTTCCGCGCCCCGGGCGAAGATAGTCGACGCGTAAATCAATGGTGCCCATGCGAGCCAGGCGCTGGCGGAGTTCGTCTTCATTGATGGTGTCATGACGCGTCAGCGTACTGCCCACGCAGACCAGGCCTGCCGCCACGTCCAGCGCGGAGGCAATCACCCCGCCGTGCAAAATACTCTGCGCCCAGTTACCCACCATCATCGGCTGGTTGTTGAAGCTCAGCTGGGCAAACTCTTTCTCGTAACGCTCCAGCTCCAGTCCCAGCGCACGGTTAAACGGCATATGGTAAACAAAAATCTCGCCCACGAGTTTTAACACTTCTTCGGCGGTAAGCATGGCTGACATGAGGCATCACATCCTTATTGTTAATGAAATGTTGATTTTATGCCTCAGCAATAAGGAATTCCACTTTCAGAAACGAGGATGCAGCAGTTATCGCAGAAGTCTGTAGAATGTTCGCCTCATAACTATTCAGGTAATTTTACTCTTTGCAGGAGAACACCACCGATGCGGACGTATCTGGCCTGGTTACTGGCGGCGGTTGCGCTGCCCCTCACAGCATATGCGCAGGAAGCGACGATTAAAGAAGTCCATGATAAGCCTGCCGTTAAGGGCAGCATTATCGCCAATATGCTGCAGGAGCACGACAACCCGTTTACGCTCTACCCGTATGACACGAACTACGTGATTTATACCCAAACCAGCGATCTCAACAAAGAGGCGATAAGCTCCTATAACTGGTCTGACAATGCGCGTAAGGATGAAGTGAAGTTCCAGCTTAGCCTCGCGTTCCCGTTCTGGCGCGGTATTCTGGGGCCGAACTCGGTGCTCGGTGCCTCTTACACGCAGAAATCCTGGTGGCAGCTCTCTAACAGCGGCGAATCTTCACCGTTCCGTGAAACCAACTATGAGCCGCAGCTTTTCCTCGGCTTCGCAACGGATTATGAATTCGCTGGCTGGACGCTGCGTGACGTTGAGGTTGGTTTTAATCACGACTCTAACGGCCGGTCCGACCCCACTTCACGCAGCTGGAACCGTGCCTATACGCGCCTGATGGCGCAGAACGGCAACTGGATGGTGGAAGTGAAGCCGTGGTACGTAGTCGGCAGCACGGATGATAACCCGGACATCACCAAATATATGGGCTACTACCAGCTCAAAGTCGGCTACCAGTTAGGCGAAGCCGTGCTGAGCGCGAAAGGCCAGTACAACTGGAACACGGGCTACGGCGGTGCTGAGGTGGGCTTAAGCTACCCGGTGACGAAGCACGTGCGTCTCTATACCCAGGTGTATAGCGGCTACGGCGAGTCGCTGATCGACTACAACTTCAACCAGACTCGCGTTGGCGTGGGCGTAATGCTGAACGATATTCTCTAAGCCGCTCGAATGTTTTTGCGTTAAACGTTGAAGTTTCTCTCTCAGGCGCTGAAAATAGCGCCTGTTTTATTTTTCGCAAATGGGGTTAACGTGGCGCAGGCGGAAGTATTGAATCAGGAGTCGCTGGCTAAGCAGGTTTTGCATGAAACCTTTGGCTACCAGCAGTTCCGCCCCGGCCAGGAAACCATCATTGAAACCGTGCTGGAAGGCCGCGATTGCCTGGTGGTGATGCCGACCGGCGGCGGGAAATCCCTCTGCTATCAGGTGCCCGCGCTTGTGTTGAACGGCCTGACGGTCGTGGTATCGCCCCTTATTTCCCTGATGAAAGACCAGGTGGATCAGCTGCTCGCCAACGGCGTGGCGGCGGCGTGCCTGAACTCGACGCAAACCCGCGAGCAGCAGCAAGAGGTGATGGCCGGGTGCCGCACCGGGCAGATACGCCTGCTGTATATCGCGCCAGAGCGCCTGATGCTGGATAATTTCCTCGATCACCTGGCGCACTGGAACCCGGTCCTGCTGGCGGTGGATGAAGCGCACTGTATCTCCCAGTGGGGACACGATTTCCGCCCGGAATACGCCGCCCTCGGCCAGCTGCGTCAGCGCTTCCCCGAACTGCCGTTTATGGCGCTTACTGCCACGGCGGACGACACCACGCGTCTGGACATTGTCCGCCTGCTGGGGCTGAACGACCCGTATATTCAGGTCAGCAGCTTCGACCGCCCCAACATCCGCTACATGCTGATGGAAAAATTCAAGCCGCTGGACCAGCTCCTGCGCTACGTCCAGGAGCAGCGCGGCAAGTCCGGCATTATCTACTGCAACAGCCGTGCGAAGGTGGAAGACACCGCCGCGCGTCTGCAAAACCGCGGCTTTAGCGCCGCCGCGTATCACGCCGGGTTAGAGAACCACATCCGCGCCGACGTGCAGGAGAAATTCCAGCGCGATGACCTGCAAATCGTCGTCGCGACGGTGGCGTTCGGGATGGGCATCAACAAGCCGAACGTGCGCTTTGTGGTGCACTTCGACATTCCGCGCAATATCGAATCCTACTATCAGGAAACCGGCCGCGCCGGGCGTGACGGCCTGCCGGCGGAGGCGATGCTGTTTTACGATCCGGCGGATATGGCGTGGCTGCGCCGCTGTCTGGAAGAGAAACCGCAGGGACAGCTGCAGGACATCGAGCGCCACAAGCTCAACGCGATGGGCGCCTTCGCGGAAGCGCAAACCTGCCGCCGCCTGGTGCTGCTCAACTACTTTGGTGAAGGGCGACAGGAGCCGTGCGGCAACTGCGATATCTGCCTCGATCCGCCGAAGCAGTACGATGGCCTGATGGACGCGCGCAAAGCGCTCTCGACCATTTACCGCGTGAACCAGCGCTTCGGGATGGGCTACGTGGTGGAAGTGCTGCGCGGTGCTAATAACCAGCGTATCCGCGACATGGGCCACGACAAGCTGCCGGTTTACGGCATCGGTAAAGACCAGAGCCACGAGCACTGGGTCAGCATTATTCGTCAGCTGATCCACCTCGGCTTTGCCACGCAGAACATTGCCCAGCACTCTGCGCTACAGCTGACCGAAGCGGCGCGTCCGGTGCTGCGCGGTGACGTTGAGCTCAGGCTCGCCGTGCCGCGCGTGGTCGCCCTCAAGCCGCGCGTGATGCAGAAATCCTACGGCGGCAACTACGACCGCAAGCTGTTCGCCAAACTGCGCAAGCTGCGTAAGGCCATTGCCGACGAAGAAAACATTCCGCCGTACGTGGTGTTCAACGACGCGACGCTGATTGAGATGGCGGAACAGATGCCGCTCAGCGCCAGCGAAATGCTCAGCGTCAACGGCGTCGGCACGCGCAAGCTGGAGCGCTTCGGGAAAGAGTTTATGGCGCTCATCCGTTCCCACGTTGATGGTGATGATGAGGAGTAGTCAGCCGGGCGAAAAAGTGCCAGGATGATGACTCACTGAATTATTTCCCCGCGAGCTAATTATGTTAATGCTATTTCTCACCGTGGCGTTAGTGCACATCGTTGCGCTGATGAGCCCGGGACCTGACTTTTTCTTCGTGTCGCAAACCGCCGTCAGCCGCTCCCGCAAAGAAGCGATGATGGGCGTGCTCGGTATTACCATGGGCGTTATGGTCTGGGCGGCCGTTGCGCTGCTCGGTCTGAACCTGATCCTGGCGAAGATGGCCTGGCTGCATAACATCATTATGGTTGGCGGCGGGCTGTACCTGTGCTGGATGGGCTACCAGATGCTGCGTGGGGCGCTGAAGAAAGAAGAGCAAAAGCCGGAAGAGCCAAAGGTGGAGCTGGCAACGGGCGGCCGCAGCTTTGTAAAAGGGCTGCTGACCAACCTGGCGAACCCGAAAGCGATTATCTATTTCGGCTCCGTGTTCTCGCTGTTTGTGGGTGACAGCGTCGGCACTGGCGCGCGCTGGGGCATCTTCCTGCTGATCGTCGTTGAAACCTTTGCCTGGTTTACCATCGTGGCCAGCCTGTTTGCCTTACCGGCAATGCGCCGCGGCTATCAGCGCATCGCGAAGTGGATCGACGGCTTCGCCGGCGCGCTGTTCGCCGGGTTCGGCATTCATCTCATCATTTCTCGCTAAGCATGACGCGCTGACGCAAGCAGCGCGCCAACCAGCATAAACAGCGAGCCAAAGACTTTGTTCAGGGCCTTCATCTGCTTAGGCCCTTTAATCCATGCAGCTATCCGCTGTGCCAGCGTCGCGTAACCAATCATCACGATGATATCGACAACGATCGTGGTTGCGCCCAGCACCACGTACTGCATCACCTGGGGCTGATGCGGCACGATAAACTGCGGGAACAGCGCGGCGAGGAACACAATGCTTTTCGGGTTGGTCAGGTTCACGAACACCGCGCGCTTGAACAGATGGCCGCGGTTTTGCGTCTGAGCGAGCGTATTCAGGTTGATGGAGCCTGCCGCGCGCCACTGCTGGATACCGAGCCAAATCAGATACGCTGCCCCGGCCCATTTCAGCACCTCAAAGGCCAGCACGGAGCGGGAGAACAGCGTCCCCAGACCAATCCCCACCAGCACAATGTGAATGCCGAGCCCGGTTTGCAAACCGGCAATCGAAGCCGCCGCACCGCGATAGCCGTGGTTGATGGAGGTGGTCATCGTGTTAATAGCGCCAGAGCCGGGCGAAAGGCTGAGGATGATGGATGTCAGCAGGTAGGCGAACCACCACTCGAAGGTCATTTGAAACTCCCGAACCGTCTATTTTTATGCCACAATACGCTATTGTTGAGTCATTTTGTGACCAGTGACGAAAAAAAAACGATATTCCCTGGATTACGTGAGTGGAAACCCAATGTTTCAGCAGAAAAAGGACTGGGAAACACGAGAAAACGCATTTGCTGCTTTCTCTATGGGGCCGCTGACCGATTTCTGGCGGCAGCGTGAGGAAGACGAGTTTACGGGCGTCGGGGGCATCCCGGTGCGCTTCGTTCGCTTCCGCAATGAAAAAAATGACCGGGCGATCGTGGTCTGCCCCGGCCGTATCGAAAGCTACGTTAAATATGCCGAACTGGCCTACGATCTGGTCAACATGGGTTTTGACGTGCTGATCATCGACCACCGTGGGCAGGGGCTGTCCGGGCGCATGCTGCCGGATACGCACCGTGGGCACGTGGATAACTTCAGCGATTACGTCGACGATTTTGCCGCGTTCTGGCAGCAGGAAGTTCAGCCCGGCCCCTGGCGCAAGCGGTATATCCTTGCGCACTCCATGGGCGGCGCCATTTCGACGCTGTTTTTGCAGCGGTACGAGCACCAGTGCGACGCCATTGCGCTCACCGCGCCGATGTACGGGATTGTCATTCGTTTTCCTGACTGGATGGTGCGTCATCTTCTCGACTGGGCTGAGGGCCATCAGCGCATTCGTGAAGGCTATGCCATCGGAACCGGACGCTGGCGCGCATTGCCGTTCGCCATCAACGTCTTAACCCACAGTCGACAGCGCTATCGCCGCAACCTGCGCTTTTATGCCGATGAACCGCGCCTGCGCGTCGGCGGCCCGACCTGGCACTGGGTGCGTGAGGGTATTCTGGCCGGTGAGCAGGTGCTGGCGGGCGTAGGCGATGATGACACGCCGACGCTTTTGATTCAGGCGGAAGAAGAGCGTGTGGTGGATAACCGCATGCATGACCGCTATTGTGAACTGCGCGCTGCCGCCGGTCACCCTTGTGAAGGGGGTAAACCGCTGGTCATCAACGGCGCGTACCATGAGATCCTTTTTGAAAAGGACGCTATGCGCTCAGTCGCGCTTAACGCCATCGTCGAGTTTTTCGACCGGCATAACTGATTTTCTATTGAGGTTAAATTTTCCTATGTACCAGGTTGTTGCATCTGATTTAGATGGCACGCTGCTTTCCCCCGACCACACCCTGTCGCCTTACGCGAAAGAGACCTTAAAGCTTCTGACCGCCCGTGGCGTGAACTTTGTGTTCGCCACCGGCCGCCACCACGTGGACGTGGGGCAGATCCGCGATAATCTGGAGATCAAGTCGTACATGATCACCTCCAACGGTGCGCGCGTGCATGATACCGACGGCAACCTGATCTTCACCCATAACCTGGATCGCGATATTGCCGCCGATCTCTTCGGCGTGGTGCATAACAACCCGGCTATCGTCACTAACGTATACCGCGACGACGAATGGTTCATGAACCGCCACCGCCCGGATGAAATGCGTTTCTTCAGGGAAGCGGTATTCAACTACTCCCTGTATGAGCCGGGCCTGCTGGATCCAGAGGGGATCAGCAAGGTGTTCTTCACCTGCGACAGCCACGAAGAGCTGCTGCCGCTGGAGCAGGCGATCAACGCCCGCTGGGGCGATCGCGTCAACGTGAGCTTCTCCACGCTGACCTGTCTGGAAGTGATGGCGGGTGGCGTTTCTAAAGGTCACGCGCTGGAAGCGGTTGCGAAACGTCTGGGCTTTGAGCTGAAAGACTGCATCGCCTTCGGTGACGGCATGAACGATGCGGAAATGCTTTCTATGGCGGGTAAGGGCTGCATCATGCAGAACGCGCACCAGCGCCTGAAGGATCTGCACCCGGAGCTGGAAGTCATCGGCACCAACGCAGACAACGCGGTACCGAAATACCTGCGCAAGCTGTTCCTTGAATAATCTTCATTCGGTTATTTATTGCTCAGTTGTCAACTGAAGAGTTCGCTACAATGCCTGTCCTTCTTTCTGAGAGACAAGCATTGTGGCGCTACTCATTATCACCACTATCCTGTGGGCCTTCTCCTTTAGCCTGATTGGCGAATACCTTGCCGGTTCGGTCGACAGCTACTTCTCGGTGCTGATGCGCGTGGGGCTGGCGGCGCTGGTGTTCCTGCCGTTCCTGCGCACGCGCGGACAATCGCTGAAAACCATTCTGCTTTACATGCTGGTGGGCGCGATGCAGCTTGGCATCATGTATCTGTTCAGCTTCCGGGCTTACGTCTACCTGTCCGTCTCCGAATTCCTGCTCTTTACCGTGCTGACGCCGCTCTATATCACGCTGATTTACGACCTGCTCAGCAGGCGCCGCCTGCGCTGGGGATACCTGCTGAGCGCCGCGCTGGCGGTGATTGGTGCGGCGATTATTCGCTATGACAAAGTAAGCGATCACTTCTGGACCGGCCTGATGTTCGTCCAGCTTGCTAACATCAGCTTTGCCATCGGTATGGTGGGATATAAGCGCCTGATGGAAACCCGCCCGATGCCGCAGCACAACGCGTTTGCGTGGTTCTATATGGGCGCGGCGATAGTTGCGGTGGCGGCGTGGTTTATGCTCGGCAACCCGCAAAAGCTGCCGACCACCACCGTGCAGTGGAGCATTCTGGTTTGGCTGGGCGTGGTGGCATCGGGGCTGGGGTACTTTATGTGGAACTACGGCGCTACGCAGGTAGACGCCGGTACGCTGGGGATCATGAACAACGTGCACGTGCCGGCGGGGCTGCTGGTGAACCTCGCCATCTGGCAGGAACAGCCGCACTGGCCGAGCTTCCTTATTGGGGGAGCGGTGATCCTGGCTTCACTGTGGGTCCATCGCCGCTGGGTCGCTCCGCGCTCCGCACAAACGGAAGATGGTCGCACGCGTGGTTCCGCGCTGAGCGAATAAACGCCTCCGTAACCGGCTGACGCTGCTCGCCATCGCGCACGGCGGCGTACAGCCGGCTCCACAGTCCTTCCCCCAGTGTTTTGGTGACCACCAAACCCTGGCGTTCAAAACTCTCCACCACCCAGTGCGGCAGCGCCGCGATACCCATGCTGGCCGCCACCATCTGAATCAACAGCAGGGTGTTGTCCACGCTTTTCAGCTGTGGGCTAATGCCTGCAGGCTGCAGGAAGTGGCGCCAGATATCCAGACGACTGCGCTGAACCGGGTAAATCAGCAACGTTTCCGTTGCCAGGTCTTCCGGGGTGATGCGCGTTTTGGCCGCCAGCGGATGGTCCGGCGCCAGCACCAGGCGCACTTCATAATCGAACATCGGCGAATAGTGCAGGCCGCTGCGCGGCAGGATGTCGGACGTCATCACCAGATCCAGCTCGCCCTGCTGCAGCGAGGGCTGAGGGTCGAACGTCACGCCGGATTTAAAGTCCATCTCCACCTGCGGCCACTTCTGGCGAAAGTTCTCAAGCGCGGGGGTCAGCCACTGGATACAGCTGTGGCACTCAATGGCGATCCGCAGTTTGGTCTGCTGCGGCTCGTTACACGCCTGCAGCGCGCTGGCGATCTGCGGCAGTACCTGATTCGCCAGTTGAAGAAGAATTTCACCCTGCGGCGTAAAGCGCAGAGGCTGGCTCTTACGCACAAAAAGACGAAATCCGAGGCGTTGTTCCAGATCGCTGAACTGGTGAGAAAGGGCGGACTGGGTCTGGTGCAGCGTGGCCGCCGCCGCCGCGAGCGAACCGCAGTTCCGCAACGCTTGTAGCGTTTTCAGGTGTTTAATCTCGATCATGAAAGTCCTTCACTCCGCCATGAACATTTTGCGCTTGAGGAATATACAGTACCTGCCAATTATAGATGTGTAAACATCTGGACGTCTAAATAACGAATTTCACAAGGGGCATACCATGACAATCCGCAATCACACTCTCGGTTTTCCTCGCGTTGGCCTGCGCCGCGAGCTGAAAAAAGCGCAAGAAAGCTACTGGGCGGGCAACGCCTCCCGTGAAGAACTGCTGGCGGTGGCGCGGGAGCTGCGCGCCCGTCACTGGGATCAGCAAAAACAGGCGGGTATTGACCTGCTGCCGGTGGGCGATTTCGCCTGGTACGACCATGTTCTGACGACCAGCCTGCTGCTGGGCAACGTGCCGGCTCGTCATCAGAACAAAGATGGATCGGTGGATATTGATACCCTGTTTCGCATCGGCCGCGGCCGCGCACCAACGGGTGAGCCAGCGGCAGCGGCGGAAATGACCAAGTGGTTTAACACCAACTATCACTATATGGTGCCGGAGTTCGTCAAAGGTCAGCAGTATAAGCTGACCTGGACGCAGCTTCTGGATGAAGTGGATGAAGCGCTGGCGCTGGGCCATCAGGTGAAGCCCGTATTGCTGGGGCCGGTAACCTACCTGTGGCTGGGTAAGGTGAAGGGCGAACAGTTTGACCGCCTCAGCCTGCTCAACGATATTCTGCCGGTCTATAAGCAGGTGTTGATTGAGCTGGGCAAGCGCGGCATTCAGTGGGTGCAAATCGACGAACCGGCGCTGGTGCTGGAGCTGCCGCAGGCGTGGCTTGATGCCTTCAAACCGGCGTATGACGCGCTTGCCGGACAGGTAAAGCTGCTGCTGACCACCTATTTTGAAGGCGTGACGCCCAACCTGAAGACCATTACCGCGCTGCCGGTTCAGGGCCTGCACGTTGACCTGGTTCACGGTAAAGACGATGTGGCGGAACTGCACAAGCGGCTGCCCGCAGAGTGGCTGCTCTCCGCCGGTCTGGTTAACGGCCGTAACGTCTGGCGCGCCGATCTGACCGAGAAATACGCGCAAGTTAAAGACATCGTCGGTAAACGCGAGCTATGGGTGGCATCATCCTGCTCGCTGCTGCACAGTCCGATCGATCTGAGCGTGGAGACCCGTCTCGACCCTGAAGTGAAAAGCTGGTTTGCTTTCGCCCTGCAAAAATGTGAAGAGCTGGCGCTGCTGCGCGACGCGCTGAACAGCGGCGACACGGCGGCGATTACCGACTGGAGCGCACCGATTCAGGCGCGCCGTCACTCGTCACGCGTGCACAACCCGGCGGTAGAAAAACGTCTGGCGGCCATCACCGCCCAGGACAGCCAGCGCCAGAGCCCGTATGAGGTACGTGCCGAAGCCCAGCGCGCCCGCTTCAACCTTCCCGCGTGGCCGACCACGACGATCGGCTCCTTCCCACAAACGACGGAGATCCGCGGCCTGCGTCTGGACTTCAAAAAGGGCAACCTGGATGCGAACCACTACCGCACCGGCATCGCGGAACACATCAAGCAGGCGATTATCGAGCAGGAGCGCCTGGGGCTGGACGTGCTGGTGCACGGCGAAGCCGAGCGTAACGACATGGTGGAATACTTCGGTGAACACCTGGACGGCTTCGTCTTTACCCAGAACGGCTGGGTGCAAAGCTACGGATCCCGCTGCGTGAAGCCGCCGGTGGTCATCGGTGACGTCAGCCGTCCGGAACCGATCACGGTTGAGTGGGCGAAGTACGCCCAGTCCCTGACCGACAAGCCGGTAAAAGGCATGCTGACCGGCCCGGTGACCATTCTTTGCTGGTCGTTCCCGCGCGAAGACGTGACCCGCGAAACCATTGCCAAACAGATTGCGCTGGCGCTGCGTGATGAAGTGGCGGATCTGGAAGCGGCTGGCATTGGCATCATCCAGATTGACGAACCGGCGCTGCGCGAAGGTTTGCCGCTGCGCCGCAGCGACTGGGATGCTTACCTGCAGTGGGGCGTGGAAGCGTTCCGCATCAACGCCGCGGTGGCGAAGGACGACACGCAGATCCACACCCACATGTGTTACTGCGAATTTAACGACATCATGGATTCGATTGCCGCGCTGGATGCTGACGTCATCACCATCGAGACCTCGCGTTCAGACATGGAGCTGCTGGAGTCGTTTGAGGAGTTCGACTATCCGAACGAAATCGGACCGGGCGTGTACGACATTCACTCTCCGAATGTCCCGAGCGTGGAGTGGATTGAGGCGCTGCTGAAAAAAGCCGCTCAGCGCATTCCGGCGGAACGTTTGTGGGTGAACCCGGACTGCGGGCTGAAAACCCGCGGCTGGCCGGAGACGCGTGCGGCGCTCGCCAACATGGTGAAGGCGGCGCAGAATTTGCGTCAGGCTTGATAACGCGCAGGCCCGGTAAGGCGTAGCCGCCACCGGGCTTTTTTTACGCTTTTTTCCCGCCGTACTGGCTAAACCACGCCAGCATTCTCTGCCAGCCATCTTTCGCGGATTCCGCGTGATAGCTCGGACGATAATCGGCGTTAAACGCGTGCCCGGCATCCGGATACACCACAATCTCCGCTTTTGCATTCGCCGCGCGTAGCGCATGACGCATGGTCTCGACGGTATCAAGCGGGATGCCGGTATCCTGACCGCCATATAGCCCTAACACCGGGGCATTGAGATCGGTAGCGATATCAACCGGATGTTTCGGTGAGTTCAGCGTCTTTTCACCCACCAGTTTGCCGTACCAGGCCACGGCCGCTTTGAGCTGCGGGTTATGCGCGGCATACAGCCAGCTAATGCGTCCACCCCAGCAGAAGCCGGTGACCATTAAGCGGTGCGGGTCGCCGCCGTTGCGCGCCGCCCAGCTGGCGACGTGGTCGAGGTCTGCCAGCACCTGCGCGTCCGGCACTTTGCTGACCAGGTTGCTGAACAGCGTCGGGATATCGCTGTAATCGTTCGGATCGCCCTGACGGAAGTAGAGCTCTGGCGCAACGGCCAGATATCCTTCAAGGGCCAGGCGGCGGCAGAGATCGCGAATATGTTCGTGAACGCCGAAAATCTCCTGAACCACAATCACGATGGGCAGCGGGCCGTCTGCCGATTTTGGTCGCGCGTGCCAGGCAGGCATATTTTCCCCCTGAGAGGGGATGGAGGTCTCGCCCGCCGTAATGGCCTCTTCTGAGGTTGAGACGATGGTTGAAGCATGCGGAGCCGCAGCAGGTGCAAATCCGGTTTTTTCAGTCATGGCATTCTCCGTACCAATGAGTTAGCGCAAAGGTAAATATAGACACCAGGTTAACAACTCACAGTGCCTTAAACGGTCTATCTTTTGTGCAGCACCCGACGATATAACTTGTTAATGTGATGTGAATCACTTTTTGATGGAAATTCAATGCAATCATTTTCATTCATGGTGAGATGCGTCACGAAATTATGCTTACCGCTTCTGTAAAGTACCGTTTTACTTCTTCTGACTAACCGACCCACAGAGGAGTCACCTATGTCTAAGTCTGATGTTTTTCATCTCGGCCTCACTAAAAACGATTTACAAGGGGCTACGCTCGCTATCGTCCCTGGCGATCCAGAGCGTGTGGAAAAGATCGCCGCGCTGATGGATAAGCCGGTCAAGCTGGCTGCCCATCGTGAATTCACCACCTGGCGCGCAGAGCTGGATGGCAAAGCGGTGATTGTGTGCTCTACCGGTATCGGTGGCCCGTCTACCTCTATCGCCGTGGAAGAGCTGGCGCAGCTGGGCATTCGTACTTTCCTGCGTATCGGTACCACCGGCGCGATTCAGCCGCACATCAACGTCGGCGACGTGCTGGTGACAACCGCATCCGTGCGTCTGGACGGCGCAAGTCTGCACTTTGCGCCGATGGAATTCCCGGCAGTGGCTGATTTCGAATGTACCACCGCGCTGGTTGAAGCAGCGAAATCCGTGGGCGCAACCACTCACGTGGGCGTGACGGCCTCCTCTGATACCTTCTACCCAGGCCAGGAACGTTACGACACCTTCTCAGGCCGCGTAGTGAGCCGCTTCAAAGGCTCAATGGAAGAGTGGCAGTCCATGGGCGTGATGAACTACGAAATGGAATCCGCAACGCTGCTGACCATGTGCGCAAGCCAGGGTCTGCGTGCCGGTATGGTGGCGGGCGTTATCGTCAACCGTACCCAGCAGGAGATCCCGAACGCCGAAACCATGAAGCAGACCGAAAGTCATGCGGTGAAAATCGTGGTTGAAGCGGCCCGCCGCCTGATCTAGTCCTCCTCGCTGAGATAAAAGGCCGACGCGTTCGGCCTTTATTTTTTGCGTAGCGCCTCGCAGGAAAACCCTTTCAAACTGGACGTTTATACAGCACAATCTTATTTTGTGCGGGTAATACGTTGATGCAGGGGGTATTGTGGATATCTCAATCCTGATTTATGCGGTGATTGCGCTGGCGGGCGTGGGGATAGGCTGGCTGATTTCCAGCTACCAGCACGCGCAGCAGAAAGCCGAGCAGCTGGCGGAGCGTGAAGAGATCGTCGCCGAACTTAGCGCGGCAAAACAACAGCTTGCGCTGAGCGACCACTGGCGCGACGAGTGCGAGCTGCTCAATAACGAACTGCGTAACCTGCGTGATATTAACACCTCGCTGGAGGCCGATCTTCGCGAAGTGACTACCCGCCTTGAATCCACCCAACTGCACGCCGAAGACAAAATCCGCCAGATGATCAACAGCGAGCAGCGCCTCAGCGAGCAGTTTGAGAACCTCGCCAACCGCATTTTCGAGCACAGCAACCGCCGCGTTGATGAGCAAAATCGCCAGAGCCTGAACAGCCTGCTGACGCCGCTGCGCGAACAGTTGGACGGCTTTCGCCGTCAGGTGCAGGACAGCTTTGGTCAGGAAGCCCGCGAACGCCACACGCTGGCGCATGAGATCCGCAATCTTCAGCAGCTGAATGCCCAGATGGCGCAGGAGGCGGTCAATCTGACGCGGGCGCTGAAAGGCGATAACAAAATCCAGGGTAACTGGGGGGAAGTGGTACTTACCCGCGTGCTGGAGGCCTCTGGCCTGCGGGAAGGGTATGAATACGAAACGCAGGTGAGTATTGAAAACGATGCCCGCTCGCGAATGCAGCCGGATGTGATCGTGCGTCTACCGCAGGGCAAAGATGTGGTCATTGATGCCAAAATGACGCTGGTGGCCTATGAGCGCTACTTCAACGCCGAAGATGACTATACGCGCGAATCGGCGCTGCAGGAGCACATTGCTTCCGTGCGTAACCATATTCGCCTGCTGGGCAGAAAGGATTATCAGCAGCTGCCGGGGCTGCGCTCGCTGGACTACGTGCTGATGTTTATCCCGGTCGAACCCGCGTTTTTGCTGGCGCTCGACAGACAGCCCGAACTAATCACCGAAGCGCTCAAAAATAACATTATGCTGGTCAGCCCCACAACGCTGCTGGTGGCTTTGCGGACCATTGCCAACCTGTGGCGCTATGAACATCAGAGCCGCAATGCCCAGCAAATTGCCGATCGCGCCAGCAAGCTGTACGACAAAATGCGTCTGTTCGTGGACGATATGTCCTCCGTCGGGCAAAGCCTGGATCGTGCGCAGGATAACTACCGCCAGGCGATGAAAAAGCTCTCCTCGGGGCGTGGCAACCTGCTTGCGCAGGCTGAAGCATTCCGCAGCCTGGGGGTGGAGGTTAAACGCGAGATTAATCCGGAATTGGTCGAACAGGCCACAGCGCAGGACGAAGAGTTCCGGCTGCGTGAGGGCAGGGATGAACAAAATTCCCCCAGCCAGGACAACGATTTAGCGGCGGATTTATCGCCAGATGAACAGCCAGCGCGTTTCTTTCGCGGTGGTTGAATCGTAGGGCAATTGCGCCCAATCTGTTACACTTCACGAACATTTGACTGATTAGCAGGCTCTGAGATGGTTGACGATTCACAAGACACGACGCACTTTGGCTTTCAGACTGTAGCCAAAGCGCAGAAAGCTGACATGGTGGCCCACGTATTTCATTCCGTGGCGGCGAAATACGATGTGATGAATGACTTGATGTCGTTCGGCATTCATCGCTTGTGGAAGCGCTTCACCATCGACTGCAGCGGTGTGCGTCGTGGACAAACGGTTCTCGATCTGGCTGGCGGTACGGGCGATCTGACGGCGAAATTCTCCCGTCTGGTGGGCGAAACCGGTCGCGTTGTACTGGCTGATATTAATGACTCCATGCTTAAAATGGGACGTGAAAAGCTGCGTAACATCGGCGTGGTGGGTAACGTGGAATACGTGCAGGCCAACGCCGAAGCGCTGCCGTTCCCGGACAATACCTTTGACTGCATCACTATTTCCTTCGGTCTGCGTAACGTCACCGATAAAGAAAAAGCGCTGCGCTCCATGTACCGTGTGCTGAAGCCGGGTGGACGCCTGCTGGTGCTCGAGTTTTCTAAACCGATTATCGACCCGCTGAGCAAAGCCTACGACGCCTATTCCTTCCACGTGCTGCCGCGCATTGGCGAGCTGGTGGCAAACGACGCGGAAAGCTATCGCTATCTGGCGGAATCAATTCGCATGCACCCGGATCAGGACACCTTAAAAGCCATGATGCAGGATGCGGAATTTGAGAACGTTGAATACTTCAACATGACGGCGGGTGTCGTCGCGCTGCATCGCGGTTACAAATTCTGAGTGGAGGTGTCCCGTGCCCTTTAAACCCTTAGTCACCGCAGGCATCGAGAATGTGCTGAATGCCTTCCTGTATCGCGCTCCGGCGCTGAAAGCCGCACGTCAGCGGCTGAACGGGAAGGTTCTGCGCATTGTGTTAAAAGAGTTCTCGACGCCGCTCGTGCTGGTCTTCAGCGAACGCCAGCTTGACGTCTTGGGTGAGTGGGAAGGTGAAGCTGATTGCTCGGTCATTACCCATATGAGCGTGCTGCCAAAACTGCGCGATCGCCAGCAATTAACGGCGCTTATCCGCAGCGGCGAGCTGGAAGTGGAAGGCGACATCCAGGTCGTGCAGAACTTCGTTGCGCTCAGCGATCTGGCTGAGTTCGACCCGGCAGAGCTGCTGGCGCCTTTTATTGGCGACATCGCTGCTGAAGGGATCGGGAAAGTTATTCATGGCGGCACGGCGTTCCTGCGCAAAAATCTGCAACGCCAACAGCGTTATGCCGCAGAAGTGCTGACTGAAGAGTGGCGCATGGCGCCCGGGCCACTGGAAGTGGCGTGGTTCGCAGAAGAAACGGCCGCGGTTGAACGTGCGGTTGATGCCTTAAGCAAACGGCTGGAAAAACTGGAGGGCAAATGACGCCTGGTGAAATTCGGCGCCTCTATTTTATCATCCACACCTTTTTGAGTTACGGGCTCGACGAGCTCATCCCCAAAATGCGTATCACGCTGCCGCTCAGGATCTGGCGGCGGACGCTGTTCTGGATGCCAAATCGCCATAAAGGTCAGCCGCTGGGTGAACGCCTTCGTCTGGCGCTGCAGGAGCTCGGCCCGGTATGGATTAAGTTCGGGCAGATGCTCTCAACCCGCCGCGATCTCTTTCCTCCGCACATTGCCGATGAGCTGGCGATGCTTCAGGACCGTGTCGCCCCGTTTGATGGGGTGAGAGCGAAAAAGCAGATCGAAGAGGCGATGGGTAACCTTCCCGTTGAAACCTGGTTTGACGACTTCGAAATACAGCCGCTGGCGTCGGCTTCTATCGCTCAGGTGCACACTGCGCGTCTGAAAGAGAACGGTAAAGAGGTGGTGATCAAGGTGATCCGCCCGGATATCCTGCCGATCATCAAAGCCGACATGAAGCTGATTTATCGTCTGGCCCGTTGGGTGCCGCGCTTATTACCTGATGGCCGCCGACTGCGCCCGATGGAAGTGGTGCGGGAGTATGAAAAAACGCTGATTGATGAGCTTAACCTGTTGCGCGAATCGGCAAACGCCATTCAGCTGCGTCGGAACTTCGAAAACAGCCCGATGCTCTATGTGCCCGAAGTCTATTCTGATTATTGCAGCCAGAACATGATGGTCATGGAGCGTATCTACGGTATTCCGGTTTCGGATGTGGTGGCCCTGGAGAAGCAGGGAACGAACATGAAGCTGCTGGCCGAGCGTGGCGTGCAGGTCTTCTTTACCCAGGTCTTCCGCGACAGCTTTTTCCATGCGGACATGCACCCGGGCAATATCTTCGTGAGCTACGAACATCCTGAGGATCCGAAGTACATCGGTATCGACTGCGGGATTGTGGGCTCGCTGAATAAAGAAGATAAACGTTATCTGGCCGAGAACTTCATTGCGTTCTTCAACCGCGACTACCGCAAGGTGGCCGAGCTGCACGTTGATTCCGGCTGGGTTCCGCCGGACACCAACGTCGAAGAGTTCGAGTTTGCGATCCGGACCGTTTGCGAACCGATTTTTGAAAAACCGCTGGCAGAAATCTCCTTTGGCCACGTGCTGCTAAACCTGTTCAATACGGCTCGCCGCTTTAATATGGAAGTTCAGCCGCAGTTAGTTTTACTCCAGAAAACATTACTTTACGTTGAAGGTGTAGGTCGACAACTCTATCCTCAGTTAGACTTGTGGAAGACGGCTAAACCTTTCCTGGAATCCTGGATTAAGGATCAGGTTGGCCTTCCGGCGCTGGTTCGCTCGCTGAAAGAGAAAGGCCCGTTCTGGATAGAAAAAATGCCTGAAATTCCTGAACTGGTTTACGACAGTTTGCGTCAGAGCAAGAATCTTCAGCACAGCATGGATAAAATCGCCCGCGAGCTTCAGTCCAGCCGTGTGCGCCAGGGACAGTCACGCTATCTTTTTGGGATTGGCGCAACGCTGCTGCTGAGCGGTACGCTGCTGCTGATCAATCGTCCTGACTGGCAGATGATGCCCGCCTGGCTGATGGCTGGCGGGGCTGTTGTCTGGCTTGCAGGATGGAGAAAAACGCGCTGAGTTTGCGTCGCCATCGACGGGTCGCATACGTATAATGCGATCTGACCAATTAATCATCTATCCCTGAGGAATATGTATGGGTGGTATCAGTATCTGGCAATTAGTCATTATTGCCGTCATCGTCGTGCTGCTGTTTGGCACCAAAAAGCTCGGTTCTATTGGTTCCGATCTGGGCGCGTCTATCAAAGGCTTCAAGAAAGCAATGAGCGATGATGAGAGCAAGCAGGATAAAACCAGCCAGGACGCTGACTTTACTGCTAAATCCATCTCCGACAAGCAAGAAGATGCCAAAAAGGAAGACGCTAAACGCCACGATAAAGAGCAGGTGTAAGTCGTGTTCGACATTGGTTTTAGTGAGCTGCTGCTGGTCTTTGTGATTGGTCTGATCGTGCTGGGACCGCAGCGTCTGCCGGTAGCGGTGAAAACCGTCGTGGGCTGGGTTCGTGCGCTAAGATCGCTGGCCTCGACCGTTCAGAACGAGCTGGCGCAGGAACTTAAGCTGCAGGAGTTTCAGGAAAGCCTGAAAAAGGTTGAGAAGGCAAGCATGGATAACCTGACGCCGGAACTGAAAGCTTCAATGGATGAACTGCGCGAAGCGGCGGAATCCATGAAGCGCTCTTACAGCGTTAACGATCCTGAAAAAGCGAGCGATGAAGCGAACACTATTCATAACCCGGTGGTGAAGGACAGCGAAGCGCAGCGTGAGGGCGTGACGCCAGCGAGTGCGGAGCACCAGGCCGCAGCGCCTGAACAAACGCCGCAGGAAAGTGAACTGAAAAAACAGGCGCAGCCGGAAGAGCCGGCGGCAAAAGCGGCTGAAGCGAAACCCGCCGCGCCTGTTTCCGAATCATCCCCCTCGTCGAGTGATAAAGCGTAACCATGGCAGTAGATGATACTCAACCGCTTATTACGCACCTTATTGAGCTGCGTAAGCGCCTGTTAAACTGCATTATTGCGGTATTCCTCATATTCCTGTGCCTGGTCTATTTCGCCAACGATATCTATCAGGTGGTTTCTGCGCCGCTGATCAAGCAGATGCCGCTGGGGGCAACGATGATTGCAACAGACGTTGCATCACCGTTTTTCACCCCGATTAAGCTCACCTTCTGGGTGTCGTTAATTGCGTCTGCACCCGTCATCCTTTATCAGGTATGGGCATTTGTGGCGCCAGCACTGTACAGGCACGAACGTAAACTGGTGATCCCGCTGCTGGTCTCCAGTTCGCTGCTGTTCTATATCGGCATGGCGTTTGCCTACTTCGTTGTCTTCCCGCTGGCCTTTGGCTTCCTGACGCATACCGCGCCGGAAGGGGTCCAGGTATCGACGGACATCGCCAGCTACCTCAGCTTTGTGATGGCGCTGTTTATGGCGTTCGGCGTGGCCTTTGAAGTGCCGGTGGCCATTGTGCTGCTCTGCTGGGTTGGGGTAACGACCCCTGATGATCTGCGTAAGAAGCGTCCCTATATTCTGGTGGGCGCCTTCGTAGTCGGCATGCTGCTGACGCCGCCGGACGTCTTCTCGCAAACGCTGCTGGCAATACCGATGTACTGCCTGTTTGAGGTTGGCGTATTCTTCTCGCGTTTCTACGTGGGAAAAGGACGCCGGTCGGACGATGAAGACGATGCGTCCGAAAAGACCACTGAAGAGTAAAACCAGCCGCCCGTCAGGGCGGTTGTTCTATGGGGAATCGCATGTTTGATATCGGACTCAACCTGACCAGCTCGCAGTTTGCGAAAGATCGTGACGAGGTGGTTGCGCGGGCTTTTGACGCCGGAGTCAAAGGACTCCTGCTGACCGGGACCAACCTGCATGAGAGCGAGCAGGCGCTGCTGATGGCGCAACGCTATCAATACTGCTGGTCAACCGCAGGCGTCCACCCTCATGACAGCAGCCAGTGGACTGCGGAGAGCGCAGACACCCTGCGTACGCTGGCAAAAACGGCAGAGGTGGTGGCTATTGGCGAGTGCGGGCTCGATTTTAACCGTAACTTCTCCACGCCTGAAGAACAGGAAAAGGCGTTCACTGCCCAGCTTGCGCTGGCGGCAGAGCTTGAAATGCCCGTCTTTATGCACTGTCGCGACGCGCATGAACGTTTTCTCGTACTGCTGGACCCGTGGCTGGATAAACTGCCCGGCGCAGTGCTCCACTGCTTCACCGGGTCGCGCCAGGAAGCGCTGGATTGCCTGAACCGCGGTTTGTATCTGGGGATCACCGGTTGGGTGTGTGATGAGCGCCGCGGGCTTGAGCTTCGCGAGCTGCTGCCGATAATCCCGGCAGACCGTTTGCTTCTTGAAACCGATGCGCCATACCTGCTGCCGCGAGATATAAAGCCCAAACCGGCATCACGGCGAAACGAGCCCGCCTTGCTGGGGCACATTGTCGAGCGCGTAGCGTACTGGCGCGGAGAGGATCCGCACTGGCTTTCTGCGCAGACGGATGACAACGTGCGTCGCCTGTTCGGAATAAACGTTTAGACTTTGCGGAAGTCGGTGTTTTTCACGCTCTGCAGCACCTGCTTGTTCAGCAGATTGAGCAACAGCATGGAGCGGGCTTCACCGTCCGGCTCGGCGAAAATCGCCTGCAGGCCTTCGAACGCGCCTTCGGTAATGACGACGCTATCGCCCGCGTAAGGGGTTTCCGGGTCGGTGATCCCTTCAGGCTGTTGATAAACTGACAGCTGGTGAATGACGGTCGACGGAACGGTTGCCGGGTGGGCACCAAAACGAACGAAGTGGCTGACGCCGCGCGTTGCGCTGATGGTGGTGGTGTGGATCACCTCAGGGTCAAACTCCACGAACAGATAGTTCGGGAATAAAGGCTCACTGACGGTTGTGCGCTTCCCGCGCTGCATTTTTTCAAGCGTGATCACGGGTGTCAGACAATTTACAGACTGACGTTCAAGATGTTCCTGCGCGCGCTGAAGTTGCCCGCGTTTGCAATACAGTAAATACCAGGCCTGCATAATCACTCTTTCCCTTAGTTCGGGGCGCAAGCATATCAAAACCCTGGAGGGATCGCTAAGTTGATTATAATGGGGGAAATTCGAACACAGCGGATAAGTTCACGCTAATTTAACAAAATTACAGCATCAAGCAGGCTTACGCCGTATAATGAAGCGCTTACAGAGAGGCCATGACTAACTGCATGAAATACCACGATCTCCGCGACTTCCTGACGCTGCTGGAAAAGCAGGGTGAACTGAAACGCATTACACTTCCTGTTGATCCTTATCTGGAAATGACAGAAATTGCTGACCGCACCCTGCGTGCCGGTGGCCCCGCATTACTGTTTGAAAATCCAAAAGGTTACTCCATGCCGGTGCTGTGCAACCTGTTTGGCACCCCGCGTCGTGTCGCGCTGGGAATGGGGCAGGAAGACGTTACCGCGCTGCGTGAAGTGGGTAAACTGCTGGCATTTCTGAAAGAACCTGAGCCGCCGAAAGGTTTCCGCGATCTGTTCGACAAGCTGCCGCAGTTTAAGCAGGTGCTGAACATGCCCACCAAACGCCTGCGCGGCGCGCCGTGCCAGCAGAAAGTGCTGGAAGGCGATGCAGTTGACCTGACCAAGATCCCTATCATGCAGTGCTGGCCTGAAGATGCTGCGCCGCTGATCACCTGGGGCCTCACCGTGACGCGCGGGCCGCACAAAGAGCGGCAAAACCTCGGTATTTATCGCCAGCAGCTGATTGGCAAAAATAAGCTCATCATGCGCTGGCTGTCGCATCGCGGCGGCGCGCTGGATTTCCAGGAGTGGTGTGCAGCGCATCCGGGTGAACGTTTCCCGGTTTCTGTCGCGTTAGGTGCCGATCCGGCCACCATTCTGGGGGCGGTCACGCCCGTCCCGGATACGCTCTCTGAATATGCGTTTGCTGGCCTGCTGCGCGGGACCAAAACCGAGGTCGTGAAGTGTATTTCTAACGATCTCGAAGTGCCGGCCAGTGCCGAAATTGTGCTGGAAGGTTACATCGAGCAGGGTGAAATGGCGCCAGAAGGCCCCTACGGCGACCACACCGGCTATTACAACGAAGTGGACAACTTCCCGGTGTTTACCGTCACGCACATTACCCAGCGTGAAGATCCGATTTATCACTCCACCTATACCGGCCGCCCACCGGATGAACCGGCGGTGCTGGGCGTGGCGCTGAACGAAGTGTTTGTGCCGATCCTGCAAAAGCAGTTCCCGGAAATCGTTGATTTTTATCTGCCGCCTGAAGGATGCTCGTATCGCATGGCGGTGGTCACGATGAAGAAGCAGTATCCTGGTCATGCTAAACGCGTGATGATGGGCGTATGGTCTTTCCTGCGCCAGTTTATGTATACCAAATTTGTTATTGTCTGCGATGATGACGTTAATGCCCGTGACTGGAATGACGTTATCTGGGCGATAACCACGCGAATGGATCCTGCGCGTGATACGGTGTTAGTCGAAAATACGCCGATAGATTATCTGGATTTTGCCTCGCCGGTTTCCGGTCTTGGCTCAAAGATGGGACTGGATGCCACAAATAAATGGCCTGGCGAAACCGACCGTGAATGGGGTCGCCCGATCAAAAAAGATCCTGCTGTGACCGCGCGAATTGACGCGATCTGGGACGAACTGGCCATAATGAATAACGGTAAACCCTGAGCTGACCGTTAAGCCCTATAGACTTCCCGACAGAGAGAGCGAATGACAACCTTAAGCTGTAAAGTGACGTCGGTAGATGCTATTACCGACACCGTATATCGCGTCCGATTGGTTCCTGAAGCGGCATTCTCATTCCGTGCCGGCCAGTACCTGATGGTGGTGATGGATGAGCGTGATAAGCGTCCTTTCTCTATGGCCTCTACGCCAGCAGAGCAGGAATTTATTGAGCTGCATATTGGTGCGTCTGAGCTTAACCTGTACGCGATGGCCGTGATGGACCGCATCCTGAAAGAGCGTGAGATTGTGGTCGACATTCCTCACGGCGACGCGTGGTTGCGTGATGACGAAGACCGTCCGCTGATTCTGATCGCGGGCGGTACGGGTTTCTCCTATGTGCGCTCTATTCTGCTGACCGCGCTGGCGCGTAATCCAGACCGTGATATCACTATCTACTGGGGCGGCCGCGAAGAGAAGCACCTGTACGACCTGTCTGAACTCGAAGCGCTGAGCGTTAACCATCCAAATCTGCGCATTGAGCCAGTGGTTGAGCAGCCGGAAGAGGGCTGGCGCGGACGTAGCGGGACGGTGCTGACGGCGGTGCTGCAGGATCACGGTACGCTGGCGGGACATGATATCTACATTGCAGGCCGTTTCGAGATGGCGAAAATTGCCCGCGACCTGTTCTGTAACGAACGCGATGCGCGTGAAGATCGCCTGTTTGGAGATGCGTTTGCATTTATCTAAATAAAAAGCCCGCCCCTGACAGGCGGGAAGAACGGCAACTAAACTGTCTCTCTTCGCCAATGACGCCTTGTTCTGGCGTCACTGGCTTTGAGATACTTTTCCTTACTTACACTCTCTCAAACACCGTCGCGATACCCTGACCCAGGCCGATACACATCGTTGCCAGACCAAACTGGGCATCTTTGCGTTCCATCAGGTTAATCAGCGTCGTGCTGATACGCGCCCCGGAACAGCCCAGCGGGTGACCGAGGGCGATCGCGCCGCCGTTGAGGTTGATCTTCTCGTCGATCTGCTCCATCAGCCCCAGATCTTTAATGCACGGCAGGATCTGCGCGGCAAACGCTTCGTTCATCTCAAACAGATCGATATCGCTGGCGGTTAAACCCGCTTTTTTCAGCGCCAGCTTCGAAGCCGGAACCGGGCCGTAGCCCATGATAGAAGGATCGCAGCCCACCACTGCCATCGAGCGCACGCGAGCGCGTGGCGTCAGGCCTAATTCACGGGCGCGGCTTTCGCTCATCACCAGCATCGCGGCGGCACCGTCGGACAGCGCCGACGACGTCCCCGCCGTTACCGTACCGGTGACCGGATCAAATGCCGGACGCAGGGTAGAAAGCGCTTCGACCGTAGTTTCAGGACGGATCACTTCGTCGTAGCTGAACTGCTTCAGTACGCCGTCTGCGTCGTGGCCGCCGGTCGGGACGATCTCATTCTTAAAGGCACCGGACTGCGTGGCGGCCCAGGCGCGAGCGTGAGAGCGCGCGGCAAAGGCATCCTGCATTTCGCGGCTGATGCCGTGCAGACGAGAGAGCATCTCGGCGGTCAGACCCATCATCCCCGCGGCTTTCGCCACGTTACGGCTCATGCCAGGGTGGAAATCGACCCCGTGGCTCATCGGCACGTGGCCCATGTGCTCAACGCCGCCCACCATGCAGGCCTGCGCATCGCCGGTCATGATCATGCGCGCCGCATCGTGCAGCGCCTGCATCGACGAACCGCACAGGCGGTTGACGGTAACGGCCGGAACCGAGTGCGGGATCTCCGCCAGCAGCGACGCGTTGCGGGCGATGTTGAAGCCCTGCTCCAGGGTCTGCTGCACGCAGCCCCAGTAGATATCGTCGAGCGCTGCCGGGTCCAGCGCCGGGTTACGCGCCAGCAGGCTACGCATCAGGTGCGCGGAGAGGTCTTCCGCGCGCACGTTACGGAACGCGCCGCCTTTTGAACGGCCCATCGGGGTGCGAATCGCATCAACAATGACAACCTTTTCCATTGTGACTCCTTAAGCCGTTTTCAGCGCGCCAACCGGACGGGCTGGCTCAACTGCTGGATAGTAGGGTTCGTTATGGCGCGCTTTGTTACGCAGCCCTTCCGGCACCTCATAAAGCGGGCCGAGGTGCTGGTACTGCTGCGCCATATCGAGATAGCGGGCGCTGCCGAGCGTGTCCAGCCAGCGGAACGCGCCGCCGTGGAACGGAGGGAAGCCGAGGCCATACACCAACGCCATATCCGCTTCTGCCGGGCTGGCGATGATGCCTTCTTCGAGGCAACGCACCACTTCGTTGATCATCGGAATCATCATGCGGGCGACGATCTCGTCATCGGTGAAGTCGCGTTTTGGTTGACTGACGTCGGCCAGCAGGCCATCCACCGCCGGATCTTCTTCTTTCTTCGGTTTGCCTTTGCTGTCTTCTTTATAGCGCCAGAAGCCCAGGCCGTTTTTCTGACCAAAGCGGTTGGCGTCAAAGAGGGCGTCAATGGCGTCGCGATAATCTTTCTGCATGCGCTGCGGGAAGCCTGCCGCCATGACCGCCTGGGCGTGGTGGGCGGTATCAATGCCGACGACGTCCAGCAGATACGCCGGGCCCATCGGCCAGCCGAACTGTTTTTCCATCACTTTGTCGATTTTGCGGAAGTCCGCACCGTCGCGCAGCAGCTGGCTGAAGCCGGCAAAGTACGGGAACAACACGCGGTTGACGAAGAAGCCCGGGCAGTCGTTCACCACGATCGGCGTTTTGCCCATCTTGCTGGCCCACGCCACCACTTTAGCGATGGTTTCGTCAGAGGTTTTTTCCCCACGGATCACCTCGACCAGCGGCATACGGTGTACCGGGTTGAAGAAGTGCATCCCGCAGAAGTTTTCCGGGCGCTTCAGCACGCTCGCCAGTTCGCTGATGGGGATGGTGGAGGTGTTTGAGGCCAGTACGGCGTCCGGGCGAACCTTGTTTTCCGTTTCCGCCAGCACTGCTTTTTTGACTTTCGGGTTCTCAACGACCGCTTCAACGACCACATCCACACGGTCGAAACCGCTGTATTCCAGCACAGGCTGGATGGTTGAGATCACGCCTGCGAGCTTCAGCCCGTCAATTTTTCCTCGTTCCAGCTGTTTATTCAGCAGCTTGGCGGCTTCGGTCATGCCCAGCGTCAGAGATTTCTCGTTGATGTCTTTCATCACCACCGGCACGCCTTTCCAGGCCGACTGGTAAGCAATGCCGCCGCCCATAATACCGGCGCCGAGTACCGCCGCGTGTTTTGGCGTCTCAACGTTTTTGGTCAGCTGTTTCGCCTTTCCTTTAACGAACTGATCGTTAAGGAAGATGCCAACCAGCGCGCGGGCTTCATTGGTATGCGCCAGCGGAACAAAGCTCTGGTTTTCCAGCTTCAGGGCTTCGTCGCGGCCAAAGCGGGCAGCTGCTTCAATGGTTTTCACCGCCGTGATTGGCGCCGGGTAATGTTTACCCGCCGTCTGCATCACCATGCCTTTGGCGATGGTGAAGCTCATGGTGGCTTCAATCTTGCTGAGCTTTAACGGCTCCAGCTTCGGCTGACGTTTGGCTTTCCAGTCGAGGTCGCCGTTAATCGCCTGACGCAGAATGGCGAGTGCGCCTTCAACCAGCTTCTCTGGTTTCACGACGCCGTCGACCAGGCCGATTTTCTGCGCCTGTTCTGCACCCACGTCTTTACCGGCGGCAATGATTTCCAGGGCGCTGTCGGCACCCAGCAAGCGCGGCATACGCACGGAGCCGCCAAAGCCCGGCATGATGCCCAGCCTGGTTTCCGGCAGGCCGATACGCAGGTCCGGCGTCGCCAGACGGTAGTCGGTCGCCAGCACGCACTCGCAGCCGCCGCCCAGCGCGTAGCCGTTCACGGCAGAGATCGTTGGAACAGGCAGATCTTCCAGACGATTAAAGACGCTGTTGGCAAAGTGCAGCCACTGGCTCAGCTGTTCTTCCGGAACCTGGAACAGCGAAAGGAATTCGGTGATATCGGCACCGACAATAAAGGCCGCTTTGTTCGAACGCAGCAGCAGCCCTTTTAATTCAGATTGCTTTTCAAGCACTTCCAGCGCCTGGCCAAGACTGGCCACCGTCGCGGTATCAAGCTTATTCACTGAGCCGGGGGCATCGAACACCAGTTCGGCAATGCCATCTTCCAGCCAGTTGAGGTACAGGGTGTCGCCTTTGTAAAGCATGTCAGTCTCCTGAATCCAGCAAGTGGATCTGGTCATACCAGATGAGACGGAGTGTGGAATTTATGTTAATAAAATGCAAATTACTCATTAAGAAATTGCTGCGTTGATCACGGTCGGTGGAAATCACGCAGCCGGAGTGAGGTGTGCTAAGATGCGATGACTTGAGGTCAAAAAAACGAAAGGAAGAATGATGGACTCACTGGCTTCGCTTTATAAAAATCATATCGTTACCCTACAGGAACGTACCCGTGATGTACTGGCCCGCTTCAAGCTGGATGCCCTGCTGATCCACTCCGGCGAGCTGATGAATACTTTTCTTGATGACCACGCCTACCCGTTTAAGGTCAACCCGCAGTTTAAAGCCTGGGTGCCGGTGACGCAGGTTCCAAATTGCTGGCTGCTGGTGGACGGCGTGAACAAGCCGAAACTGTGGTTCTACCTGCCGGTCGATTACTGGCACAACGTCGAACCGCTGCCGACCTCTTTCTGGACCGAAGAAATTGAGGTGATTGCCCTGCCTAAAGCGGACGGCATTGGCAGCCAGTTGCCAGCTGCGCGCGGCAACATTGGCTACATTGGCCCTGTACCTGAACGTGCGCTCGGTCTGGATATTCCGGCAGACAAGCTCAATCCGAAAGGCGTGCTGGATTACCTGCACTATTACCGCGCGTATAAAACCGACTATGAACTCTACTGCATGCGTGAAGCGCAAAAAACGGCGGTGAATGGCCACCGTGCCGCGCACGAAGCGTTCCAGTCAGGCATGAGCGAGTTCGACATCAACCTGGCCTACCTGACCGCAACCGGTCACCGCGACACCGACGTACCTTACAGCAACATCGTCGCGCTGAACGAGCATGCGTCTGTTCTCCACTACACCAAACTGGATCACCAGGTTCCGTCTGAGATGCGCAGCTTCCTGCTTGACGCAGGCGCAGAGTACAACGGCTACGCGGCCGACCTGACCCGCACATGGGCGGCGAATGCGGATACTGATTTCGCGCAGCTTATTAAAGACGTAAACGACGAACAGCTGGCGCTGATTGGCACCATGAAGGCCGGAACCAGCTACGTGGATTACCACATCCAGTTCCATCAGCGCATTGCCAAACTGCTGCGTAAGCATCAGATTGTGAAAGACATGAGCGAAGAGGCGATGGTCGAAAACGATCTGACCGGGCCATTCATGCCGCACGGTATCGGCCACCCGCTGGGCCTGCAGGTTCACGACGTTGCGGGCTTCATGCAGGATGATACCGGCACGCACCTGGCTGCACCGTCTAAATATCCTTACCTGCGCTGCACCCGTATTCTTGAGCCGCGCATGGTATTGACCATCGAGCCGGGGATCTACTTTATTGAGTCCCTGCTGGCACCGTGGCGTGAAGGGCAGTTCAGCAAGCACTTCAATTGGGAAAAAATCGACGCGCTGAAACCGTATGGCGGCATTCGTATCGAAGATAACGTGGTGGTTCACGAGAACGGTATCGAGAATATGACGCGAGACCTGAAGCTGGCCTGATGGAAAGCTGGCTGATACCGGCTGAACCGGTCACCTTTGTTGAGGAAATCAAGAAAAGCCGCTTCATTACGCTGCTGGCGCACACCGACGGCGTAGAGGCGGCGAAAGCGTTTGTCGAGTCCGTTCGCGCGGAGCACCCTGACGCACGTCACCACTGCGTGGCGTGGGTGGCAGGGCCGCCGGACGATTCGCAACAGCTCGGTTTTTCAGACGACGGTGAACCGGCGGGAACGGCCGGTAAACCCATGCTCTCCCAGCTGATGGGCAGCGGCGTGGGTGAAATTACCGCCGTGGTGGTGCGCTACTACGGCGGCATTCTGTTAGGCACGGGCGGGCTGGTTAAAGCGTATGGCGGTGGCGTTCAGCAGGCACTGAATATCCTGACGACCTCCCGCAAAACGCCGCTCACCGAATATACTTTATTGTGCGATTACGCTCAGCTATCGGGCATTGAAACGCTGCTCAAACAGTTTAACGGCGTGATTGCGCACAGTGATTACCAGGCAATGGTGCAATTACGCGTGGCGCTTCCTCAGGCGGAACTGGCTGCTTTTTCAGCAAAACTGGCTGATTTCAGTCGCGGTTCGTTGCAATTGCTGCCGATTGAAGAATAATCCCCACCTCACTTTTTTGAATACCAAAGGAAGCGGCAGAGATGCATTTTCGTGCCATAACCCGAATCGTTGGACTGCTGGTCATACTCTTTTCGGGGACGATGATTCTCCCCGGACTGGTGGCGCTTATCTACCGGGACGGCGCGGGGCGGGCATTTACCCAGACCTTCTTTGTCGCGCTGGCGATCGGCTCGCTGCTGTGGTGGCCGAACCGTCGTCAGAAAGGTGAGCTGAAATCTCGCGAAGGATTTCTGATTGTGGTGCTGTTCTGGACGGTGCTGGGAAGCGTCGGTTCGCTGCCCTTTATCTTTTCTGAGCAGCCTAACCTCAGCATCACGGACGCCTTTTTTGAATCGTTCTCCGGCTTAACAACCACCGGTGCGACGACGCTGGTGGGGCTGGATTCGTTACCCCACGCTATTCTCTTTTATCGCCAGATGCTGCAGTGGTTCGGGGGGATGGGGATCATCGTCCTGGCGGTGGCCATCCTGCCGATTCTGGGCGTCGGGGGGATGCAGCTGTACAGGGCTGAAATGCCGGGGCCGCTGAAAGACAACAAGATGCGCCCGCGTATTGCCGAGACGGCGAAAACCCTGTGGCTGATTTATGTTCTGCTGACGGTAGCCTGCGCGCTGGCGCTGTGGTTTGCCGGCATGCCTGCCTTCGATGCTATCGGGCACAGCTTTGCGACAATTGCTATCGGCGGGTTCTCCACTCACGATGCCAGCGTGGGCTACTTCGACAGCCCAACGATTAACACCATTATTGCGATTTTCCTGCTGATCTCCGGCTGTAACTACGGTCTGCACTTCTCTTTACTGAGCGGACGCAGCCTGAAGGTGTACTGGCGCGACCCTGAGTTCCGCATGTTCATTGGCGTCCAGCTTACGCTGGTCGTCATCTGCACCCTGGTGCTGTGGTTCCATGATGTTTACAACTCGGCGCTGACCACGCTCAACCAGGCGTTTTTCCAGGTGGTGTCGATGGCGACGACCGCTGGGTTCACCACGGACAGCATCGCGCGCTGGCCGCTGTTCCTGCCGGTGCTTCTGCTGTGCTCCGCGTTTATCGGCGGCTGCGCCGGGTCGACGGGCGGTGGCCTGAAGGTGATTCGTATTCTCCTGCTGTTCAAGCAGGGCAACCGTGAGCTGAAGCGTCTGGTTCACCCGAATGCGGTCTACAGCATCAAGCTGGGTAACCGCGCGCTGCCGGAACGTATCCTCGAAGCGGTGTGGGGGTTCTTCTCGGCGTATGCGCTGGTCTTTATCGTCAGCATGCTGGCGATCATCGCGACGGGGGTGGATGATTTCTCCGCCTTTGCGTCCGTCGTCGCAACGCTGAATAACCTCGGGCCTGGCCTGGGGGTTGTGGCGGATAACTTTGCCAGCATGAACCCGGTCGCGAAATGGATCCTCATTGCCAATATGCTGTTTGGTCGTCTTGAGGTCTTTACGCTGCTGGTGCTGTTCACCCCAACATTCTGGCGCGAATAAGGAGCCGTTGATGAAAACACTGATTCTTTTCTCTACGCGAGACGGACAAACGCGTGAGATTGCCGCATACCTCGCGTCGGAATTAAAAGAGCTGGGCATTTACTCGGATGTGGTGAACCTGAATCGCGCGGAGCAGATTGCCTGGCAGGAGTACGATCGCGTGGTGATTGGCGCCTCTATTCGTTACGGGCATTTCCATCCGGCGCTGGATCGCTTTGTGAAAAAGCATACGGCGGTACTCAACACATTGCCGGGCGCGTTTTACTCGGTCAATCTGGTTGCCCGTAAAGCTGAGAAGCGTACGCCGCAGACCAACAGCTACACGCGTAAGTTTTTACTCAGCTCGCCGTGGCAGCCGGATCTGTGCGCCGTTTTTGCCGGTGCGCTGCGCTATCCTCGCTACCGCTGGTATGACCGCTTCATGATCCGCCTGATTATGAAGATGACGGGTGGCGAAACCGACACGCGTAAAGAAGTGGTTTATACCGACTGGTCGCAGGTGGCCGGTTTTGCGCGGGAAATTGCGCATTTAGCGGGCGATTCGCGCCTTAAATAAGCGTTAAGTTTGAAAAGTGAGCGAACGAAAAGTTTTTTGTATTTTGTGCTTGTCACTTAAGAATAACTCCCTATAATGCGCCTCCACTGACACGGAACAACGGCACACACGCCGCCGGGTCAGCAGAGAAAAGCAAAATAAACGCTTGACTCTGAAGCG
>NZ_JAWNEU010000016.1:0-83784 GCF_034107645.1 Enterobacter sp. 118C5 | reverse complement strand
GACGTTGATAGGTCGGGTGTGTAAGCGCAGCGATGCGTTGAGCTAACCGATACTAATGAACCGTGAGGCTTAACCTTACAACGCCGAAGGTGTTTTGGCGGTGAGAGACACGATTTTCAGCCTGATACAGATTAAACAGAATTTGCCTGGCGGCTTTAGCGCGGTGGTCCCACCTGACCCCATGCCGAACTCAGAAGTGAAACGCCGTAGCGCCGATGGTAGTGTGGGGTCTCCCCATGTGAGAGTAGGGAACTGCCAGGCATCAAATTAAGTAGTAAGCCGGTGTATTAATCCGGTGGTTACAAAGCAGTCTTCGGTGGAGCGGTAGTTCAGTCGGTTAGAATACCTGCCTGTCACGCAGGGGGTCGCGGGTTCGAGTCCCGTCCGTTCCGCCACTTATTAAAAGCCCTGAGTTAACGCTCAGGGCTTTTTTCTTATCTGCCGTGTAATTATTGCGAAATTAGCAAAAATCCTCTGCGTTTTGCGATCTTTTTCTCTATAACAGCGCAAGCGATAATCCTCCTCAGTTTACGAACATAACGATTGAGGAATATATGACTCTCCCTGCATTTGGTCTGGGCACTTTCCGCCTGAAAGACGACGTAGTTATCGCATCAGTTAAAACCGCTCTTGAACTTGGCTATCGCGCAATTGATACGGCACAGATCTATGAAAACGAAGCTGCCGTTGGACAGGCTCTCGAAGAGAGCGGTGTACCGCGTAATGAGCTGTTCATCACCACCAAAATCTGGATCGAAAATCTCAGCAAAGGCAAGCTGATCCCAAGCCTGAAAGAGAGCCTGAAGAAACTGCGCACCGACTATGTCGATCTGACGCTGATCCACTGGCCGTCACCGAACGATGCCGTTTCTGTGGAAGAGTTCATGCAGGCGCTGCTGGAAGCGAAAAAGCAGGGCCTGACCCGTGAAATTGGTATTTCCAACTTCACCATCCCGCTGATGGAAAAGGCGATTGCCGCTGTTGGCGCTGAGAATATTGCGACCAACCAGATTGAGCTGTCTCCATACCTGCAAAACCGCAAAGTCGTGGACTGGGCAAAGCAGCACGGTATCCACATTACCTCTTACATGACGCTGGCCTACGGTAAGGCTCTGAAAGATGAGGTAATTATCCGTATCGCAGAGAAACATAACGCGACTGCCGCGCAGGTTATTCTGGCATGGGCAATGGGTGAAGGCTATGCCGTGATCCCATCATCAACTAAACGTGAAAACCTGGCCAGCAACCTGTTAGCGCTCGATCTTCATCTGGATGACGATGACAAAAAAGCGATCGCAGCACTGGAGTGCAACGATCGCCTGGTCAGCCCGGAAGGTTTAGCCCCTGGCTGGGATTAAGTCTGTCCCACCCTCTGTAACCTGAACCCTCACACAGCTCCTCCGGGAGCTGTTTTTATATGCTCGCTCAGGAAGTCGATAAAGGCGCGTATGCGCGTACTCACCGCTCTGTCGCTGTAATATACCGCGCTGAAAGGCATCTCTACCGGCAGAAGTTTATCGGCCATTAGCTCTACCAGTTCACCCCGCGCTATCTCCTTATCAATCATATAGTCTGACAAGCAGGCGATCCCATTCCCTTCCAGGCAAAGCTGTTTCAGCGTTTCCCCGCTGTTAGAAGATATCCCGCAGGTAATTTCATGAAGCTGGCCATCATGACAGGCAACAGGCCAGGTGTTCAGCGACACCGGCTCCGTAAAGCCCAGGCACAGATGCTGCTTCAGTTCTTCAACTGTCTCCGGTTTACCATGTTCAGCAATATACTGTGGCGACGCGATAATTTTGCGGTAGCTGGCAAACAGCGGGCGGGCCCGCAGGCTGGAATCCGTCAGGGTTCCCGCCCGAATAGCCACATCCACTTTCCGCTCGATGAGGTTAATAAACGTCTCGGACGAGACCAGAGAGAGCGTCATCTCCGGATAGCGTTCACGGAAAGGTTTGATTAGCGGCATCAGAAAATGAAGCACAACCGGCGTGGCTGCATCAATACGCAGCAACCCGCGCGGCGTGCTGCGGGTTTCCATAATCTCCGTCTCCGCTGCGGCCATCTCCTGCAGCACCGACTGCACGCGGCGGAAATAACGTTCCCCTTCTTCCGTCAGGCTGAGCTGCCGCGTCGTTCGGTTGAGCAGACTCACCCCAAGCTTCATCTCCAGCTTTTTCACCGAACGGCTTATGGCCGAGTTAGCCTGTCCCAGCTGCTCGGCTGCGCGGCTAAAGCTGCCGCTTTCGACGACGGCGACAAAGATTGTCAGCTCTTCCGACGTTGCTTTCATTGTTGCACCACCTGCAAAATTCTATTGATATTTTGACCATTTTTGTTATTTAAGCACTGACGCATACTGCCTGTCATCTTAATCCTGATGATACGGAGTATTTTATGCCACTGGCGCTACTTGCCCTGACGATCAGTGCCTTTGCAATTGGCACGACCGAATTTGTTATCGTGGGACTGGTTCCCACCATCGCTAACCAGCTTGCCATCTCGCTGCCCTCAGCCGGGTTGCTGGTGTCCATCTACGCCCTGGGGGTTGCCGTCGGCGCGCCGGTGCTGACGGCCCTGACCGGACGTTTTCCGCGCAAGCAGCTGTTAGTCGCGCTGATGGTGCTGTTTACCGCCGGCAACGTTCTGGCCTGGCAGGCGCCGGACTACACCACGCTGGTGATTGCACGTCTGCTGACCGGCCTGGCACACGGCGTGTTCTTCTCGATTGGTTCCACCATTGCAACCAGCCTGGTCCCCAAAGAAAAAGCGGCTTCGGCGATCGCGATCATGTTCGGTGGGTTGACCGTCGCGCTGGTCACGGGCGTACCGTTGGGAACGTTTATCGGACAGCATTTCGGCTGGCGTGAAACGTTCCTGGCCGTCTCCTTACTGGGCGTTATCGCTCTCGTGACCAGCCTGCTGCTGGTACCGTCGAATATCCCGGGACGGGCAAGCGCCAGCCTGCGCGATCAGCTGAAAGTGCTTACCCATCCGCGTTTGCTGATCATCTATGCGGTTACGGCTCTGGGCTATGGCGGCGTATTCACCGCCTTCACCTTCCTGGCGCCGATGATGCAGGACCTGGCGGGCTTCTCCCCGAATGCCGTGAGCTGGATTTTGCTGGGATACGGTATTTCTGTGGCCATCGGCAATATATGGGGCGGCAAGCTCGCGGATAAGCATGGTGCGGTACCGGCGCTTAAATTTATCTTCGCCGCCCTGGTCGTTCTGCTGATGATTTTCCAGTTCACGGCTTCAATGCAATACGCCGCGCTGATCACGGTACTGGTGATGGGGATCTTCGCCTTCGGTAATGTGCCCGGGCTACAGGTTTACGTTGTCCAGAAAGCCGAGCTCTATACGCCAAATGCGGTGGATGTGGCATCCGGTTTGAATATTGCCGCTTTTAATATTGGTATTGCGCTGGGCTCCATTATTGGCGGACAAACCGTCGAACACTTCGGATTAACCCAGACCCCATGGATTGGTGCGGTGATTGTCCTGGTCGCCTTCCTGCTGATTGGCCTGAGTGGACGCCTCGATAAGCCATCCCGCGTAGCGCTGGGATAACATCAGTAAGTGCTTGCTTACAAAACTGGAAAGCGGTTTCTCAGAAATTGCGTTGAAAGTGTGACCTAAAGTCCCTATAACATTAGAACCAGTCCGTTTTCAGGGCTGGTTCATGTTACAGGGGCTGTTTCCAAAAGTGCGAAAAAATACCTATGCCATGCGTTATGTTGCCGGAATGCCCGCGGAGAGGATCTTACCTCCGGGGTCGTTTGCGAGCATAAGCCAGGCATTACCCGCCGGCACACCGTTAAGTAGCGATGATAAAATCCGGGTTCTGGTCTGGAATATCTTCAAGCAGCAGCGTGCGGAGTGGTTATCGGTACTCAAAAATTTTGGAAAAGATGCCCACCTGGTTTTGCTCCAGGAGGCACAAACTACCCCTGAACTGGTTCGGTTTGCCACCACGAACTATCTTGCCGCCGACCAGGTGCCGGCATTTGTCCTGCCGCAGCATCCCTCTGGCGTAATGACGCTTTCTGCTGCACATCCGGTCTACTGTTGCCCGCTCCGCGAGCGCGAACCTATCCTGCGTCTGGCGAAATCCGCGCTGGTGACGGTCTATCCGCTGCCGGATACCCGAATGCTGATGGTCGTGAATATCCACGCGGTAAACTTTAGCCTCGGCGTGGATGTATATAGTAAGCAGTTACTTCCCATTGGCGATCAGATTGCGCATCACAGCGGGCCGATCATCATGGCCGGCGATTTTAATGCCTGGAGCCGTCCGCGCATGAATGCGCTGTATCGCTTTGCGCGCGAAATGTCCCTGCGTGAAGTTCGCTTCAGTGATGACCAGCGTAAAAAAGCTTTTGGTCGTCCTCTCGACTTTGTCTTCTATCGCGGTTTGAACGTGCACGACGCCTCCGTTCTGGTGACGCGCGCTTCGGATCACAACCCTCTACTAGTTGAATTCAGTCCCGGCAAGCCTGATAAATAATGGTGTGTCAGGTCTGCCGTGGGGCAGGCCTGCGCGGGTGCTGCCCTTTTATTTTTAACCAACAAAGGACAGTACGATGACAACAACACACTCCCATCATGACAACGTAGAAAAACAGTTTGGTTCTCAGGCAAGTGCTTATCTGAGCAGCGCCGTGCATGCCTCAGGTCGCGATCTGGTGCGTCTCGGTGAACGTCTGGCGGCATTCCCGCAGGCGCACGTGCTGGACCTGGGCTGTGGGGCAGGGCACGCCAGCTTTACGGCTGCGCAGAAGGTAGCCCACGTTACCGCATATGATTTATCGAGCCAGATGCTGGACGTCGTTGCTGAGGCGGCGAAAGCGAAAGGGCTGAACAATATTGATACGCGGCAGGGCTATGCGGAGTCTTTACCGTTTGATGACGCGTCGTTTGATGTGGCGATCAGCCGTTATTCCGCACACCACTGGCATGACGTTGGCCAGGCATTGCGCGAAGTCAGACGAGTTCTGAAGCCGGGTGGCACCTTCATCATTATGGATGTGATGTCTCCCGGACATCCGGTGCGTAATATCTGGCTGCAGACGGTCGAAGCGCTGCGCGACACCTCGCACGTGCAAAACTACGCCAGCGGGGAGTGGTTATCGTTTATCACTGAAGCCGGGCTGATTGCGCGCTCGTTAATAACGGACCGTTTACCGCTGGAGTTCAGCTCCTGGATCGCCCGTATGCGTACCCCGGAGGCGTTAAGCCAGGCAATCAGGCTTTACCAGGAGAGCGCGTCCGCAGAGGTGAAGGCGTACTTTGAACTGCAGGCGGATGGCTCATTTACCAGCGACACCATCATGGCTGAAGCGCAAAAAGCGGGATAAACAAAAAAGGCACCGAGGGGAATCGGTGCCTTTTTATCTTTCGATCGTGTTATCAGGAGTCTGGCGTGGCGCTGTTCTTCACAAACAGCGTCAGCTGGTCGCCCGGTTTCAGATTGTCAGTATCATTATTCCAGCGCATCACATCTTTGATGTTCACGCCGTGTCGTTTTGCGATACTGGACAGTGAATCGCCTTTGCGCACGCGATAGGTAATGCTATCGCTGTTGCTGGCGAGACGCTGTGCGCTGCTACCTGCACCCACGGTCAACGTCTGACCCACTTTCAGCCCAGAGCTGCGTAGATTATTCCACTGCTGCAGATCTTTCGCCGTCACGCCAAGACGTGAGGCAATGCCTGAAAGCGTATCACCTGAACGTACCTTATAGCTGCGGCTGCTAACGGATGAAGCATCGGCGATCAGCGTTGACTGAACGGCGGCAATTTCACCCGATGCTAAAGACTCACGTAACTGCTCAGCATGTTTCTGCGGAACCATTACATACTGCGGGCCGCTTGCTCCCAGCGTTGAGCCTTTAACGCCTGCATTAAAGGTTTTCAATTTACTTACCGACATACCCGTCATATCAGCAACCTGTTGGATATCAACCGGATTGCTGAGGCGAACGCGCGCCAGTGCACGACTTTCGTCTGGTGTTGGCAGTTGTACACCGTAACGCTTGCTGTTCTTGAGAATATCGCTCAAGGCCAGCATTTTCGGTACGTAAATCTTCGTTTCCTGTGGCAGTGAGAGCGACCAAAAATCGGTGGATTTACCCCGTGCTTTATTCGCTTTCATTGCCTTCAGTACACGACCTTCTCCGCTATTATACGCTGCGACCGTTAACAGCCAGTCGCCGTCAAACATCTTGTTCAGACGTTGCATCATGTCGAGAGCGGCTGTCGTTGAAGCGACAACATCGCGACGCGCATCATAGTTGCGGGTCTGTTTCAGACCATAGTTTCGCCCGGTGCTCGGAATGATCTGCCAAATGCCTGCGGCATTGGCGCCAGACGTCGCGTGTGGGTCAAAAGCGCTCTCCACTATGGGTAGGAGTACCAGCTCCATAGGCATGTTACGTTTTTTAACTTGCCCGGCTATCCAGTACATATACGGCTCTGCCCGTAACGTTACATCGTGGAGATAGCTCTTATTTCTTAAATACTTCTGTTTCTGTTCGCGAATCCGGCTGTTTTCCGGAATTCCCATCTTTAGCTCGTCGCCAATAGAGGTCCACAAGTCTTGCTCCTGCGCGAAAGATGTCCCATCGTCCAACCATCGCGCCTGACTTGTAAACTTCCCTGCTTCCCCTTGACCAGCTGCAGAAAGGCTCTGTGCGTGCTGTTGTACGTTGCTGCCGTTCTGCGACTGGCAACCTACAAGCAGGACAGAGGCGAGTAATATCGCTTTTGCCTTCATGTGTGTGTCAATAGTTGCTTAAAAGACGAGCGATGATAACGGCGAAATTTTGAAAAGGCAACCCGCATTTATCTGAAGTTATCTTTCTTTGACCTTAACCATGCAAATCGCTGTTCTGGTTGTTGCAAATTTGTTTCTTGGTTAATTTTATTAATTAAATCAATATCATCTGTTCGTAAAAATAAATTAATTCGGCGCTCATTTTTCAGAATTACGGGCAGTGTATTTTGGTTTTTTGCACGTAACTCCTTCACTTTGTGATAATAATCCTGAATCGCTCGATCCTCAGGTAAGAGGCTTGCAGCAAACTTCATATTCCCTAATGTATACTCATGGGCGCAACAAATAAGGGTGTCATCGGGTAACGCACTAATCTTTTGTAAAGACTGATACATCTGTTCAGGCGTGCCTTCAAACAGTCTTCCGCAGCCGCCGGAAAACAAGGTGTCGCCACAAAAAAGATAAGGCTTGCTGTAGAAACACAGATGTCCCAAAGTGTGACCAGGTGTAGCAAATACGGAAAACTCCCACTCGCGGATGAGGATATTTTCGCCTTCTTCAACTACTTGCGTCGTTCCCTTATTTTGTGTCTCAGCCGGTCCGTAAACCACAAGATGCGGAAAATGGGCGCGCAGATCCTGCATGCCGCCAGTGTGATCGTTATGATGATGCGTCAACAGAATGGCTTCAGGCCGCCAGCCGTTATCCTTTATGGCGCGCAGTACTGGGGCGGATTCGCCGGGATCGACAATGACGCATCGACGATCGTCATCGACCAAAACCCAGATGTAATTGTCCTCAAAAGCGGGAATACTGATAAGATTCATACATTACCTCTTATAGCGTGGCGGGTGTTTTGATGAAACCGGCAAGGATACCTCAGACTGTCGCAGCACCGGAACGTTGGGCGGAATTGCCCTGGGGTGAATACTATCGCGAAGCACTGGAGCAGCAGCTGAAGCCCTGGCTCGCAAAAATGTATGGCTTTCACCTGCTTAAGATTGGCAATCTCAGCGCGGAAATCAATACCGAAAGCTGCGCTATCTCACATCAGGTTAACGTCTCTCTCGGCGGATCGCCGGTTCAGGTGAAGGCAGACCCGTTGCATCTGCCGTTTGCAGAGAAATCCGTTGATGCGTGCCTTCTTGCACACGCGTTGCCCTGGTGCAGCGATCCTCACCGTATGCTGCGTGAAGCCGATCGCGTGCTGATTGACGACGGCTGGCTGATCCTCAGCGGATTCAATCCGCTGAGCCTGATGGGGCTGCGCAAGCTGGTGCCCGTGCTGCGCCGAACGCCACCCTATAACAGCCGAATGTTCACCATGATGCGCCAGCTCGACTGGCTTTCACTGCTGAACTTTGAAGTGCTCTGCTACGGCGGTTTTCAGGTACTGCCGTGGGCGCGGAAGGGGGGAGTGCTGTTAAGCACGCATTTGCCCGCCTTAGGCTGCATGCAGTTTATCGTTGCGCGTAAGCGAACCATCCCCCTTACGCTTAACCCGATGAAGCAGAGCAAATCGAAAACGCCTATCCGGCAGACCGTTGGCGCAACGCGGCAGTACAGAAAGCTCTGATCAGGATTCAGGCTGGTAGCCTGCATCCTCATGGGCCGGGTTTAAAGCCGCCGCGCGCGCCAGTTCGTCGCAGCGTTCGTTCTCAGGGTGACCAGCATGCCCTTTTACCCATTCCCATTTGATTTGGTGCTGACCCAATGCCGCATCCAGACGCTTCCAGAGATCGACATTTTTAACCGGCTTCTTATCCGCTGTTTTCCAGCCGCGTTTTTTCCAGTTATGGATCCACTGGGTGATGCCCTGGCGCACGTACTGGCTGTCGGTACTCAGCACCACGTCGCAGTGTTCTTTTAAGGCTTCCAGCGCCACAATGGCCGCCATCAACTCCATACGGTTGTTGGTGGTCAGGAAATAGCCTTCGCTAAAAGTTTTTTCATGCTGGCGATAGCGCATAATCGCGCCGTAGCCGCCGGGCCCCGGGTTGCCGAGACAAGATCCATCGGTGAAAATTTCTACCTGTTTACGCATCTCTGGTAGACTTCCTGTATTTGAAACGTTCAGTTAAACGATAAGTCTGACATAAATGACCGCTATGAGCACTGCAATTACTCGCCAGATTGTCCTCGATACCGAAACCACCGGTATGAACCAGATCGGCGCGCACTACGAAGGGCACAAGATCATCGAGATCGGTGCCGTTGAAGTTGTGAACCGTCGTCTCACGGGGAACAACTTCCACGTGTACCTCAAACCCGATCGGCTGGTGGATCCAGAGGCGTTCGGCGTTCACGGTATTGCCGATGAGTTCTTGCTGGATAAACCGACCTTTGGTGAGGTGGCTGACGAGTTTCTGGAATACATCAAAGGCGCCGAGCTCGTCATTCATAACGCCTCGTTCGATATCGGCTTTATGGACTATGAGTTTAGTAAGCTCCATCGCGATATTCCGAAAACAAACACCTTTTGCAAAGTGACCGATAGCCTGGCGCTGGCGAGGAAGATGTTTCCCGGCAAGCGTAACAGCCTCGATGCACTCTGTTCACGTTACGAAATAGACAACACCAAGCGAACGCTGCACGGGGCATTGCTCGATGCCCAGATCCTGGCCGACGTCTATCTGGCAATGACCGGCGGACAGACGTCGATGAAGTTCAGCATGGAAAATGAGTCACAGCAGACGCAGGGCGAAGCGGGCATTCAGCGCGTTGTCCGCCAGGCAAACCGCTTGCGGGTTGTTTTAGCCAGTGATGAAGAGCTACTTAACCATGAATCCCGTCTCGACCTGGTGCAGAAGAAGGGCGGAAGCTGCATGTGGCGCGCCTGAAAAAACGTCACAATGCCTGTAAAATCATCGGTTGGGCGAATTTTGCAGCAAACGATTCAAAACGTGAGAAAAAGCGTTGACGAGATCGGAGGCACACCGTAATATGCGCCTCGTTCCCCAAGCGGGAACAGTGGAGCGGTAGTTCAGTCGGTTAGAATACCTGCCTGTCACGCAGGGGGTCGCGGGTTCGAGTCCCGTCCGTTCCGCCACTATTCAGGCCCACGTTATTTATAACGTGGGCCTTTTTCATATCTGTACTTTTTCGTCTGCGCGTTCGATCTTCACGACTTTCCTTTGCGAGGCGCGAGAGCAGAGGGCAATGCCAAACAGAATCAGTACCGTGCTGACCAGATGATACGAATGCAACGTAACGTGCAGGAACATCACGCTGAACAGACCGCCGCTCAGCGGAATAAGGTGGGAATAAATCTCCCCGCGGGTTGCACCGATAGCCGCAATGCCTTTATTCCACAGCAGGTAAGAGAGCCAGGAAGGAAAGACCACCAGGTACATCAGGCCGCTTAAAAAGCCCGGTGCGGTATAGGCCGTCCAGTCAGGCAAGCCGGTCTTTATCAACGATATCCCCAGTACCGGTAACAACACCAGGGCACCGAAGACCGCGCTCACGGCCACAAAGGCGTTCCCACCGACGTTATTCGGCTTCATCCGCAGGAAGGCACAATAAACGGCCCAGCTGGCGGCAGAACCCATGGTCCAGATATCGCCGCGATTCAGATTTTTAAGCGTATCCAGATGCAGCAGATCGCCCTGCATGACCAGCCAGACGACGCCCAATGAACTGAGAACAACGCCGGCAATATTCTGCACCGATATTTTCTCTTTAAACACCAGCTTATTTATCAATAAAACCAGGGCTGGCGTTGTGGATAAATAAATAGCTGCATTAAGAGATGAAGTATATTGCAGGCCGATATAGAGCGTGAGTGGAAACATAACCTGTCCGCACAGCGCAAGAAATATAATCGTACCTTTCGCCTTTTTCATCATCGGCCACTGGGCGCGAATCTGCCTGATATAAAGCATAGATAAAAGAAGAGCCGTCAGTATCCAGCGTGCGGCGGATAATATAATCGGGTCTGCATGCTCCACCAGTAAATGACCGACGACATAATTACCCCCCCAAAAACAGGCCGCGAGACTGAGTAAAAAATAGGGCATAGAGGCTCCTGATAATAAACGTTTTGTCTGCCTTTAGGGTACTGCCGGTGCAGAATTAAATGCTAATATAATATTTTCATCTCACGGTATTGGCTGAAACTATGAAGTTTACTCTCAGGCAACTTGAGTTCTACATTGCGTTAGCGGAAACACTACAAATTTCCAAAGCGGCCAGCCGTTGTCATATATCGCAATCTTCCATGACGGTCTCTATGCGTAATCTGGAGGAGGCGGTGAATGCCCCTCTCTTTATCCGCCATGCAAAAGGGATCCAGTTAACGCCCGTGGGCGAGCGATTTCTCAACCATGCCCGCAAGATCCTTCACGATAGCCGCGCGGCGGTGGAGGATCTCCATCAGCAGCCTGAGGCGATTAACGGCGTCGTGCGCATCGGTATTGCCGAAACCCTTTCCGCTTATCTGCTGCCCAATCTCTGGGGCGATATCGCGCAGCGTTTTCCGCTGCTGGAGACGGCGTTTCATGAGGCGCCCGCATCACAGCTGCTTCAGGCCTTGCGTCAGGGAGATCTCGATTTTTGTCTTTTGCTGACCTCCAATATCAGCCACGATAGTACGCTTGACGTCGAAACGTGGATCCGTTCGCCGCGCCGGTTATGGACCGCCATCGGCCATCCTCTCCTCAGCCTGCCGGAGCTTCGGTTAAAAGAGGTGGAAAAGGTGCCATTCCTGTTGCTGGTGACGGACGACTATCCCGACGTGATATCCGACTACTGGCAAAGCCGGGGCTGTCATCCTGACATTCATTTTCGCACCAACTCCTTTGAGGCGATTCGAAGTCTGGTCGCGCAGGGAAAGGGGGTGACGATTTTATCCGATCTGGTCTATCGCCCGTGGGCGCTCAGCGGTCAGCGCGTGATCCGGCGCACCATTGACGACTGTATTACCTATATGGATGTGGGCATCGTCAAAAACGCCGGGCAGCCGCTCTCTCCGGCCTGTTTGCGGTTGATGGATTTTTTACGACAGCAAACGGCACGCCTGGGCGAAGCGCTCTGAACCGCGCCCCTGAGATTTCCGTTATCCGCCAGATATTTCCTGATTTCCCTGAGGGCCTTCTTGCCCGCAGGTCGTGTATTCCGCTGCAGGGGATGAAGACAATAAGCGCCTTGCTTATTTTCTTTACCGAAACGGAATTGTGTTATGTCTGGTATCACCGCGAGCGGTATTCGTTCCCTGCTCGCCTCCCGTCCACTCTTGTTGGCTCTCAGCTGTGCTACCGCTTTGCCGGCATACGCTGAAGAGTCGATGACCGTTGAGGGGCACTATCGCGATCCCGCGTCATTTATCGCTCCGGCTAATACTCCAGCACAACAATTGCCTGCCAGCGACGGTGCGGGCGCGCTAAAAAACATCCCGGGTTTTTCCGTGCTGCGCAGCGGCGGGAGTAACGGCGATCCGGTGTTGCGCGGGATGTTCGGCTCCCGGCTGACGCTGCTTGCAGACGGCGTTAGCACTCAAGGGGGCTGCGGCTCGCGCATGGATACCCCAACGGCCTATATCACGCCGCAAAGTTACGACACGATAACCGTCATTAAAGGCCCACAAAGCGTGCTCTGGGGGCCTATGGGGTCCGCCGGAACATTGCTTTTTGAACGCCAGCCGGACTACTTCAGCGTACCTGATCTAAAAGGCAGCGCTGAGCTGCTGCAGGGCGCTAACGGACGCGCGGATCAAAACCTTAATCTCGCGTTTGGCGACCCGCGCGGCTACGTCCGCCTGGACGGTAATCATTCGGAGGCGGATGACTACCGGGATGGTCACGGCAACCGCGTGCCGGGCCTGTGGCGCAGATGGAACAGCGGCGTCACGGTAGGGCTCACGCCTGATGAGGACACGCTGGCGGAGCTAAGCGTGGGGGCCAGCGACGGTAAAGCCCGCTATGCGGGTCGGATGATGGATGGTAGCCGCTTTGCCCGTAAAAGCGCGGCGTTAAAACTGGAGAAGTATCACCTGAGCGAGCACGTCAGCAAACTTAGCTGGCAGCTCTATGCCAATGATACTGACCACATCATGGATAACTACAGCCTGCGTCAGCCCGTTGGACCGAAGCGTAAGTCTGAAGTTGGCGGCGTGGTGATGGGCAGCCGTCTTGCCGGCGTGTGGGAAGATGAAACCACTACGCTTACCGCCGGCGCGGACGTAATGCGTAAAAGCCACCGTAAAAAAAGCGCCGGATCGTGGCGTGACGATGCCCGTTTTACCCAGGCGGGTTTGTTTAGTGAATGGCGCCAGTCCGTCACGGCAGACGACACGGTCATCGTGGGGGCGAGACTGGATAGCCTCCGCGCGGACGATCGGCGCAGCGCGCAAAATAGCTCCCGGCACGACCTCCTGCCCGGCGTGTTCACGCGCTATGAGCATCGCGTACCTGACGCACCCGTCATGCTTTATAGCGGCATCGGTTATACCGAACGTTTTCCTGATTACTGGGAGCTTTTTTCCGGCAAGGCCGGAGAACAAAGCTTTCGTCAGCTGAAAACAGAAAAGACCCTGCAATGGGACAGCGGCGTGCAGTTCCACGGCGACAAGGTCAGCGCCTGGGCATCGGCCTATGTCGGGCGGACTGCCGATTACATTTTGTTTGATTATAGCCGCACGCCCTCGCAGGCCAGCAACATCAATGCCGCCGTAATGGGCGCGGAGACGGGCGCAAGCTGGAGCCTGATGCCCGGCTGGGCGCTGACGGGAAGCCTGAGCTACGCCCGGGGCGAGAATCGTAGCGATAAACAGCCGCTGCCGCAGATGCCGCCGCTCGAAGGGCGGCTGGCGCTGGACTATACCGGGCAACAGTGGCGCACCGGATTACTGTGGCGTGTGGTTGCGCCGCAGCATCGCGTGGCGCAAAACAAAGGTAACGTCACCGGCCAGGATCTCGGCCCGAGCGCGGGGTTTGCCGTGCTTTCGTGGAGCGCGGGCTATACATTTAACGACCATTTTGAGTCCCGCGTGGGTATTGAGAATCTGTTCAACAAATACTACCGCGAGCACCTCAACCTGGCGGGGGCCAGCCAGTTCGGATACGCCGCAAATCAGCAAATCCCTGAACCGGGGCGCGTCTGGTGGCTGGCTATGACATACCATTTCTGACCCTGAGTGTCATTGCTGAGAGCGACCGTTGAGGCGTTCGTTTGCCTCTACCGCCTGTTTACAGGCGGTTTTTTTATTTCAGATAGCAATATCGAACATTTGCGTTTTCGCAAGCAGGCAATAGAGCTGGCAGTCGCTGTTTACCCCCAGCTTTTCCATCGCGCGCAGTTTATGGGCGCTGACGGTTTTATTACTCAAATGCAGCTGTCTGGCGATCTCTGTCAGGCTCATCCCTTTGCAGAGCATACGTAATACATCAATTTCACGGGGCGAGAGCTCCTGCTCCGTTTGCGCGCCGGTCTGGAACAGGGAATGCATCAGCTCGCGCTCAATATAGACTTCCCCATTGATTACTGACGTCAGCGTTCTGCTCAGGGTTTTCTCACAGGTGTCCCGACTAATATAGGCTTTGGCGCCTGCCTCCAGCGACATGCGGATAAGCTGCGTGTTTTTGTAGGGCGAAAGCACAATGATTTTAAGCTGCGGATATTTACGGCTGAGCCATTTAATCAGCAATACGCCGTCCATTCCGTTGAGCGGGTTAACGGTTTGGCTGGTGGCAAGAGAAAAGCCAAGGAACAGAATGTCGACAGGCTGTTGGGAGAGCAGTGAAAGCAGCTCAGATGGCGTTGCGGTATCGCCCTGAATGCAAAACTCCGGGCGGGGGGAGCCGTCGCTGAAAAGAGAGGGCATATTGGTGATCATGGATAAGACGCCACGACGGATAATGGTGTGCTCATCGGCAATAGCGATACGAACTTTCATGGTTTCTCCTTCGAAAATGCGGGCGACGGTAGGGATAACGCCGCCGGATGACCAGAAAGATACAGATCCTGTGCAGAGCATTCTTTAGTACTTGTCAGATAATTCCTTCAGTGCGGTGTCGAGTTGCTGCAGATTCGCTTCCATGCGCGCGCAGAAGCGCGATGACAGCGCAGGCAGGGCTTCAGGCGTTATTACCCCTGCCGCCAGCATCTCCGGCAACACTTCAATCGCCTGACAGGTCCGGGTGGCGTTGCGCATGGCAAAGAGGCTCCAGGAGGCCTTCAGACGATGCGCAAGCTGGCTTAACGTATGCGGTGACGGGGTGTTTTCCCGTAGCTGTCGAATATCAAGAGTAATGGCTTCGCGCATTTGCTGGCGCATCAGGGCCATGATCTCCGGTTGACCGTTGGCCAGACGCCGGAGTTCGCTGAGGTCAGGCACCTGATTGCGCAGGCTGTGATGCTGCGCCAGCGCCTGGTGCAGGGCATTGAGGGAGAGCGGTTTTCGCAATAATGCATCCATTCCGGCATGTTTTGCCCGATCGTCCTCACTCTGCAGCGCGCTGGCGGTATAACCAAGAACAGCGGCCGGCGCGGTGATACTGCCTGCAATATCGCGCAGGAGTATTAACGATGTAAGTTGATAGCCGTCCATGAGGGCCATCTGGCAGTCGGTTATCAGGATATCAACCGGCTCGTTTTCCAGGCGCGCAAGCGCTTCGCCAGCGCTGGCGCAGGGAATAACCTCCTGACCCAGCTCCTGCAGCTGAAGCGCCAGCACCGTCAGGTTAGCCGGAAAATCGTCAACAATCATAATGCGATGCGGTGGCAGCGGGGTTATAACGGAAGTCTCATTGGCCGTTGCCGCCGCGCTGGCGACGTGAAGCGGTATGCTCACCGTCACCTGCGTACCGCTCCCCGCTTCGCTGGCTATCGTCAGCACGCCTCCCATCAGTTCGACTAGCTGATAACAGATCGCCAGGCCCAGCCCGCTGCTTTGCGGCGTGCTGCTGTCAGTCTGAAACCACGGCTGGCCGAGGTGTGGAAGGGCATCGGCCGGGATACCGATGCCAGTGTCGCGAATCAACAGCTGCAAATGTTCACCGTTGAGCTGGGCGTGAAAAACAATTTCTCCCTGCGGCGTATATTTAATGGCGTTGCCCAACAGATTGGCGATGACCTGATTCAGCCGTGCTTTATCGAACATGAACCAGCCGTCGTGCGGCACGTTCAACTCGCTGCGCCAGTGGAGGCCTTTAGCGTTGGCGCTGCTGGCAAAAATCTCCGCGCTGGCGTTGAGCGTCTGCCACAGGGGCCAGGCCTGTGGCTCCAGCCTTAGCTCGCCTGCTTCAATGCGCGACAAATCCAGTACGCCGCCAATCACGTCGCGCAATGACCCGGCTGCCTGCCAGGCGATGTTGAGGGATTCGCTTTTGTCGCGCTCCATCTCCAGCAGGCCCAGCATGGCGTTGAGCGGGGTACGAATGTCATGGCTCATGCGGGCGAGGAAGTTCGATTTTTCCGTGCTAGCCTGCTCCGCCTGCGCCAGCGCCTGATTGAGCGCAGCGGTCAGCGCGGCTTTTTCAGTGATATCGATCCATCCCCCGACCACGCCCTGAGGCCGCCCCCGCGTATCAGTATAGCGGCAAAGCCACCAGTAAAGGGTGGAAGTGTTCTGAGTGGTTTCACCCGTTAACGGCGACGCGGCATGGAGCAGCGAGAGGCGATGCGGCAACGTAAATTGTTGGGCAAGCTCGCCCAGAGGCAGGCTGGAAAAGGGAGTGCCCTCTTCCGGCAGTGCCGTGAGCAACGGTGAGTGAATAAAGGAGTCGTTATAGCGCGTCAGCCGCCCGGCCGGATCGCAGACAAACAGCGGCACCGGGACATTGTTCATCAGGGTTTGCCAGAGGGAGAGCGCGTTGTGCAATTCTGCCGTGTCCCGCTCGCGCTGGCGCCGCTGGCTCTGCGCGGCGCTAAAGGTCAGCAGGGCGACTAATGCCGCGCAAATCGCCACCACGGCGAGCATGACCAGCCATAGCGATTGCACCGGGGCGGTGGTTGTCGTCTGTGCGGGCTGCGGCAGGTTAAGGCTCGCGTAGATATCAGCCTGCGTGACGGACGCCATGACCGCATTCACCCTTTTGGCATCCGCCGGGTCAGAAATATTTGGTACAAACCATAGCGGCACTTCCGGCAGCGCCAGCGGCGTCAGCGACAGATTGCTGGCGTTGTGCTGGCGCAGCAGGTGATGGAGTATAAACGCATCGCCCGCAAGCCCGTCCGCGCCTCCGGCTTTAAGCAACTCAAAGCCTTGTTCGAGAGAGTTAACCAGCACCAGGTTATCCGCAGGTAATACCTGGCGCAGTAACGTGACGAGCGGTGAGATGCGCATGACGGCAATCCGCTTATGCTGTAATGCGGACAAGGAGCCGGAAAGCGGGTTGCTGTCCTCAGTGAGCAGGGCCCAGCTCAGCGAGTCAAACGTGATGGCACTCTTTGACGGTGGCGTCGCGCTGGCGACTATGCGCAACGTGTTCTCCGCATACTGAAGCGGAGGCGCATCAAGGTTGAAGGTCAGGCTATACAGGTTGGACGGAAACAGATCGAGCAGCAGATCGCGCCATACGCCCTGAATCTGCCCGTCAGCCGTGAGCGTGACCATTGGCGGCGAAATGGCGGGAAGCAAAACGTGCAGCGCGATTTTGGGCGCATTTTCCTTCACGGGGGAATGGCGGGCGTCAAAGACGCTGCCGTCCGGCAAAAGCCACTTTTGTTCCAGCCATTCAGCGTCTTCCGGGTTAAGGGTGTGAATACGCTCGTTGAATATTTCCAGCGTGTTTGCCTGCTCGGGCAGAGCCCAGGCGCGAAAATGTAGCGGGGGAGCATCATCCAGCGGCGTCAGGGCCAGCGTGGTGGCGGGGGAGTGGGTCAGCCAGTTACGTAAAACAAACTCCGGAGCGATGAATTCCCGCGCTTTCCCTGCTGCCAGCTGCCTGACGTTTTCCCCCGGCGAGGCTGAACCTGTCGCAGAGCAGCGGGTCGCGACCTCTGATGGTAATTCAGGAAAGCACAGCGTACCGCCGCGTCCCTCTTTTATGCTCAGGGACGCCAGCGGGAAAGCGAGCATTGGCTCGCTGGCCACCAGATCGGCAGCAGGACGCCGGGCGGCAATTAACACATCGATGCGCTTTCGCTTTAACGCATCCAGCGCCGTTGCCGGGTCGCTAAAACGCTGGACGTCCGGCAGCGTCGTATTGCTAAACAATATGCTGAGCTCATCATCCAGAATCCCCGGCGGCCGGTCGATAGCGAGAAAAGGCGGCGCGGCGCTCAGCAGGCCCACGCGCAGCACGCTGGCCGCCGCGTGCCCGCTTATCAGCGTGAGGATAAATAATATCGCCAGCCAGCCTCTGCGCATGCTCAGCTAACCAATCCCAGACTTTGCGCGCACTGGAGAAGCTCGAAATCATTTTTGGCGTTGAGTTTGCTCATGGCACTCTTTTTTTGCGTACTGATGGTCTGCTTCGTCCGGTTAAGCTGGGCGCTGATCTCGTTCACGGTAAACCCGCGCACCAGCAGGCGCAGCACTTCTGTTTCCCGTTCGGTCAACTGTGCCTGAGGCTTCACCGGCTCGATTTGCCCCCGCAGGGTGCTGCGCAGCGTCTGCAGCAGATTGTTGGACAAACTGGCCTTGTTGAGAACGGCATGCACCCCGCTGCGACGCAGCGAGTCCAAAAGCTCAGGATTGGTGATCATGGTGACCACCACAATCATGCTCTGTGGATAATGGCGAATCAGCGAGCGGATCATGGTTAATCCGTCCGGGCTGCGCGTGCCGGGCATACTCAGATCGGTGATGATGATATCGACAGGCTCGCTCGCCAGTTTATTCATGAGTTCATCAGCACTGAGCGCTTCGTGAACGACCCGATAAAGGTCCGGGCGCGTCTGCAGCAATGTGCGCAAGCCTAATAAATAGACGGGGTGGTCGTCGGCAATCAGAACTGTTTTTAGCATGACATCCGATCCGGCAAGGAAAAGACAGGTGTTCACCGCACATCTTAGCGAATGGCGCTTTAGCATCACTCTTACAGTGTAGAGCAGAGTGAGGTGAAAAAGAGTAGCTAAAAAGTGGTGGGCTGTATAGTTGCTGGGGGAGCATCAGCCGATCCTGATGGAAAACCGAAAGGTAAAGTAACGACGTTTTCACATTCTACGAAATAGATTTTTTTCGGAGCAGCTGAATGGTTTGTTATTTATCACGAAATAGCGGCATGGAGGGCGATATTTCTCAGGTACGGAAAGGAATTCCTTATTGTTCAGGTTGAATATCAGGTATTACTCAGGCGTTACTCAGAATAAACTTTCTGAAATCATGAATTGGTTGTGGAAAAATCAGGACGGTAAATAGTGCAAAAGGCGAAGGTACTATCATTTATAGGGATATGTTGTTAATTTGTGCCTGAATTAGATAACAGAGATGTAACTGTTAATACCTGCACTTTTTCGTCATAACAATGTAAACGCTGTAATTTTATTATCTAGGACCTACCCGTGAATAACGAAGAAATCTCTCTTTCAGCGTCAGTAACGTTCGTACCGGAAAAATCATCTCTGGCAACCGTGGATCATGGCGATATACATCTGACGCCCAACGAGCGTCGTTTACTGGAGTTGATCCTCAGCGGCAAATGTAAAAAAGAGACCATATTTGAAGAGATCTGGCTCAACCAGGGCATGATTGTTAGCGAATCCAGTTATCACCAGCTTATAAAAATGCTGCGCCGCAAGCTGCAAAATGCCGGCCTGCCGGGCTCGATCATCAAAACTATTCCCCGGTATGGTGTAGTACTGGCCCCCTGCGAAACGCAGGACAGTGAGGTAGCTTGCCCGCCAGAAGAGCCAGATAACGCGTCTTGTCCCACTCCCGTCGATTGCCCGTCGTTGCCTGCTATCACGGCGGAGCCATTGAAAACGCCCTCACGTCAATACGGGGCTCTGCTGGCGGCGCTGTGCAGCTTGTTGATCATCCTTCCAACGCTGGTGGTGGTCTGCACGGCGGACACGCCGCAGGCCTTTCAGGAAAATATCTACGTAGATGGCGTCATGTTTCATCTCTCTTCGCTGCGCAGCGTCGATCGGCAGGCGCTGGCGAGAAAGCGGCATGCCCTGCCGGCGGGCATCAATAACGTTTACATCGCGTCGAACGGTCCAAAAGTGTTCGTTGCGCAATGTGAAGGCGAACTATCTCAGGAGGGAAAATGCGGTTACGAATACTATTCGTCATACTGATGGTTTGCATCAGCGTTTCGCTGGGTGGCGCGCTGGCTTACCTGACCAGCAACTACCTGGAGAGCAGAAAAGTGCCCGCCGAGCCCTGCAGCAGCGTCATACGTAACGGCAAATTTATTGATGAAAGCCTGCAGCATTACCAGTTTAATGGTGTGATCACCTGGTGGCCCAAACTGCACAGGCTAACGTTATTTGGTGTAAAAACCGATGAGGCCGGAAATCGGGTATTCAACCGAACCCTGCAGCTAAAATCGGTGACACAGAAGGGAAACGTCATCAATGGCCGGGTGGCAGAATTAAAAATTGCCGTTGGCGATCAGCTTCCGGAGAAGACCTTTCTGATAAGTGAAGACGATCAGTATATTAATCTGTTATTCAAACCGATTAATAAAGATAGCTGGCTGATGAAAATTAATGATAACTGGGTAGCAATGTGTGAGTATAAATAATCTCACGATAATTTTATTATAAGACATATCCAGGCTGGCGAGTTTTAAATCTGCTGCTGCAGTGAGCTGTTCTCCTGTTTTCAGGGAGATGAATATCCTATCTTGCGGGACAGGATTTCATTATTAAACCTGGAGCAGGATATCTCCCATGTTAAAGAAAAATAAAATATCTCTGAGCGCAATCGCCGCGGGGCTGGCGTTAAGCGGAATGCTGGTCAGCACGTTTAGCCATGCGGCCGCAACCGACGCCGCCTCACAGATGCCGGATATCAGTCAGAAAAAAATTCTCGTAGGTTATTGGCACAACTGGGGGATCAACCCGGAAGAGATAGACAAAGCGCGCGGCTATCAGGGAGGCTTACCTTCTGATATGTCGCTGCGTGAAGTGCCGAAAGGCTACAACGTCATCAGCGTTGCATTCATGAAAGTCATGGAAGGGCAGGGTGAGATCCCCACCTTCAAACCCTACAACGCGAGTGATGAAGCGTTCCGCGCTCAGGTTGCAGAGCTGAACGAGCAGGGGCGCGCGGTGCTAATTTCACTGGGCGGCGCTGACGCGCATATTGCATTGAACAAAGACCAGACTGAAGCGCTTGCGGCGGAGATTATTCGCCTGACCGATCGCTATGGTTTTGATGGTCTTGATATCGATCTGGAGCAGACGGCCATTGCCGCGGCTGACAACAGTACGGTGATCCCGGCGGCGCTGAAAATGGTGCGCGCCCATTATCAGCAGCAGGGTAAACACTTCATCATCAGCATGGCGCCAGAGTTCCCTTATCTTCAGTCCGATCGCGGGGTGAACTACAAAGCCTACCTGCAAAATCTTGAGGGCGTGTATGACTTTATCGCTCCACAGTATTACAACCAGGCGGGCGACGGCGTGAATATGATGACGCAGGAGGAGAAGGACGAAGTCGGTGAATGGTGGCTGCCGCAGGAATGGGGTACGGGCTACAGCGACCGTCAAAAAGAGCTTTTCCTTTACTACCTCACCGACAGCCTGGCAAACGGAACGCGCGGTTATGTGAAGATCCCGGCGAACAAGCTGGTGATTGGTCTCCCGGCCAATGCGGATGCGGCAGGAACCGGCTATGTGAGAGACGCGCAGAGTGTCTTTAACGCGCTTTCGCGCCTCGAAGCGAAAAATGAGGCGGTAAAAGGGCTCATGACCTGGTCAGTCAACTGGGATAATGGCAACACTAAAAATGGCCAACATTACGGCTATGAATTCCTGAACCGTTACCAGAGCATCCTTGATGGCAGCCTGCCGGGTGGGGGCGACGAAACGGATACTCAGGCGCCAACACAGGTGCAGGGCGTCCAGGCCACGCTGAATGGGCTGGATGTTTCGCTCAGCTGGCTGCCAGCTAAGGATAATACCGGCGTGGCGGGGTATGCCGTCTGGCGCGGTCTGGAAAAGATCGGCGATACCCGTGAACTCAACTTTACCGACACCCAAACCCAGCCGGGCATGAGCTATCGCTATACGGTCATCGCCTATGATGCAGCCAACAACTTCGCCACGCCGAGCCAGCCGGTCAACGTTACCGTGCCCGATAATGACGATGGCGGAGGCGAAGAGGGCGGTCAGGACGGCGACGTTACCGCATTCACGCCGGGCAAACTTTATGCCGTAGGGGATAAAGTTTTATATGAGAGCAAAGTTTACCGCTGCCAGATTGGCCATACAGGTGCCAGCCATTGGTCGCCGGATCGAGCCCAAAACTTGTGGGTAGCTGAATAACCTATTTTTTTAGAACAGCATGGCTTCGCAGGGAGCCGTGCTGTTTGTTTTACAGGACAACGACTATGCAAACTTCTCTGGTTATTGCCAAACGTTACGATCGGTTTTCTCGCCTTCTGCACTGGGTGGTCGCAGCCGTTATTATCTACGCGATGTGCATGGGCTATATTCTGCACGCGCTGGAAGGAACCCGCTGGTTTACCTTCTTTTCCGTGCTGAATATGTCGCTTGGTACCATCGCCACGCCCATCATGATAGTGCGTTTCGTCTGGCGTTTCTTCCGCCCTTCGGTACCCTATCCGGCCACGGTGGCCGGGCGTAAAAAACAGCTGGTGGTGTTTATTCATGAGCTGTTTTATCTGACCATTATGGTGGTGCTGGTTAGCGGTTTTTTGATGCTGCAAAAAGATTACAACCTGTTTGGCCTGGTGCCGGTTTCCCGCCCGATTGCCATCGCCGAAGTGAATGCGTTTTTCTTCCAGGTGCATCGCTATAGCTGCATCCTGCTGGGCGTAATTCTGCTTGGGCATGTGGCGGCGGTGTTGAAATACACCTTTAGCGGGCAGCGGGAGATTCTGCAGCGGATGCTGTGAGAAAGAGGCTCACTCCCCCCATCAGATGCGCGGTATTGCCGATCCTGTGAAACATCACCATCCCGCGCATCTGCCTTCCGTGCAGCGTTTGCAGAACAACTTCCCGGGCAAAGCTGCTTTCACGTTGCTGTGAGTACCAGGCGCGAAAATCGGGCAGGAACGGCGTATCGCAGTGTGCGTCCAGTAGCGTCAGGGTGCTCAGCGTCTTTTCCTCACCAGGGAACAGCGCTTCCGTGCTGCCTTGCCAGCGAATCTCCTCCTCCGGCATCGAGAGGCGAAACACGACGCATGAACCCGTCTGCGACAGGCGAATAATGATGGCACTGGTGCTGGCCGCGAGTGCCTGTTGCTGTTGGATCCAGCGGCGGTACTGATATAAACAGTTGGCAAAAATCGCCGAAAATACCAGATACCACTGCGCCTGCCAGATTGCGGGGATAAGATCGGGCGTTAGCGTGTAAAAAATCCCTTCCCGCTGCTGGGTCGCCAGCACCACAATCAGGTATTGAATAAGCAGCAGAGCGCCAACACCGCGTCCGGAGAGCGCAAACACGCTCAGTAAAACCACCGTCGTTTGCACCAGCAGCAGGTTGAGCCCCTGCCAGAGCGGTGGCAGGAAAAAGTAGCCCGTCACCAGCACAAGGGTATTCGCGGCAAGAAGCAGAGCTTCCCGCCCGTTAAACCGCTGGTGCGACGGAATTTGGCTCTCACGCAGCAGCGGCAAAATGGCGAGAATGCCGGTTAACGCCGCCAGCACCCAGGAAAAAAAATGCAGTGGCGCAATCGGATACCCTGACAGTAACAGCGCCAGATTAAGCAGCAGGCTGCCGCAAAAAATGCTGAAAATTAACTGCAGGGGGTAGATCAGTTCACCAATAATCGGCCTGCGCGCAAAACGCAGCGCAGGCAGTTGCGCATTCAGACGAAAGACGGCGACGCACAGCGGGAATATTGCGACGTCGAAGAGGGCAAACAGGCATGCCAGCGTGAGCGGGCGGCCTATCCAGACGCCAACGAACACATGCAGCAAGCCCGCGGTAGCCAGCCACAGCGGCCACTCGCGCGGGGCCGTCAGCCATAACGCGGCGAAAAGCAGCGGCGCCGGAAGCCAGAGCGTGGTGGAGAGGCTCCAGCTATCCCGCGTATGAAAGCTCAGCAATGCCAGCAGGATGTAGAGACCCGAAAAGGCCAGCCAGCGGATGATATTGGTAATCAGCGTTGTTCTCCCACTGAGGCATTCAGCGTTATTCAGGTATTTATCATTTTAAGCTCAATTATTTTATCGTCGCTATTGATACGCTGGGATTTTTTCTAAAGGGCTTAACGATGGACTGGCAAAGCGACAAACGCGATCCTGCTACCCTGTGGTTTTCACTTTCTTCACGAGCGGCAGAACATGAGCAGGGAAAGGAGTGGCATATTGCGGCATTATTGTGGAAAGAAGCGGCACAATATGCAAAAGCGCATCTGAATATTGAATGGGCGAACTTGCGCGGAGACTTTTGTACTTTACGTGCAAACAGGCTGCCTAAATATAACGAATAGTCTCTGCTATTATCGGAGATTGCATGTCCCTCAGAGTGTGGAACCATGGTTGAGAGTGTAATACTCGTTTTTAGCGTTTTTTTGGGCGCCATTATCGGCAGCTTTTGCAACGTCATTATCTACCGGCTCCCCTTGATTCTCCACGGTGAAGCACTCTCTTTATCGTGGCCTGCTTCCCATTGCCCACGCTGTAAACACCCCATTAAATTTCGCCACAATGTTCCTCTGATTGGCTGGCTGCTGCTGCGCGGGCGCTGCGCCAGCTGTGGTCAGGCGATATCGTGGCGCTATCCGCTGGTTGAAGGGCTCATGGCGCTGCTGTACGGGGTGATTATCTGGCAGCAGGGCGTCACGCCGCAGAGCCTGTTCGACGTGCTGGCGGTGACGTTTTTGCTGCCGCTGCTGTTTATTGACCTGCGCACCATGCTCCTGCCCGACCGTCTGACGCTCCCGCTGCTGGCGATGTCGCTGGCGTTTGCCGTCAGCGGCTATAGCCGGGTGGAGCCATTGCAGGCATTCATCGCCGCTCTGCTGGGCTTTGGCGTGCCCTGGACGCTCTCTTTGCTGTTCCGTTTGTTGCGCGGCCATGAAGGGATGGGGATGGGGGATATGAAACTGCTGGCGGCGATCGGGGCGTGGCTTGGCCCGCTGGCGCTGCTGGATGTTTTTGTTGCCTCGACCCTGCTGGCGCTGGTCACGGCGCTGATTCTGTTGCGGATTAAGCCCGGTCAACCGTTTCCCTTCGGCCCGTATCCGATTATCGCCGCGATAGGGTGGGTGATCTTGTACCGATAAAAAAAGCGCCGGAACGAAGGGGCGATTTCCGGCGCAAAATAGTTAACGAGTGCGTCATGGGGGAATGACAATGTCAGGCGCGGGTCGGTGAAGACCCGGCCAGAGTTAACTTACTGTATTATTTGCATTCTTTAGGCATGTTGGCAGCACCTTCTTTCTTCCAGACGCCCCACTCGCCATCGGAACCTGGCTTAACGCCTCGGGTTTCCCAGCTGTTCAGCCAGATGTTGCCCTCATAGCTCACTTTTTCACAAGGTGTCTTGTAAGTTTTATTGTGGTCCCAGGCTTTTACATTGGTTTGCGTCGGGCGCAGTTTGATCACCTTCGTTGCCGTGGAGACTTTACCGGTATCAGGCGCCGTCACTTTCACCTGCAGCGTCACGTCTACATTGTCGGTATACGGATGTTTGCCCATAAGGTTGGTGCTGAACTCATTTGGTGACGAGATCTGAATCTTATCGGCGTGTGTCAATGCGGACCATTCAACTTTTGACCCCTTTAAGGAATCATTGTTTTTTGACACGACGGCGGCAGCAATAATGTCACTGCCAACAATGGTGTCCTGGTTGTTGCCCGTATTGATCTGCACATCAGAAGCCTGCTGTGCATCCTTCACGGTCACGGTGATATCGTCGGTGCTGGTTTTGCCATTTTTGGCCGTCACCGTCAGGCGATAGGTCACTTTACCGATTTTGCCAGGTTTAATCAGCGCGCGGGCTTTTGCCGCGTGGACGGTTGAAACCCATTCGCCACCGTTAGCGACCTGCAAAGCACCAAAGTCCTGACCGGAAACGATAGTCCATTGATATTTTTCAGCATTGACGCTTGCGGAACCGTTAAGATCATAACCTCGGGATTCACTGTTGCTGTTAACGGTGAAGTCACTGCCTGCTTTCGCCACCGGTGCCGTGCTATCCGCTTCAGCTTTGGCATTCAGGGTAACGGTTTTTGAATCACTCACGTTTTTATCGTTGGTGACGGTCAGCTTCACGTTGACGCTAAAATCGCTCTCAGGTTTAGCCTTCAGGCGAATGCTGGCTTTAGCACTGGTGCTGTTTTCCAGAATGACCTTATCGGCATTGCTGGTGACGGCCCAGCTGTACTTCAGCTCTTTCCCCGTTGAGGCGCTACCGTCCAGCGACAGCGCGCTGGTTGACAGGTTATGGCTGGATGGCGTGACGCTGGCCACCGGTTTGGTAATGACTTCACCGCCGAAATCGACGTCAATCATCTGATAAAATGCGTTATCGGTATCACGCACGCGCCAGACGGCATAAATTTTCTGCTTACCTTCACGCTCCGGTACGTCGCAGGTGTGGGTTTCGAAACCTGTCGGGAGCGAAATATCGGCCGACGGGTTGCCTGGCGCATAGGTATAAACCTTGTGGCAGAAAGGTTTATCTTCAAACATCGCTCTGGTCAGGCGCGAATCCGCACCCGGAACTGACTGCCAGTCCGGCTTAGTGATGTAGTAGGTAAAATAGGTGGTGCGGTGCTTAGCCGGTAAATGCCATTTAAACTGGTGCGGACCCGCAGACATCGGGTTGTTGTAGGTATTCTGCTTTTCGTCATCAAGCTTGCTGAAGGCGGGAGTTGCCGTTGAACCACCGCTTGCCAGTTTTCCATCCGGCGGGAATTGGAACACCTGTTCGTTAGCGATCGGAGTTGGGCTCATATCGTTGCCAGCCGGGAGCTTCGGCGCTTCCACGGCGTCAGCAGGCCAGACTTGCTGATGATCTTTATTCGGATCCGCACTTATCACCGGCGGGAAATGAATCACCGAACGGGATTTTGGTTCAAAAACATAGCCGTGCGCCAGTGCGCCCGTGGAATACATGCCAATCAATGCCACGGCTAACGCCGACGTAATATTATTCATCTTGAGTAGTTTCAAAATAATCTTCCCTGAATTAATTGAAGGACACTTCTACGTGACTGAGGGGGCTGTTCTCTTTGGCATACACCTTATTCGACTGAGACTCATCGGGCGTAATCTCGCCGTTGCTGTGCCTGAAACCGGCACGCAGTTCGGGGTGCTGCTGGTTGATAGCCTGGGCGAGGGCGTAGGACCAGTGGGCCTCTTCGCCAGCAAGAATGGTGACGCGCGTTTCCAGGTTTGGCAGTTCGGTTCCGTCGTTAAAGAAGCGCGCACGAATCGTTTGCCCTTCAACGACCTTCACTTTCTCACCGTTGACACCGCGTTCCAGCGTGCCTAGTTCTTTCATGCAGTTCTGGTGGCCCTGTACACAGTTTGCCGATGGCGAGGTCGTGGCGGCGTTAGCTGAAACGCTGACGCCCGCCCCTGCCAGTAAAGTGGCAAGGACAAAAGCAGATCCTGTTAATTTCATAAGTTCCCTTATTAATTACTGAACAATAACGAGAGGTAAATCTCACCTGCAGCGCAGGTAAAAAAGGCGTTATTACCGTGTGATAACAGGGACAAATAGTAACGGGAGGAGACAGCCGGCTTGAATAAGAGACTTCTCTGAGCCATTAAGAGTCGGGGAGTTTCGGCAGAGAAGAGCGACCGTTCGTGTTGTAAAGAGGGCGGAGCGCGACAGGGTATGAAATAGTACTGCCAATTTCAGTCCTTTACGCTTATTAATAAAATCTGAGCGAGTACGGTTGTTAAGAAATGTCTTTTTTACGGTTTTCCTGAGCGTTGAGTTAATAAAATAAAGCCTGGCTTATATCCAGGCTTTACTATTATGTTAACCAAAAGGGTATTTAAGGGCAGCTATTATTGGCTGCATCCGACGCTCGCCATGCCCCCCACTCACCGCCGCGTCCCGGCTCCTCTTGTCCTGCGTTGACATACCACTGGTTCAGCCAGATTTTGCCGTTATGCGATACGCGGGTACATTTCACCGGGTAGGCGATCCGTGGGTTATACGCTTCTGCGCCGTCATCAGGAATATCAGGTAACTGCGGTTTTTTCACCGTTACGGTGATCTTCTCAGCGCTCACGCTTCCGTCTTTGCCCGTGACGGTTAACCAGTAGGTTGCTTCTCCGTCAGTATTAGCGGGAATGAGTGCCCGGACGGTAGGGCCTGAAAATTCACGTATCCAGCCTCCGGCATGTTTCTCCTGTAGCCAGAATTTGTCTGCACTGTTTTTGTCGATGGTCCATTTCCAGGAGACGGCATTCTTGCTGGCGCTCCCGTCTAACTGATACGCCCGGGAGGAATCGGTCGTGCCGGTAACGCTAAAGCTTTCTCCAGGCACTGCCTTTACTTCCTCCTGCTCTTCTTCTTTGAGTTCCAGAATCCTGGCTACCGCTTTCGCCATATTTGGGTGAGTACCTACTTTCGCTGAATCCCCTGCCGCTAAAGGTGTACCGGTTTCCTGCAGGATGGAACGCATCTGTTGAGGCGTGACGGTGATATTGTGAGCTTTTGCAATGGCCGACAGGCTGGCGACCACGCCTGCGATAATCGGGTTCGCGGAGGACGTGCCGGAGAAACTTGAGGTGTATTCCGCATTTTTTATGCTATGCAAACCGCCGTAACCCGTCGTAACCACATCCCAGCAGCCCCAGCTGGCGCTGGTCACGCGTGAGCCATATGTGCTGAAAGAGGCTTTTTTGCCATTGTTTGCACAAAACGCGCCCGCAATGATCGCGCCGGAATCCCGCTTCTTAACGTCAAATTTGCCATTAAATCCGGCGTGATCGAGGTTGATATTACCATTGCCTGCCGCCTGAATAACGTGCACGCCCTTATCCGTCAGCGCTTTTATCACGTCATAATAGGCTGGAGCGTTTTCCTGGGGGACATAGCAAGCGGATGAACAGCCTGTCACATCTCCTCCGCCGGTCTGCATACCAATTTGCACCACATCGCCTGCCTGGAGTCTGGGAATCATATTGTAGAGATTATTGGCCTGCCATTTGACGTATCCCATACGGGCGTTCCACGTCAGGCCTTTGATGCCCGCATTGATATCTTTCGCCGCCATAATCCCGACGGAGCTGGTGTCGTGATCTTCGCCCGGCGTATAGCGCTTGTCCCCTTCATGGAAATCGATCGGCGGCAAATTCACATGGCTGGTATTCCACGCGTTGTTTTCCATTGAGACCAGCGAAATGCCGCTACCATCGTGCCCTGAATACTGACTCACGCTGTCGCGATTAACGCCACCCATATAGTAGCCGGGCCGTTTTTCCTCTGGCGATTTGCTGTAATCCTGCAATCCACGAAAGTCCGGGACGGTGGCCTGGCTGGTACTGTTCAGGGCATAGCTCAGCCCGGAATAGGGCGGCACGTCGGGAACATTGACACCCTTTTCCAGCGACACCGGCATGGATTCCGGGTAAGCCAGCTCAATATCTTGTCGCGTCGCCAGTTCATTAATTACGTTATTGATATAGGCCGCGTCATGTTGCTTATCGGCTGGCAGGGCTATACGTAAATAACGATTAAAGCCGTAGCGTTCATTAAGCGCATCCATCTCGCTTAATTCACTGCTGCGCAAATGATTTGCCGTAAATAACGGACTCACGGTGAGGGTACTGTCGCGTAATGAGAAGGGTGAAGACTTATTAAGAGTCGTGCCGGGTTTTAATTTCACGATAACGGAGAGATACGAAGTGCCTTCCCAGGCTTGCTCGTGCGTGACGGCATTTTGCGCAAAAGCGGGAGCACTCAGTAGTGCACAAATAAGCAGGGCCAGTCCAGTTTTATTCATGTCAACGATCTTCCTTATAAAAATGACATCCAGAGTATTGCCGGGAGCATCCTGCCATTAGGGGAAAACCTGCATAAGGAGACGGTCAGCAATAAAATTGCGAGGTGTCTGGTCGGTGTTGAGAATTACCTGCTCCGGAAAATATAAGGCTGAAATTAGGCTGAGGGATTTATGAAGTGGGCTGAAAGAGTTGTTAAACATCAACGCGTAACTATTGAATTTAATGAGAGACGGAAAATCTCATGAACATCTCCTGAGTGCTGTATGGAGTTTAGGAATTATCTGGAACTTAATATCACTAACCAGGGAGTTTAATTAATAAGGGATGCGTCACAATGCCCGGTGTTTCGTACTGTTCTTTACGTCAAAAATTATCCGTGTGGATAATCCTCTTACATTATTTATTTTCCATCTTTTTACTCACGGTTCCCCCCGTCGCGCGGGCGCAAACTGAAACTCACGCAACCGTTGAAAGCGAAAGCAATCAACCCCTGCGGGATAAAATGGCCGGCATGTGGGGAAGCGCCCAACAAAACGGCGCGGGCGATGCCTTGCGCGGTGCGGCAAACAGCGAGGTGAATGCCGCGTTAACCCAGGAAGTGGAAGCGTGGTTAAACAATATCGGCGGGAAAGCCCGCGTTACGGCAGACGTCGGTATTGGCGGGAGCGATAGCCGCGATTTTGGGCTGGACTATCTGTGGCCGGTTAAGATCTGGCAACATGACATTCTGTTCACTCAGATGAGCGCACACCGCTGGAACGAGCGCGATATCCTTAACGTTGGCCTGGGCTGGCGACATACCTTTAACCCGCATCTGATGGCGGGTGGAAACCTCTTTTTCGATCAGGATGTCACGCGCCACCATAACCGAATGGGGGCAGGCGCCGAGCTGTGGAGCGATGGGATTCGTGCGTCCGCGAACTACTACCTGCCCCTGAGCGGCTGGCGTCATTCTGACGACAGCATGTTTAATGACGATCCCGACCGCTATGAACTGTATGAACGTGCCGCCCGCGGCTGGGATCTCAATCTGGAGACGGCCCTTTCACAGCACGTTGCGCTCAAATTGGGCTGGTTCCAGTGGTATGGCGACAAAGTGGACGTTAACGGCAGCCGCAGCGAAGCCAGCCACAATCCTCACGGGCTTAACCTCGGGCTTAAGTGGCAACCTGTGCCGCTGGTGGGGATCAGCGCGGAGCAGAGCATGATCAGTGGCCAGCGGGATAACTTCTCTGTGGGGCTGAATTTCCACTGGGAGTTTGGCCGAAAACTTTCCGAGATGCTGGCAAGTGAAAATGCGGCGGCGTTGCCATCGCTGATGCAGTCCCGCACGGAGTTCGTCACCCGTAATAACAACATCGTTCTCGCCTATAAGCAGGAAGAAAAAGACAGACGCCTCTATTTCAGCCCTACGGAAAAAACCACGCAGGCTGGCGTGCCGCTTCTTCACGCGGTGAAAGGTGGGCAGGGGGGCGTCATTCGCTACACCTCCTCCAGTACGGCGATCGCCACCGTGGAGCCGGGCAGAGGTCTGGTGAACCCAACGCATCGGGGCGATGTCACCATCACCGCGACGGAAACGTCACCTGTCGATCCGGAGCACGTGCTAAGTTCCGCCAGCTATCACCTGACCGTTACGCCGGGCGATTTTGCCCCTTCCGTCGAAAACGTTGCCATTAAGGGTGTCATGTCACCCGGCAAGATCCTGGAGGGAAGTTACCTCTATAAAAGCAATGAAGGGGAAGATGAAGATCCTGAGCAAACCCGGCTGCGGTGGTATGACGCAGTATCAGGCGAGACGCTGAAGGAAGGGAGTGCTACGTATGAGGTGCAAACGCGTGATATGGCCCGCACGGTGATCTTCGAAGTTACGCCGGTCAACAAAAAAGGAATACCCGGGGAGAGCGGAACGGCGAAAATTACCGGTAGCGCAACGATAACTACCCTGCGTATCGATCATCTGCTTTCACCCGGTGAGATCCGCCGTGACGGCAGCGTGAAGTTCTTCGAAGAGAGTCACGGGGCGTTGCTGGTGTTAGCCGAGGTGAAAGACGGTCAGGGCTCCCCTCTGACCGAACAGATGGTGTACTGGCAGAGCAGGAACTCGCTTGGCTCGTTGTCGCAAAACAGCGTACGCACCGATGAGCACGGTCAGGCGTTGGTAAAAATAGAAAACATCATGGCGGATGGTGAAGATGAAATCACGGCCTCGCTGATCCCGCCTGGCGGGAGCCAGACCCTGAGCACCGCCAGTGATAACAATGCTCAGCAGGAGAAGATGGCGCTGGTTGTCGATTTTGCCCACCCGCTTGCCATCCGCTTCGTAGAGTCTCCCGAGCGTGCAGAAGTTGCCACAGAAAAGACGTTCACGATTGAAGTTACCGATCAGGATGGTAAGCCTCTGACGGTTGAGAAAAACGTCACGTGGAGCAGTAACGGTGAAACCCTGAGCGGCAAAACGGATAGCGAGGGAAGAGCATCCATCGCACTTATCGCGCCGCAAAAAGCAGCAGAAAAGTGGGTGGTGAACGCCACGGTAGATACCGTGAGTAGCCCGTCAGCGCCCGTAAGCCTTGAGCCGGGTCCGGTGGCAAAAGTGGTGCTGGACGTCCCGGAAAACGCGGTTGCAGGCGGTGAGGATAAAACCGTCAGCGCGCAGCTGTATGACCGGTTTGATAACGCGGTTATCAGCCGTAAACAGGCTATCACCTGGCGGATAGAAGGGAGTCAGTTCCGGGAAGCGCCCACCGGAGACAGCGATGAGCACGGTATTGCCAGTGCAACCGTGGTCGTACCTGAAAAAGCGCCATCGGAGGTGAAAGTCTCCGCCGGTGAAGTGCAGAAGATCATCAGTGTGAATGTCGGGAAGGTGAATCATGTCGAGCTCAAAGGTACCCCAGATACGCTGAATGCCAATGGGAGCAGCACTTCGACGCTGACCGCTATCGCGCTGGATGAGCACAACAATAGCGTACCGGACGCTCCCGTAACGTGGACGCTCATCACGCAGCAGTTTGGCGCGCTGAGCAACGCGGTTGAAAAAACCGATGCAGAAGGCAAAGCGACAGCCACGTTTACGACCGCATCAGCGGGGGGCAATGCGCAAATAGAGGTCGACATTGGCGGGCAAAAACAAGCGACGCAGCTGACGCTCAACGGTTACCCGATTATCCGCAGCATCACGCTGAACCAAACCGCCGGGCTGAAGGTGGGCGACACGGTACGCGTGGAAAAAGTGGACGTGGAGCAGAACGGCGGCGGTGAGGTGACGCTGAGCTACCAGTGGCACCGTGACGAGGGAGCGATCGATGCCGCCACGTCGGACAGTTATCACCTGACGGAACAGGATACGGGGGCGACTCTCTTTGTGGTGGTGACCGCCACCAACGCGGCCAAAAATGAAGGCGATAAGGCGTCGTCGAAAACGGAGCCGGTCACCGGGAAGGCGTCAGATGTGACGGTAACCGCCAGCGCGGACAGCGTGGATGCGAACGGGCTGAGCACCATAACCTATACCGCCACGGCGAAGGACCGCTTCGGCCGTGCGGTAGTGGGCGAGGCGATCGTCTGGGACATCGACAAGCCGGAGCTGGTGAGCCGGGGAGAAACCAGCGCCGTCACCGGAACCGGAGGCGTAGGGATGATGACCGTCACCACGAAAAATACCGGCGGAACCGTTACGGTGAGCGCCACGGTCAACGGCAAAAAAGGCGAGTCCGGCGTGGCGTTGCAGGGAATTCCGACGATCAAAAGCATCACGCTGAGCAAAACCGCCGGGCTGAAGGTGGGTGACACGGTAAGCGTTGAGAAGGTGGACGTGGAGCAGAACGGCGGCGGCGAGGTGACGCTGAGCTACCAGTGGGGACGTGAAATCAACAACGCGTCCGGGGGCATCAGCGGTGCGAAAGAGGCCAGCTATACCCTGACAGAGCAGGATACGGGGGCAACGCTGTTTGTCGCGGTAACCGCCACCAACGCGGCCAAAAAAGAGGGCTATAAGGCGTCGTCGAAAACGGAGCCGGTCATCGGGAAGGCGTCAGCCGTGACGGTCACTGCCAGCGCGGCCAGCGTGGAGGCTAACGGACTGAACACCATTACCTACACCGCCACGGCGAAGGACCGCTTTGGCCGTGCGGTAGTAGGCGAGGCGATTGTCTGGGATATCGACAAACCTGAGCTGGTGGCCCGGGGGGAGACCAGCGCCATCACCGGAACAGAAGGCTCGGGTACGATGACCGTCACCACGAAAAATACCGGTGGAACCATCACGGTGAGCGCCACGGTCAACGGCAAAAAAGGCGAATCCGGCGTGGAGATTTACGGCGCGCCGTTGGTGACAGACCTGCATATCTCCGGCACGCCGAAGGTGGGGCAGACCCTGAGTGCGGAATACACTTTCTCGGCAAACGGGAGCGGGGCGGATGCGTCCACCTTCCAGTGGCAGTGGAAGGACGGTGAGACCTGGAAGAATGCGGCAGCCGCTGGCAATGCGGCACGAACGTTCACGCTGCCGGACAGCTATGCGGGCTACAGCGTGCGGGTGGTGGTGACGCCGAAGGGCAGCAGTCACCCGTCGCTGACCGGAACGATCCAGGAGAGCCAGGCGGTGACGGCTTACGGCACGCCAGTGGTGGAGGACGTGCGCACATCCGGCACGCCGGAGGTGGGGCAGACCCTGAGGGCAGAATACACCTTCAAGGCGAACGGAACCGGTGCGGATGCTTCAACCTATATCTGGGCGAGGTATGAGAGAACCAGCTGGATGCCGATCGAAGGGGGCAACGGCCGGGAATACACCCTCCAGGCGGGGGACGCTGGTTACAGCATTAAAGTAACGATAATACCGGAGGGCAGCAGTCAGCCGTCGCTGGTCGGGGCGGTGCAGCACAGCCCGGCGGTAGATGTTTACGGTGCGCCATCGGTGACAGATCTGCACGTTTCCGGCACGCCGGAGGTGGGACAGACATTGAGGGCGGAATATACCTTCACGGCGAACGGAAGCGGTGCCGATGCCTCAACCTATATCTGGGCGAGATACGAGGGAACCAGCTGGATGCCGATCGATGGGGCCAACGGCCGGGAATATACCCTCCAGGCCGGAGATGCGGGTTACAGCATTAAGGCGGTGGTGACGCCGACGGGCAGCAGCCATCCGGCACTGGCCGGAGCGGTACAGAGCAGCCCGTCGGTAGACGTTTATGGCGCGCCGTCGGTAACCAATCTGCACATCTCCGGCACGCCGAGGGTGGGGCAGACCCTGAGGGCGGAATACACCTTCACGGCAAACGGCACCGGGCCGGATGCGTCCACCTTCCAGTGGCAGTGGAAGGACGGAGAGGCATGGAGGAATGCGGCAGCCGCTGGCAATACGGCACGAACGTTTACGCTGCCGGACAGCTATGCGGGCTACAGCGTGCGGGTGGTGGTGACGCCGAAGGGCAGCAGTCACCCGTCACCGGCCGGAGTGGCGCAGGAAAGTTCAGCGGTCGCGGTATATGGCGCGCCGTCGGTGTCGGGCCTGAAGATTTCCGGCACGCCGAAGGTAGGGCAGACCCTGAGGGCGGAATACACCTTCACGTCAAACGGAAGCGGTACGGATAAATCCACCTTTATCTGGGGAAGGTATGAGAGAACCAGCTGGATGCCGATCGAGGGGGCCACGGGTCGGGAATACACCCTCCGGACCGAGGATGCGGGTTACAGTATTAAAGTGACGGTAATTCCGGAGGGCAGCAGCCAGCCTCAGCTGCAGGGCGAGACACAGCACAGCCCGGCGGTGGATGCCTATGGTGCGCCGTCAATAACCAATCTGCATATCTCGGGCACGCCGAAGGTGGGGCAGACCCTGAGTGCGGAATATACTTTCACGGCAAACGGGGCCGGTACGGACGCCTCCAGCTTCCAGTGGCAATGGCAGGATGGTGCAACATGGAAGAATGCCGCAGGCGGCACGGCAAGAACGTTTACGCTGCCGGACAGCTATGCGGGCTACAGCGTGCGGGTGGTGGTAACGCCGAAAGGCAGCAGCCAGCCGTCGCTGACCGGTGCGGTACAGGATAGTCCGACGATGGCAGCCTATGACGCGCCGTCTGTGGCGGGCCTGAGGATCTCCGGCACGCCGAAGGTGGGGCAGACCCTGAGTGCGGAATACACCTTCACGGCAAACGGGGCCGGTACGGACATCTCCAGCTTCCAGTGGCAGTGGCAGGATGGTGCAACATGGAAGAATGCTGCAGGCGGCACGGCAAGCACGTTCACGTTGCCGGACAGCTATGCAGGTTACAACGTGCGGGTAATGGTAACGCCGAAGGGCAGCAGCCAGCCGTCGCTGACCGGTGCGGTACAGAACAGCCCGGCGGTAGCGGTGTATGGTATGCCGTCTGTGACGGGGCTGAGGATCTCCGGCACGCCGGAGGTGGGGCAGACATTGAGGGCGGAATACACCTTCACGGCAAACGGGACCGGTACGGACATCTCCAGCTTCCAGTGGCAGTGGAAGGATGGCCAGACGTGGAGGGATGTCGCAGGCGGCACGGCAAAAACGTTCACGCTGCCGGACAGCTATGCGGGCTATGACGTGCGGGTGGTCGTGACGCCTAAAGGTTCAGGGCAGTCCTTATCTGGCACCGAGGCCTTTAGTGGCGCTGTTACCATAAGATCTAAGCCTGCGCCTTTCGTTACAAACCTGGGCTACAGCGGCAGAACCGGAGCCTGTAACAGAATAACGGCAACGTACACTTACAATGCGAATGGCGGTGCGTCTGAAGGCAACACGATATTTCAGTGGAAGTGGGGGAGCACCGTGGTTTCCAACGTACAAGGCGTTACGTTAGGCTACTGGGGGGAAGTCACACTTTATGTGACGCCAGTTAATAAAGACGGTATCAGAGGAAAGACGGAATCAAAAACGTTTAAAAATACGGGCTCAAGTAGCTGTGATTGGTAAACACGTTAATTCATTCTGAGGTGTTTTTGTAAACAGGGGGGCATAAGCCCCCCTGAATCCTACCTGTCGAATATTTCTTTACGGAGCGCAGGGCTAAAATTTATGAATAACGTTTATCCTGAAAAACAAGCATCAATACTCATTGGCGACGCCGCCACGCATTTATCCTTGCAGGGGATTAACATTGATCATGTTTCGCTTAGCCACTATCTGGGTAAAAAACTCGAGTATGCCCGGAGTATTGATGATTGCTTATACGCTGAAGTTATTTGTATTGCGCTATCAATGTTGAAGGAAAACGCTAAGTCATCCGGGCAATGCTGCCGTAAATATAAAGAATGGCTTGAGGTATCTCTTGATTAAGGGATGGTCTTATTACGTTTTCAGACCTGCCTTTTACTGTCTCGGGCGATTTTCACTTCTTCAGCAAAATCCAGTGCTTCTTTGTAATCAAAGCTACGCGTCCTGGCATTATGCCTGCCCGGTAACGGTGCCGGTATTTTCACGCCGAACAGCTCACCCGTCGTCATCAGCGCATAAACTAATTCAGCTTCAGTGACATCGGCCATCTTCGCCAAAATATTCGTCCTGATACAAAAACTTAACTTCACGTTTAGTCCTCCTTTTGCAAAAGTGGTTCAACCATGCTTCCTTTTATAAAAATCAATAACGCTGTCGAGATTGGGTAGCATAAAGTTCATGGCATCGATGGTTTCACGCCAGCCTGACAGGGATTCATTTGCTTTCACATACCATCTATGCTGCTCGCTTCGGGGATGATGACCCGTGATCAAAACAAGCATGTCGGGTTTAATTCTTCTGATGAACTCCAGATACTTCACCAGGCGCAACGTCGTACCAAACGTGTCAGCATCGATAATGCAAAGCATTTTATCGCTGGCAATAAAATAAAATCGCGCTATTTCTTCAAGCCCTTTTTCGAATAAAAAAGAGTTTGTTCGCACGCAAACCCGAATTTTTTCATGAGTCTGTTTAATTGATGGTTCCATCTTATGTCTCGCTCATCAGGGTAAAATATATGAGATGGCTTTTAAGCCTACTATTCCAGCCTGAATAGTGGCAAGGCATTATATTCATTCCTCAGAATAAAATAAGACGGTACTGGTCTTCTGATTAATAAGAATCTTCTCTGTATCTATGAGTTAAAAATAAATAAACGATGATTTTATCTGGAGGTATATTCTACGGCCTGACGCATTAAGGTATGGTCACTGTTGCGTAATCTTGTTGTTTTTCTTTTTCTCAAAGAGGATTTTTTCATGACAAAGACAGCCGTAGCATTAGCAATGCTTAGCGTTTTTTCAACAGCGTCAGTATATGCCAGTGATTACTCGCGCATGATGAATGTTGAAAACCCCGACCGTTTGAAACTCACGATTAACAATGTTATCTATAATGAAGATTACAATAGTGAGTTTATCTCGCATCTGTGGCAAGGAAATGATAATAACGGTGTGATGAATATTGTCGTTGATAATGGTATAGTGCTGAACGAATCTATTGAAAACGGTCTTAACTGCAACTATGCCATGATTGTCAGTAAAGATAACGGTGTTAACTTACAGGCGAACGGAAAAAACTGTAGTTATAAGAAAAAGAATTACCGTTCCATTAACTCTCCGGTCGTCACCATTATCAATGATTCCTCTTTAAATCTCAGACCCAATTTCTCAATAAACGGAAATGACTTTTTTGCAGATAACTATAGTATTAATCCGAACGGGATTCGCATGTTCACCGGGGACAGTGGCACATGGAAAAAACAGGGCGTTCGCCACGGTGACAACCTGAAAGTGAAGTTCAGCTACACGCTGGCAGAGTCGGGGGCGCAAAAAGAGGTCGTCTGTCCGTCACTGGACTCCTTAACTGAAAACCGGCTTTATCGCCTTCAGGGCGGAGAGCAAAATGCGCTCTGCGTCCTTGAGAGCAACGATATTCATATTAAAAACGATCGTATTGTTGCCGGATGGTACAAACCCCTGGCCAAAGCAGAACTTCTGCAACGGATCGAAGCCACCGCCGCAGACGATGACGTCATCATTGATATGCCGGATGATAAATACATGGCCCTTTATACCCAGCCGGGTGAATATAAAATCCCGCTGAAAGCAGGGGACGCAAAGGCGACGATCACATTAGTGATTATCAAAGGGACCATTCCCATCGCGCAGTAAAAACGGAAATACGTTAGTGAAAAGCTAACAAAGCTGTCAGGCAACATCTTATAAAAATTGTTGCCTGACGCATTACATGCTTAAGGAATGGCGGTCATAACCCATTGTGGTCGATATTTTTGCTCCCCGCCTTTGATATCACACCAGGCCATTAGCGGGTCGGTAACAGCGCCAGTTTTTTCATAGAGTAACATTGTACTGCTCTCCGGGTTGGGTTCGGATGCTTTAACCCCTGCGGGTAGCCACCATTTGCAGGCAAACTGGGAAACATCGGGTATGGAGCCCGGATCCGGAATGACCTGCGCCACATTGACGCTCGCATAGCCTTTCAATGATTTCTGGGCGGCAGCCACCTGGTCTTTAATGATAAAAGACGTATCGGGAATCGCGCCATCAGGAAAGAATTCTTTAATCTGCGGCCAGATCCGGGCAATCGGCATCGCCTGGTTATAACCATTCACCAGCTCACCGCTGGTACTGAGAGCCAGAACGCGCTGCGTGTAGTTATCGATCAGCGGCGCACCTACGCCAGGCTTCATAGGGTTGTTCTTATTGCCCATATCGTTGTTGTACGTGCTACAACGATGCCGGAACTGACCCGCTTCGCGGTCGTATAGCTCAATAGCACAGTGGGTGCCATCTGACTTATTCACAGCGTCATACAAACGTGCATTATCTTTTTTAAACTGCGCCTGCGGCAGATAAAATTCCGTTTTTTGAGTGGCAATGTCGTTAGCCTTCGTCTCATCTCTTGGGTCAATGCCTAAATAACCCAGTGATTTGACGAAATCTTCCTGCGCTTTATCACCCGCAAAATCTAACGACAATAAGCGATATTTACCGTCTCTGCTGGATGATTTGCCAAATGCTTTCACTTTGGCCGTTTTCTTTATCTGATAACTGGTGCAATCATTTGGATTGACCTCAACCTCCTGAACAAACCAGACCTCTGTGGTTCTTACCTTTTTATCTTCTTTTAACGGGAAACTGCTTAATACCAGCAGGTCACCATCAACCCCTTTTTCGCCGATGCGCCATCCGGTGTTGTAATGCGGTTTTTCTCGGTCATAGGTATCGCGGATCACCGCGACGGGTTTTGTATAGTTATAGATAAAAGGTGAGTCTTTAAAGCAGGAGTGCGGGGGCGGGTTTTTGTCACCCGGAATGATATTAAACAATGACAAATCCTGAAGCTTTGCCTCGCCCCTGACCTGGAAGGCAATTTCGGCCTGCCGGGAAGAGGGAAGCGCAGAACCATCTGCAGCCAACAACCGTACCGTTACGCTATCGCCAAAGACGGATAATGCATCGAAACTGACATGGTGCTCATCCGAGCCGCTCAGGATTTTCTCAGCCGCATAGCGGTAGACCTCGTTGTTATCTTTACCTGCAATTTCCACTATCGCATCGGCGGGCAGGTTAGCATACGAGATATGAACATCAAGCAGCGCCGCATCTTCTATAACAATCGTCTCCTGCGTTTTATTTTGATTCAGATAATGATCAACTTCCTCCAGTGGAATAGCCGTTACGTGATTTTTTGCCGTAATTGCCTGCTCACCAGCAAATACAGGACTCATGCTTTGAGACACAGCGGCCAGCGAGATGAAAAAATAAGCCAGTCTTTTTTTTTGCATATACGCACTCTCCAGTTTGTGTATTTCCGCACTTCCAGAGTGGCGATCAATAACATGTCCGCCATGGTCTCGCTGGTAAGAAAAAGACATATTTTTATGATATTGCGGCTAATACCTTATTATTTCGTCAGCGGCCACAGGCCGCAGGCAGCGGGGCCTGCGGATCGCTCTCTACCTGAAATTTCCAGTCGTAATACGTTTTCGCTTTGGCAAACTGTTTTGGATCGTGGCGAAAGCCGATTTTTTTCCGTGGCGTCCCTTTTCCGAGGCTGCGCACGCCAATCCAGCGCCCCTGAGGATCGAGGATCATGCCCCAGTTTTTACTCCCGGTTAGCGGGTCGGCGTAGTGCTGGCGCAGGTGATAAAGCGGTTTTCGCCCGCGTTTATCAATAAGCAGCTGTTCGAAACGCACCGGAAAACAGCCATCACCGTTGCCGCGGTAGGCTAGTATCGCCGCGCGGATTTGATCGCCGCGAAATATAAGCTCAGCCTCCTGCTGCGCCTGATAACGCATCTGCACCTCGTCGCGGCTTTTCAGCAGCGACAACGCCAGCGTGGAGAGCGCAATCAGCAGCAGCAGATAGGTAAAACCTTCCTGTCCTTTAATCGAACGCATCGGGATGATCCTGCCCGGGTTTAGGGGGCGTCTCGACGTCAATAATTTGCCCTTCGTCATCGGTCTTCGCCTCCCAGATATCGCGGCGGTTGGTGATCGGATCCAGCGGCATCTGGTGCAGATAACCGGCTTCGATCAGATCCTCCAGGCTGTATGGCCCCGCCAGGCGATCGCGGCGGTAGTGATCGATCGCGCTGCGCAGCGCATGCAGGTTATGCTCGCGCACCACCTCTTTGGCTCTGTCCGCGTGCTGGAAAAAACGTGGAGCGACAAGGGTCATCAATGTCGCGATGATTGCCATCACCACCAGCAGCTCGATGAGCGTAAAACCTTTTTCACCATTGCGCATAGGGCACTCCATTCAGGCCGCTGGCCGTACTGGTACTACTAACATCAAACACGTCTTTCCCTCCGCCGCTGAAATCGCCGGGTGGCTGCGTGGATGCGCGTAACCGCCAGGTCTCTTCATCATTTTTTCCCTCGCAATCGCACATCGGATCGCGCGGAATATGGCGCAGGAAGTAGATCATCGCGCCAGTGGGCGATGTCTTATCCCGGACGCCTTCCACCAGGCTTTTTAGCGACGGCGGATATCCCGATTCGCTGGTTTTTTTCTCAATGATGCCGTCCACGCTTGCCTGGTGATAACGGTCAATGGCATCGCGCAGCGTGCGCAGCGACTCGCGTAGCTGCGTCTCCTGCTGCCGCTGGTGATAGTTACGCATCATCGGCGCAGCGGCAGCGGCAAGCGTGGCAAGTAGCGCCAGCGTGACGATCATCTCAATCAAGGTAAAACCGCGCTGGCGCTGCATTACGATGCTCCGTTTTCCGTCTCTGACTCATCGAGGATCGGTGGCGGCAGCGTGGCCGCCCGGTCAGGGAAATGGGCCGGTGGCGCAAGCGCCGGTGCGGTAAACCCGCTGCCAGGTTCCTCGCGCTGCAGGTCGCGCAGCTGAATGCTGTCGCCCGTTAAATCGTCGCTGCCCATCTCAATGGTACTGACGTGGCTTCCCGGTAAATCGAGGTTGCGTTCAATGGTCGGCGTAATTAACAGCACGACCTCCGTGCGCGCTTTCTTATCTTCCTTACGGCTAAACAGACGACCCAACCCAGGGATCTCGCTTAAAAGTGGCGTGCCACTTTTTTCATCGCTCTCTGCCTGTTTAATCAGCCCTGCCAGCATTTGGGTTTCGCCATTCATACTGCTGAGCGTGGTATTGGCTTCGCGTTTATTGGTACGGTAATACTTAGTCCCTTTTTCACCCGGTTCAGCATTGCCCAGGCTGCTGAGCGTGAACTTCACCTCCATCGAGATGTTATCGTCCATACTGACTTCCGGCGTGACTTCCAGTTTCAGGCCGACATCCTGATAATCCACTTTTTGTTGCGTGACGCCTTCATTGGTGGTGGTGGTCAACACCGGGATGGTTTCACCGATATCAACCAGCGCTTTTTTATTGTTTTTCACACGAATTCGTGGGTTGGCCAGTACTCTGGCGTTGCTCAGCACTTTTTTCAGATCAACGGTCATGTTGTCGATATTGACCATGAGATTTTTGGATGAGATATCACCCACCGGAATTCCACTTCCCTCTAATTCCCCTTCTTTAGGCTTTGCAAAACCCGCGCTGATGGTTTGCGGCAGCTTCATGCCAAGCGCTTCAAGATCGTTGGTATTCACTTCCAGCACCTCGACGGCCAGCGTGACTTCCGCTTCAGGCCGGTCGAGCGTCACTAACAGGCGCTCCGCTTTTTCCACGCTCTCTTTTGGCCCGCGCAGGGTAACGGAGTTGGTCCGCTCATCAACGTGCACATCCTTCAGCTTGACCATATTGCGCAGGGCGACGTTGACCTCTTTCGCTTTCGCGTAGCCCAGGAAGATGGTTTTGACGACCACGTCGCGATAGATCTTCTCTTTTTGCGCGGTGGCGGGGTAGATCAGCAACGTATTGCTGTTCAGCACTTTTTTCCGCAGGTTATTCGACAACAGCAGCACGTTGATGGCATCTTCCGCAGTGGTGCGTTTGGCTATCAGGCTCCCGGTGGTGCTGGAGGAAATATCTTTGTCGAAGATGATATTGACCCCGGTCATCTGGCTGATGGTGTTAAAGATGGCCATCAGGCTGTGCTCGCGAAAATTAAGCGCTATCGTTTTTTGCAGCTCCCGGTTCAGACGCTGCTCCGGCTGGTTGATCCGCGACACCTCACGCATCAGGTGATCGCGCAGGGCGCGCGCCTGGGGCCAGTTGGGATCTTCTTCCAGCACCTGCTGGATTTTGTGCAGCGCGCGCGCCGGGTCGCGGGTGCTGTTAGCCACCGCATCCTTATACAACGCGTCCAGCGCCCGACGGGCATCAAGTTTGCGTAACCCCTGCAGGGCGCGCAGGTTACCGGGCTCATAGGTAAGCGCATCGCGCCACATTTGCGTCGCCAGGGTGTAGTTGTTCTGACGCACCGCGAGATCGGCGTTTTTCAGATAGTCATTTACCAGCTTTTTGCTGATGTCAGCCTGCTCGGCGCGAAGCGCAATATCCTGCGGGCTGGCGATGCGCTGCTGGTCTATCTCCTTCAGCCGCTTAACCAGCACCTGCGGCGAGGCGGTCACTGATTCCCGGACCGGAGGCGCCGCACGTTGTGCACAGCCGCTCAGTAGCGCGCATGACAACAAAAAAGTGAGAGCAATTGTTTTTTTCATGATTAATGTATCGGTTCCGATTGCAGCTCATCCAGTTCCAGCCGCTGCTGGCTATGGGTGGGCTGCCATTCAAACAGGAGGTGGTCGTTCGCCACCGCTTTTAAAATCCAGTTGTTGACCGGCGAGCTGCCGATCCAGATCCTGCCGTCCGCCCTGCAGCGCTCGCAGACCGGCCAGGTCTCTTTGCCATCCGTCAGCACAACGATCCTCTGACGGTTGTCCCACCAGGCGCCGAGGAGCTGTAGCGGTAGCGGCGGTGCGGCTGGTGCCGCCTCTTCAGGCCGATCGTTCTCCGGCGGCTTTTCTGCTGCGTCCTGCCCCCTGCTGTGTGGGGTTGAAAAGAGATCGACGCGCGTTGCGTGAGCCGTCTCCAGCTTTGCTGGCGCGGGGCGCGAGCGTGAGACCGGCTGCGCCTCAGGCGGCGCTTGCGATATCTCGTCATCGGCAAACTGGCTCCAGAACACAGCACCGGCGGTCAGCACCAGCGCCAGCTGTAAATAGCGCGGCAGTTTCATGGCGACTCCTTCAAAAGACGAAGCTGCACGGTGGCGCTGAGCTGGCTTTCCGATGGCCCGGCGCGCCGCAGGCTTAGCTGCTCAATGCGTAACGGCAGCGTGCGGCTTAGCGTTTCCAGGGCCTCCATCAGCGGCAGATATTCCCCGCGCAGCGGAATATCCAGCCGTAGCGCGGTTTTACCGTCGTCGTTTTCCAGCTGATAGCGGCTGGCGTCGACCTTCATCCCCCGGCTCCTGAGCTGCTCAAAAATGAGCCTGACCTGCTGATATTCTCCGAGGCTGATGCGGTTTTGCAGCTCCGGCTGCTGTTTATCCAGCGGCAGCGCGGTTTGTAGCTGCGTCTGGATCCGGGCAAGGTTCTCCTGCAAATGAACGGTATGCGGCCGCACGCCGCCAAGCCATAACAGCAGCAGCCCTGCGGGCAGCCCGGCGAGCACGAGCGGGACCGTTCCGATGCGTCCGGCAAATAACGCCGCCTGCCAGCGCAGCACGGCGGGTTTATTCTGAAGCCGCATGGTGCTCCTCCGTCGTCACCTTAACGTCGAGTACCGCGTTAATCGGCCAGGCGGGATCTCCCTGGGCCGACTGGCGGTGGTTCTCCAGCACCACATGTGCGGGCAACTGCTGTAGCCGCTCGCTAAAGGCGAGCAGGGCGTCAAGACTGCCTGCATTTACCGTAAGCCGCGCGTCGCCTTTACTGGCAATGACGTCAATGCTCTGGAGCGCAATATCAGGCGTCAGTACGCTGCCGATGTTGTCCAGCAGCTTTATGGCCGGCGGGACGGCCTGCAGTTGCCGAGCGTGGCGCAACCGGCGCTGCTCTGCTTCACGCAGCTGGCGCAGCACCTGCTGCCGTTGGGCGAGCTGCTGCTCTACCTGCGACGTCTCCAGCTCAAGGCGCTGGTGCTCAAACAGGCCATACACCACGGCACCGGTGAGCGGTAAACAGAGGAGTCCGGTTAACAACAGCGTGCGTGCGGCCCACGGGGAGCTACGCGTAAACAGCGGTGTCATGAGGACTCTCCTGTAGCGCGACTTCCTGGTGATGCTCACCGTCGGTATGAATGACGTAGCCAGGACAGTCCTGCAATCCGCTTAGCCGGGCGATAACCCGCAGCTGAGCGTCCATCTCCTGCTGTGGCAGGGTGAGCGTCCAGACGTCGCGCCAGCTGTGGTGCTGACGGCTGGCAATCCGGCTATGGTGGGGACTCATCGCCACAAACAGGCCGTTTTCCGGCAGTGCGCTGGCGAAGTGGCTCAACAGCTTTTGAAACGGCGTAACAACGCCGCGAAAACGCAGCCGCTCCCGACGCGCCAGCGCGGCAAGCAGGTGCCAGCAAGGTTGCTTCAGGCACGCGGCCAGCGCCGACTGCTGCCAGCTAAGGGTCTCGAAGCGCACCTGCCAGTCGACGGGCGGACTCGCGCGAAGAACCGCCTGCTGTCGGGCGAGCTGGAGCAGCTCCTGAGGTGTGGTCACGCCGTCATGCCAGGGCTGAATTAAAAACGTCAGATCGTCGGTATCGAGGTGAAACTCCACCGCGTCACGCCACGGTAAGACGGAAGGGCGCAGGCGCAGCAGCGTTTCGAGCGCGGCTTCAAGAGGTTCATCTGGCTGGCGTTCACGGGTGGCGAGAACAACGCTGTTGCGGCGCAGCCGCACGGCATGAGGCCAGATGTCGCACTGCCAGGTGTTAGTGAGTGATAACACGGTTCACCTCCTCCCAGGTGGTTTTGCCTTCGACCACGGCGCGCAGCGCGATGGTCGAGAGCGGAACAAAACCGTCATTCAGCGCCACTTCCTTTAGCTTGCGCCGGGGCGATCGCGCCAGCATTGCCTCTTTCATCGCATCGCTGAAATGCAGCACTTCCGCCAGCGCCAGCCTGCCGCGAAAGCCGCTGTCGCGGCAGGTATCGCAGCCTCGCCCTCGACGCCAGCGGGGCGTGAGCTGCTGCAGCGGTCCGGATTGCCACGCCGCGAGAAGGTCATCCGTGGGCGTGGTGTCATCAATACAGTCCGGGCAAATCTGGCGCACCAGCCGCTGCGCCACGACGCCGTTAAGGGCGGTGATCAGGCTGGCGGGCTCTACCTGCATATATAAAAAACGTTCCAGTACGCTAAAGACGTCATTGGCGTGAACCGAGGAGAGCACCACGTGGCCGGTGAGCGCCGCCTGCACGGCAATGCCGGCGGTTTCACCGTCGCGGATCTCACCCACCAGGATGATATCCGGGTCGTGACGCAAAATGGCGCGCAGGCCGCGGGCGAAGGTGAGACCTTTTTTATCGTTGACCGGAATTTGCAGCACGCTGTTGAGCTGGTACTCCACGGGATCTTCAATGGTGATAATTTTGCATTCACCGCTGTTGAGTTCGCTGAGTGCTGAATAGAGGGTGGTGGATTTCCCGCTCCCCGTTGGCCCGGTGACGAGCACCATGCCGTGGGGCAGATGGGTTAACTGGCGAATCGCGCCCAGCGTGTGCTCATCAAAGCCGAGCGTCTCCAGGCGCAGGTTTTGATCGTGAGATTTATCCAGCACGCGCAGTACGGCGTCCTCGCCGTAGACGCCCGGCATGATGGACACGCGAAAATCGACGGGACGCTGGAGAATTAACGCCTTGAAGCGCCCGTCCTGAGGCGTGCGGCGTTCGGATATGTCCATGCAGCTTAATACCTTGAGACGGGAGATCACCTGTTCCGCCTGCTGAAGCCCGGCGCAGTGGCGAATGCTGTGCAGAACCCCATCGATGCGGTACTTCACCATCAGACCATCCGCGACGGCGCAAAGATGAATATCGCTGGCCCGGCTTTGCAGGGCATCAAACAGCGTGGCGTTAACCAGCTTAATGACGGCGTGGGGTTCACTGGCGATGGCCGCTGGGGTGATCTCCAGCCACCGGGCCTCTTTATTCTCTTCACTCTGCTGCTGCTCCAGCTGATCGAGCGTGCGCTGCTGTTTTGCCAGTTCATCAAGGCGGGCGTTGAGCTGAGAGAGCGGGGCGAGCGCGGGGAGCGCATTCACGTTATAGGCCCACTGGCGCAGCGCTAGTGAAAACGGATCGCCCAGCGCAACGTGGAGCCGACCGTTAACGCGCAGCGGCAATGCCCGCTGACTGAGCGATTCGGTCAGCGGCACGGCTTCGAAATCCTCTTCGCTGTCGGCGAGCTGTGTGGATGAGAGCGGCGTGAGCCCCAGGGAACCAGCGGCTTCTTCTAACGCGCCGGGGAAACTGTCCAGCAGTTCCGCCAGCGCCCGACAGCGCTGCTCGTCTGGCAGGTCGAAAAGGGGTTCTACAGACGGTGAGTGAGACATTATTGCAATCCTCCTGCCAGTTCAAAAATGGGCATGTACAGTAAAAACACGACGAGCCCAACGATGCCGCCAACGACCATCATCAGAATCGGTTCAAAAATTTTGCTAAAGGTTTCAATCGCGCGTTCCAGCGATTCATCATAAAAAGCGGCGATCCGCTCGCACATGGCAGGCAGTTCGCCGCTGCGCTCGCCGACCTGCAGCAGACGGCTGGCGACAGGGGTCGTCATCCGTTGCGCTTCCAGCATGCGGGAGAGCGACTCGCCGGCGGCGACGTCGCGGATAACCTGTTCAACCTGCTGACGATGCGTGGCGGGCAGGATCTCCCGGCTCAGCATTAACGCATCTGGCGCGGGAAGGCCGCCCTGTAACAGCAGGCCCAGCGTGCGGTAAAAACGCACCAGAACAGAAAGCTGATGCTGCTGGCGTAAGGCGGGAATGCGCAGCAACAAACCGAGCGCGTGCTGGCGCAGGCGCGGGCTACGCACCGCCATCACCACGCCTGCGACAGCTGCCGCACAGCCGGCCAGCAGCAGCGAGCCGTGGGTCTGCGTCAGGCGTCCCCACCAGAGGATAAGCTGTGCGCTGGCGGACGGGTTCTTCATCCCGTCAAACACCACGGAAAAACGCGGAATAATAAAGCCGAGCAGAAAGAACAGAATTATCCCGCCGGCGGCAATGACAATCGTCGGATAGAGCAGGGTCGATTTAATCCGCTTGCGCAGAATTTCCATTCTTGATTCGTAAAACTGAAAACGCTTTAGCGCTTCGGGTAAGTGTCCGGTTTGCTCAGAAGAGGCAACGGTGTTAATCAGCAGAGGCGGAAACAGTGCTGGTAGCGCCATCATCGCCTGGGATAGCTGTGCTCCTTCGTAGAGCTTTTTAACCAGCGTATCCAGAACCAGCGAGGTGCCACCGTCGCGGCTGCTTTCGCGCAGCGCTTCAACGGCCTCGACCACGACCAGCCCGGCCTCCAGCAGCGCGATAAGCTCCTGCAGGAACAGATTCAGTGGAAAGCGTTTCTCCTTGCGGGCGGGGCGTTCCTGTACCTGCAAAACGATGCCGCCGCCGGCGATAATGCGGGCGCTGGCATCGTCAGGCGACGCGGCAAGCACGGTCTGATTGACGCGTTTCCCCCCCTGGAGGATGGTGACGATATATGGTTTCATTTTGGCGACAGTGTATGGCTCTGCCTTTTAAGGCGGGCATAATGCGGAGCCACTTTTCTTATGTATTGTTGACGAAGCGCGCGGCGCTGGGGGGTATTTGCCGTTCCGGCGTTATACGCCCCCACCGCGTCCCAGGTATAACCAAAGCGCTGGATTTGACCTGCCAGGATCCAGGCGCCGGTCATGACACTTTGGCAAGGGTCGGTTAGCAGATCTTTTTGACTAATACGAAATTTACGCAGCGCATCGAAGTGAATGCTATTGATCTGCATCAGACCGACATCCAGTGAGCCATCACGATTTTTATTGATGGCCCGGGTATTACCGTTGGATTCCACTATCGCTATCGCCTGTAATAGCTCTGGCTCAATGCCGTAACGTTCTCCCGCCAGCTGCCAGCAATCGGCCCGGCAGGAAAATACGCTGAAGATAAACAGCGAATATAAGGACAGGCGCAGCATATTCAGAACCCGTAAGTCACAGGCTTACCGTCTTTACCGCCGGAGGTTATTTCGACTTCATTAATGGCGTCTTTTGTCCGGGCGGGGTTATGCCACTGGTACGGATTGCCCCACGGGTCTAACGGCACATGCTGGCTGAGATAAGGGCCATTCCAGTTTTGCGCGTTGGAAGGCTTTTCAGTCAGCGCTTTCAGACCTTGTGTTTCACTTGGATAACTGCCGGTGTCGAGGCGATATTGCCCTAGTGCCTCAGCAAGCGAGCGCATCTGGCGCATGGCGGTCTTCTCCTTAGCCGAGTCAACATTTGAGAAGACTTTTGGCCCGACAAATCCTGCCAGCAGCGCAATAATCATCAGCACGACCAGCAATTCAAGCAGGGTGAAACCACCCTGTTTTCGCATCACGTTTGTTGCATATTTCATTGAGAGCGTCCCTTGTAAGATAATAGTTGTGATTAATTCCTGAATTTTCCCTGATAAAAGAGCAGGCACACAGGTATGCCATCTTTTTTAATTGGTGAAGATAGGAAAATTAAATAAAGAAGCGTCTTACAGGATGCGAGAATTTTCCCGGGCTGTCGTTGAAGTATTTATTATAAATGCGAGAGATATTTCTTATTTAATGCGGAGGGTTTCCTGATTCACCACTCTATTATCCCCAACGATCTCAGCGCTAAAAAAAAAGACAATTTGCGAGGTAATCCACAGGACTATCATCACAAAGCAATAAGGAACTTTGATGAAAAAACTTACATTATCTCTGTTAATTGGTAGCGCATTAATGGCGCAGTCGGCTTTCGCGGCGCAGGCACCGAGAGCGGTAACTTATCTGACCTCTTGGGGCGTTTCGGTAGAGTCCGTTGAGGATATGAAAGAGGTGAAAGCGGATACGCTCCTGCTTTCATTTGGTGGCTGGGATGCAAGCGGTAAGCTGTCCAGTTCCGATAATATTGTTGCAGTACCACAATATGATCCCTGGTACATTAATGCGCCAGCCTATGTCGTGTGGAGTCAGTTGAAGCTGGCGCACCCGGAGAAAAAAATGATGCTGGCGCTCGGCGGTGAGACGTATTCCGCCATGTGGTCTTATCTGAATAACGCGCAAACGCGAGAAACGCTGGCGCAGAATCTGGTGAATCTGCTTAACACCAACTTCCCGGTGTATAAAAAGAACATGAAGCCTGAAGAGATGGTCGGCGAATGCCTGAGCACCAACTGGGAAGGCAAATGTAATATGGCGAACTACCAGAAGGCGGGTACCGTTCAGCTTGACGGCATCGATTTTGACTTTGAAAAATCCGATCGCGTCACGCCAGAGGAAAATGCAAACCTGCTGGATCTGGCTGAACGGGTTCGTAATAAGCTCAATGCGTCCGGAAGCAAAAAGCTGCTGAGTCTGACTACCTATCACGTTGGCGCTGACCCGGAGAACTGCGACGATAGCGCGGTAACCGAGAATTGCTCCTTCGTTGAGCCGAAGCGTTCTTCACACCACGGCGAAGTTCTGCCGCTGCTGACGCAGGGGAAAAACGTTTTCGATTTCTTCAACGTCATGGCCTATGACGCCGGTCCGCGCTTTAAGTATGACGTGGCGATGGCTAACTACGCCCGGGCGGTGGGTGATAAGAGCAAAATCGTTCTCGGTCAGACCATCAACTCCCAGTGGGGGCCAGAAGGTCGCTTTGTTGAAAGCCGACAGAACAACGTAAACCGTGCGGGCTGGCAGGCGGAAAACGGCTATGGCGGGTTCTTTATCTGGACGTTGGGTTCAAACGATCAGCAGCTGTCCATGTCGCAGCAGGTTGACTACTTCAATGAAATGAAAGAGCGCGCGGACCTGATGTCGCCTGAACGCCCTCAGGACACCGTCGCGCCAACTGCGCCAACAGAACTGAAGGTGCTGAGCAATGGCTTAACGATCGCCCTCGCCTGGCAGCCCTCCACCGATGACCATGGCGTAGTGGGATATGACATCTACCGTAACGACATAAAAGTCGGGTCTTCAACGGACACCCAGTGGATCGATAATGCGGTTGAAACCGGCGGGGTGGTGTACCACTACCGCGTGAAAGCACGTGATGCAGCGAACAATATCTCTGAAAGCAGCAACGAGGTTAAGGTAGAAACCGTACAGGTCGAAGAGGGACGTCCGGACGCGCCAACTGGCCTGGCCCTGGTTTCTTCCACGGAAAACAGCCTGACGGTAAAATGGAATGCGGTAGACAAAGCGGTGAAATACCACGTCCTGCGCGATGGCGCGGAGTTACTCACCGTAAGCGGAACGCAGATCTTCGACAGCGGCCTGCGCGCGGGTACAACCTAGAGCTACCAGGTGATCGCCGAAAATGCCAAAGGTCATCAGTCTCTCGCCAGTACACCGTTCAAAGCCACGACGAAAGAGGGGTCAGTGACGCCTGAGCCGGAAGGCGAGTGGAAAGTCGGTACGCGCTATAAGACTGGTGAAATCGTCACGTATAACGGCACGCAGTATCGCTGCGTGCAGGGGCATACGTCTCAGTCCGACTGGGCACCGTCTGCGGCTGCGACGCTTTGGCAGCCTGTTCCTTAATCTTTGGCGGCCCTCGCAAGGGGGCCATTTTCAGATGTGAGTACGCCTTATTTATTACTTTTTGTTAACCATTCATTATCATTTTAAGTGCAAAAATTTAACAATAGCACCATTGTAGTGCGATATTTGCACTAACTTTGTGCATTTCATGTTCTTTTCTCACCTTTATCGTCTCCGGATGCCGCCTGCACCTGTAACAATAAGTTGCTGTAACCCCTTCATTTACTATCGCTTTTTCAAATCTTTTTCGAACCAATAAAGAATTGGTTTGTTTATTGCTTAATCATTAGCACGATAAGTAGCACGCCATATCAATAACTTATCGTTCATAAAAAGAAAATAATGATGATAGTGAGCGAACCAATATGGAAAAACCGTCACGGTTTCTGGCCAATTCCAGCACCGCGCTTGAGCAGCTGCGCGGGCTAATCAACCAGCATGAGTCAACACCAGGCACTCCGCTGCCCACGGAACGTGAGCTGTCGGAAACACTCGGCGTAGGACGACGCGAAGTGCGTCGCGCGCTGGACGTGCTGGAAGAAGAAGGGCGGATCTGGCGTAAACAGGGCAAAGGCACCTTTATTGGTCCGGCTGCCCCGGTTGAACCGCTGGCCCTTCAGGGATTGGTTCAGCAGACCAATCTGCTGGAAGTGATGGAAGCTCGTATACAGATCGAACCCGGCTTAGCCCGGCTTGCGGCACTGCGTGCCACCAGGGAAAACCTCGCGCTCATGCAGCGCATGCTGGAACGCATCGACAAGGTCAGCCCGGATGACCGCGATCTCAACGAACTGTGGGATAGCGCCTTTCACCGCGCCATTGCCGAGGCGGCGGGCAACCGCCTGATGCTCGGCCTGTTTGACGCCATTGATGCCGTGCGGCGCGAACCCGGCTGGCAGCATCTGCGTGAATTAGCCCGCACGCCCGAACGTGTCGACAGCTACAACGACCACCATCACAAGATCATGTCCGCGATTATCCATCGCCAGCCTAATGAAGCAGCGGCCGCCATGCGCGAACACCTGCTCAGCCTGCAAAACGCCCTGATTCAGGCGATCCACCTTGAGGACGATTTCACGCTATGACGACGATCCCGTTTAAGGACTCCACGCCCGTACTCCGGCTGAATAATCTCAACGTTAAGTTTTCCGGCTCGCCGGTCAGCGTCCTGGACGGCATTTCCCTGACGGTCAAAGCGGGCGAAACGCTGGCGCTGGTGGGGGAGTCCGGCTGCGGGAAAAGTATCACCTCACTGGCGCTGATGGGGTTACTGCCCGCCAGCGCGCAGATCGTCAGCGGCGAGATGCAGTTTCGCCGCCACGACCTGCGCAAGCTCTCGCCGCGGGAATATGCCGACCTGCGTGGCAGCGAGCTGGCGATGATTTTTCAGGAGCCGATGACCTCGCTCAATCCGGCCTTCACGTTAGGCGATCAGCTCAGTGAAGCGGTCATGCGCCACCAGAACGTTACGCGCCCGGAGGCGATGAAGGTCGCGCTGCAGATCCTCGAGAAGGTGCAGATCCCGGCGGCGGAGATGCGCCTCAAGGCGTATCCGCACCAGCTTTCCGGCGGCATGCGCCAGCGCGTGATGATTGCCATGGCGCTGATCAACCACCCTAAACTGCTGATTGCCGATGAACCGACCACCGCGCTCGACGTCACCATCCAGGCGCAAATCCTGACCCTGCTGAACACCCTAAAAGAGGAGACCGGCACGGCGGTGCTGATGATCACCCACGATTTGGGCGTGGTGGCCGAAGTCGCCCAGCAGGTGGCGGTGATGTACGCCGGGCAGGTGGTGGAGCAGGGAAGCGTGGAGGCGATATTCGCTGACCCGCAGCACCCGTACACCATCGGCCTGATGGGCTCTATCCCTTCGCTGGGCGCACGCAAAGGCCAGCTCTCCACCATTCCCGGATCGGTTCCGCTCCCGGAGTCCATGCCGAAAGGCTGCCGTTTCGCGACGCGCTGCCCGTTTGCGCAGTCGCGCTGCCACGATGAAAAACCGCAGCTCACCACGCTCGGCGCGGGCCATCAGGTCGCCTGCTTCCGCGTGCCGCTCGAACACCACATTGCTCTGGGAGAGACCGCATGACCACGCCCATTCTTGAAGCCCGGGTCCTCAGCAAGCTTTTCCCCGGCCCGAAAAAACTCTTTTCCCCGGCCCGGTTTGTCACGGCGGTCGATCGCGTTTCGCTTGCCGTGATGCCGGGCGAAACGCTGGCGATTGTCGGCGAGTCCGGTTCCGGGAAATCCACCCTCGGCCGTCTGCTGCTGCGTCTGCTGGCCGCCAGCGAAGGGCGCGTGTTTTATCAGGGGGAGGAAATTACCCACGCCACAGGCGCCCGTCTGAACCAGCTCCGGCGCGAGCTGCAGATTATTTTTCAGGATCCTTTTGCCTCGCTCAACCCGCGCATGACGGTGGAGCAGATCGTCGGTGAGCCGCTGTGGCTGCACCAGAACATGAAGAAAGCGGATCGTCAGTACCGCGTTGCCGAGTTGCTCAAGACCGTTGGCCTGCCTGCCGCCTGGGCCGGGCGCTATCCGCACGAGTTTTCCGGCGGGCAGCGCCAGCGTATCGGCATTGCCCGCGCCCTGGCTTCCGGGCCAAAGCTGCTGCTGGGCGACGAGCCGGTTTCCGCGCTGGATGTGTCGGTGCAGGCGCAGGTGGTTAATCTGCTGGAGAGCCTGAAGCACCAGTTGGGGCTAACAATGGTGATCGTCGCCCACGGTCTGGCGGTGATCCGCCACATGAGCGACCGCGTGGCGGTGATGTACCTTGGGCAAATCGTCGAGCTTGCCACCGTCGATGAGATCTTTGACGCCCCGCTGCACCCTTACACCCAGGCGCTGATCGCCTCGGCGCCGCAGATGCAGCCGGGCGTTGAGCGCGACGCGCCGCTGCTGCAGGGGGATCTGCCGAACCCGGCTAACCCGCCGTCGGGCTGTCGCTTCCACACCCGCTGCCCGTACGTCACCGACGAATGCCGCCAGGTCGAGCCGATTAATCAGGTGCTCGACGGCGGGCGTCAGGTTGCCTGCCACCGCTGGCAGGACATTAACCGCGATCGCAGCGTTATCCAGATCGCACCGCCATCCGCAGCCTTTCTGCGCCGCCGCGCGCTGTTTGAACACGCGGCCACTCACTCCTCCCTTCCTTCAAGGAACTCATGATAATGACAATGCGTAATTCTCTTTTGACCGTACTGGGAAGTGTTATGTTGCTTGGCGCGGCGCTGCCCGCCCATTCTGAAAGCGTGCTGCGGATCGGCCTGGGGGCAGACCCGGACATGCTCGACCCGCACCTGGCGCGCACCTACTATGGCCGCTTCGTGTTTGCCTCCCTGTGCGACAGGCTGGTGGACGTCGACGAGCATCTGAAGGTCGTGCCGGGTCTCGCGAAATCATGGGCCTGGAGCGCCGACGGCAAAACCCTGACCATGGATCTCCGCGAAGGCGTGACCTTCCATGACGGAGAGAAATTCGATGCCGCCGCCGCGAAATACAACCTCGACCGCGCCCTGACCCTCAAAGGCTCCCTGAGGAAAAGCGAGATCTCCTCCGTGGAGTCGGTAGAGGTCACCGGCCCGATGCAGATTGCGCTGCACCTGAAAACCCCGGACGCCGCGCTGCTGATGCAGCTTACCGACCGCGCGGGGGCGATGATGGCACCCGAAGCGGCGAAAAAGCCGGACTTTGCCGCCCATCCGGTCTGTTCCGGCCCGTATAAATTCGACAGCCGCGTGTCGCAGGACCGCATCGTTCTGACCCGCTTCGACAACTACTGGAACAAAGGCGCCTACCACTTCGACAAAGTTATCTATCTGCCGATCCCGGATGCCTCCGTGCGCCTAGCGAACCTGCGCGCGGGCGATCTTGACCTGACCGAAGGCATCGCCGCCAGCGACGTCAAAACCGTCGAAGCCGACAGCAGGCTGGCGCTGGCGAAGGTCACCGGCCTGGGCTATCAGGGGATCACCTTCAATATTAACAACGGCAAGGTTCCGGCGAACGATCCGTTCAAAGATGCCCGCGTGCGCGAGGCGTTTTCTCAGGCCATCGACCGCGAGGCGTTAAACCAGGTGGTCTTCGAAGGCCTCTACACCCCGGCAAACCAGGCGTTTTCAACGGTGAGCCCGTATCACGTGAATCTGCCGGTTCCGCCGCGCGACGTTGATAAAGCCAAAGCGCTGCTCAAAGCGGCAGGCGTCACCGCGCCGCTGACCGTCAACCTGCTGGTGCCGAACAACCCAACCTCGCAGCAGGTGGGACAGGTGCTGCAGGCGATGGTCGCCGAGGCCGGCTTCACGCTGAACCTGCAGATGACCGAATTTGCCACGCTGCTGGATCGCCAGCAGAGCGGTGATTATCAGCTGAGCTTCTCCGGCTGGTCGGGTCGTCCGGATCCGGACGGCAGCATCTACGGCTTTATCCACAGCAACGGCACCCTCAACGACGGCCGCTACAGCAACGCGCAGGTCGACGAGTGGCTGACCCAGGCGCGCCAGAGCACCGACCAGGCCGCACGCCAGCCGCTGTACGACAAGGTGGTGAAGCAGCTGCAAACCGACATGCCGATTGCCTACCTCTACTTCGAGCCGCGCATTTTTGGCCTGAACAAGCGCGTGCAGGGCTTTAAGCCTTACCCGGACGGCATCGTGCGTCTGGCAGGTTTGACGCTGGCGAAATAAACGTCCTGAGGAGAACCCATGCTGGAACTGATTTGCAAACGTCTGCTGCTGGCCGTCCCGACGCTATTGCTGGTGAGCATGATGGTCTTCGGGCTGCAAAAGCTGCTGCCCGGCGACCCGCTGATTGCGATGGCCGGTGAAGAACGCGATCCGGCGGTGATCGCCCAGCTGCGCGCGGAGCTGAACCTGGATGCGCCGATCCCGGTGCAGTATTTTCACTGGCTGACGCGGGCGCTGCAGGGCGATCTGGGCGTCTCCTTGCGCACGCACGAACCGGTGACCGAGCTTATCGCCAGCAAGCTGCCGGTTACGCTGGAGCTGTCGCTGCTGGCGATGATTATCGCGCTGGTGTTTGGCATCAGCATGGGGATCGTCGCGGCGGTGAACAAAAACAGCTGGGTCGATCACGGGGCGAACTTCGTGGCGATCTCGGGGATCTCTATTCCCCACTTCTGGCTGGGGATCCTGCTGATTCTGGTCTTCTCGGTGAACCTGCAGTGGCTGCCCGCGTCCGGCTACGTGCCGTTCAGTGAAGATCCGCTTCAGAACCTGCGCACGCTGCTGCTGCCCGCATCCGTGCTCGGAACCGGGCTGGCGGCGACGCTGATGCGCCATACCCGCGCGTCGATGATTGCGGTACTGAAAGCGGATTATATCCGTACCGCACGCGCCAAGGGGCTGCTGCCGAAGGCGGTCATTCTAAAGCACGCGTTTCGCAACGCGCTGGTGCCGGTGATCACCCTCACCACGCTGCTGTTCGGCGAGCTGCTGGGCGGCGCGGTGCTGACCGAGCAGGTGTTCACCATTCCGGGCTTTGGCAAGATGATCGTCGATTCGGTGTTCAACCGTGACTACGCGGTGGTGCAGGGCGTGGTGCTGATCGTGGCGATCGGCTTCCTGCTGCTCAACCTGCTGGCCGACGTACTTTACGTCCTTATCAACCCGAAAATGCGAGGTTAACGATGGCGGAACTGACGACGCAAACCGTAGCCCCCGCGCTGCCGCGCGCGCAGAACCGGGTGCTGAAGAAATTCCTCGCCAATAAAAGCGCGGTGATTGGCGCCGTGGTGGTGGGCTTCTTTGTACTGGTGGCGCTGCTGGCGCCGTGGATTGCCCCGTTTGATCCGGTTAAAGCCAACTTCCTCGCGGTGCGCAAAGCGCCGTCGGCGATGTACTGGTTCGGCACCGACGAGCTGGGGCGCGACATTTTGTCCCGCATTATCTGGGGAGCGCGAACCTCGCTGATGGCGGGCTGTATGTCGGTGGTTATCGCGGTGGTCATCGGCGTGCCGCTGGGGCTGGTGGCGGGCTACTTCCAGAAGATGTGGGACGGCGTGATCTCGCGCTTTATCGAGGCGCTGCTGGCCTGTCCGTTCCTGATCATGGCGATCGCGCTGGGGGCATTTTTAGGCCCGAGCCTGACCAACGCGATGATCGCCATCGGTCTTTCGGCGATGCCGATCTTCGCCCGCCTGACGCGCGGGCAGGTGATCGCCATTCGCAACGAAGAGTACATCGACGGCGCGCGGGCGATTGGCCTGCCGGATCGCTGGATCATCATTAAATACGTTCTGCCAAACGTGATGTCGCCGATCCTGGTTCAGGCCACCCTGGCCATTGCCTCGGCGATTATTGCCGAAGCCAGCCTGTCGTTTTTAGGGCTGGGGCAGCAGCCGCCCAATCCGTCCTGGGGGTCCATGCTCAATACCGCGAAAGGCTTTCTTGAGCAGGCGCCGTGGATGTCCGTTTTCCCCGGCGTGGCGATTTTCCTTGCCGTGCAGGGCTTTAATTTACTTGGCGATGGGCTGCGCGATGCGCTCGATCCGCGCCACGACTAAGGAGTCATGATGACCAAAGCGCTTGATTTTACGTCCGGTTACGATTCACGCCGCCCGCCGATGATGGGCCATAACGCCGTTGCCACGTCGCAGCCGCTGGCGGCGCAGGCGGGAATGAAAATGCTGCAGCTGGGTGGCAACGCCGTCGATGCGGCCATTGCCACCGCCATGGCGCTGACGGTGGTTGAGCCGACCGGCAACGGGATCGGCAGCGACGCCTTTGCCATCGTCTGGGACGGTGAAAAGCTGCACGGCCTGAACGCGTCCGGGCGCTCGCCGGCCAGCTGGCATGCGGATCTGTTTGCCGGTAAAACCGCGGTGCCGGAAATCGGCTGGGATGCGGTGACCGTGCCGGGTGCGGTGTCGGGCTGGGTGGCCCTGGCGGAACGCTTCGGCACGCTGCCGCTGACCACGCTGGCGCAGCCCGCGATTGACTACGCGCGTAACGGCTTCCCGGTCTCGCCGCTGATTGGCCATCTCTGGCAGCGCGGCTATAGCAAGCTGAAAGATCAGCCGGGCTTTAGCGCCTGCTTTGCGCCGGAGGGCCGCGCCCCGCGCGTGGGGGAGATCTTCCGTAACCCGGCGCAGGCTCATTCGCTGGAGCTGATTGCCAAAACCAACGGTGAAGCCTTTTACCGCGGCGAGCTGGCGCGGAAAATTGCCGCCTTCGCCCGGGAGCACGGCGCTCACCTGACGGCTGAAGATCTGGCAAACCATCGCGTGGACTGGGTTGACCTGCTGTCGCGCGACTTCGCGGGCGGCTCGGTACAGGAGCTGCCGCCAAACGGGCAGGGGATCGCCACGCTGATTGCGCTCGGTATTCTGGAGCAGTGCGGCATTGAGAAACATCATCCGGACTCCGTGCAGTCTCTGCACTTGTCCATTGAAGCCATGAAGCTGGCGCTGGCGGATCTCGACCGCTACGTGGCGGATGAAGAACACATGGAGTTCGCAGCAAAAGAGCTGCTGAGCGACCATTATCTGAAGTCGCGTGCGGCGCTTATCGATCGCGATAATGCCTCTGACTTTGTGTACGGTTCACCGACGCAGAGCGGCACGGTCTACATCAGCACCGCGGACGCCAGCGGAATGATGGTTTCGTTTATTCAGTCCAACTTTATGGGCTTCGGTTCAGGCATTGTGGTGCCGGATACCGGAATCAGCCTGCAAAACCGGGGCTGTGGATTCGTGCTGGATCCCAATCACCCGAACGCGCTGGCGGGCAGCAAGCGTCCGTTCCACACCATCATTCCTGGCTTTGCGATGGACGGCAGCGGCAAGCCGCTGATGTCCTTCGGCGTGATGGGCGGCCCGATGCAGGCGCAGGGGCACATGCAGATGGCGCTGCGCATCATGCTGCACGGGCAAAACCCGCAGGCGGCCATCGACGCGCCGCGCTGGCGCGTGGTGCAGGGCAGGGAGGTGATCGTCGAATCGACGTTCGATCGCAATACCATTGCCGCGCTGCGCGAGCGCGGGCATCAGATCGTGGTGGAAGATCCGCTCCAGGATTACAACTTCGGCGGTGCGCAGGTGATCTATCGTATGCCGGAAGGACACTACGTGGCCGCGACGGAGAGCCGCAAAGACGGGCAGGCGTTAGTGAGTTAATATTTTATCCCCCTAATGCGAGCTGCGAACAATCCCCTCTCCCCTTTGGGGAGAGGGTTAGGGTGAGGGGAAAATTTCACCCAATGCTAAACGGATCCGCATCCTGCCAGGCCGGAAACTTCTCCCGATACTCCTTCAGCGCCGTCAATGACAGCTCTGCATCAATGCGCGTCGCCTGATGCGGCTCGGCGGTGGCAATAATCTCGCCCTGCGGGTTCACCACCCGGCTGTCGCCGCGGTAGTGATGGCCGTTGCCGTCCGTTCCCACGCGGTTACAGCCCACCACGTACGCCTGGTTCTCAATCGCGCGCGCCACCAGCAGCGCCTGCCAGTGCAGCGAGCGCGGCGCGGGCCAGTTGGCGACGTAAAGCGCCAGGTCGTAATCGTTGCGGTTGCGCGACCACACCGGGAAGCGCAGGTCGTAGCAGACCAGCGGCAGGATGCGCCAGCCGCGCCACTCGAACACCACGCGTTCGTTGCCGGCTTCATAATGATGATGTTCATCGGCCATGCGGAACAGGTGGCGTTTATCGTAAAAATGCACTTTCCCTTCCGGCTCAACCAGCAGGAAGCGGTTCACCGGGCCGCGTTCCGTTTGCAGTGCGGCGCTGCCGGCGATCAGCGCGTTGGTTTGCTGCGCTTTGGCATGCATCCAGGCGACCACCTCTTCCTGGGGCATCGACTGTTTAGCCGCTTCCATCGCGAAGCCGGTGGTAAACATCTCCGGCAGGACAATCACATCTCGCCCGGTAATCTCTTCCAGTTGACGATCAAAGTGGCGCAGGTTGGCAGGGCCATCCATCCACACTAAAGGCTGCTGCAAAATCGAAATCTTCAAACCAGGCACGATACAGACTCCTCAAACGACCCCTTTTTGACACTGTAGCACGTCATTACGAGAAAATGTGGCAATAAAAAACCCCGCACCGGGCGGGGTTTGTATAAGCGAAACGCGTTATGCCGCTTCAGGTTTACGGTGCTTCTCCGGCAGCTTTACCGGCTGCGTCGCCAGCTCTTCCGGTTCGAAATCATCCACGTTGATACTGCGCAGACGGCTCTCTTCGGCTTTCACCAGCAGCGCAGCTTCGTCGTTATTGATAATGCCACCGGCCAGCGCCTGTTTCGCCAGTTCGTCCAGACGGGTAAACGGCAGGTTTTTGCCCAGCTGTTTGCAGATCTTCTGGTGAATCGGGTCGGCGGCCATCACGTCCAGCAGCGCCTCTTCCAGCAGGCCCACCGGGTTATGCGGCGTTGGCGCCAGATACTGACCGCGGCCAATGCGGGAGCGGGTTGCGCTCGGAACCTGCAGGATCTTCGCCACCTTGTGGTCCAGCTTGTCGGACGGCGCCAGATGATGACGACCGGTCGGGAAGATCACCGCGCGCAGAGCGCCTGCCACGAAGCGGTTCGGGAAGTTGGCCAGCAGGTCGTCAATCGCCTGTTCCGCCTGATACATCGCATCCTGAACGCCCCAGTGCACCAGCGGCAGATCCGCTTCCTGTCGGCCTTCGTCGTCGTAGCGTTTCAGCACCGCAGAGGCCAGGAAGATCTGGCTCAGCACGTCGCCCAGACGGGCGGAGATACGCTCGCGACGCTTCAGGCTACCGCCCAGCACCGCCATGGAAACATCCGACAGCAGAGCCAGGTTGGCGCTCAGGCGGTTCAGATGCTGGTAGTAACGTTTGGTCGCATCGCCGGTTGGCGTTGCGCTGGTCAGGCCGCGCGTCAGGCCGAGCCAGAAGCTGCGCACCTTGTTGCTGCCCACGTGACCGATATGCTTGAACAGCAGCTTGTCGAAGGCGTCCACGTCGTTATTCTGCGCGGCGGCCATCTCTTCCAGCACGTAAGGATGGCAGCGAATTGCCCCCTGACCGAAGATCATCATGCTGCGGGTCAGGATGTTTGCCCCTTCCACGGTGATGGCAATCGGTGCGCCCTGATAGCCGCGCGCCAGGAAGTTGCCTTCGCCGAGCATAATGCCTTTACCGCCCGCGATATCCATCGCGTCAATGATCGACTGCTGCGCGCGGTGGGTACAGTGGTACTTCACAATCGCGGACAGCACGGCCGGTTTTTCGCCCAGCATAATGCCGTAGGTAATCAGCGATGCAGCGGCGTCCATCACGTAGGCGTTGCCCGCGATGCGCGCCAGCGGCTCTTCGATACCCTCCATCTTGCCGATGGAGATTTTGAACTGACGGCGAATGTGGGCATAAGCGCCAATTCCCATCGCGACGGACTTCAGGCCGCCGGTTGAGTTCGACGGCAGGGTAATTCCGCGGCCCACCGACAGACATTCCACCAGCATGCGCCAGCCCTGGCCTGCCATTTTCGGGCCGCCGATGATGTAGTCAATCGGCACGAAGATATCCTGGCCGCGGGTCGGACCGTTCTGGAACGGCACGTTCAGCGGGAAGTGACGACGGCCAATTTCAACGCCCGGGGTAGAGGTTGGGATCAGCGCGCAGGTAATGCCGAGGTCTTCTTCGCCGCCCAGCAGTTTTTCCGGGTCGGAGAGCTTAAAGGCCAGACCCAGCACGGTGGCAATAGGCGCCAGGGTGATATAGCGTTTGTTCCAGGTCAGGCGCATGCCCAGCACCTGCTGGCCCTGCCACTCGCCCATGCAGACCACGCCGGTATCCGGGATTGCGCCTGCATCGGAGCCCGCTTCCGGGCTGGTCAGCGCGAAGCACGGGATTTCCTGACCGCGCGCCAGGCGCGGCAGATAGTGATCTTTCTGCTCTTCCGTACCGTAATGTTGGAGCAGTTCGCCCGGGCCTAAGGAGTTCGGCACGCCGACGGTAATCGCCAGGATCCCGGAGACGCCCGCCAGCTTTTGCAGCACGCGAGCCTGAGCGTAAGCGGAGAACTCAAGACCGCCGTACTCTTTCTTAATGATCATCGCGAAGAAGCGATGCTCTTTCAGGTACGCCCACAGCTCCGGCGGCAGGTCGGCCATTTCGTGGGTGATAGCAAAGTCGTTCGCCATGCGGCACGCTTCTTCCACCGGGCCGTCAATAAAGGCCTGTTCTTCGGCGGTCAGGCGCGGCTGAGGATAGTTGTGCAGCTTTTTCCAGTCCGGGTTGCCCTGGAACAGGTCGCCTTCCCACCAGGTGGTGCCCGCATCAATCGCTTCTTTCTCGGTGCGCGACATCGGCGGCATCACTTTGCGGAAGCCTTTAAACACCGGTGCGGAGATCATCGACTTACGCATCGGAGCCAGGTTAAACGGCAGCAGAATGATGGCAAGAGGGACCAAAATCCAGATATTCCAGAGACCTGCGACGCCAAGCGCAGCCGTCCAGGCCAGAAGAATCAGGCTGCTCAGGAATAAACTGACGCGGTGATAGAACAACACACCGAGCAGTACAACGGTTGCGAGAATGCTCAAAATCATCATAAAGAAAAGCTCCCTTGCTTGTAGGAGGTCTGACCACTTGTGATGATATGGTTGTAGTTGATGTAAATTCCTTTAGCAATGTGTTTACAAAATAATTACAACCTGGTTCACATTGTTCGCGTTTTCGCCGGCACAAAAAATCAAAACGCCGGACGATTCGCATGGCTTTAGCTTCTCGCTTTTCCCGCTATCCGGTACACTCCACTGTGTTATTTCATCAATACTGAAGGATTATCCTCATGTACCAGGATCTTATTCGTAACGAACTGAACGAAGCGGCGGAAACGCTGGCGAACTTTCTGAAAGATGATGCCAATATTCACGCTATTCAGCGCGCGGCGGTCCTGCTGGCCGACAGTTTTAAGGCCGGTGGCAAAGTGCTCTCCTGCGGTAACGGCGGTTCCCACTGTGACGCCATGCACTTCGCTGAAGAGCTGACCGGACGCTATCGTGAAAACCGTCCGGGGTACCCGGCGATTGCGATTTCCGACGTGAGCCACATCTCCTGCGTAGGCAACGACTTCGGTTACGACCACATCTTTTCCCGCTACGTTGAGGCAGTAGGCCGTGAAGGCGACGTGCTGCTGGGTATCTCTACCTCCGGTAACTCCGCGAACGTGATCAAAGCGATCGCCGCCGCGCGTGAAAAAGGGATGAAGGTCATCACCCTGACCGGGAAAGATGGCGGTAAGATGGACGGTACGGCGGATATCGAAATTCGCGTTCCGCACTTCGGCTATGCAGACCGGGTTCAGGAAATTCACATCAAAGTGATCCACATCCTGATTCAACTGATCGAAAAAGAGATGGTTAAGTAAGACTTCGCTGGGGGGCACCGCTGCCCCCCGCTGTTGTGGAGGTGATATATGTGCGAACTGCTCGGGATGAGCGCCAATGTGCCAACCGATATCTGCTTTAGCTTCACCGGGCTGGTGCAGCGCGGTGGAGGAACCGGGCCGCATAAAGACGGCTGGGGCATCACCTTCTACGAAGGCAAAGGGTGTCGCACTTTCAAAGATCCACAGCCCAGCTTTAACTCACCAATTGCCAAACTGGTGCAGGATTACCCCATTAAATCCTGTTCAGTGATCGCGCATATTCGTCAGGCAAATCGCGGCGAAGTGGCGCTGGAAAATACCCATCCCTTTACCCGCGAGCTGTGGGGCCGTAACTGGACCTACGCGCATAACGGGCAGCTTACGGGCTATAAATCGCTGGAAACGGGCAACTTCCGTCCGGTTGGCGAAACGGACAGCGAGAAGGCCTTCTGCTGGCTGCTGCATAAGCTGACGGAACGTTATCCGCGCACGCCCGGCAACATGGCCGCCGTATTCAAATACATCGCGACGCTGGCAGCGGAATTGCGTGAAAAAGGCGTGTTTAACATGCTGTTGTCTGACGGGCGCTACGTGATGGCGTTCTGCTCGACGAATCTCTTCTGGATCACGCGCCGCGCGCCGTTTGGCGTCGCTACGCTGCTCGATCAGGATGTGGAGATAGATTTTCAGAAAGAGACCACACCGAACGATGTGGTCACAGTCATTGCAACGCAGCCGCTGACGGGCAACGAAACCTGGCAAAAGATTATGCCAGGCGAGTGGGTGCTATTTTGTCTCGGGGACCGTGTAATTTGACGCCAGCTGCGGGTGGACGACTTCGTGGCTCAGCGGTTTGCTGACCACGTAACGGCCATCGACGATAGAGACCACAGGTGGTTTGTGGGTCTGCTCAAAGTAGTCATAACCCGGCTTCAGCTGTTTCCAGAAATCGGCGTAGTAAGAGTACTTATGGCGCGCCATGTTGGCATCCGTCATGCGGAACGGATAGATGCTGACCTGAACGTTAGGCTGCCCAAAGACCAGCGCGCCGGTCACGAACTGGAAAATCTCATCAATGCCGGAGTCGGTCATCGCGTAGCAGCCGACAGACACGCAGGCACCGTGGATCATCAGGTATTTTCCTTCGTAACCGTGAGCACGGTCATAGGCGTTCGGGAAACCGATGTTGATCGCTTTATAGAAGCGGCTATCCGGCTTTAACTGGTTACGCTGAACGTTGTAAAATCCTTCTGGACTCTTGAAATCGCCCTGGCGCTGTTTTGGACCCAGTCCGCCGGAATAGTTACAAATTTTGTAGCTATCAAGCAGCTGATACGTCTCGCCCATTTTGACATACAGATCGAGCGTGCGCTCTTCCTTGAAGATCTGAATATAAACCGGGGATCCCATTAACTGCTGTTTATATTCTTTGCTGATCGGCGTGGTGGAGCTGTTGCTGCTGAGCAGCCCGGCAAACGATACGCACGGAATCAGAAGCATCGCAATGAACAATGCGATTTTACGCATACTACAAATTCCTTGATAAAACCTGGACTAACTTGCCAGGACGGCAAAAGAGACCCGAAATCAGATTATTCTGTTAGGTGCGCTCACATTAGCACCGCTATAGATTTTCGCAAGAGCCGGGCGGTGAGTTTACAAATTAGTTTTACTTTATAAACCATCAAAAACGCGCTGGCTCCAGGAACTTTGCGTAATAGCTCGCAATTTGGCGCGCTCAAAGGCGGATTCCCTGCCCGAGAGAGAGGAGAAAATGGTACACTTCGCGCCCACTGGATTGTTGTTTATGGAAACCTGCTAACCACATGTTTAAAATAAAAAAAGGACTTAATCTGCCGATTGCAGGCGTGCCTGAGCAGCACGTCTCGTCTGGCGCAAGCGTCCGTCATGTCGCAATTTTGGGTGACGATTATCTGGGAATGCGTCCTTCAATGCTGGTGCAGGAGGGCGATCGCGTGATCAAAGGGCAGGCGCTCTTTGAAGACAAAAAAAATCCCGGCGTCTTGTTCACGGCCCCCGCCAGCGGTACCGTTGTGGCGATCAACCGCGGCGAGCGTCGCGTGCTTCAGTCGGTAGTTATCCGCATCGAAGGCGATGAACAGCGTGAGTTTGCTCGTTATGATGCGGCAGACCTCGCGACGCTTAGCCGCGAAGATGTGCAGGCTCAACTGCTGGCATCCGGGTTGTGGACGGCGCTTCGTACGCGCCCATTCAGCAAATCACCTGTTCCTGATACCGCCCCGGCTGCCATTTTCGTTACGGCCATCGACACCAACCCGCTCAGCGCAGATCCGCAGCCCATTATCCTGGCGCAGCGTAAAGCCTTTGATGCCGGGCTGACCGTTCTGACTCGCCTGACGCCCGGAAAAGTGCACGTTTGCCAGGCCGGCGGCGGCAAGCTTGGCGGCCATCCGCTGGGACAGGTCACGTTTAATGAATTTTCCGGGCCGCATCCGGCGGGGCTGGTCGGGACCCATATCCACTTCCTTGAGCCGGTGAGCCTAAAAAAACAGGTCTGGCACCTTAATTATCAGGATGTCATTGCCATCGGTAAGCTCTTTACTACGGGTGAACTCTGCGCTGAACGGATCATTGCTATCGGCGGGCCACAGGCCGTAAACCCGCGTCTGGTTAAGACGCTTCTGGGAGCAGACATTAATGAACTGCTGGCAGGGGAAACGAAAGAGGGTGAAAACCGCCTGATTTCCGGCTCGGTACTCAGCGGCCGCCGCGCTGTCAATGCGCACGGGTACCTGGGACGTTTCCATCTTCAGGTGAGCGTCGTTCTGGAAGGGCGTGAGAAAGAGCTGTTCGGCTGGGTTCTGCCTGGCGCAGAAAAATACTCCGTCACCCGCACCACGCTCGGCCATTTCCTGCGTCATAAGCTCTTTAACTTCTCCACCAGCACGAACGGCGGCGAGCGCGCGATGGTTCCGATTGGCAACTACGAACGTGTAATGCCGCTGGATATTCTGCCGACCGTGCTGCTGCGCGATCTTCTGGCCGGCGACACCGACGGCGCGCAGGCGCTCGGTTGTCTTGAGCTGGATGAAGAAGATCTGGCGCTCTGTACCTATGTGTGTCCAGGTAAATACGAATATGGACCCGTATTGCGCGAGGTGTTAACCCGCATTGAGCAGGAAGGATAACCATGGGATTAAAACACCTCTTTGAAAAAATTGAGCCGCACTTTACCGAAGGGAAGCTCAAAAAGTACTACCCGCTGTATGAAGCGACGACGACTATTTTCTACACTCCGGGTCTGGTGACGAAAGGGGCAGCGCACGTTCGCGATGCCATCGATCTGAAACGCATGATGATCCTGGTGTGGTTTGCGGTCTTCCCGGCCATGTTCTGGGGTATGTACAACGTCGGTCTGCAAACCATTCCGGCGCTGCATCATATGTACGACGCTCAGCAGCTGGCGCAGGTGATCCAATCTGACTGGCACTATCGACTGGCGCAGTCGCTGGGCGTTAGCTTTGCGGCTGATGCTGGCTGGGTCAGCATGATGACGCTGGGGGCCGTCTTCTTCCTGCCGATCTACATGACCGTCTTTATCGTGGGCGGCTTCTGGGAAGTGCTGTTCGCCATCATCCGCAAACACGAGATCAACGAAGGCTTCTTCGTGACCTCCATTCTGTTTGCGCTGATTGTTCCGCCTACGCTGCCGCTCTGGCAGGCGGCGATGGGGATCAGCTTTGGCGTGGTGATTGCTAAAGAGATCTTCGGCGGAACCGGACGTAACTTCCTCAACCCGGCGCTGGCGGGGCGTGCGTTCCTGTTCTTTGCTTACCCGGCGCAGATTTCGGGCGACCTGGTGTGGACGGCAGCGGACGGTTTCTCCGGCGCGACGCCGCTTTCTCAGTGGGCGGCAGGCGGCGGCGAAACGCTGGTCAACAATGCTACCGGCCAGCCTGTGACCTGGTTCGACGCGTTTCTTGGCAACATTCCGGGCTCTATTGGTGAAGTCTCTACCCTGATGATTTTAATCGGCGGGGCCATCATCCTCTTTGGCCGCGTGGCGTCCTGGCGCATCGTTGCGGGCGTTATGCTCGGCATGGTGCTTACCGCCACGCTGTTCAATCTCATTGGTTCAAACACGAACCCGATGTTCTCCATGCCGTGGTACTGGCACCTGGTGCTGGGAGGCTTTGCGTTTGGCATGATGTTCATGGCCACCGATCCCGTCTCGGCCTCGTTTACCGACAGAGGTAAATGGTGTTACGGCGCGCTCATTGGCGTGATGTGTGTACTGATTCGCGTGGTCAACCCGGCCTATCCGGAAGGGATGATGTTGGCCATTCTGTTTGCCAACCTGTTTGCGCCGCTGTTCGACTACCTGGTCGTGCGCGCCAACATTAAGCGGAGGAAGGCGCGTGGCTGAGATTAAAAATAACGACAGCATCAGCAAAACGCTGCTGGTGGTTTTGGTACTGTGTCTGGTCTGCTCCATCGTGGTTGCCGGTTCTGCCGTAGGGTTAAAACCGCTCCAGCAGGAGCAACGCGCGCTGGATAAACAGCGCAATATCCTGGCCGTAGCCGGGCTGATGCAGGAAGGCATGACGAAGGACGACGTCGCGGCCGTGTTTGCTGAGCGCATTACCGCGCGGCTGGTGGATTTAAAAACCGGCGAGCTGATGGATAAAGACCCGGCGAAATACAACCAGGCGCTGGCGCTGAAAGATCCACAGATGAGCACCGTGCTTGACGCCTCTCAGGATCCGGCAGGCATTAAGCGCCGCAGCAACATCGCGGAGATTTACCTGGTGCGTGACGAGCAAAAGCGCGTGCAGGAAGTGGTTTTGCCGATCTACGGTAACGGGCTGTGGTCAATGATGTACGCCTTTGTGGCACTGGATACCGATGGCCGCACGGTCAAAGGCATTACTTATTACGACCAGGGCGAAACGCCGGGGCTGGGTGGTGAAGTGGAAAACCCTAACTGGCGTGCGCAGTTTGTCGGTAAGAAAGTGCTCGACGACAACGGCCAGCCTGCGCTGAAGGTGGTGAAAGGAGGCGCGCGTCCCGGTGATGAATTTGCCGTTGACGGCCTTTCCGGCGCCACGCTCACCTCTAACGGGGTACAGCACAGTTTTGATTTCTGGATGGGTGAACTGGGCTTTGGTCCCTTCCTGAAAAATGTACGTGAAGGAGCGCTGAACAATGGCTGATACGGGTGAACTGAAAGAAGTTAAAAAAGTGCTGATTGGCCCACTTTTAGCCAATAACCCGATAACCCTGCAGGTGCTGGGCGTTTGTTCAGCCCTGGCGGTGACCACCAAGCTGGAAACGGCGGTGGTGATGACGATGGCGGTAACGCTGGTGACGGCGTTTTCCAGCATGTTTATCTCCATGATCCGCCACCACATCCCTAACAGCGTGAGGATCATCGTGCAGATGGCGATCATCGCCTCGCTGGTGATCGTGGTCGATCAGCTGCTGCGCGCTTTCGCCTACGAAACCTCGAAGCAGCTTTCGGTGTTTGTCGGCCTGATTATCACCAACTGCATCGTGATGGGGCGCGCTGAAGCCTACGCCATGAAAATGCCGCCGCTGGCGAGCTTTATGGACGGTATCGGCAACGGCCTGGGCTACGGCGTGATCCTGCTGACGGTCGGTTTCCTGCGCGAGCTGATTGGCAGCGGCAAGCTGTTTGGCGTTCAGGTGCTGGATACGGTCCAGAACGGCGGCTGGTATCTGCCGAACGGCCTGTTCCTGCTGGCCCCAAGCGCGTTTTTCATTATCGGTTTGCTGATCTGGCTGATTCGTACGTTGAAGCCTGAACAGCAGGAAAAGGAGTAACCGACAATGGCTCATTACCTGAGTTTATTTGTGCGCGCGGTGTTTGTTGAAAACATGGCGCTCGCCTTCTTCCTGGGCATGTGTACGTTCCTTGCCGTTTCTAAAAAGGTCTCGACGGCATTTGGCCTGGGCGTGGCGGTTACCGTTGTGCTGGGGCTTTCGGTTCCGATTAACAACCTGGTGTTCAACTTTGTGCTGCGGGACAGCGCGCTGGTGGAGGGCGTTGATCTCAGCTTCCTTAACTTCATCACCTTCATCGGGGTGATTGCGGCGCTGGTACAAATCCTGGAGATGATCCTCGATAAGTATTTCCCGTCGCTGTACAACGCGCTGGGGATTTTCCTGCCGCTGATCGCGGTGAACTGCGCCATCTTTGGTGGCGTCTCGTTTATGGTGCAGCGTGATTACAACTTCAGTGAATCGGTGGTGTACGGCTTCGGTTCCGGTATCGGCTGGATGCTGGCGATTGTCACCATGGCGGGGATCCGTGAAAAAATGAAATATGCCAACGTGCCCGCTGGGCTGCGTGGCTTAGGGATCACCTTTATCACCACCGGCCTGATGGCGTTGGGCTTTATGTCCTTCTCCGGTGTGCAGCTATAAGGGCTAACAGATGGAAATTATTCTTGGCGTGGTGATGTTCACGCTGATAGTACTGGTGCTGTCAGGGCTGATTCTGGCGGCGCGCGCAAAGCTGGTTAATTCCGGGGATGTGATCATTGATATCAATGACGATCCGCAGAACCAGATCCGCACTCCGGCAGGGGACAAGCTGCTTAATACGCTCTCGGGCAACGGGATTTTTGTCTCATCAGCCTGCGGTGGAGGCGGCTCATGCGGGCAGTGCCGTGTGACGGTGAAAGAGGGGGGCGGAGATATTCTGCCAACTGAACTGTCGCATATCACGAAGCGTGAAGCGAAAGAGGGTTGCCGCCTGGCGTGCCAGGTCGCGGTGCGTCAGAACATGAAGATTGAGCTGCCGGAAGAGATCTTCGGCGTGAAAAAATGGGAGTGCGAGGTTATCTCGAACGATAACAAAGCTACGTTCATTAAAGAGCTTAAGCTGCGTGTCCCTGAAGGGGAGAGCGTGCCGTTCCGTGCAGGCGGGTATATCCAGATTGATTGTCCGGCGCACACCGTGGCGTATGCGGACTTCGACGTGCCCGATGAGTACCGGGCCGACTGGGATAAATTTAATCTCTTCCGCTTTGTTTCCGAGGTAAAAGAGCCCGCGCTTCGCGCCTATTCCATGGCTAACTACCCGGAAGAGAAGGGCATTATCATGCTCAACGTGCGTATCGCCACGCCGCCGCCAAACGTGCCTGACGCGCCGCCGGGCGTGATGTCGTCGTATATCTGGTCCCTTAAGCCAGGCGACAAGGTGACGATCTCCGGTCCGTTCGGTGAGTTCTTTGCTAAAGATACCGACGCGGAAATGGTCTTTATCGGCGGCGGTGCGGGTATGGCCCCGATGCGCTCGCACATCTTTGACCAGCTCAAGCGTCTCGGCAGCAAGCGTAAAATCAGCTTCTGGTACGGGGCGCGCTCGCTGCGCGAAATGTTTTACGATGATGAGTTTGAACAGCTGGCGCGTGAGAATCCGAACTTTACCTTCCACGTGGCGCTCTCCGATCCGCAGCCGGAAGATAACTGGACGGGCTATACGGGGTTCATTCACAACGTGCTGTATGAAAACTACCTCAAACAGCACCCGGCGCCGGAAGACTGCGAGTTCTATATGTGTGGTCCGCCAATGATGAACGCCGCCGTGATCAAGATGCTGAAAGATCTCGGCGTGGAAGATGAGAACATCCTCCTTGATGATTTTGGAGGCTGATTATGCTGACCTTTCTGGCAACCTTTGCGGTGTTTTTGCTGGTGATCTTCGGTATGTCTTTAGGCTGGATCATCAAGCGTAAAAGCATTCAGGGCAGCTGTGGAGGTATCTCTTCCATCGGAATGGAAAAGGTGTGCGACTGCCCGGAACCGTGCGATGCGCGTAAAAAGCGGATGGCTCGGGACCAGCAGAGGATCATCTAGAAAAAGGCCGCTTCTTGCGGCCTTTTTCATTTATTTCCAGCTTTTGGCTTTGGCTGGCGAGTCCACAAGAACCCCTTCGGCACCCAGTGTTTTCGCCTTCTGGTAATCCTCTTCAGAGTTCACGCCGATAAAAATCAGATGGGCATTGCCCTGAGAGCGGAAGCAATCAACGGCCTCTTTGTCCCACGTTAATATTGCAGGAGAGACACCTTCGCCTAAGGTGAATTTCTCAACCACCTCTACTTTTCGGTTTAACTCAAGCCCATACCAGTAATCGTCCATTTTTTGTGAAGGAGGCAGACATTCGTGGCTCAGCGAAATCGTGGCCAGACGCGTGCGGGTTTCGCTGCGTGTGACAAAGCGGGGGATTTCGGCAGGCAATGCTTCCATATAGCGATCTTCGGTTGAATAGACGCGAACCCGATTCAAGCTGTTGGTCTCTTTCAATACGTTAAGCAGCGCGTTGCTCATGGTCGCCGGATCGGCATCCGGCGATTTGATGTCAATGAAAAATCGCGTGTCTGGCCAGGCGCTCAGTACCGACTTCAGCGTCGGTATCGGGGAATTAAGCAGGTTTTCCGGCAGGCCCTTATCTTTCCACTTCATGCTGGCATCCGCCTTTGCCAGTTCTTCAGCGGTATACTGTGACACCTTCCCCTGCAGATTGGTTAACGCTTTCAGATCGGCTGGTCGATAGAGAACCGGTACGCCATCCCGACTTAGCTGCACGGTTATCCAGACGATATCTGCTTTGTTTTCGAGCGCGAGCTTAATGGCTGGCAGAGTGTTTTCAGGTGCATCCGCAGTGCCACCCCGATGAGCGATGATTTCTGGATTTGCTGATGCAGCACTCGCCAGAAACAGTAGCGAAATCGATAGAATTTTCTTCATGAATGATTACCCTCCATTAATTCCCTAAATATATGTATATAAAGGCTTTATTACGAATGTTTGTAACACATTTATATGACAGCCGTGAGTAAGGAAAATAGCTGACGCATTTTTTACCTTTTGTTATACTGTATATAAATACATGTGTGGTATGACCGATGCGCAAAATAATCCATGTCGATATGGACTGCTTTTTTGCCGCAGTGGAGATGCGTGACAACCCGGCGCTGCGGGATATTCCCATCGCCATTGGCGGCAGCCGCGTTCAGCGCGGTGTGATCAGCACCGCCAATTACCCTGCACGCAAATTTGGCGTGCGCAGCGCCATGCCGACGGCGATGGCGCTGAAACTGTGTCCGCACCTCACTCTTTTGCCCGGGCGCTTTGACGCCTATAAAGAAGCCTCAAACCATATTCGGGAAATTTTCTCCCGCTACACCTCACTGATTGAACCGCTTTCGCTGGACGAAGCCTATCTGGATGTCACCGATAGCCTGCACTGTCATGGCTCCGCTACCCTGATGGCGCAGGAGATCCGCCAGACCATTTTTAACGAGCTGAATCTCACCGCATCGGCAGGCGTCTCGCCGGTAAAATTTCTCGCCAAAATCGCTTCCGATTTAAATAAACCCAACGGCCAGTACGTCATCACCCCTGAAGAGGTCCCGGCGTTTTTAAAAACGCTGCCGCTTGGCAAAATTCCCGGCGTAGGTAAAGTCTCCGCCGCGAAGCTGGAAAGTATGGGGTTACGTACCTGCGAAGACGTGCAGCGAAGCGACCTGGCGATGCTGCTCAAGCGCTTTGGGAAGTTTGGCCGCGTGCTGTGGGAGCGCAGCCAGGGCATCGATGAGCGCAGCGTAAGCAGCGAACGGTTACGTAAATCGGTCGGGGTTGAGCGCACGCTGAGCGAAGACATCCATGACTGGTCGGAATGCGAAACCATTATTACGGAACAGCTCTATCCGGAGCTGGAACGACGCCTGATCAAAGTAAAGCCTGATTTACTGATTGCCCGACAGGGCATAAAACTGAAATTTAACGACTTTCAACAGACAACGCAGGAGCACGTCTGGCCGCGCCTGAACAAAGAAGATCTCATTGCAACGGCGAAAAAGGCGTGGGAAGAGCGGCGGGGCGGAAGGGGAGTTCGGCTTGTGGGACTGCATGTCACATTACTGGACCCGCAGTTAGAACGTCAGTTGGTTTTGGGATTGTAATAGCCCGGTGGCACCAGGTTGTTCACCCTCTCCCTTGAGGGAGAGGGCTGGGGTGAGGGTATTACTTCGCAGGAATCGCCTTCAGCAGTTCCGTCAGCAGCGTCCAGTAATGGCCGACGCTTTCGATATGAACCTGCTCATCCGGCGAGTGTGGACCGGTAATGGTTGGCCCGATGGAAACCATGTCCATGTCCGGATACGGCTTCTTGAACAAGCCACATTCCAGACCCGCGTGGATCACCTGGATGTTTGGGGTGCTGTTGAACAGACGCTGATAAGTTTCACGCACCAGCGCCATTACCGGAGAACTTGCATCCGGCTGCCAGCCCGGATAGCTGCCTTTTGCAGACGTTTTCGCGCCCGCCAGCGCACCCAGAGATTCCAGCATGCTTACTACATACTCTTTACCGCTGTCGATAAGGGAGCGGATCAGGCAGATAATTTCCGCGCTGTCGTCGCTCATGGTAACCACGCCCACGTTCAGAGAGGTTTCCACCACGCCTTTCGCCACGTCAGAGTTGCGAATAACGCCGTTTGGCGTCGCGTTCAGCAGCTGAACGAACGTATCACGAGACTGCGCGGTCAGCGCGGCTTTATCCGTAGACACGGATTCCAGCACCACGGTCAGGTTTTTCTCTTTCGCCGACAGTTCGTTTTTCAGGATATCCAGGTAGACGCTGGAGAGCTTTTTCAGCTCGTCCGCTTTCGCCGCTGGCACCGCCACGGTGGCAAAGGCTTCGCGTGGGATCGCGTTGCGCAGGGTGCCGCCGTTGAAGTCCACCAGACGCAGGTCCAGCTCGGCCGCGTGGCCCGCCAGGAAGCGCGCCAGCAGTTTGTTGGCGTTACCCAGGCCCAGATGAATATCACCGCCGGAGTGACCGCCTTTCAGCCCTTTCAGCGTCAGCTTGAAGGTCTGGAAGCCCGCAGGAATCGCTTCGCGGGACAGCGGCAGGGTGGAGATAAAATCAATCCCACCCGCGCAGCCCATGTAGATCTCACCTTCTTCTTCGGAGTCGGTGTTAATCAGGATATCTGCCTGCAGCCAGTTCGCCTGCAGGCCGAACGCGCCGTCCATGCCCGCTTCTTCGGTCATGGTCAGCAGCACTTCCAGCGGGCCATGCTCAACGCTGTCGTCTGCCAGCACCGCCAGCGCAGAGGCCATACCGATGCCGTTGTCCGCGCCCAGGGTGGTGCCGCGCGCTTTTACCCAGTCGCCGTCGATGTAAGGCTGGATTGGGTCTTTAGTGAAGTCGTGAACGGTGTCGTTGTTTTTCTGTGGCACCATGTCCAGGTGCGCCTGCAGCACAACCGGTTTACGGCTTTCCATGCCTGCGGTAGCCGGTTTGCGGATCAGAATGTTGCCAACCTGGTCGCGCTCAGCGTGCAGGCCTTTTTCCTTCGCCCAACCCATAATATGTTCGGCAAGCTGTTCTTCATGGTAGGAAGGGTGTGGAATGGAGCAAATTTTGGCAAAAATATCCCACAGCGGCTGCGGAGATAATTGAGACAGTTCAGACACGATAAGTCTCCTTGTCGAGGCGCTGCAAACAGGGTTGCAGGCCACAGGGTTAGCAGGTTAATAGTTACCACAAGACGGGCTTGCGAGATGCAACTGAGAATACCACTTTCTCTGCTGGCTGGTAGCATAAAGCATGTAAAAACTCAGGCAGGGAGCGCTAAACACTGGTTTTTAGTGCGCCAGATCTCTATAATCTCGCGCAACCTATTTCCCCCTCGAACACTTTTTAAGCCGTATAAAAACAGGCTGGGACACTTCACATGAGCGAAAAATACGTCGTCACCTGGGACATGTTGCAGATTCACGCACGCAAACTGGCTGCGCGTCTGATGCCTTCCGAACAGTGGAAAGGCATTATTGCCGTCAGCCGTGGCGGTCTGGTACCGGGGGCGCTGCTGGCACGCGAGCTGGGTATTCGTCATGTCGATACCGTCTGCATCTCCAGCTATGACCATGACAACCAGCGTGAGCTGAAAGTGCTGAAACGCGCTGAAGGCGACGGTGAAGGCTTCATCGTTATCGACGATCTGGTGGACACCGGCGGTACTGCGGTCGCTATTCGCGAAATGTATCCAAAAGCGCACTTCGTGACGATCTTCGCTAAGCCAGCGGGTCGCCCACTGGTTGACGATTACGTCATTGATATCCCGCAGGATACCTGGATTGAACAGCCGTGGGATATGGGCGTGGTCTTCGTACCGCCTATTTCAGGCCGTTAATTTCAGTACGTAACTTTACACGCCCGGCTATGCCGGGCGTTGTTCTTTTTATCCCGCCACGCGTTACAATGGGCACTATATGACGTATCCATGGAGGCAACGCAATGACGCAGGCGAATCTCACCGAGACTCTCTTCAAACCCCGTTTCAAACACCCTGAAACGTCGACGCTGGTCCGTCGGTTTAATCCGGGTACCATGCCTGCCGTCCAGTCTGCGTTAGACGGTAAAAACGTGCCCCACTGGTATCGCATGATTAACCGCCTGATGTGGATCTGGCGCGGTATAGACCCCCGTGAAATTCTCGACGTGCAGGCGCGTATCGTGATGAGCGAGTCGGAGCGTACCGACAGCGAGCTCTACGACACGGTGGTGGGCTACCGGGGCGGGAACTGGATCTACGAATGGTCTAAACAGGCGATGCTCTGGCAGCAAAAAGCCAGCCAGGAGGAGGATGCCACGCGAAGCGGCAAGCACTGGCTGCATGCGGCCAACCTCTACGCCATCGCCGCCTATCCGCATTTGAAAGGGGATGAGCTGGCCGAGCAGGCTCAGGCGCTGGCAAATCGTGCCTATGAGGAGGCGGCTCAACGCCTGCCGGGTCAGATGCGCGAGCTTGAGTTCGCCGTTCCGGGCGGTGCGCCCGTCACCGGGTTCCTGCACATGCCTGAAGGCGACGGCCCGTTCCCGACCGTGCTCATGTGCGGCGGGCTGGATTCCCTGCAAATCGACTATTACAGCCTGTATGAGCGCTACTTCGCACCAAAAGGGATCGCGATGCTGACGCTCGATATGCCTTCTATTGGGTTCTCGTCGAAGTGGAAGTTAACGCAGGATTCGAGCCTGCTGCACCAGCATGCGCTTAAAGCGCTGGAAAATGTTCCGTGGGTTGACCACACCCGCGTCGCCGCATTTGGCTTCCGTTTTGGGGCGAACGTCGCTGTGCGTCTGGCTTACCTTGAATCTTCACGTCTGAAAGCTGTCGCCTGTCTGGGGCCGGTGGTTCATGCCCTGCTCAGCGATCCTGTCCGTCAGGGGAGCGTGCCGGAGATGTATCTGGACGTCCTTGCCAGCCGCCTTGGCATGCATGATGCCTCAGACGAAGCGCTGCGCGTTGAACTCAATCGTTACTCGTTAAAAACGCAAGGGTTGCTTGGACGCCGCTGCCCGACGCCGATGCTTTCCGGTTTCTGGAAAAACGATCCGTTCAGCCCGGAGGAAGAGTCGCGCTTAATCACTTCGTCATCTGCGGATGGCAAATTGCTTGAGGTGCCGTTCAGCCCGGTGTATCAGAATTTTGACAAAGCCTTGAAAGAGATCACGCGCTGGATCGCCCAGAGAGTGTGTTAATAGATTGCTAAATTTCGCTGGTTTGGTAAAACAGTGGCTTCACAAAAGGAGATCGCAATGACGTTACCGAGTGGACACCCGAAAAGTAGGCTGATTAAGAAATTTATGGCTCTTGGCCCGTATATTCGAGAAGAGCAGTGTGAAGAGAATCGCTTTTTTTTCGACTGCCTGGCTGTTTGCGTCAACGTGAAGCCTGCACCCGAAAAACGTGAATTCTGGGGCTGGTGGATGGAAATGGAAGCAGAGGAGAAACGTTTTACGTATAGCTACCAGTTTGGCCTGTTTAACAAAGACGGCAACTGGCAGGCCACTACCATCAAAGATCAGGAAGTGATCGATCGCCTGGAATATACCCTGAAAGAGTTCCACGACAAAGCGAGCGCGCTGCTGGCCACTCTGGACCTTAAGTTCGAGCCAGCGGATGACTTTTCCAGCGAAGCGGTGAAGCTGACCGCGTAATGGTCTTCTCCCTCTCCTGTGGGAGAGGGCCGGGGTGAGGGCAGCAGACTGCATTTATCCTGGGCAAAAAAAATCCCGGCTTATCTGCCGGGATTTTCTTATTTGGATAATCTTAGAACTGATACGTCACACCCAGCGCAACGATATCATCGCTGCTCACGCCCAGTTTATTATCGTCGTCAATCTGGTTGATTTTATAATCAACAAACGCGGACATGTTTTTGTTGAAGTAATACGTGGCGCCCACGTCAATGTATTTCACGATATCTTCGTCGCCAATGCCTTCGATATCTTTACCTTTGGACTGTACATAACCCACGGATGGGCGCAGACCAAAGTCAAACTGATATTGTGCAACCACTTCGAAGTTTTGCGCTTTATTAGCAAAACCACCTGAGATAGGGGCCATATTGCGGGTTTCAGAATAAATAGTGGCCAGGTAAATATCGTTGCCGTCATATTTCAGACCGGTTGCCCAGCCCTCGGCTTTTTTACCTTCACCGCGCGCCAGTAGGTTCTGCTCGTTGGTGCGATCGGAGCTAGCATAAGCACCAATGACGGAGAAATCGCTGCCGCCAAAGTCATAGGCCAGAGACGTACCAAAGCCGTCACCGTTCTGCTTTTTCACGTCGCGGTTTTCGTTTTTGCCCTGATATTGCAGGGTCATATCAAGACCGTCTACCATGCCGAAGAAGTCGGTATTGCGGTAGGTGGCCAGTCCGGAGGCACGTTTCGTCATGAAGTTGTCGGTCTGTGCCAGGCCGTCACCGCCGAACTCAGGGAACATATCGGTGTATGCCGCGACGTCATAAAGCGCACCCAGGTTACGACCGTAATCCAGAGAGCCAAAGTCTTTCAGCTTCAGACCAGCAAATGCCAGACGTGTTTTCTGCGAGGAGTCGCTCTCCGCTTTGTTACCTGCAAATTCTGCTTCCCAACGGCCGTAGCCCGTCAGCTGATCGTTAATCTGGGTTTCGCCTTTAAAACCGAAACGAACGTAAGTCTGGTCACCATCTTTGGTGTCATCATCACTGATATAGTGCATAGCTTTCACTTTGCCGTACACGTCCAGTTTATTACCGTTTTTATTATAAACTTCTGCTGCGTGAACAGATGCGGAAGCCACCACGCCCATAACCACTAATGCCAGAGTGCTCTTTTTCATTTTCGATCCTGTCTTATAAACGCGCTTTAAAAATTCGCTGGACGATAAGCTGATGCTTAAGTCCCGTGAAAAAACAGGAAGGGTTTTATCGTTCTGGAATGAAACTTTTATGACAAACTAAGAATAATTTTAAAAAACTGTGATTTATTATTACGGTAATAAATTTGTCAAATTCTGCCGCTACGCTTCCTGATCCCGCGCAACAAAGTGCCTGGTGATGCACTAAGGCAGTTGGCAACCGGGCTGACTCCTGTTAAAACGTTCGTTCGACATTACTTTCCCTTATCGTTGAACGGCAGAGAATCATGAGTGACAGCCAGACGCTGGTGGTAAAACTCGGTACCAGTGTGTTAACAGGCGGATCGCGCCGCCTAAATCGCGCCCACATTGTTGAGCTTGTACGTCAGTGCGCTCAGCTGCATGCCGCAGGGCACCGTATTGTGATTGTGACCTCCGGGGCAATTGCCGCCGGGCGTGAACACCTGGGCTACCCCGAACTCCCCGCGACGATCGCCTCTAAACAGCTGCTGGCCGCCGTGGGACAAAGCCGACTCATTCAACTCTGGGAACAGCTGTTCTCCATCTACGGTATTCACGTTGGGCAGATGCTGCTGACGCGTGCGGATATGGAAGACCGGGAGCGCTTCCTGAACGCGCGCGATACCCTTCGCGCGCTGCTGGACAACAATATTGTTCCCGTTATTAACGAAAACGATGCCGTTGCCACCGCTGAAATCAAAGTGGGCGATAACGATAACCTTTCTGCGCTGGCCGCGATTCTGGCCGGTGCCGATAAATTGCTGCTGCTGACCGATCAGCAGGGACTCTTTACCGCCGACCCGCGCTCCAACCCGGAAGCCGAACTGATTGCCGACGTTCACGGCATCGACGATGCCCTGCGCGCCATCGCCGGTGACAGCGTTTCAGGCCTGGGGACGGGTGGCATGGGCACTAAGCTTCAGGCCGCTGACGTGGCCTGCCGTGCCGGGATCGACACCATTATCGCGGCGGGCAGCCGCCCTGGCGTGATTGGCGACGTGATGGAAGGCGTCTCCGTCGGCACCCGCTTCCACGCCCAGGAATCCCCGCTGGAAAACCGCAAGCGCTGGATCTTTGGTGCACCGCCTGCCGGTGAACTCACCGTTGATGAAGGCGCGACGGCGGCGATTCTGGAACGCGGGAGTTCATTGCTTCCTAAAGGAATTAAAAGCGTGACAGGCAACTTCTCCCGTGGTGAAGTGATCCGCATCCGTAACCTTGAAGGTCGCGACATCGCCCACGGCGTAAGCCGCTATAACAGCGATGCCCTGCGCCGCATTGCGGGCCACCACTCGCAGCAGATCGACGCCATTCTGGGCTATGAATACGGCCCGGTTGCCGTGCATCGCGATGACATGATTATTCGTTAAGGAGCCAGAACATGCTGGAACAAATGGGCGCAGCCGCGAAGGCCGCCTCTTACAAACTGGCGCTCCTTTCCAGCCGCGAGAAAAACCGCGTGCTGGAAAAAATCGCTGATTATCTGGAAGCACAGTCTCAGGATATTTTGCTGGCCAACGAGCAGGATCTCCTGGAAGCGCGTCGAAACGGCCTGAGCGAAGCGATGCTCGACCGCCTGGCCCTGACCCCGGAACGCCTGAAAGGCATCGCCGACGATGTCCGTCAGGTTTGTAATCTGGCCGACCCGGTAGGGCAGGTGATTGACGGTGGGCTGCTCGACAGCGGTTTGCGTCTGGAGCGTCGCCGCGTGCCGCTCGGCGTCATCGGCGTGATTTACGAAGCCCGACCAAACGTGACGGTCGACGTCGCTTCCCTGTGCCTGAAAACCGGTAACGCCGCCATTCTGCGCGGCGGGAAAGAGACCTGGCGCACCAACGCCGCGACGGTGAAAGTCATCCAGCAGGCGCTGGAAGAGTGCGGCTTGCCGGCGGGGGCCGTGCAGGCGATTGAGAGTCCTGACCGTGTTCTGGTCAACGAGATGCTGCGCATGGACAAATACATCGACATGCTGATCCCACGCGGTGGCGCGGGCCTGCACAAGCTGTGCCGCGAGCAGTCTACCATTCCGGTCATCACGGGCGGTATCGGCGTATGCCATATCGTGGTGGACGACAGCGCCGAAATTGAGCCAGCGCTGAAGATTATCGTCAACGCGAAAACCCAGCGTCCAAGCACCTGTAACACCGTGGAAACGCTGCTGGTGCACCAGGGGATTGCGAGCGCCTTCCTGCCTGCTCTGAGCAAGCAGATGGCGGAGAGCGGGGTGACGCTGCACGCTGATGCCAGCGCCCTCGCGCTGCTCCAGGGTGGCCCGGCTAACGTGGTTCCCGTAAAAGCGGAGCAGTACGACGACGAGTTCCTGTCGCTGGATCTGAACGTGAAAATGGTTGCGGATCTCGACGACGCCATTGCGCACATTCGTGAACACGGCACGCAGCACTCTGACGCCATCCTGACGCGCACGCTGCGCAATGCCGATCGCTTCGTGAACGAAGTGGATTCCTCCGCGGTATATGTGAACGCCTCTACCCGCTTCACCGACGGCGCCCAGTTCGGACTAGGTGCAGAAGTGGCGGTCAGCACGCAAAAACTGCACGCGCGCGGTCCGATGGGCCTTGAAGCGCTGACCACCTACAAGTGGATCGGCTTCGGTGACGATACGATTCGTGCGTAAATAATCACGGGTGATGCAAAAATAGCCGTTTGATTCAAAAGGGCATTGACGCATCACCCGGATAGATCTAACCTTTTGCCCCGTGGTTACATTCGTAACCGGCCTCTCAGGGCCGATATAGCTCAGTTGGTAGAGCAGCGCATTCGTAATGCGAAGGTCGTAGGTTCGACTCCTATTATCGGCACCATTTCAAACTCTTCCCAAGTCTATCGAAATCAACTAAAAGCCCGTATACTGCGGTTTATAGCCCGTATTTTATCTCCTGTTATCAACTGGACTCAACCGGAATCAAGTTACAGTTGGGGGCATAAGTGGGGGCATTCTGTGTTCGGTCCAGGGAGATGCCCCCAATGAAGCTAAATGCGCGACAGGTAGATGCAGCTAAACCCAGAGAGAAAGCCTATAAGCTGGCAGATGGCGCTGGTTTGTATCTTGAAGTCGTTCCCTCTGGTTCTCGATACTGGCGAATGAAATATCGCTTCAATGGAAAAGAGAAGCGTATGGCTTTTGGCGTTTATCCGGCAGTGTCCCTTGCTCAAGCGAGGGCACTACGCGATGAAGCCAAGAAAAAGCTGGCCGAGGGTATCGATCCATCGTTTGCCAAGAAAGAAGAAAAGCTGGTTCGTGATGTGCAGCTCAATAATACGTTCCAGTCTGTGGCGCTTGAGTGGCACGGTACGAAGGTGAGCAGATGGTCAGAAGGGTATGCATCGGACATTATCGAAGCTTTAAATAAAGATATTTTTCCCTATATCGGTCAGCAGCCAGTCAATGAAATTAAGCCTCTTGTTCTGTTGAATGTACTGCGTCGAATGGAAAGCCGTGGTGCGACAGAGAAGGCCAAGAAAGTTCGCCAGCGCTGCAGCGAAGTCTTTCGCTACGCCATAGTTACCGGTCGTGCGGAATACAATCCGGCTGCGGATCTAACCAGCGCGATGTCAGGGCATGAATCGAAGCATTATCCCTTCCTTACCGTTGAGGAGTTACCAGATTTCTTTAAAGCTCTTTCTGGCTATACAGGCAGCCCGCTGGTTGTTCTTGCCGCACGTTTGCTGATCCTTACGGGGGTTCGCACCGGTGAGCTTCGAGGTGCTTTCTGGAGTGAGTTTGATCTTGAAAAAGCGGTGTGGGAAATACCTGCAGAGCGCATGAAGATGAAACGGCCTCACCTGGTGCCCCTCTCTACCCAAGCGCTGGAGATCGTACAGCAGCTCAAAGTGATGTCTGGGCAATATCCTCTGGTGTTTCCTGGGAGGAATGATCCCCGCAAAACAATGAGCGAAGCGAGTATTAATCAGGTGTTTAAGCGGATTGGGTACACGGGGAAGGTAACGGGGCATGGTTTCCGCCACACGATGAGTACGATTTTGCATGAGGAAGGGTTCAATACCGCATGGATTGAAACCCAGCTTGCGCATGTCGATAAGAATGCGATTCGCGGGACGTACAACCATGCGCTGTATTTGGAAGGCAGGAGAGAGATGATGCAGTGGTATGCGGATTATATTGATAAAGTTGGAAGGGTTGCTCTCAGGAGTGCTTCATAATTAGATTTCTCTAAGCCTAACTGGATCGTTAGGAATACAGGAAAACTATACTATTATTGCTCCTCCATAATGGAGGGGCTGAAAATAATAATTATTTTTATTATGAATCACACTCAAGTTGATTATTAACTA